>NZ_JAQIRN010000042.1:0-200 GCF_050600815.1 Klebsiella sp. 141161 | reverse complement strand
ACCTCTTCATTAACCACCACAAAACCATCTTCGCGCTTGTGCATTGCCCCGCTCGGGCAGACCTTGGTGCACGCCGGGTCTTCGCAGTGGTTACAGGCGATAGAGAGGTAGTAGGCAAAAACGTTCTGATTCCAGACGCCGTTGTCCTCCTGCCAGTCGCCGCCGGCATACTCGTAGATACGACGGAAGCTGACGTCCGG
>NZ_JAQIRN010000041.1:0-203 GCF_050600815.1 Klebsiella sp. 141161 | reverse complement strand
ATGTGTAGGATAGGTGGGAGGCTTTGAAGCGTGGACGCCAGTCTGCGTGGAGCCAACCTTGAAATACCACCCTTTAATGTTTGATGTTCTAACGTGGACCCGTAATCCGGGTTGCGGACAGTGTCTGGTGGGTAGTTTGACTGGGGCGGTCTCCTCCCAAAGAGTAACGGAGGAGCACGAAGGTTAGCTAATCCTGGTCGGAC
>NZ_JAQIRN010000040.1:0-203 GCF_050600815.1 Klebsiella sp. 141161 | reverse complement strand
ATGTGTAGGATAGGTGGGAGGCTTTGAAGCGTGGACGCCAGTCTGCGTGGAGCCAACCTTGAAATACCACCCTTTAATGTTTGATGTTCTAACGTTGGCCCCTAATCGGGGTTGCGGACAGTGTCTGGTGGGTAGTTTGACTGGGGCGGTCTCCTCCCAAAGAGTAACGGAGGAGCACGAAGGTTAGCTAATCCTGGTCGGAC
>NZ_JAQIRN010000039.1:0-211 GCF_050600815.1 Klebsiella sp. 141161 | reverse complement strand
GGAATATTGCACAATGGGCGCAAGCCTGATGCAGCCATGCCGCGTGTATGAAGAAGGCCTTCGGGTTGTAAAGTACTTTCAGCGAGGAGGAAGGCATTAAGGTTAATAACCTTGGTGATTGACGTTACTCGCAGAAGAAGCACCGGCTAACTCCGTGCCAGCAGCCGCGGTAATACGGAGGGTGCAAGCGTTAATCGGAATTACTGGGCGT
>NZ_JAQIRN010000038.1:0-211 GCF_050600815.1 Klebsiella sp. 141161 | reverse complement strand
GGAATATTGCACAATGGGCGCAAGCCTGATGCAGCCATGCCGCGTGTATGAAGAAGGCCTTCGGGTTGTAAAGTACTTTCAGCGAGGAGGAAGGCGTTAAGGTTAATAACCTTAGCGATTGACGTTACTCGCAGAAGAAGCACCGGCTAACTCCGTGCCAGCAGCCGCGGTAATACGGAGGGTGCAAGCGTTAATCGGAATTACTGGGCGT
>NZ_JAQIRN010000037.1:0-212 GCF_050600815.1 Klebsiella sp. 141161 | reverse complement strand
TCCTGGACGATAACCAGTTCCAGCTGTTCAAACGCCTTGCGCACCGCGGAAAGCTCGGCATCGGTCTGCAGCGGATCCTCGCCCATAATATAGGCCGCGCGGACTTCGCCGTGTTCAGCGCGGTGCGGCAGCTCGCTGATGCGATAACCGGTATGTTCCGGCAGGCTGTCGACGCCCCAGGCTTTAGCGAACTTCTCGCGGTTTTCCGGGAA
>NZ_JAQIRN010000036.1:0-260 GCF_050600815.1 Klebsiella sp. 141161 | reverse complement strand
CTGAAGTGCGGCAGCAGCACCACCGCAATCGCCGGCGCGAGGAAGTTCGACAGCCCGGCCGACAGGTTATAGACCGAAATCGCCGCCCCTTTATGATTTGGCTCCAGCGCCGGGAATACCGCCGCCATCGGCACAAACGCCGCGACGAAAATCCCCAGCGCAATCGCCGGCACCAGCGCCATGGCGAAGTTATGGCCGAAGTGCTGCGGCAGGTAGTAAAACGCCAGGCTCGACAGCGCCATGCCGATGCAGCCGAACCA
>NZ_JAQIRN010000035.1:0-276 GCF_050600815.1 Klebsiella sp. 141161 | reverse complement strand
AACCGCAGCATTATGCTCTCCAGCATCGTGCGCATTATCAACACCCTGTCGCTGTTCGGCTTCGCGGTGGTCATGCCGATGATGTTCGTCGATGAACTCGGTTTCACCACTTCCGAATGGCTGCAGGTGTGGGCGGCGTTCTTCTTCACCACCATCTTCTCCAACGTCTTCTGGGGGATTATGGCGGAGAAAATGGGCTGGATGAAAGTGGTGCGCTGGTTCGGCTGCATCGGCATGGCGCTGTCGAGCCTGGCGTTTTACTACCTGCCGCAGCAC
>NZ_JAQIRN010000034.1:0-288 GCF_050600815.1 Klebsiella sp. 141161 | reverse complement strand
AGGGCATCCACCGTGTACGCTTAGTCGCTTAACCTCACAACCCGAAGATGTTTCACTTCTGATTGCGAAAATTTGAGAGACTCGAACACACATTAGCTGTGTGTCGTTTCAATTTTCAGCTTGATCCAGATTTTTAAAGAGCAAAATTTCACAATGCACTTAACAGTACATTTTGAAATTTATCATTTATCAAACAATCTGTGTGGACACTACAAAGGCAGGTTCTTTAAGGTAAGGAGGTGATCCAACCGCAGGTTCCCCTACGGTTACCTTGTTACGACTTCACCC
>NZ_JAQIRN010000033.1:0-316 GCF_050600815.1 Klebsiella sp. 141161 | reverse complement strand
GCGCTACGGCGTTTCACTTCTGAGTTCGGCATGGGGTCAGGTGGGACCACCGCGCTATTGCCGCCAGGCAAATTCTTTGTGCTCAGTACGCAATTCTTTATCGCATCAGCGGCGTTGCCTGCGCTCGTCAACTCAGTCACATACTTTTGTATGCTCCTTCCTTTCCTTCGCTTGCCGCCTTGCTGCTGCGCAAATTATTGCGTACTCAACTCTGAATCTAAGCTGAAAATCATCTCAAATCCGCCAAAACACCTTCGGCGTTGTAAGGTTAAGCCTCACGGTTCATTAGTATCGGTTAGCTCAACGTATCGCTACG
>NZ_JAQIRN010000032.1:0-316 GCF_050600815.1 Klebsiella sp. 141161 | reverse complement strand
GCGCTACGGCGTTTCACTTCTGAGTTCGGCATGGGGTCAGGTGGGACCACCGCGCTATTGCCGCCAGGCAAATTCTTTGTGCTCAGTACGCAATTATTTATCGCATCAGCGGCGTTTCCTGCGCTCGTCAACTCAGTCACATACTTCTGTATGCTCCTTCCTTTCCTTCGCTTGCCGCCTTGCTGCTGCGCAAATTATTGCGTACTCAACTCTGAATCTAAGCTGAAAATCATCTCAAATCGCCAAAACATCTTCGGCGTTGTAAGGTTAAGCCTCACGGTTCATTAGTATCGGTTAGCTCAACGTATCGCTACGC
>NZ_JAQIRN010000031.1:0-331 GCF_050600815.1 Klebsiella sp. 141161 | reverse complement strand
ACGCTTTTCGCAGATTAGCACGTCCTTCATCGCCTCTGACTGCCAGGGCATCCACCGTGTACGCTTAGTCGCTTAACCTCACAACCCGAAGATGTCTTGTCCTGTCCGGTTTGTTGCGCATCGTGAATCCTGCGTTGTTCCGTACTCGCGATGCTCATGGACATATAGTCCACTCCGCTCGCTGCGTGCGGTACGCCTTGGCTTCACTTTGCTCACGTCACCTTTTACAGTGTCATCTTCTGATTGCGAAAATTTGAGAGACTCGAACACACATTAACTGTGTGTCGTTTCAATTTTCAGCTTGATCCAGATTTTTAAAGAGCAAATATCT
>NZ_JAQIRN010000030.1:0-371 GCF_050600815.1 Klebsiella sp. 141161 | reverse complement strand
GAGGCGCTCGATTATGTCGCCACCCGCCTTGGCGCCATTAAAGAAAAATATGGCCCGGACGCGATCCAGACCACCGGCTCCTCCCGCGGGACCGGCAATGAAACCAACTACGTGATGCAAAAATTCGCGCGCGCCGTTATTGGCACCAATAACGTCGACTGCTGCGCTCGCGTCTGACACGGCCCTTCGGTTGCAGGTCTGCACCAGTCGGTCGGTAACGGCGCCATGAGTAATGCCATCACGGAGATTGATAACACCGATCTGGTGTTTATCTTCGGTTACAACCCGGCGGATTCCCACCCTATCGTGGCGAATCACGTCATTAACGCCAAACGCAACGGGGCGAAAATCATCGTCTGCGACCCGCGCAA
>NZ_JAQIRN010000029.1:0-374 GCF_050600815.1 Klebsiella sp. 141161 | reverse complement strand
CGTAACAAGGTAACCGTAGGGGAACCTGCGGTTGGATCACCTCCTTACCTTAAAGAACCTGCCTTTGTAGTGCTCACACAGATTGTCTGATGAAAGTAGAGAAGCAAGGCGTCTTGCGATTGAGACTTCAGTGTCCCCTTCGTCTAGAGGCCCAGGACACCGCCCTTTCACGGCGGTAACAGGGGTTCGAATCCCCTAGGGGACGCCACTTGCTGGTTCGTGAGTGAAAGACGCGCGCCGACATATCTCAAAACTCATCTTCGGGTGACGTTTGAGATATTTGCTCTTTAAAAATCTGGATCAAGCTGAAAATTGAAACGACACACAGTTAATGTGTGTTCGAGTCTCTCAAATTTTCGCAATCAGAAGTGAAA
>NZ_JAQIRN010000028.1:0-377 GCF_050600815.1 Klebsiella sp. 141161 | reverse complement strand
AGCTCGCCCATTTTTTCATAGGTAGCGCCGTAGAAGTCCGGGCACAGATGCCGCAACTCATCCCAGATCTCCTGGGTGTTGTTGTAGTGCATCGGATAGCCCATCCGGGTGGCGATTTCGCTGATGATCTGCCAGTCGGTTTTCAGGTCCCACTTCGGCTCCACCGCTTTAAAGAAGCGCTGGAAGCCGCGGTCCGCTGCGGTATACACGCCTTCGTGCTCGCCCCACGAGGTGGACGGCAGGATGACGTCGGCCGCGGCGGCGGTTTTGGTCATGAAAATATCCTGGACGATAACCAGTTCCAGCTGTTCAAACGCCTTGCGCACCGCGGAAAGCTCGGCATCGGTCTGCAGCGGATCCTCGCCCATAATATAGGC
>NZ_JAQIRN010000027.1:0-450 GCF_050600815.1 Klebsiella sp. 141161 | reverse complement strand
TGTAACCACTGCGAAGACCCGGCGTGCACCAAGGTCTGCCCGAGCGGGGCAATGCACAAGCGCGAAGATGGTTTTGTGGTGGTTAATGAAGAGGTGTGCATTGGCTGTCGCTACTGCCATATGGCCTGCCCGTACGGCGCGCCGCAGTACAACGCCGCTAAAGGGCATATGACCAAATGCGATGGCTGTCACGAGCGTGTGGCACAAGGCAAAAAGCCGATTTGCGTCGAGTCCTGCCCGCTGCGGGCGCTGGACTTCGGGCCGATTGCCGAACTGCGTGAAAAGCACGGCCAACTGGCCGCCGTGGCGCCGCTGCCGTCAGCGCACTTCACCAGGCCGAGCATTGTGATAAAACCAAACGCCAACAGCCGTCCGTGCGGCGATACCACTGGCTATCTGGCCAATCCGAAGGAGGTCTAAAATGGGAAATGGATGGCATGAATGGCCGCT
>NZ_JAQIRN010000026.1:0-523 GCF_050600815.1 Klebsiella sp. 141161 | reverse complement strand
AAATGAATACCAAGTCTCTGAGTGAACATACGTAATTCATTACGAAGTTTAATTCACGAGCATCAAACTTAAATTGAAGAGTTTGATCATGGCTCAGATTGAACGCTGGCGGCAGGCCTAACACATGCAAGTCGAGCGGTAGCACAGAGAGCTTGCTCTCGGGTGACGAGCGGCGGACGGGTGAGTAATGTCTGGGAAACTGCCTGATGGAGGGGGATAACTACTGGAAACGGTAGCTAATACCGCATAACGTCGCAAGACCAAAGTGGGGGACCTTCGGGCCTCATGCCATCAGATGTGCCCAGATGGGATTAGCTAGTAGGTGGGGTAATGGCTCACCTAGGCGACGATCCCTAGCTGGTCTGAGAGGATGACCAGCCACACTGGAACTGAGACACGGTCCAGACTCCTACGGGAGGCAGCAGTGGGGAATATTGCACAATGGGCGCAAGCCTGATGCAGCCATGCCGCGTGTATGAAGAAGGCCTTCGGGTTGTAAAGTACTTTCAGCGAGGAGGAAGGC
>NZ_JAQIRN010000025.1:0-560 GCF_050600815.1 Klebsiella sp. 141161 | reverse complement strand
GGCGTGGTCGCGGAAATCATCACCCCGCGTAAAACCATGTTTATCGGTTTTGTGCTGTGGTGCGTGTTCCACGTCCTGTTCCTCGTCTTCGGTCTCGGCCGCGCCAACTATGCCTTAATTCTGCTGTTTTACGGTATCCGCGGTCTGGCCTATCCGCTGTTTCTCTACTCGTTTATCGTCGCCATTATCCATAACGTCCGCAGCGACAGCTCCAGCTCGGCGCTGGGCTGGTTCTGGGCGGTCTACTCCGTCGGTATCGGCGTGTTCGGCAGCTATATCCCGAGCTTCACCATCCCGCACATTGGCGAGATGGGCACCCTGTGGCTGGCGCTGGCGTTCTGTGTCACCGGCGGGCTGATTGCCCTGGCGGCGCTGCGTAACACCGAAACCCCGCGCCATATGCAGAATCTCACCACCCGCGAGAAGTTCTCCGAGCTGGGGCGCGCGGTGACCCTTATCTACACCAACCGCAGCATTATGCTCTCCAGCATCGTGCGCATTATCAACACCCTGTCGCTGTTCGGCTTCGCGGTGGTCATGCCGATGATGTTCGTCGATGA
>NZ_JAQIRN010000023.1:0-701 GCF_050600815.1 Klebsiella sp. 141161 | reverse complement strand
CTTCGGCGTTGTAAGGTTAAGCCTCACGGTTCATTAGTATCGGTTAGCTCAACGTATCGCTACGCTTACACACCCGACCTATCAACGTCATCGTCTTTAACGTTCCTTCAGGAGACTTAAAGTCTCAGGGAGAACTCATCTCGGGGCAAGTTTCGTGCTTAGATGCTTTCAGCACTTATCTCTTCCGCATTTAGCTACCGGGCAATGCCATTGGCATGACAACCCGAACACCAGTGATGCGTCCACTCCGGTCCTCTCGTACTAGGAGCAGCCCCCCTCAATTCTCCAGCGCCCACGGCAGATAGGGACCGAACTGTCTCACGACGTTCTAAACCCAGCTCGCGTACCACTTTAAATGGCGAACAGCCATACCCTTGGGACCTACTTCAGCCCCAGGATGTGATGAGCCGACATCGAGGTGCCAAACACCGCCGTCGATATGAACTCTTGGGCGGTATCAGCCTGTTATCCCCGGAGTACCTTTTATCCGTTGAGCGATGGCCCTTCCATTCAGAACCACCGGATCACTATGACCTGCTTTCGCACCTGCTCGCGCCGTCACGCTCGCAGTCAAGCTAGCTTATGCCATTGCACTAACCTCCTGATGTCCGACCAGGATTAGCTAACCTTCGTGCTCCTCCGTTACTCTTTGGGAGGAGACCGCCCCAGTCAAACTACCCACCAGACACTGTCCGCAACCC
>NZ_JAQIRN010000022.1:0-767 GCF_050600815.1 Klebsiella sp. 141161 | reverse complement strand
TCCTGGACGATAACCAGTTCCAGCTGTTCAAACGCCTTGCGCACCGCGGAAAGCTCGGCATCGGTCTGCAGCGGATCCTCGCCCATAATATAGGCGGCGCGGACTTCGCCGTGTTCGGCGCGGTGCGGCAGCTCGCTGATGCGATAACCGGTATGTTCCGGCAGGCTGTCGACGCCCCAGGCTTTAGCGAACTTCTCGCGGTTTTCCGGGAACTTAACGTACTGGTAGCCCGGATAGGTATCCGGCAGCGCGCCCATGTCGCAGGCGCCCTGGACGTTGTTCTGCCCGCGTACCGGGTTGACGCCGACGCTCGGCTTGCCGAGGTTGCCGGTAAGGATCGCGAGGCTGGTCAGCGAGCGCACGGTCTCCACGCCCTGGTAGAACTGGGTGACGCCCATGCCCCACAGGATGGCGGCGGATTTGGCGCTGGCGTACATCCGGGCGCAGGCGCGGATCTCCTGAGCGCTGACGCCGGTTATCTCTTCCACCGACTCCGGCGTGTAGCCTTCGACGATTTTGCGATACTCCTCGAAGCCTTCGGAACGGCTGGCGACGAAGGATTTATCGTACAGATCCTCTTCAATAATGACGTGGCCAATGGCGTTGAGCAGCGCGATATTCGAGCCGTTCTTCAGCGCGATGTGCATGTCGGCGATGCGCGCGGTTTCAATTTTGCGCGGGTCGCAGACGATGATTTTCGCCCCGTTGCGTTTGGCGTTAATGACGTGATTCGCCACGATAGGGTGGGAATCCGCCGGGTTGTAACC
>NZ_JAQIRN010000021.1:0-925 GCF_050600815.1 Klebsiella sp. 141161 | reverse complement strand
CCTGTGCATTTTGGTGTACGGGACTATCACCCTGTACCGTCGGACTTTCCAGACCGTTCCACTAACACACAAGCTGATTCAGACTCTGGGCTGCTCCCCGTTCGCTCGCCGCTACTGGGGGAATCTCGGTTGATTTCTTTTCCTCGGGGTACTTAGATGTTTCAGTTCCCCCGGTTCGCCTCGTTAACCTATGTATTCAGTTAACGATAGTGCAACGAATTGCACTGGGTTTCCCCATTCGGACATCGCCGGCTATAACGGTTCATATCACCTTACCGACGCTTTTCGCAGATTAGCACGTCCTTCATCGCCTCTGACTGCCAGGGCATCCACCGTGTACGCTTAGTCGCTTAACCTCACAACCCGAAGATGTTTCACTTCTGATTGCGAAAATTTGAGAGACTCGAACACACATTAACTGTGTGTCGTTTCAATTTTCAGCTTGATCCAGATTTTTAAAGAGCAAAACTTCGCAGTGAACCTTTTCAGGTACACTCTGAAGTTTTCTTGTTTCTTGCAGTAAGGATGGTGGAGCTATGCGGGATCGAACCGCAGACCTCCTGCGTGCAAAGCAGGCGCTCTCCCAGCTGAGCTATAGCCCCATCGTAGTTATCTCATCAACCTTAATTCTTTCTGAGACAAGGCGTGGAACGGCGAAGCATACTCAGGTATGCGAGTCGTTTCACAACGCGGTATCAGGAAGAATTTGGTAGGCCTGAGTGGACTTGAACCACCGACCTCACCCTTATCAGGGGTGCGCTCTAACCACCTGAGCTACAAGCCTGCAGAGATTACTTACTGCTGTATTTTCATCAGACAATCTGTGTGAGCACTACAAAGGCAGGTTCTTTAAGGTAAGGAGGTGATCCAACCGCAGGTTCCCCTACGGTTACCTTGTTACGACTTCACCCCAGTCATGAATCAC
>NZ_JAQIRN010000020.1:0-965 GCF_050600815.1 Klebsiella sp. 141161 | reverse complement strand
ACGCCCGCGCCAACGGTACGGCCGCCTTCACGGATTGCGAAACGCAGACCGTCGTCCATCGCGATCGGGTGGATCAGGGTAACAACCATTTTGATGTTGTCGCCCGGCATTACCATCTCTACGCCTTCCGGCAGTTCGATGGTACCAGTCACGTCAGTAGTACGGAAGTAGAACTGCGGACGGTAGCCTTTGAAGAACGGAGTATGACGGCCGCCTTCGTCTTTGGACAGGATGTACACTTCAGATTCGAACTTGGTGTGCGGCTTGATGCTGCCCGGCTTAGCCAGTACCTGACCACGTTCGATTTCTTCACGTTTGATACCACGCAGCAGAACACCTACGTTCTCACCAGCACGGCCTTCGTCCAGCAGTTTGCGGAACATTTCAACGCCAGTACAGGTGGTTTTCGCGGTTTCTTTGATACCAACGATTTCAACTTCTTCACCAACTTTGATGATACCGCGCTCTACACGACCGGTAACAACGGTACCACGACCGGAGATGGAGAATACGTCTTCGATCGGCAGCAGGAACGGCTTGTCAATCGCACGCTCTGGTTCTGGGATGTAAGAATCCAGGAAGCCAGCCAGTTCGATGATTTTCGCTTCCCACTCTGCGTCGCCTTCCAGCGCTTTCAGAGCAGAACCACGAACGATCGGAGTGTCGTCGCCCGGGAAATCGTACTGAGACAGCAGTTCACGAACTTCCATCTCAACCAGTTCCAGCAGCTCTTCGTCATCAACCATGTCGCATTTGTTCAGGAACACGATGATGTACGGAACGCCTACCTGACGACCCAGCAGGATGTGCTCACGAGTCTGCGGCATCGGGCCGTCAGTCGCAGCAACAACCAGGATCGCGCCATCCATCTGAGCAGCACCGGTGATCATGTTTTTAACATAGTCGGCGTGGCCCGGGCAGTCTACGTGTGCGTAGTGGCGAGTCGGGGTGTCATATTCAACGTG
>NZ_JAQIRN010000018.1:0-1143 GCF_050600815.1 Klebsiella sp. 141161 | reverse complement strand
GGTGTGACTGCGTACCTTTTGTATAATGGGTCAGCGACTTATATTCTGTAGCAAGGTTAACCGTATAGGGGAGCCGCAGGGAAACCGAGTCTTAACTGGGCGTTAAGTTGCAGGGTATAGACCCGAAACCCGGTGATCTAGCCATGGGCAGGTTGAAGGTTGGGTAACACTAACTGGAGGACCGAACCGACTAATGTTGAAAAATTAGCGGATGACTTGTGGCTGGGGGTGAAAGGCCAATCAAACCGGGAGATAGCTGGTTCTCCCCGAAAGCTATTTAGGTAGCGCCTCGTGAACTCATCTTCGGGGGTAGAGCACTGTTTCGGCTAGGGGGTCATCCCGACTTACCAACCCGATGCAAACTACGAATACCGAAGAATGTTATCACGGGAGACACACGGCGGGTGCTAACGTCCGTCGTGAAGAGGGAAACAACCCAGACCGCCAGCTAAGGTCCCAAAGTCACAGTTAAGTGGGAAACGATGTGGGAAGGCACAGACAGCCAGGATGTTGGCTTAGAAGCAGCCATCATTTAAAGAAAGCGTAATAGCTCACTGGTCGAGTCGGCCTGCGCGGAAGATGTAACGGGGCTAAACTGTGCACCGAAGCTGCGGCAGCGACACTATGTGTTGTTGGGTAGGGGAGCGTTCTGTAAGCCTGCGAAGGTGGCCTGTGAGGGTTGCTGGAGGTATCAGAAGTGCGAATGCTGACATAAGTAACGATAATGCGGGTGAAAAGCCCGCACGCCGGAAGACCAAGGGTTCCTGTCCAACGTTAATCGGGGCAGGGTGAGTCGACCCCTAAGGCGAGGCCGAAAGGCGTAGTCGATGGGAAACAGGTTAATATTCCTGTACTTGGTGTTACTGCGAAGGGGGGACGGAGAAGGCTATGTTAGCCGGGCGACGGTTGTCCCGGTTTAAGCATGTAGGCGGAGGTTCCAGGTAAATCCGGTACCTTTTTAACGCTGAGGTGTGATGACGAGGCACTACGGTGCTGAAGTAACAAATGCCCTGCTTCCAGGAAAAGCCTCTAAGCATCAGGTAACATCAAATCGTACCCCAAACCGACACAGGTGGTCAGGTAGAGAATACCAAGGCGCTTGAGAGAACTCGGGTGAAGGAACTAGGCAAAATGGTGCCGTAA
>NZ_JAQIRN010000017.1:0-4473 GCF_050600815.1 Klebsiella sp. 141161 | reverse complement strand
GTGTTGATGGTGATACCACGAGCTTTTTCTTCCGGCGCGTTATCGATCTGGTCGAATGCGCGAGCAGCACCGCCGTAGGTTTTAGCCAGTACGGTAGTGATTGCAGCGGTCAGCGTTGTTTTACCATGGTCAACGTGGCCGATAGTACCGACGTTAACGTGCGGTTTTGTACGTTCAAACTTTTCTTTAGACATCGATTGTCCCTCTAAGACACGGATAAATCGGTGATATCACCACATCAACCAGGCAACATGCCCGACTTGTTGAATGCAATAAACAGAGAGAAACAGGGAAGGAGAGATAAAGAAGTGGTGCTGATACCCAGAGTCGAACTGGGGACCTCACCCTTACCAAGGGTGCGCTCTACCAACTGAGCCATATCAGCACGTCTGGAGCGGGCAGCGGGAATCGAACCCGCATCATCAGCTTGGAAGGCTGAGGTAATAGCCATTATACGATGCCCGCATCCTGAAACTCGGCTACCCAGTTCTTTCTGTAACAAAAAAGAGATTGCTCTCTTTAATGTTGAGCTGATTAGTTTACCCAACCAACTCCGGCTACGCAAAGCGTCGCCCGAAAGTGGTGGTGGGGGAAGGATTCGAACCTTCGAAGTCGATGACGGCAGATTTACAGTCTGCTCCCTTTGGCCGCTCGGGAACCCCACCCAAATTGTTATGGTGCCGACTACCGGAATCGAACTGGTGACCTACTGATTACAAGTCAGTTGCTCTACCTACTGAGCTAAGTCGGCATCAAGTAGCGCGCATTCTAGGGAGACCTGCGAGTTCATGCAACTAAAAATTTGCATAAAACGTTCTCTTGCTCACATTTTGTGCTCTTACGCGAAAAAACGGTGTAATTTCAAACAATGGAGTGCAAAAAAAGCGCATTCCTTAATGCAGAATTTGTTTCGCTGCGCCTGTCAGATAAAAGAGTGACGGTTTTTTCACCTGGGAATCCTGGTGGCAGGCGCGATCGCTAACCTGCAAAGATAGCAGACTCGCTTTCTCCCCTCTTTCTACTTATTCATCACTTGTGATGCTGCTATGAGAAAGCGCCCTTCGATGAGTTTTTTTCTTATTATTCCCGGCATTCTGGTGTTACCCTCCTGCCCATTGTCCTGATTAACTAGTGTGAAGCATCACCGCTACCTCTTTTTCGGTGATAGTAAGAACATGCTTATGAGCAAAAAAGAGCAGACGTTAATGACACCCTATCTACAATTTAACCGCAACCAATGGGCTGCACTTCGTGATTCCGTTCCGATGACGCTGACAGAGGAAGAAATCGCGCGGTTAAAAGGCATCAACGAAGATCTTTCGCTGGAAGAAGTCGCCGAGATCTATTTGCCGCTGTCACGTTTGCTCAATTTCTATATCAGTTCCAACCTCCGTCGCCAGGCGGTGCTTGAGCAATTCCTTGGTACCAACGGCCAGCGTATCCCTTACATCATCAGTATTGCAGGTAGCGTAGCGGTGGGTAAAAGTACAACAGCGCGTGTTTTACAGGCGCTGCTTAGCCGCTGGCCGGAACATCGTCATGTTGAACTGATAACTACCGATGGCTTCTTACATCCTAACTCGGTGTTAAAAGAACGCGGCTTGATGAAGAAAAAGGGCTTCCCGCAGTCCTATGATATGCATCGGTTGGTGAAGTTTGTTTCTGACCTGAAATCTGGCGTACCAAATGCCACCGCGCCTGTCTATTCCCATCTGATTTATGATGTTATTCCTGATGGCGATAAAACCGTTGCTCAACCGGATATTCTTATTCTGGAAGGTTTGAACGTTCTGCAAAGCGGGATGGATTATCCGCACGACCCGCATCATGTATTTGTCTCTGACTTTGTCGACTTCTCTATTTATGTCGATGCGCCGGAAGACTTATTAAAGAACTGGTATATCAATCGCTTCCTGAAATTCCGTGAAGGTGCTTTTACCGATCCGGATTCTTATTTCCATAATTACGCCAAACTCTCAAAAGACGAAGCGGTCAATATTGCCACTTCATTATGGAATGAGATCAACCTACTGAACTTAAAAGAAAATATATTACCAACCAGAGAGCGAGCCAGCTTGATAATGACCAAAAGTGCAAATCATTCGGTCGATCAAGTTCGCCTACGGAAATAAAAAAGGGAGCGCAAGCTCCCTTCTGTTTATTCAGCGCTACGCAGCGATATCTCGCCTCCGACCCAAGGTTTAATTACCCCGTCCTGCTCGAGTAATAATGCCCCTTGCGCATCAATTCCGCGAGAAATACCAAATATTTCCTTATCGCCAATAATTAGCTTCACTGGCCGATTGATAAAGTTGTCCAGTTTTTCCCAGCGTGGCAGATAAGGTGTTAAACCTTCCTGTTCGAATAGCTGCAAACCGGTACGTAACGCTTTCACCAGACGCGCCGTCAGGGTGTTACGGTCAATGAAGACTCCCGCCTCCTGAAGGCTGATCCACCCCTGATTGACAACATCAGACTCAACCCGGCGCATCACGAGGTTGATACCAGCACCGCTGACGATCTGCGCGGCATCACCGGTTTTACCTGTCAGTTCTACCAGGATACCGGACAACTTGCGGTCCTGCAGATAAATATCATTCGGCCATTTGACCCGAACGTTATCCGCCCCCAGGCTCTGCAGTACTTCTGCAATCACAATACCGATGACCAGGCTCAAACCAATCGCAGCGGCAGGGCCTTGTTCCAGACGCCAGTACATGGAGAGATAAAGATTGGCCCCAAACGGTGAGAACCACTTACGCCCGCGGCGACCGCGACCAGCCTGCTGATATTCAGCGACACAAGCATCACCTGACTCCAGTTCGTCCAGCCGATCCAGCAAATACTGGTTGGTGGAATCAATCACCGGCAGCACGGTAATACGACCTTGTTTAATCTGCCCGGCAATCTTTTGCTCATCCAGTAATTCGATCGGCTCAGGGAGGCTATAGCCCTTCCCTGGTACGGTAAATACATCAACACCCCAGTCGCGGAGCGTCTGCATATGTTTGTTAATTGCCGCGCGGCTCATTCCCAGGCGTTCGCCGAGTTGTTCACCAGAGTGAAACTCGCCATCCGCCAGAATAGAGATAAGCGTCAGGGGTACGGTATTGTCTTTCATGCAATCACCTCTTCCGCATTCACTTCACCCTGCTCTCCGATGAAGCGCACTTCAGGCTGGAGCCAAACGTTAAATTTCTCGCCCACCTGCTGGCGGACATAGTGTGCCAACCCAACGACATCATCGCTGGTCGCCTGGTTTTCGTTGATCAGTACCAGCGCCTGCTGGCGGTGAACGGCAGCCCCACCGATCGTTTTACCTTTTAGCTGACACTGGTCGATAAGCCAACCGGCCGCCAGCTTAATGCTGCCGTCAGCCTGTGGATAATGTGGCGCATTAGGGAATGCTGCCAGCAACGCCTGGGCGACCTGAGTACTGACGACCGGGTTTTTAAAGAAGCTTCCGGCATTACCATTTACTTTCGGATCCGGTAACTTGGTCATACGCATATGGCAAACGGCATCGAATACCTGGCGTGGGGTAACAGTTTGCGGATCGAGACGGGTTAAATCACCATAGGTCAGGACGGGCTGCCATGCTTTTTCCAGCCGTAGTCCAACAGCCACTATCGCGTAACGATCCTGATATTCATGTTTGAAAATACTGTCGCGATAGCCGAACCGGCACTCTGCGGCAGAAAGGCGCTGCTTGCGACCTGTTTCGAGTTCGATACAGTCTACGTATTCACATACTCGCTGCAGTTCGACGCCATAGGCACCAATATTTTGAATTGGTGAAGACCCCGCGCAACCAGGAATTAAGGCCAGGTTTTCCAGCCCAGGCATTCCATTTTCCAGCGCAAATTGCACCAGTTGATGCCAGTTTTCACCGGCGCCAACGTGCAAACGCCAGGCTTCAGACGTTTCGCTTACCTCGATCCCCATGATGCGGTTGATGATCACCGTGCCGGAATAGTCTTTCAGGAACAGAACGTTGCTTCCTTCTCCAAGGATCAGACAAGGTTGGTGTTCTGCAGCGGCGGCTTGCCAGGCAGCCAGCAACTGTTGTTCATTTTCAGCAAGTACAATTGCTTTGGCAGAATGGCTAATGCCAAAGGTATTCCAGGGTTTGAGGGAGAGGTTCATAGTGGCTTCCTGATGCAAAATCTGCATTAGTTTACCGTATATAGCGAGGGAAGGCTTGCCTGAATAATATCGGTTCAGGGCCGGATTCTAGTCATCATGGGCGTTAATGAATGGCGGCGCAGACCGGGGAAGGATCGGTAGCCCCGGTAAGCGCAGCGCCACCGGGGGAATGGCGGCGCGTCTGGCCGCAAAACACAAAAACAAAAGGCCCAGTCTTCCGACTGAGCCTTTTGTTTTATTTGATGCCTGGCAGTTCCCTACTCTCACATGGGGAGACCCCACACTACCATCGGCGCTACGGCGTTTCACTTCTGAGTTCGGCATGGG
>NZ_JAQIRN010000016.1:0-8238 GCF_050600815.1 Klebsiella sp. 141161 | reverse complement strand
AGAGACCCAGGCCGAGAGGGCGGCGGCGAGGCCGTAGAGGGTGAAGGCGAAAGAGGCCTGCGCCGGGCTGAAGCCCAGCTCCTTGATGTAGTGCGAGAGGAAGGCGAGTTCAAAACCGTCGCCGGTCATAAACACGGCGATGGCGACGTATCCCCAGATAAGATTCAGCGGCAGACCCATCCACTGTTTGTGATTAACGGACATGGTGACCTCGTTGTTGTAGGGTGCAGGAGAATCACTCCGGCAGTTTCGCCGGAGCGTCATATGTCTTATTGCTGTCGAAAATCTCGGTCGTTGAGGTACAGAGACTGGAAATGGGCGTAACGCGGCATCAGCGCCTGATGACGCTGCGGATCCGCCTGCCAGGTTTGCCAGATTTCCGGCTTATAGCAAACACTTGCCAACGGTTTGCCCGCCGCCAGGCAGGCCAGCCGCGCCGCTCCGAGCGCGCCGCCGGTTTCCCCACCTTTATGCGTCACCACCGGCATCGCCAGGATATCCGCCAGCAGTTGCGCCCAGAACGGACTGCGGGCGCCGCCGCCAACCAGTGAGCACTGGTCGATACGGGTTCCGCTCTCCTGCAACACGCGCAGGCCGTCAGCAATACCGAAGCTCACTCCCTCCAGCACCGCATATCCCAGTTGAGCGCGCAGGCTGGCATGGGTCATTCCCCAGAACATACCGCGCGCCAGAGGATCGTTATGCGGGGTACGCTCGCCGGAAAGATAAGGCAGGAAGTATGGCGCATTGGCTTTTTCGTCTGCGCTTAACTGGGCAATCTCCTCCAGTAGCGCCACTTCGGTGGTACCGGTCAGACGACAGAACCACTGCAGACAGCTGGCGGCGCTGAGCATCACGCTCATCTGATGCCACAGGTTCGGTAGCACATGACAGAAAGCATGCACCGCCGACTGCGGCGCCGGACGATAGCTGTCGGTGACGACAAACAGCACGCCGGAGGTACCCAGCGAGATAAAAGCGTCTCCCGGCGACACCGCGCCAACGCCAATCGCGCTGACTGCATTATCGCCGCCGCCCCCCGCCACCAGCACCGAAGGATTAAGCCCCCAGCGTTCGGCAATGTCTGCCGCCAGCGTGGCGGAAACGTCGCATCCTTCCACCAGTTCCGGCATTTGTTGCCGCGTCAGGCCGCACTTTTGCAGCAGCGCGTCGGACCAATCGCGTCGCGCGACATCCAGCCACAGGGTGCCGGCGGCATCCGACATATCGGAGACTTTTTTGCCGGTCATCTTGTAGCGCAGAAAATCCTTCGGCAGCAGTACGCAGGCGGTACGGGCAAAATGCTGCGGCTCATGACGCCGCACCCACAGCAGTTTCGGCGCGGTAAACCCCGGCATCGCCAGATTACCGGCCACCTGATGCAGCTCCGGCGCCATCTCCTCAAGCTCGGCGCACTCCTGCGCGCAGCGGGTATCGTTCCATAAAATCGCCGGGCGAATCACTTCGCCGCTGGCATCCAGTAGCACGGCGCCGTGCATCTGTCCGGAAAGGCCGATGGCTTTAATCGCCGACCAATGGCTCGCGCACTTCTCGCGTAGAGTGGCAATCAGATATTCTGTCGCTTCCCACCACGCCTGCGGCGATTGTTCAGACCACTGCGGATGCGGCCGTTGAATGGTCAATGGCGCGCTATGGCTGGCGACGACCGCATTGTTTTCATCCAGCACCAGCGCTTTAACTTCCGAAGTGCCGAGATCGATACCTAAATACATAGCGCCTCCTGCTGGGTCAGCGCGTAGACGGCGGCGATTTGCTCACGCAGCAGCGCGTGGAAATCCGCCGATTCCGCCAGCTCGCCAAACAGGGCTTTATCACCGGCGTACTGGGCGATCGGGTCAGGCGAATTAAACATGGCGTGTACCGCCGATTCATCAAGAATTCCGTCCTGGTACTGATACGGTAAAGCCCCTTTATGCCACTGCTGCATAAAGACGAAGAACAGCGCCGGCAGCATGGCGGTAGCCTGCGGGCGCACGCCGCGCTGATAGCACTCCTGTAGGGTTGGGGCGATCATCGCCGGGATTTTTGAGAATCCATCGGCCGCCACCCGCTGGTTGGTGTCCTGGATATACGGGTTGGTAAAACGCTTGAGTACCACGTCGCGGTAGGTTGCCAGGTCGATACCGTTATCGCCCAGACACGGAATCACATCTTCACTGACGTAACGGTCAGCAATAGCGTAGATGGCATCGGTAAGCGTACTCTCGTGAATATATTGCTGCCCCAACAGCGTTCCCGCCCAGGCGATACAGCTATGCGACGCGTTAAGAATGCGAATCTTCGCCTCTTCATAGGGGATAACCGACGCCACCATCTCCACGCCCACCGTCTCAAGCGCCGGGCGCTCAGCGCGGAAATTATCTTCTACTACCCATTGAATAAAGGTTTCGCCCATCACCGGCGCTTTATCATCGATGCCGGTTTGCGCTTTGATACGTGGCGCCAGATCGGCGGCCGGGCGCGGCGTGATACGATCGACCATCGTGTTTGGGCAGGTCGCGTTCTCCGCCAGCCAGTCAATAACCTGCTGTTTACCGGTCAGCTGCAGAAATTCCACCAGTCCATCATGGAAACGTTCGCCGTTGTGGCGCACGTTGTCGCAGTTAAGCAGCGTCAGCGGACCAGCATCGGCGGCGATACGTTTTTCAAGAATCCGGGTAATAGTGCCGTATATGGTTTTGCAATCCCCCTGCAAATCGGCCTGCAGATCGGCGTTGCTGGTTTCAAGGCGATGTTGCGTATTGAGGTAATAGCCCCCTTCCGTCACCGTGAAAGCAATGACTTTAGTCTGCGGATTCGCGCCTTCATCAATCAGCGGCTGCAGCCCCGCCTGCCACGGCAGTAATTTTTGAATTGAAGCGATCTCTTCGTATTCGCGCTCCCCTTCCGGGCTCACCGTTTCCAGAACGTAGCGCCCTTTCTGCGCCGCCAGCGCCTGCACCACGTGCTCGGCGTCATTGCGAATATTGCCCGCCGCGATATGCCAGCGCGAATCGCCGGAAACCCGCAGCCGATGCAGGTACCACGCCTGATGCGCGCGATGGAAAGAACCGAGACCGATGTGAAGCCATGTGAATTGCGTATTCATGTTCTGCTCTCCTTGAGGTGATGCGGCTCACTGTAGATGATCATTTGAATCAAATAAGAGCTACGGATCACAAAAGAGCAATTACCCATTAAAATTACAAATGACCAAAATAGAGCAAAAGCTTGCCTGTTTTGAAAACCGCAGCCAAAATGCGGGTATCTGCGCTACTGCGCCCGCGTATTTAAGGCAGGACACCGTGAGTAAAGAAGACGACATCAGGCTGGATCAGAAGGTCCGCGCCGCATGGATGTACTACATTGCCGGTCAGAATCAGAGCGAAATCGCCAGCCATCTTGGCACCTCAAGGCCGGTGGTCCAGCGCCTTATCGCCGCGGCGAAAGAAGAAGGGATTGTGTCGATTGGCTTGCATCATCCGGTAGCGAACTGCCTCGATTATGCGCAGTTGTTGCAGGAAAAGTATCAACTCATCGAGTGCAATATCGTGCCGACCTACAACGAAGAGAGCACGCTGGATAGCGTTTCCTTCGGTTGTTATCAGTTGATGGCCCGCTACCTGCAGAGCGATAACGCCAAAATAATCGGCATTGGTTCTGGATTAACGCTGAAAAAGACCATCCAGCGCATTGATTTCGATAGCCCGAACAGCCGCTGCGTGGCGCTGATTAGCGCAATGAACGATGAAGGAAAATGCAACTACTACGATGATGTGCCGTTGCTGCTGGCGCGGAAAATTCAGGCCAACTACTACCAGTGGCCCGCGCCGCGCTATGCGCAAACCCGTCAGGAACATGAGATGTGGTGCGGCAGCCGCCTGTTCAGCAACGTTTCTGCCGCAGCGCAGCAGGCGGACGTTATTTTCGTCGGTATCGGCCCATTGGGTACCCAAAGCCCGATCTTCAAAGACGGGTTTATTAATAAAGTCCAACTGGATGAACTGACGGCGCGCGGGGGCATCGGCGAGATCCTCGGCCGCTTTATCGATGCCGACGGCTCCGTCGTCGACAGCGAAATTAATCGCCTGATCACCAGCTACGATATCCGCCAAAACCAGTGCCCGCGGATAGCCGTCGCCTGTGGCGAGAACAAGCGCCCGGCGATCCTCGCGGCGTTAAAAGGCGGCTGGATTAACGGCTTGGTGACCGATGAACATACCGCCCGCTGGCTGCTGACGCGCTAGCGCCAGCGGTTTTTCAGGCCAGGTGCTCGCGGCTGCTAATCAGCAGCGGCGGGATCTCTACCCGCTGCTGGCTGGCTTCGCCTGCGTCAATGATATTAAATACCGCTTCCAGCATCGCCGGGACGTTCTGCTGCACCATGTCAATATCGTGACCCAGCAGATAAACAAACGGATCCCAGTCAAAACAGCCCATCGGCGGCTGCTCGACGCCGGTCAGCCCCAACTGCGCCAGCCATCTCACCACCCCTTCCAGCGAGATGGTCGAGTTAACGAAGAAACCCTGCAGATGTTCATCGGCGCTTTTAAAACGCGCCTGCATACAGGCTTCCACTTTGCCTTTTGAATAGCCCGGAGAAAGAATGTTTTCTTCCGGCACGCTCATGCCGCGCGCCGCATGAGCATCGCGAAATCCGCGTAAACGCTCCAGAGTGTTGTGGTCGCTGCTGCGCCCGCCGACAAAATACAGCGGCGCCAGTTTGCCGTGGCGATTGAGACTGTTATCAAGAATTTTATCGGTCAACGCGCGGGCGCCCGCGTAGTTATCTGAGATCACCGACGGCGCGGTGGAGCCCGGCAGGTCAAGGTTAACCGTCGGCACCCCCGCCTGCTGACATAGCTCGGTAATTTTATCCGGATTAGTCGCCCCGGTCGCCACCACCCAGTCCACCTGCCAGGAGAGCATCGCTTTCACCGCTTCGATTTCCAGCTCGGGTCGACGGCGAGTACAGGTAATAATCGGCAGCAGGCCGCGCTCACGCGCCATCTCTTCAAAGCCTTCCGCCACTGAACCAAAATAGCGGTTGTCGTATTTGGGGACAATCATCCCGATGACATGCGATTTTTTACTGCGCAACATGCTGGCCTGGCGATTAATCGCGTAGCCCTGCTCTTGCGCAATGCGCGTCACTTTTTCCGCAAGTTTGGCGCTGATACGGCGTTTTTTCCAGTTGCCATTGAGGATCGCGCTCACCGCGCTTGCCGAAACGCCGGATAATTCCGCCAGATCGTAGATAGTGATTTTTTTCATTTTCCCAACTTGCGTCACAAATTCATTTCGCTGTTAATTTCCCCACTTGCTCAATCGATGAAGCTGGCGCAACATTAGCTTCATCGATTGAGCAACCATGACGCTCGCTAGCGTATACACTCAATACTTGTTCAGACATCAGCAAATTGAAATAAATGGTGCTGATATTCAATAGCTTAACTTAGTTACTCCTGCTCTGACAGGCCAGATTGTTGTAGCAGGTAACCGCTCCTCAACCTCGTCGAGACCAGCTTGGTGAGCAAAACAGACAACATGAAGGATTATAAAATGAACCACTCCGTATCCTCTATGAATACTTCTCTTAGCGGCAAAGTCGCCGCGGTCACCGGCGCCGCTTCCGGCATTGGTCTTGAATGCGCGAAAACCCTGCTTGGCGCGGGCGCGAAGGTGGTTCTGATCGACCGTGAAGGCGAAAAGCTCAACAAGATTGTGGCAGAGCTTGGCGAAAACGCTTTTGCCTTACAGGTCGATCTGATGCAGGGCGAGCAGGTGGATAAGATCATTGACGGCATCCTGCAACTTGCCGGCCGTCTCGATATTTTCCACGCCAACGCTGGCGCTTACATTGGCGGCCCTGTCGCTGAGGGTGACCCGGACGTCTGGGATCGCGTGCTGCACCTCAATACTAACGCCGCCTTCCGCTGCGTGCGTAGCGTGCTGCCGCATATGATCGCGCAAAAATCCGGCGATATTATTTTCACCAGCTCCATCGCCGGCGTGGTGCCGGTTATCTGGGAACCTATCTATACCGCCTCAAAATTCGCCGTACAGGCGTTTGTTCATACCACCCGCCGCCAGGTTTCCCAACACGGCGTCCGCGTCGGCGCGGTACTGCCGGGCCCGGTGGTTACCGCCCTGCTCGATGACTGGCCGAAAGAGAAAATGGAAGAAGCGCTGGCTAACGGTAGCCTGATGCAGCCTATCGAAGTTGCCGAATCGGTGCTGTTTATGGTCACCCGTTCGAAAAACGTCACCGTACGCGACCTGGTTATTCTGCCTAACAGCGTTGATTTATAACCCCCGGTATCGGTGACTAAAAGGACGATTTTATGAATGGCGAGACTCAAACCATTATCGGCGTCGATGTCGGCTCCGGCAGCGTGCGCGCCGGGGTATTTAACCTCAGCGGCGAACTGCTGGCCCACGCCACCCGGGAGATCACCCTCTTCCGCAGCGCCGGCAGCGTGGTGGAACAATCCAGCCGCGAAATCTGGCAGGCGGTTTGCGACTGCATCAAACGCGCGGTCGTAAAGGCCGCCGTCTCTCCGCACTCGGTTGCCGGTATCGGCTTCGACGCCACCTGCTCGCTGGTGGTAATCGGGGAGAATGACGCGCCGCTGGCCGTCGGGCCCAGCGAAGAGGCAGATCGCAATATTATCGTCTGGATGGATCACCGTGCCACCGAACAGGCGGAACGCATCAATGCCACCCGCCATCCGGTGCTGCAGTACGTCGGCGGGACTATCTCTCCGGAAATGGAAACACCGAAGCTGCTGTGGTTGAAAGAAAACCGCCCGCAGATCTTTGCCGCCGCGCGTCATTTCTTCGACCTGGCCGACTATCTCACCTGGCGCGCGACCGGCGATCTGGCCCGATCCGTCTGTACCGTCACCTGTAAATGGACCTATCTGGCCCATGAAAAACGCTGGGATGCCGATTACTTTCGCCAGATTGGCCTCGCAGAGCTGGCGGATGAAGACTTCGCCCGTATCGGCCAGCGTATCGTCGATCCGGGAACGCCATGTGGTGATGGGTTAACCGCGGCGGCGGCTGAAGAGATGGGCCTGCCTGTCGGTACGCCGGTGGCGGTCGGGATGATCGACGCCCATGCAGGCGGCATCGGCACCGTCGGCGTACTCAACGGCGCGGTGAATAATATGGCCTACGTCTTCGGTACCTCCTCCTGCACCATGACCACCACCGAGAAAGCGGTGTTCGTTCCAGGGGTCTGGGGTCCTTACTATTCGGCGATGGTACCGGGTTACTGGCTGAACGAAGGCGGACAAAGCGCCGCCGGCGCGGCTATCGACCAGTTACTGAGCTTCCATCCGGCGGCGGCAGAAGCGCGTGAACAGGCCAAAGCCGCCGCCGTTCCGCTGCCGGTCTGGCTGGCGGATCGCGTGCTGGCGCAGGTTGCCTCGCCGTCGGAGGCGGTGCAGCTGGCAGATGGACTGCATGTCGTACCGGAGTTTCTCGGCAATCGCGCACCGCTTGCCGACCCCCACGCGAAAGCGCTGATTGCCGGGCTGGGGATGGAGCGGGATCTTGATAACCTGACCGCGCTGTACGTCGCCGGATTATGCGGAATTGGCTACGGCCTGCGGCAGATCCTCGATGCCCAACGCGCCTGTGGTATTGAGAGCGAAAATATCGTTATCAGCGGCGGCGCGGGGCAGCACCCGCTGGTACGCCAACTGTTGGCCGACGCCTGCGGCGTGACCGTGGTCGGCACCGCCAGCAGCGAACCAGTATTGCTGGGCTCCGCCATCCTCGGCGCCGTCGCGGGCAACGTCGCCGCCTCGCTACCGGACGCCATGAAGCGGTTCACCAGAGTGGATAAAACCTATCGCAGCGAGACGGCGTTTAGTCCGCTGCATCAACGCAGGTATGAGGCCTACAAAGCGCTACAACAGGCCGGTCGGCTAATCCGCGAATAACATACCTCTTTAATTTAATAACAATAATGCTCCGCTGTTATACAGCGGAGCCGCTCCTCTGCATCCTGAAATCGAGGTTAACATGTCCGTTAATAACAAACAGTGGTTCGGTCTGCCGCTGAACCTTATCTGGGGATACGTCGCCATCGCCGTGTTTATGACCGGCGACGGTTTTGAACTCGCCTTCCTCTCGCACTACATCAAGGAACTGGGCTTCAGCCCGGCGCAGGCCTCTTTCGCCTTCACCCTCTACGGCCTCGCCGCCGCCCTCTCGGCCTGGGTCTCC
>NZ_JAQIRN010000015.1:0-26215 GCF_050600815.1 Klebsiella sp. 141161 | reverse complement strand
TACGCTTTCCTCTTTCAGAGTCAACCCTGAATTTCAGAATTTTTCTCTTCAACCGAACCGGCTGTTTGTGTGAAGTGATTCACATCCGCCGTGTCAGTGGGTGCGCATTATAGGGATCCCATTTTTTTGCACAAGCCTTTTTTCGATCTTTTTTTCTGAATGATGGTTTTTCGCGCTTTTCGCGCTGTTATTGCTCAAATAGCTCAATTTTTATCAGAAAAATGGGTTGCGGGAGCGCCAGAAAGCTTCCAAAGTCTGGTTATCTACCCTGATATTGAGGCAGCCATGTCCAGTTATTTACGTCCTTATAAAGAATTATTTCCTCAAATCGGTCTGCGGGTGATGGTGGATCCCAGCAGCGTTGTGATAGGCGACGTCAGAATTGCCGATGATGTAAGCATTTGGCCGTTGGTCGCCATCCGCGGCGACGTGAACTATGTATCGATCGGCGCACGTTCGAATATTCAGGACGGCAGCGTCCTACATGTTACCCACAAGTCTTCTTATAACCCTGAGGGTAATCCCCTGCTCATCGGCGAAGATGTTACCGTCGGGCATAAGGTCATGCTGCACGGCTGCACTATCGGCAATCGCATTCTTGTCGGAATGGGGTCAATTCTGCTGGATGGCGTGGTGGTAGAGGATGACGTGATGATCGGCGCCGGCAGCCTGGTTCCGCAAAACAAGCGTCTGGAAAGCGGATATCTCTACTTTGGCAATCCGGTAAAACAAATCCGCCCCCTGACGGAGGCGGAATATGCAGGCCTGAAGTATTCAGCCAACAACTATGTGAAATGGAAAAACGACTACCTGGATCAGGAAAACCAAATCCAACCCTGATGGTCTTCTTGCCGATCGCGAATCAGCGCTTCCGCTTCATCTTCCAGATCCCAGCGATGTTCACTAAAGAGAGCCAGCCACTGCGCTGGCTCATCGCCACCAAACCGTTGCTGCAGTGTCTTACCGCGAATCGCGCAAGTTAACTGCATCCCATTGACCAGCGCGGGGAAAACGATGCATTGCCGTTCGGCGTCCCACTCTTCTCTATCGGGAAATTGGATCGCCTGGTTCACGCATTCAGTTCCTGATGTAAAACAGCAATCACCGGGGCAATCTCCGGTAGTCTACCGTGCCACAACAGAACGGCATGGGCGGCCTGAGCCACCAGCATTCCTAATCCATCAGCCAGTTTTTTAGCGCCATACTGTTGGCACCAATGCAGAAATGGCGTATTTCCTTTCTGATAAAACATGTCATAACAGTAAACGTCGGCATGAATCAACGAAGATGGTATTGCCGGGATATCGCCGCTGATACCGCTGGACGTCGCGTTAATAATGAGGTCGAACTGATGGCCTTCCAGTTTATCCAGCGATAATGCGCTCACGCTGCCGGTATGAGCAAATAACGTTGCCAGTTCATGAGCACGGGAAAAAGTACGGTTAACAATAGTGACCGCGCAATCTAAAGAGAGCAGCGGTAATAATACGCCGCGTGATGCGCCGCCTGCGCCAATCAATAAAATCCTCATACCAGGTTTGATAAAGCCCAGGCGCTCTAAATCGCTTAATAACCCTATGCCATCCGTATTGTCGCCAAGCAAACGGCCATCTTCCAGGCGCTTCAACGTATTGACAGCGCCAGCCAGCGCGGCGCGTTCAGTGAGTTCATCGGCGCGGGCAAACGCTTCTTCTTTAAAGGGAACGGTCACATTAGCGCCCTTACCGCCTGTGTTGAAGAAAGCGTCCAGAGTATTCACAAAATCATCTAATGGCGCCAGTACCCGACCATAGGGGTGCGCAATATGTAACTGTTTGGCAAACAGCTGATGAATAGAAGGCGACTTGCTATGGGCTATAGGGTTACCAAAAACGGCATAAGTTTCCATAAATTACCCCTGGCGGAACTGTTCACCCGTCAGGGCATCACGGATTTCAGATGGGTTTTGCCGCCCGCCCGTAGCGCCATCCACCACCGGAAAACTATCGCCAAACTGGGCGCGTACTTCAGCAGTGGTCCGACACGGCGGCTGCCCGGTTAAGTTGGCGCTCGTCGAGACCAGTGGTTTTCCGTAGGCTTCGCATAATTCAATCACCAGCGGATGATTAGTAACGCGCACGGCCAGCGAATCGAAGCGCCCCGTCAGCCAGCGTGGGGTATCCGGGCGCGCCGGGAACACGAACGTCACCGGGCCGGGCCAACAGGAAAAGATCGCTTCACGCTGCGCGTCGCTTAACCGGGAATCATCAATATACGGTTGCAACTGTTCATAGCTGGCGGCGATAAGAATTAATCCCTTTTCAACAGGACGCTGTTTTAACGCCAGAAGGCGCATTACGGCCGTTTCGCTATCCGGATCGCAACCGACGCCGAATACCGCTTCGGTTGGATAGGCGATGACATGTTCATTATTCAGTACCGCCACAGCCTGTGCGACGGTTTCTGAGGGCAGGTTTTTATTCACTTATTTGTTCCGCCGGGATCGGCTTTCCACATTGTTTACTGGCGCAAAAGCGTTTAACGCCTTGTGCCGTTTTCTTTTCTATTAATAGCGGGTAATGGCATTCAGGGCATTCGCCCGCCACCGGTTTAAAATTAATTACGAACTGGCAATCAGGATAGCGATCGCAGGAATGAAAGGTTTTACCAAAACGGGAGCGACGCTGCACCAGATGACCCTGTCCGCATTGCGGACACGCGATAGCGGTCTCATCAGGTTTATCAATCAACTCGGTATGTTCGCATTCGGGATAGCGACTGCAGCCGATGAACATACCAAAACGCCCCTGGCGTAACACCATGACAGCGCCGCAAGATGGGCACTCTTGCCCCTCCAGCACCTTGACGATATGTCCATCCGCCTGGTTTTTCAGGGGACGGACATAGTCACAGTCCGGATAGTGAGAACAGCCGAGAAACGGGCCATGTTTCCCGGAACGAATCACCAGTTCGGCCCCGCACTGCGGGCAGGGCTCGTTTTTACGCACCGAAAACAGTGCTGATTTGGTCATAACAACTCGATGTTGCTGCAATAAGATTAATGCAGCATACCTTCATTTACTTCGAAGAGTAATTCTTCCATTTGCTGATAGGCGTTTTCACAGCCTGGAATATTAAACAGAACCATCAGGATCACCCATTTCAGGTCTTCCAGTTCAAACTCTGCCGTATCCAGCGCCAGTACGCGCTCTATCACCATTTCTCGCGTTTCGAGGTTCAACACCTGGATCTGCTCGAGGAAGAGTAAAAATCCTCGACAGCTGGCATCCAGACGCTGGCACTCTTCATCGGTGTATACCCGAAGAGAGAGCGGGTCGGAGGCGAGCTGCATGGGTTCAACGAGACCTTCCTGATAATCAGCCAGTTTCTCGAGCCACATTAACGCGTTATAGATATCTTCCCGCTCAAAACCTGCATCGGTCAGATCCCGCGTCAGTTTGTCCTGATCCACGCGCATTTCTGCTTCGTTATGGATATAAGTCTCAAACAAATACATGAGTACGTCGAACATGGCTTGCCCTCCTTAATCGGACATAGCCGCCGGGTACAGCTGCGATCCAGCCTGCTAACTCCAGTTCAAGTAGCTGGGCTACGGTTACTGGCACAGATTGGCCGGCACGTTCAGCGACAACGTCAACAGGTGTTACCTCATCTCCTACGTTAGCCAGGAGCTCTGGAAATGGCAATGCTACAGGAGGCCGATCTGCGTAATTATTTAGCAAATCAGCGGTATCCTTCCTCGCTGACAGCTCGTATTGCCAATGTTCAAGGATCTCTTCCGGCGCGGTAACGGGAACCGCGCCCTGCTTTATCAGCCAGTGCGGCCCTTCAGAGCCAGGATTGCCAATGGGTCCTGGCAGGGCAAAAACGTCTCTACCCTGCTCCAACGCGCAGCGGACAGTTACCAGGGAACCGCTTTTCAAGGCGGCCTCAATGACCAGTACACCTGCGCTTAAGCCGCTGATAATCCGGTTGCGGCGCGGAAAATTACCCGGTAGAGGCGGCGCTGAGAGAGGAAATTCGGAAAGTAGCGCGCCGCCGCTTTCTACGATCTGCTTTGCCAAAGCCCGATGCCGGTGCGGGTAGACATCAGAGAGACCGTTACCTAATACGGCGATGGTTTTTCCCGTTGCCGCTAACGCCCCGCGATGGGCGATGCCATCAATGCCCATCGCCAGACCACTGGTAATGGTCAATCCATACTGCGCCAGCGCTTCACTGAAGGATTTTCCCCATTGCGCGCCGTACCACGAGTGCGCGCGGCTTCCGATGATAGCCAACTGTCGGCTACACAGGAGATCGACGTTACCGCAGACCAGCAGCGCGCCGGGATAATCATCGATAGCGCGTAGCTGCGGCGGATAGCGTGCATGATCCGCCGAAATCAGATGATGTTCTGGTTGCGCTAACCATTGCAGTGAGGCGTCAATCTCCTGTTGTTTAAAGGCAAGAAACTGTATTGCCTGTGCTTTAGTTAAACCGGCTTCACGCAACGTTTCATTATCCGAATGACCTGCGCCAGCCAGCCGTCGCGCAATCAGTACCATTTCATCGCCATACAGGTTATTCACCCGCATCAGGCGCAACCAAATATCCGTGGGCGTCATCCGTTCCCCCTGCCATTAGCGGCTCAGCCAATCCTTGTGATTGGTTAGCGAGACTGTCAATTAGAGGGGGTTTTGTCTAGAATAGAGGTAATAATCTTATCAACTACTGAATACGACTCTGGATCTTTATGGCAGTTTTGCAAGTGTTACATATTCCGGACGAGCGCCTTCGCAAAGTCGCCGAGCCGGTCAAAGAAGTGAATGCAGAAATTCAGCGTATCGTCGATGATATGTTCGACACGATGTACGCTGAAGAAGGTATCGGTCTGGCCGCCACGCAGGTGGATATTCACCAGCGTATTATCGTTATTGATGTCTCGGAAAACCGTGAAGAGCGCCTGGTGCTCATCAACCCAGAGCTACTCGAAAAAGACGGTGAAACCGGTATTGAAGAAGGTTGTTTGTCGATTCCGGAACAACGTGCGCTGGTTCCACGTGCCGAAACCGTAAGAATCCGCGCGTTGGACCGTGAAGGCAACGCTTTCGAACTGGAAGCTGATGGCTTGTTGGCTATCTGTATCCAGCATGAAATGGATCACCTGGTCGGTAAGCTGTTCATTGACTATCTGTCGCCGCTCAAACAGCAGCGCATTCGTCAGAAAGTTGAAAAACTGGATCGTTTACGCGCCCGTGCCTGATAACAAGGATTAACGTGTCACAAACACTACGTATCATTTTCGCCGGAACCCCCGACTTTGCAGCGCGTCACCTTGACGCGCTGTTGTCGTCTGAACATCAGGTGGTTGGCGTATTTACTCAGCCCGACCGCCCTGCTGGTCGCGGCAAAAAATTGATGCCGAGCCCGGTAAAAGTGCTGGCTGAAGCCAATAATCTACCGGTCTTCCAGCCATCCTCCCTACGTCCGCAGGAAAATCAGCAGTTGGTTGCCGACCTTAACGCCGATGTTATGGTCGTCGTGGCTTACGGACTGATCCTGCCGAAAGCGGTTCTTGAAATGCCGCGTTTGGGCTGCATTAACGTTCACGGCTCCCTGCTTCCTCGCTGGCGTGGCGCAGCGCCGATTCAGCGTTCGCTATGGGCTGGCGATGCCGAAACCGGTGTCACCATCATGCAGATGGACGTCGGTCTTGATACCGGCGACATGCTGTATAAGCTCTCCTGCCCGATTACCGCGGAAGATACCAGCGGCAGCCTGTACGATAAGCTGGCCGACCTTGGACCTGAGGGTCTACTGGCGACTTTAGCGCAGCTGGCAGAGGGTAGCGCAGAGCCTGAAGTTCAGGACGAATCGCTTGTCAGCTACGCCGAGAAGCTGAGTAAAGAAGAGGCCCGTATTGATTGGTCGCTTTCCGCAGAACAGCTCGAACGCTGTATCCGCGCATTTAATCCCTGGCCGATGAGCTGGCTGGAGATCGATGAGCAACCGGTGAAGGTGTGGCGTGCATCCGTTATTACAGAATCCGCCAACGCAGAGCCAGGCACGATCGTCGCTGCAAGCAAACAGGGGATCCAGGTCGCCACCGGCAACGGGATTCTGAATCTGGAATCGCTGCAGCCGGCAGGGAAAAAAGCGATGAGTGCCCAGGATTTACTGAACTCTCGCCGGGAATGGTTTATCCCCGGAAACCGTCTTGCCTGACGCACTTCTCTTCTAAAGCCCGGGTTCGCCGGGCATTTTTATTTTTGCGCTTATGAAAAAGAATATTAATTTACGCAGCCTGGCAGCCCAGGCCATTGAGCAGGTCGTTGAGAAAGGCCAGTCTTTAAGCAATGTTCTGCCGCCACTGCAGCAAAAAGTGAGCGAGAAAGACAAAGCGCTGCTGCAAGAACTGTGCTTTGGCGTCTTGCGAACCTTAAGCCAACTCGAGTGGTTGATCGGTAAGCTGATGGCCCGCCCGATGACAGGCAAACAGCGTACCGTACATTTCCTGATCATGGTCGGTCTGTATCAGCTGCTCTATACCCGTATTCCCCCGCACGCCGCGCTAGCGGAAACGGTGGAAGGCGCGGTGGCAATTAAGCGTCCGCAGCTTAAAGGGCTTATTAATGGCGTATTACGCCAGTTCCAGCGCCAGCAGGAAGAGCTGCTGGCCGAATTCGCCCAGCACGAGAACCGTTATCTCCATCCTAAATGGCTGCTTAAACGTCTGCAGCAGGCCTGGCCGCAACAATGGCAGGATATTGTGTCAGCCAATAATCTACGTCCGCCAATGTGGCTGCGCGTGAATCGCAATCATCATTCGCGAGATGAATGGCTCGCACTGCTGGAAGACGCTGGTTTACAGGGTTTCACTCACCCGGACTATCCGGATGCCGTCCGTCTTGCGACCCCAGCCCCGGTCCATGCATTACCAGGATTTGATAAAGGCTGGGTAACCGTTCAGGACGCATCAGCCCAGGGCTGCATGCGCTATTTGCAACCGGCAAACGGCGAGCGCATTCTCGATCTCTGCGCGGCGCCGGGCGGCAAGACGACGCATATTCTGGAAGTCGCGCCGCAGGCGAATTTGATGGCGGTCGACATCGACCAACAGCGCCTGTCCCGTGTCTATGACAACCTGAAACGTCTGGGCATGAAAGCAGAAGTGAAACAGGGCGATGGCCGCTATCCTGAACAGTGGTGCGGCGATGAGCAGTTCGACCGTATTTTGCTTGATGCGCCATGTTCAGCTACTGGCGTTATTCGTCGCCATCCGGATATTAAATGGCTGCGCCGGGATCGCGATATCGCCGAGCTGGCGCAATTACAGGCAGAAATTCTCGATGCCACCTGGGCTCATTTGAAACCGGGCGGTACGCTGGTCTATGCGACATGCTCTATTTTGCCGGAAGAGAACAGCCAACAAATCGCCGCTTTCCTGACCCGTACCAGAGATGCCGAACTCCATGAGACGGGAACGCCGGAAAACCCGGGTCAGCAAAATCTGCCAGGGGCGGAAGAAGGCGATGGCTTCTTTTACGCTAAGCTAATCAAAAAGCGGAATTAATGGGTCACTGCTGATGAAGATTATTATTCTTGGCGCCGGACAGGTAGGCGGCACGCTGGCGGAAAATCTCGTTGGCGAAAACAACGATATTACCTTGGTCGATACCAACGGTGACCGTCTGCGCGGTCTGCAGGATAAGTTCGATCTCCGCGTCGTTCAGGGCCACGGTTCGCATCCGCGCGTGCTGCGCGAAGCCGGCGCCGATGATGCCGATATGCTGGTCGCCGTGACAAGCTCAGATGAAACTAACATGGTGGCCTGTCAGGTTGCCTATTCGCTGTTTAATACGCCGAATCGTATCGCCCGAATTCGTTCGCCGGACTACGTTCGCGATGCCGATAAACTTTTCCATTCAGAAGCGGTACCGATTGACCATCTGATCGCCCCGGAGCAGTTAGTCATCGATAACATCTACCGCCTGATCGAATATCCAGGCGCACTGCAGGTAGTGAACTTCGCCGAAGGAAAAGTGAGCCTGGCCGTTGTGAAGGCTTATTACGGTGGGCCGCTGGTCGGTAATGCGCTCTCCACGATGCGCGAACATATGCCGCACATCGACACCCGCGTTGCGGCAATTTTCCGCCACGACCGACCGATTCGCCCACAGGGATCAACCATCGTAGAAGCTGGCGACGAAGTCTTCTTTATCGCCGCATCGCAACATATTCGCGCCGTAATGAGCGAACTCCAACGTCTGGAGAAACCCTACAAACGAATTATGCTGGTCGGCGGCGGCAACATCGGCGCGGGTCTCGCGCACCGCCTGGAGAAAGACTACAGCGTGAAGTTGATCGAGCGCGATCAACAGCGCGCGGCTGAACTTGCCGAAAAGCTGCAGAACACGATCGTCTTTTATGGCGATGCGTCGGATCAAGAGTTACTGGCGGAAGAACATATCGATCAAGTCGATCTCTTTATTGCCGTCACCAACGATGACGAAGCCAATATCATGTCGGCAATGCTGGCCAAGCGGATGGGCGCGAAGAAGGTCATGGTGCTGATCCAGCGTCGCGCGTATGTCGATCTGGTTCAGGGAAGCGTGATTGATATTGCTATATCTCCGCAGCAAGCCACGATTTCTGCATTGCTGAGCCACGTACGTAAAGCTGATATTGTCGGTGTTTCGTCACTACGCCGCGGCGTTGCCGAAGCCATTGAGGCCGTCGCGCATGGCGATGAAAGCACCTCGCGGGTAGTTGGCCGTTCAATTGATGAAATTAAGCTGCCGCCGGGAACTATTATTGGCGCGGTGGTACGCGGTAATGACGTAATGATCGCCAATAATAATTTACGTATTGAGCAAGGCGACCACGTAATTATGTTCCTGACCGACAAGAAATTTATCTCCGACGTTGAGAGACTATTCCAGCCAAGTCCGTTCTTCCTGTAATTCCAATGGGCGTCGCTCAGACGCCTTTTTATTATCCCTTATTTATCAATGGATAATATTTTCCGGCAATTATTCAACAGCAATGGAAAATGGAAATACATTTGATAAACTTATCAATGTCAGCTGGCTCAAGGAGAGTAAAATGGGTATGTTAAAAGAATTCCGCGAATTCGCAATGCGCGGGAATGTTGTCGATTTGGCAGTGGGTGTCATCATTGGTGCGGCATTCGGTAAAATTGTATCGTCTTTAGTGGCCGATATTATTATGCCTCCGCTGGGTTTGCTCATTGGCGGTATCGACTTTAAACAGTTCGCCGTTACGCTACGCGATGCGCAGGGAGATGTCCCGGCCGTTGTCATGCATTATGGTGTGTTTATTCAGAACGTCTTTGATTTCATCATTGTTGCCTTCGCGATTTTCATGGCAATCAAACTGATGAATAAACTGAACCGTAAGAAAGAAGAAGCGCCTGCCGCTCCGGCGCCGAGCAAAGAAGAAGTACTACTGAGTGAAATTCGCGATCTGTTAAAAGAACAAAACAACCGTTCTTAATCAGCACACAGAAAGCAGAAGGCCAGTGGTAAAAAAGCGATTCGCTTGCTTGCCACTGGCCTCCCGATCATTCCGCCCCGCATGTTTATCTTTACGTTGATAGCTTCCTTTCCCTTTCTTATTTTTCTCAACCCGCTGTCTGAATAATGGGTCATGCAGTAATGCCTCAATCGCATTATCTTTAATTTGCCCTTTGGTATGCTGATAGCGACTCATAGTAACTCCAGTCAATGTATGAATTCGGCGCGAGTGTAGATCCGCGCACGGAAAAAATCAACGCCCGGCATGGCTACCGCTGGCGCCTTGCTCTAAAGCTTCGAGAATCGAGCAGTAAACGCTACTGTGCGCCGTGCCGCAACAGGCATCATTCAGACGCTGCAGAGAACGCCGCATCGTTTCCAGTTCTTTGATACGCGCTTCGACTTCACTTAGCCGGGCCTGGACGATCCCTTTAGACTCCTGGCAAGTATGATGTTCGGGATCGATACGGATCGATAATAATTCGCGGATCGATTCGAGGGTGAAACCTAATTGCCGGGCATAGCGGATAAAACGCAGGCGCTGCAGATCGTTATCCGAATAGAGGCGAAAACCGCCTTCAGTGCGAATATCGTGATCCATCATTTGCTGCTTTTCATAATAGCGGATGGTATCCGGGGTGACATCAGCCAGTTTGGCCAGTTCGCCAATCCGATACATAGCTACTCCTCGTTAATTTTGTGCCACAGTCTGTCGGCATAATCACCGCGTAGAAAATCGGTATTCATACCCGCCTGACGTAATTTCAGTTCAAACAGAGTCAAGCGACGGTTTAACTCGGTATACCGTGGGTCATCATGCTCTACGGTCTTGAGTAAGTCGCTCAACGCCATGGCATCTCTACGTAACTCAAGCTCCGGTGGTAAGCAGCCGGCGTTTTTTAATAAACGATAGCCGGCGCGCAGCTCCGGAGGCACGTGTGAATCATCATCCAGCGCCAGCGGTTCGCCGCTGCCCGTCAGATTATCAAACTCGCCTTTAGACTGTGCATCGAGGATGTGGCGTTCCGCCCACTGGTCCAGTAACCACATTATACGGCTCCCAGGAATGAACAAAAAGAGTACAGATAGTGTAGTGAAGTGGGATTGCGGTAGATATAAAAAAACCCGCCGGGGCGGGTTTTTTTACGTTACTACAGATTACTCTGCAGCAGCTTCTGCTTTCAGCTCAGCACGATCAACCAGCTCGATGTATGCCATCGGCGCGTTGTCGCCTGCACGGAAGCCACACTTCAGAATGCGAGTGTAACCACCGGCGCGGCTCGCGAAACGCGGGCCCAGCTCGTTAAACAGTTTTGCCACGATCTCGTTATCACGAGTGCGGGCGAATGCCAGACGACGATTAGCAACGCTATCAGTCTTGGCAAGAGTAATCAGCGGCTCAACTACGCGACGCAGTTCTTTCGCTTTCGGCAGGGTCGTCTTGATGATCTCATGACGAACCAGCGAACCTGCCATGTTACGGAACATAGCCTGGCGATGGCTGCTGTTGCGGTTCAGTTGACGACCACTCTTACGATGGCGCATGACCTTATCCTTCTCAGTAAAACCTTAACCTGTGATCCGGTTACTCGTCAGCAATGCTTGCCGGCGGCCAGTTTTCCAGGCGCATGCCCAGAGACAGACCACGTGAAGCCAGCACGTCTTTAATCTCGGTAAGAGATTTTTTACCCAGGTTCGGCGTTTTCAGCAACTCAACCTCGGTACGCTGTACCAGATCACCGATATAGTGGATAGCTTCTGCCTTGAGGCAGTTAGCAGAGCGGACAGTCAATTCCAGATCGTCAACAGGGCGCAGCAGGATCGGATCGAACTCTGGTTTCTCTTCTTTCACTTCCGGCTGACGTACATCACGTAAGTCAACGAAAGCTTCCAGTTGTTCAGCCAGAATGGTTGCCGCACGACGAATCGCCTCTTCAGGATCGATTGTGCCGTTGGTTTCCATCTCGATGACCAGCTTGTCCAGGTCGGTACGCTGCTCAACACGCGCGGCTTCAACATTGTAGGCAATACGCTCTACAGGGCTGTAGCAGGCGTCGACCAGCAGACGGCCGATTGGGCGCTCATCTTCTTCCGAATGAATTCGGGCAGAAGCCGGCACATAACCGCGACCGCGCTGAACTTTGATGCGCATGCTAATAGATGCGTTCTCATCGGTCAGGTGGCAGATCACGTGCTGCGGCTTGACGATTTCGACATCACCGTCGTGGGTAATGTCGGCTGCAGTCACAGGGCCAATGCCAGATTTATTCAAAGTAAGGATGACTTCATCTTTACCCTGAACTCTCACCGCCAGCCCTTTCAGGTTGAGCAGGATTTCAAGGATGTCTTCCTGAACGCCTTCTTTGGTGCTGTACTCGTGCAGTACACCATCAATCTCAACCTCGGTCACCGCGCAACCCGGCATCGATGAGAGCAGAATACGGCGCAGTGCGTTACCCAGAGTATGGCCGAAGCCACGCTCTAAAGGCTCAAGGGTCACCTTGGCGTGCGTCGAACTCACTTGCTCGATATCGACCAGGCGCGGTTTTAGAAACTCTGTCACAGAACCCTGCATTGTGTCCTCTCTTTGGTACTAAGCTTTACTTGGAGTAAAGCTCGACGATCAGGTGTTCGTTAATGTCCGCAGACAGATCAGAACGCTCCGGCTGACGCTTGAACGTACCTTCCATCTTGCCAGCATCAACTTCCAGCCAGGTTGGCTTTTCACGCTGCTCAGCCAGCTCCAGAGCGGCTTTCACGCGAGATTGCTTTTTCGCTTTCTCACGGATGCTAACAACGTCATTCGCTTTTACCTGATAAGAAGCGATGTTAACAACACGACCGTTTACCATGATAGCCTTGTGGCTAACCAGCTGGCGTGCTTCAGCACGAGTGGCGCCGAAGCCCATACGGTATACAACGTTGTCCAGACGACCTTCCAGCAGAGCCAACAGGTTTTCACCGGTGTTGCCTTTCAGACGTGCTGCTTCTTTATAGTAGTTACGGAACTGACGCTCCAGCACACCGTACATACGGCGAACTTTTTGCTTTTCACGCAACTGCACACCATAGTCAGACAGACGCGGCTTACGCGCACCGTGCTGGCCAGGAGCTTGTTCAATTTTACACTTGGTATCGATCGCGCGAACGCCAGACTTAAGGAATAAGTCAGTGCCCTCACGACGGCTCAGCTTGAGCTTAGGACCCAAATATCTTGCCATTTTCTTTCTCCAACAATCCTAGAAACGAGGCGTTATACGCGACGTTTTTTCGGCGGACGACAACCGTTATGAGGGATCGGAGTCACATCAGTAATATTAGTGATGCGGAAACCAGCGGCGTTCAGTGCACGAATAGTAGATTCGCGACCTGGACCCGGACCTTTAACCATAACTTCCAGATTCTTGATGCCGTATTCTTTTACGGCTTCTGCGCAACGCTCTGCTGCAACCTGAGCTGCAAACGGAGTGGATTTGCGAGAACCACGGAAACCGGAACCACCGGCTGTTGCCCAACCCAGCGCGTTACCCTGACGATCAGTGATGGTAACGATGGTGTTGTTAAAAGAAGCATGGATATGAGCCACGCCATCAGAGACTTGTTTTCTTACACGCTTACGTGCACGAACTGGTGCCTTTGCCATTATTCAATCACCCCGATTATTTCTTGATCGGTTTACGCGGACCCTTACGGGTACGTGCGTTGGTCTTAGTACGCTGACCGCGAACCGGAAGACCACGACGATGGCGTAAACCACGGTAGCAACCAAGGTCCATCAGACGCTTGATGCTCAGGGTGATTTCACGGCGCAGATCACCTTCAACGACAAATTTACCTACTGCTTCACGCAGAGAATCAATCTGTTCTTCAGACAGCTCACTGATCTTAACATTTTCAGCGATACCCGTTTCAGCGCAGATGGCTTTAGAGCGGGTCTTGCCGATACCAAAAATTGCGGTTAAAGCAATTACGGTATGTTTCTGATCAGGAATGTTAATGCCTGCTATACGGGCCACTATGCACTCCTACTATTTAATATGTACGTACCATGCTGAAAAGCCCGTTTTCAGGATACTCAAATGGAAACGTACAGACATACAAAAGATTGGCTGGCTAATCTAGCCAGCTCAACCCAACTTTGCAAGAAAAATATGCGAATAAATCAGCCTTGGCGCTGTTTATGCTTTGGCTCGGCACTGCAAATCACACGGATGACACCATCACGCTTAACGATTTTGCAGTTACGGCATAATTTCTTGACGGAAGCACGAACTTTCATTTTTACTCTCCGTAACTTCTCGGGCGACCAGTTAGCGGCCGTAGCCTTTCAGGTTCGCCTTCTTCAATGCAGACTCATACTGACTAGACATCATCAGAGTTTGCACTTGAGCCATAAAGTCCATAATCACGACGACAACAATAAGCAGCGAGGTTCCACCGAAGTAGAACGGCACTTTCATTGCATCACGCATGAACTCCGGGATCAGGCAGATAAAAGTGATATACAACGCACCGACCAGAGTCAGGCGGGTCATTACTTTATCGATATACTTCGCCGTTTGTTCTCCCGGACGAATTCCTGGTACAAATGCACCGGACTTCTTCAGGTTATCTGCTGTTTCACGCGGGTTGAAAACCAACGCCGTGTAGAAGAAACAGAAGAAGATGATTGCAGACGCATAGAGTAACACATAAAGCGGTTGCCCAGGCTGCAAATACAGCGAAATTGTTGTCAGCCAGTTCCAACCAGTACCGCCCCCGAACCATGACGTGATGGTCGCCGGGAACAGAATAATACTGGAAGCGAAGATTGCCGGGATTACCCCCGCCATATTCACTTTCAGCGGTAAATGTGTGCTCTGTGCAGCATAGACACGACGACCCTGTTGACGCTTAGCGTAGTTTACCACAATGCGGCGTTGACCACGTTCAACGAATACAACGAAGAAGGTCACTGCAAATACTAATACTGCAACCAACAGCAACAGGAGGAAGTGCAGGTCGCCTTGACGCGCTTGCTCGATAGTATGGGCGATGGCCGGCGGGAGTCCCGCAACGATCCCGGCGAAGATCAGGATCGAGATACCGTTTCCGATACCGCGTTCGGTGATCTGTTCGCCGAGCCACATCAGGAACATAGTCCCTGTGACCAGACTAACAACAGCGGTGAAATAGAATGCAAAGCCCGGATTAATCACCAGGCCCTGCATACCAGGCATATTCGGCAGACCGGTAGCAATACCGATCGACTGGAATATAGCCAGCACCAGAGTACCGTAGCGGGTGTACTGGCTGATCTTACGACGACCAGACTCCCCTTCTTTCTTCAGTTCTGCCAGCGGTTGATAAACAACGGTCAGCAGCTGGACAATGATCGACGCCGAAATATACGGCATGATCCCCAGAGCAAAGATAGAAGCACGGCTGAGAGCACCACCAGAGAACATGTTAAACATTTCAATGATGGTGCCTCGCTGTTGCTCAAGCAGTTTGGCAAGTACAGTGGCATCAATACCAGGGATCGGAATAAAAGAGCCAATACGGAACACAATCAGCGCACCGATAACAAACAAAAGTCTGCGTTTCAGTTCGCCAATTCCACCTTTGGCACTTTGAAAATCTAATCCCGGTTGTTTAGCCATCTGCTACTTATTCCTCAATTTTACCGCCAGCAGCTTCGATAGCAGCACGAGCGCCTTTAGTCACGCGCAGGCCACGAACAGTTACCGGACGAGTTACCTCACCAGACAGGATCACTTTCGCGAACTCGATCTGGATACCGATAATGTTAGCCGCTTTCAGCGTGTTCAGGTCTACCACATCGCCTTCTACGTGAGCCAGATCAGACAGACGAACTTCTGCAGTGATCATTGCTTTACGAGAAGTGAAGCCGAATTTCGGCAGACGACGGTACAGTGGCATCTGACCACCCTCGAAACCGCGACGTACGCCACCGCCAGAACGAGAGTTCTGACCTTTGTGACCACGACCACCGGTTTTACCGAGGCCAGAACCGATACCACGACCCAGGCGTTTACCCGCCTTTTTGGAGCCTTCGGCCGGAGACAGAGTATTTAAACGCATCTCTTACTCCTCAACTTTAACCATGAAGGAAACCGCGTTGACCATACCACGAACAGCAGGAGTATCCTCGCGTTCTACGGTGTGACCAATACGACGCAGACCCAGGCCAAGCAGCGTTGCCTTGTGTTTCGGCAAACGACCGATTGCACTGCGGGTTTGAGTAATTTTAATAGTCTTTGCCATGGTTTATTTCCCCAGAATTTCTTCAACGGATTTACCACGCTTGGCAGCGACCATATCTGGAGACTTCATATTTTCCAGGCCATCAATAGTTGCACGAACCACGTTGATCGGGTTGGTGGAACCATATGCTTTAGCCAGAACGTTACGAACCCCAGCGACTTCCAGAACGGCGCGCATTGCACCACCGGCGATGATACCGGTACCTTCGGAAGCCGGCTGCATGAATACACGAGAACCCGTGTGAGTACCCTTAACCGGGTGCTGCAGGGTGCCAGTATTCAGCGCGACGTTAATCATATTGCGACGGGCTTTTTCCATCGCTTTCTGGATCGCTGCTGGAACTTCACGCGCTTTACCGTAACCAAAACCTACGCGACCGTTACCGTCACCAACTACAGTCAGAGCTGTGAAGGAGAAAATACGACCACCTTTAACGGTTTTAGATACGCGGTTTACCGCGATCAGCTTTTCCTGCAGTTCGCCAGCTTGTTTTTCGATGTGAGCCATCTTACACCTCTACCTTAGAACTGAAGGCCAGCTTCACGGGCAGCATCTGCCAGTGCCTGGACACGACCATGATATTGGAACCCGGAACGGTCAAAGGAAACATCTTTGATGCCTTTTTCCAGAGCGCGTTCAGCAACAGCTTTACCCACAGCTGCGGCCGCGTCTTTGTTACCGGTGTACTTCAGTTGTTCAGAGATAGCTTTTTCTACAGTAGAAGCAGCTACCAGAACTTCAGAACCATTCGGAGCAATTACCTGTGCGTAAATATGACGCGGGGTACGATGTACCACCAGGCGAGTTGCACCCAGCTCCTGGAGCTTGCGGCGTGCGCGGGTCGCACGACGGATACGAGCAGATTTCTTATCCATAGTGTTACCTTACTTCTTCTTAGCCTCTTTGGTACGCACGACTTCGTCGGCGTAACGAACACCCTTGCCTTTGTAAGGCTCAGGACGACGGTAGGCGCGCAGATCTGCTGCAACCTGACCGATCACCTGCTTATCAGCGCCTTTCAGCACGATTTCAGTTTGAGTCGGGCATTCTGCAGTGATACCGGCCGGCAGCTTATGTTCAACAGGATGAGAGAAACCTAAAGCCAGGTTTACTACATCCCCTTTAACCGCTGCACGATAGCCTACACCAACCAGCTGAAGCTTTTTAGTGAAGCCTTCGGTAACACCGATAACCATTGAGTTCAGCAGGGCACGCGCGGTACCAGCCTGAGCCCATCCGTCTACGTAACCATCACGCGGACCGAAGGTCAGAGCATTATCTGCATGTTTAACTTCAACAGCATCGTTGAGAGTACGAGTCAGCTCGCCATTTTTACCTTTGATCGTAATAACCTGACCGTTGACTTTAACGTCAACGCCGGCAGGAACAACGACCGGTGCTTTAGCAACACGAGACATTTTTTCCTCCGATTAGGCTACGTAGCAGATAATTTCGCCACCAAGACCAGCTTGGCGCGCTGCACGATCAGTCATAACACCTTTAGAGGTAGAAACAACTGCGATACCCAGACCCGCCATAACTTTCGGCAGCTCATCTTTACGTTTGTAGATGCGCAGACCTGGGCGGCTGACACGCTGAATGCTTTCTACAACAGCTTTACCCTGGAAATACTTAAGAGTCAGTTCCAGTTCCGGCTTGATGTCGCCTTCAACTTTAAAATCTTCAATAAAGCCTTCTTCCTTCAGCACGTTGGCAATTGCCACTTTCAGCTTGGAGGAAGGCATGGTGACCGCAGCTTTATTCGCGGCCTGACCGTTACGGATACGGGTCAGCATATCCGCGATCGGATCTTGCATGCTCATCTGTCTTTACTCCCGTGATTCAATTGGTGACAATTACCAGCTAGCCTTTTTCAGACCCGGGATTTCACCGCGCATAGCGGCTTCACGGACCTTAATACGGCTCAACCCGAACTTCCGCAGGAAACCATGCGGACGACCTGTTTGACGGCAGCGATTACGCTGACGAGACGGGCTGGAATCACGCGGCAGAGTCTGCAGCTTGAGAACAGCGTTCCAACGATCTTCGTCGGTTGCGTTCACATCAGAGATGATAGCTTTCAGTTCAGCGCGTTTAGCGAAGAATTTATCAGCTAAAGCCACGCGCTTTACTTCGCGTGCTTTCATTGATTGCTTAGCCATTAAGTAACCCTACCTTACTTGCGGAACGGGAAGTCAAAGGCAGCCAGCAGAGCGCGGCCTTCTTCATCAGATTTCGCAGTAGTGGTAATGGTAATATCCAAACCACGAACGCGGTCGACTTTATCGTAGTCGATTTCTGGGAAGATGATCTGCTCACGGACACCCATGCTGTAGTTACCACGACCGTCGAAAGACTTAGCGGACAAGCCACGGAAGTCACGGATACGCGGTACAGCAATAGTGATCAGGCGCTCAAAGAACTCCCACATGCGCTCGCCGCGCAGAGTTACTTTACAGCCGATCGGATAGCCCTGACGGATTTTGAAGCCTGCAACTGATTTGCGTGCTTTGGTGATCAGCGGTTTTTGACCGGAGATTGCTGTCAGGTCAGCTGCTGCGTTATCCAGCAGTTTCTTGTCAGCGATCGCTTCACCAACACCCATGTTCAGGGTGATCTTCTCGACCCGAGGGACTTGCATGACAGAATTGTAGTTAAACTCAGTCATGAGTTTAGCGACTACTTCGTCTTTGTAGTAATCATGCAGTTTCGCCATCGTACTACTCCAAATTACTTGATAGTTTCGCTATTAGATTTGAAGAAACGGACTTTTTTGCCGTCTTCGAATCTAAAGCCTACACGGTCAGCCTTGCCGGTTGCCGCGTTGAAGATAGCAAGGTTAGAGACTTGAATAGCTGCTTCTTTCTCTACGATGCCGCCTGGTTGGTTCAGGGCCGGAACCGGCTTCTGATGTTTCTTAACCAGGTTGATACCTTCAACAATGACCTTGCCGGAAGACAGGACATTTTTAACTTTACCGCGTTTACCTTTATCTTTACCGGTTAACACGATAACTTCGTCATCACGACGGATTTTCGCTGCCATGATTCGCTCCTTAGAGTACTTCTGGTGCCAGAGAGATAATTTTCATGAACTTCTCGTTACGAAGTTCACGAGTTACCGGCCCAAAAATACGCGTACCGATAGGTTGCTCGCTGTTATTGTTTAAAATAACGCATGCATTACCATCGAAGCGAATGACAGAACCGTCCGGGCGACGAACACCCTTCTTGGTGCGCACCACTACCGCCTTCAGCACATCACCTTTTTTGACCTTACCACGCGGAATTGCTTCTTTGATGGTGATCTTGATGATGTCGCCTACGCCTGCGTAGCGACGGTGCGAGCCACCCAGAACCTTGATACACATTACGCGACGTGCACCGGAGTTGTCGGCGACGTTCAGCATAGTCTGTTCTTGGATCATTTTAGTGCTCCGCTAATGTCAACTACTACTGTGACCCAAAAGCTGGGTCGTTAAAAAGCCCCATATCGAGGGCGCGGCATTATAACACCGCTTCTGCAATATGGGTAGAAAAAATAAACGGCCCATCGCTGAGCCGTTTATTCGTATTGAGAATGCGTACTCTATTACAGAACCGCTTTCTCTACAACGCGAACCAGCGTCCAGGACTTAGTCTTGGACAGTGGACGGCATTCACGGATTTCAACCTTGTCGCCGATACCACATTCGTTGTTCTCGTCATGTACGTGCAGTTTGGTCGTACGTTTGATGAATTTACCGTAGATCGGGTGTTTCACAAAACGTTCGATAGCAACAACAATGGATTTCTCCATTTTGTCGCTAACTACGCGACCTTGCAGAGTACGGATTTTATCGGTCATTACGCACCCGCCTTCTGAGTCAGTAAAGTCTTAACGCGTGCAACATCACGACGCACTTGCTTCAGCAGATGAGTCTGTTGCAGCTGGCCACTTGCAGCCTGCATACGCAGGTTGAACTGCTCACGCAGCAGGTTCAGCAGCTCAGCGTTCAGCTCTTCAACGCTTTTTTCACGCAGCTCTTTTGCTTTCATTACATCACCGTCTTAGTTACAAAGGTGGTTTTGATCGGCAGTTTCGCTGCTGCCAGGCCGAATGCTTCACGGGCCAGCTCTTCCGGTACGCCGTCCATTTCATAAAGGACTTTACCCGGCTGAATCAAGGCAACCCAGTACTCCACGTTACCTTTACCTTTACCCATACGAACTTCCAGCGGCTTCTCGGTGATCGGTTTGTCCGGGAATACACGGATCCAGATCTTACCTTGACGCTTAACTGCACGGGTCATAGCACGACGTGCTGCTTCGATCTGACGTGCAGTCAGACGACCACGGCCAACAGCTTTCAGACCGAAAGTGCCGAAGCTAACATCCGTACCCTGCGCCAGACCACGGTTGCGGCCTTTGTGCACTTTACGGAATTTTGTACGCTTTGGTTGTAACATCAGCGACGCTCCTTATTTACGGCCTTTACGCTGCTGCTTTTTAGGTTGAGCAGCCGGTTCCGGTTGTTCAACAGCAGCCATACCACCCAGGATCTCACCTTTGAAGATCCATACCTTAACGCCGATTACACCGTAAGTGGTGTGCGCTTCAGAGGTGTTGTAGTCGATGTCAGCACGCAGAGTGTGCAGCGGTACGCGACCTTCACGGTACCATTCGGTACGTGCGATTTCCGCGCCGCCCAGACGGCCGCTAACTTCAACTTTGATACCTTTAGCGCCCAGACGCATTGCGTTCTGTACAGCACGCTTCATAGCACGACGGAACATAACGCGACGTTCCAGCTGAGAAGTGATGCTGTCAGCAACCAATTTAGCGTCCAGTTCAGGCTTACGAACTTCGGCAATATTGATCTGTGCAGGAACGCCAGCGATATCCGCTACGACCTTGCGCAGTTTTTCTACGTCTTCGCCTTTCTTACCGATAACGATACCCGGGCGAGCAGTGTGAATGGTCACACGGATGCTCTTAGCCGGACGCTCGATAACGATGCGAGATACAGACGCTTTAGCCAGCTCTTTAGTTAAGAACTGACGTACTTTAAAATCGCTGTCCAGGTTGTCAGCGAATTCTTTGGTGTTCGCGAACCAGGTAGAGTTCCATGGTTTGACAATACCCAGGCGAATACCATTAGGATGTACTTTCTGACCCATTGCTAGTCTCCAGAGTCTCAGCGATCGGACACAACCACAGTGATGTGGCTGGTGCGCTTCAGGATGCGATCTGCACGACCTTTAGCACGCGGCATAATGCGCTTCATGCTCGGGCCTTCGTCTACGAAAATTTTCGCAACTTTCAGATCATCAATGTCAGCGCCATCGTTGTGTTCAGCGTTAGCAATGGCAGATTCCAGTACCTTCTTGACCAGTACAGCAGCTTTTTTGTTGGTGTAGGTCAGAATATCCAGGGCCTGCGACACTTTCTTACCGCGAATCAGGTCAGCTACAAGGCGAACCTTCTGAGCAGAAGAACGAGCATGGCGATGTTGAGCTAAAGTTTCCATCTCTTCCTCCTACCTTATTTCTTCTTCGCTTTTTTATCAGCAGCGTGGCCGCGATAAGTACGAGTCGGTGCGAATTCACCCAGTTTGTGACCAACCATTTCGTCGGAAACAAAGACTGGAACGTGCTGACGACCATTATGGACAGCGATGGTCAAACCGATCATGTTAGGAAAGATCGTTGAACGACGGGACCAAGTGCGCAGGGGCTTCTTGTCTCCGCTTTCCACCGCTTTCTCTACCTTCTTCAGCAAGTGCAGGTCAATAAAAGGACCTTTCTTGAGAGAACGTGGCATGGCTTATCCTCTAAAATTATTTGCTACGGCGACGTACGATGAATTTATCAGTACGCTTGTTGCTGCGGGTCTTCTTACCTTTGGTCTGCAGGCCCCACGGGGATACCGGGTGCTTACCAAAGTTACGACCTTCACCACCACCATGTGGGTGATCGACTGGGTTCATCGCAGTACCGCGAACGGTAGGACGAACACCACGCCAGCGTGCAGCACCTGCTTTACCCAGAACGCGCAGCATATGCTCAGCATTGCCAACTTCGCCCAGAGTAGCGCGGCAGTCTGCTTCGACTTTACGCATTTCACCAGAACGCAGACGCAGGGTGACATAAGCACCGTCACGAGCAACGATCTGAACGTAAGTACCAGCGGAACGAGCCAGCTGACCGCCTTTACCTGGTTTCATTTCTACGTTATGAACGGTAGAACCAACCGGGATATTGCGCATCGGCAGGGTGTTGCCTGCTTTGATTGCAGCATCAACGCCAGACTGAATCTGGTCGCCAGCTTTCAGGCCTTTCGGGGCCAGAATGTAACGGCGCTCACCGTCTTTGTACAGAACCAGCGCGATGTTCGCGGAACGGTTCGGATCGTACTCAAGACGTTCAACAACTGCCGGGATACCATCTTTGTTGCGTTTGAAGTCAACAATACGGTAAGCCTGCTTGTGACCACCACCGATATGACGAGTGGTGATACGGCCATTGTTGTTACGACCGCCGGATTTGCTGTTTTTTTCAACCAGCGGAGCAAAAGGTTTGCCCTTGTGCAGCTCTGGGTTGACCACTTTAACAACGTGGCGACGACCCGGAGATGTCGGTTTACATTTAACAACTGCCATTGTATTACTCCTCCGACTTACTCAGCGCCGCCGACGAAGTCCAGATTCTGGCCTTCCTTCAGGGTGACGTAAGCTTTTTTCCAGTCGCTACGACGACCGATACGCTGTCCGTGACGTTTAACTTTCCCTTTAACTACCAGGGTGTTAACGACTTCGACTTCGACTTCAAACAGTTTCTGCACAGCAGCTTTGATTTCTGCTTTGGTCGCGTCTTTAGCAACTTTGAGAACGATGGTGTTGGTTTTTTCCATCGCAGTAGACGCTTTTTCAGAAACGTGCGGTGCGCGCAGCACCTTCAGCAGACGTTCTTCACGAATCATGCCAGCATCTCCTCAACTTGCTTAACAGCATCAGCAGTCATTACGACTTTGTCGAAGGCGATCAGGCTAACCGGGTCGATACCAGTCGCATCGCGTACGTCAACCTTGTGCAGGTTACGTGCGGCCAGGAACAGGTTCTCGTCCAGCTCACCGGTGATGATCAGCACATCTTCCAGAGCCATGTCTTTCAGTTTCTGAGCCAGCAGCTTAGTTTTAGGCGCTTCTACAGAGAACTTCTCGACAACGATCAGACGATCCTGACGTACCAGTTCGGACAGAATGCTTTTCAGCGCGCCGCGGTACATCTTCTTGTTAACTTTTTGACTGTGGTCCTGCGGACGAGCAGCGAAGGTTACGCCACCGGAACGCCAGATCGGGCTCTTGATAGAACCTGAACGCGCACGGCCGGTACCTTTCTGGCGCCATGGCTTTTTGCCTGAACCAGTTACTTCAGCACGAGTCTTCTGAGCACGAGTACCCTGACGCGCACCAGCTGCATAAGCAACAACAACCTGGTGAACCAGCGCTTCGTTGAAATCACGACCGAAGGTAGTTTCGGAAACAGTCAGCGCGCTCTGCGCGTCTTTCAATACTAATTCCATTGCTATCCCCTTACGCCTTCACAGCTGGTTTAACGATCAGGTCGCAGCCGGTTGCACCCGGAACACCACCTTTAACCAGCAGCAGGTTGCGCTCAGCGTCAACACGTACTACGTCCAGGCTCTGAACAGTAACGCGTTCGTTGCCCAGCTGACCTGCCATTTTCTTGCCTTTGAACACTTTGCCCGGAGTCTGGTTCTGACCGATAGAACCCGGAACGCGGTGAGACAAGGAGTTACCGTGGGTAGCGTCCTGGGTACGGAAGTTCCAGCGCTTAACGGTACCAGCGAAACCTTTACCTTTAGAGGTACCGGTTACGTCAACTTTTTTAACGTCAGCAAACAGTTCAACGCTAATGTTCTGACCAACGGTGTATTCTTCACCATCTGCCAGACGGAACTCCCACAGGCCGCGGCCAGCTTCTACGCCAGCTTTAGCAAAGTGACCAGCTTCCGGCTTAGTTACACGGTTAGCTTTTTTAGCACCAGTGGTAACCTGAACAGCGCGATAGCCATCGTTAGCCAGATCTTTAACCTGAGTAACGCGGTTTGCTTCAACTTCGATAACGGTTACTGGGATAGAGACGCCATCTTCAGTGAAGATGCGGGTCATACCCACTTTTTTACCGACTAAACCAATCATTGTATCAACCTCTCAATCGCTCGATGACCTGATTAACCCAGGCTGATCTGCACGTCTACACCGGCAGCCAGGTCCAGACGCATCAGAGCATCAACGGTTTTTTCAGTTGGCTCAACGATGTCAACCAGACGCTTGTGAGTACGAATCTCGTACTGATCACGCGCGTCTTTGTTGACGTGCGGAGAGATCAGAACGGTGAAACGCTCTTTGCGGGTCGGCAGCGGGATCGGACCACGGACTTGCGCACCAGTGCGCTTAGCAGTCTCGACGATTTCCGCGGTTGATTGATCGATCAGACGATGATCAAACGCTTTAAGGCGGATACGGATTCTTTGGTTCTGCATGAGACCAGAGCTCCAATTATTTTATAGACGAAATGATTACTCCTCATACCCATTACGATTGATGGGAGAGTGTAACCGTTCTTACAGAGTTCCCCGATTGGGAACATTGTTAGGTAGCAAACTGCGCTACCAGGGCTCATATCGAACCGGCCGTCAATTTTGACAGGCCCGCGCATTATACGCAAATTCAGGCGCGACGCAAGTGCTGATTAGAAAATCATCACCACAATTTGCGCGTCTTCCCGCGAAGGCGCTCGGCAATGCAATAACACGATAAATAAGTCAGGAAGCAGCCATCCATCTTGCACAAATGCGCGTTGCGCTAACGCGCGACGATAAGCAAAGTGAGCGCATTATCCCCGAACAGGAGTGTTCCATGCTTACCGTCCTCCCCTTCTTAGTTTGTTATTGTGGTTTAACCCTGGCGTTATGCCGGCAGGACCTGCTTCGCGGTCTTCTTCCCGACAGGCTCACCTGTCCCCTGCTGTGGAGCGGTTTTGTTTTTTACCTGTGTCTGGCGCCGCAGCGGCTTGAAGATGCCGTCTGGGGGGCTATTGCCGGCTATCTTTTTTTTGCCCTGCTCTATTGGCTATATCGCGGGCTTCGCGGATATGAGGGTTTAGGCTACGGCGACGTTAAATATCTTGCCGCCCTCGGCGCCTGGCACGGCTGGCAGAGGTTGCCACAACTGGTGTTGGTCGCATCTTTGGTTGCCGGTATGACATGGATGACATTGGCGTTGATTGGGAAGTATAAGCAACAACGAGGGGGTTTGAACAACCCGCTGCCGTTCGGGCCATTTCTGACTGCAGCGGGTTTTTGGTGCGGGTGGCAGACGTTCGCTAGTCTGACACTTTGATCTGCGATTGAAGGTAATTTTGCAGACCGATTTTGCCAATCAGATCTAACTCGGTTTCCAGCCAGTCAATATGGCCTTCCTCATCAGTAAGGATTTCAATCATCATATCGCGACTGACATAATCGTGAACGCTGTCGGCATAGGCGATTGCCTCACGCAGGTTTTGCGCGCCTTCCAGCTCCAGCCTTAAGTCAGACTGCAACATCTCTTCGACATCCTCACCGATGCCAAGTTTGCCAAGATCCTGCAGGTTAGGCAGGCCTTCAAGAAACAATATACGCTCGATGTACTTATCGGCGTGTTTCATCTCATCGATAGATTCATGGTATTCAATATCGTTGAGGCGCATCAGGCCCCAGTTCTTGAACATTCTTGCATGAAGAAAATACTGGTTAATAGCAACCAGTTCGTTTCCCAATAATTTATTGAGATAACTTATGATTTTGACATCACCTTTCATTATAAAGTCCCTCCGCTTCCACTTATTGAAGCGTAGTCCGGGCTATAAGGATGTCAAAAAGAGAAGGGTCGCGATCAGGCGATTTCTTTAAATTCCGGCATGCTGGTTAATTCATCTTCCATCACTTCACGTGCCGCGCGGACGCACTTACCGCATTGATTTCCAACGGGAATAAACTTGCGTAATTGTTGAAAAGATTGCGGTTGAAATTGACGCACAACCTGACGGATTTTTTTATCGCTTACGCCATTGCACAAACAAACGTACATATAAACTCCCGTTCAATTTATGCACAAAGTTTAAATGAGAATAGTTATGATTACAATAGGCTGTTTATTAATTATCCGTAGTGGCGCACTTTATGAATATTTAAACCATCGCGGCTTATCACCAAATCATAGACAGCAAAAAGGGCGCCGAAGCGCCCTTTTTAATTCAAAGCTAACGAATTAGCCCAGAACTTTAGCTACAACGCCCGCGCCAACGGTACGGCCGCCTTCACGGATTGCGAAACGCAGACCGTCGTCCATCGCGATCGGGTGGATCAGGGTAACAACCATTTTGAT
>NZ_JAQIRN010000014.1:0-34168 GCF_050600815.1 Klebsiella sp. 141161 | reverse complement strand
AACCCTGAATTTCAGAATTTTTCTCTTCAACCGAACCGGCTGTTTGTGTGAAGTGATTCACATCCGCCGTGTCGATGGAGGCGCATTATAGGGAGTTCTCGAGCGCCTGCAATAGAAAAATTGCAGAAAAATGACTGACTGCTGCATTCCCCAGCAAAACCCCGCTTTATACCCTTTTACACACAGAATTATCCACAGACACACGGCAAAACACGGCTTAAACCCCGGTACATCCATTGTCATATAAGGAGAGAACCATCGGCTAAAAGAGAAAGATAAAAATTCGCGAGCGTTGCGCAAACGTTTTCGTTACAATGCCGCGCTATGACACGGATGCCCGGTTGGGTGCGTTAGGTGAGTTTTTAGGCAAAAACTCACCTAACGCTCTCTGTAATGTTCAAATCCTGGGGATTTAATACCATGCAACAACGTCGTCCAGTCCGCCGCGCTCTGCTCAGTGTTTCTGACAAGGCCGGTATCGTCGAATTCGCGCAGGCGCTTTCCGCTCGTGGTGTCGAGCTGCTGTCCACCGGCGGCACCGCTCGCCTGCTGGCAGATAAAGGCCTGCCGGTTACCGAAGTCTCTGACTACACCGGTTTCCCGGAAATGATGGATGGACGCGTGAAGACCCTGCATCCGAAAGTACACGGCGGCATCCTCGGTCGTCGCGGTCAGGATGACGGTATCATGCAGCAACACGATATCGCGCCTATCGATATGGTTGTCGTTAACCTTTATCCGTTCGCCCAGACCGTCGCTCGTGAAGGATGCTCGCTGGAAGACGCGGTGGAAAACATCGATATCGGCGGCCCGACTATGGTGCGCTCCGCAGCGAAGAACCATAAAGACGTCGCTATCGTGGTTAAGAGCAGCGACTACGACGCCATCATTAATGAGATGGACGCCAACGAAGGTTCCCTGACACTGGACACCCGCTTCGATCTCGCCATTAAAGCCTTCGAACATACCGCCGCTTACGACAGCATGATCGCTAACTACTTTGGCAGCATGGTCCCGGCCTATCACGGTGAAAGCAAAGAAGCCGCTGGTCGTTTCCCGCGTACCCTGAATCTGAACTTCATTAAGAAGCAGGATATGCGCTACGGCGAAAACAGCCATCAGCAGGCTGCCTTCTATATAGAAGAGAATGTAAAAGAAGCTTCCGTAGCTACCGCCACCCAGCTGCAGGGCAAAGCGCTCTCCTATAACAACATTGCCGATACCGATGCGGCGCTGGAATGCGTAAAAGAGTTCAACGAACCGGCCTGCGTTATCGTTAAGCATGCCAACCCGTGCGGCGTTGCCGTTAGCGACTCGATCCTCGACGCCTACGATCGCGCTTACAAAACCGATCCAACCTCCGCATTCGGCGGCATCATCGCCTTTAACCGCGAGCTGGATGCTGAAACCGCGCAGGCGATCATCTCTCGCCAGTTCGTTGAGGTGATCATCGCGCCATCTGCTAGCGAAGAAGCGCTGAAAATCACCGCCGCTAAGCAGAACGTCCGCGTACTGGTCTGCGGCCAATGGGATACTCGCGTCGCGGGTCTCGATTTCAAACGTGTTAATGGCGGCCTGCTGGTTCAGGACCGCGATCTCGGCATGGTCACCGCGGGCGAACTGCGTGTGGTCAGCAAACGTCAGCCGAGCGAGCAAGAGCTGCGCGATGCGCTGTTCTGCTGGAAAGTGGCGAAATTCGTCAAATCCAACGCCATCGTTTATGCCAAAGATAATATGACCATCGGGATAGGCGCCGGTCAGATGAGCCGCGTCTACTCAGCGAAAATTGCCGGGATTAAAGCCGGTGACGAAGGTCTGGAAGTGAAAGGCTCCGCCATGGCTTCTGACGCCTTCTTCCCGTTCCGCGACGGCATTGATGCCGCAGCCGCAGTAGGCATCACCTGCGTTATCCAACCGGGCGGTTCTATCCGCGACGAAGAAGTGATTGCCGCCGCGGACGAACATGGTATCGCCATGATCTTCACCGACATGCGCCACTTCCGCCATTAATTCACGGAGCAGCAGATGAAAGTATTAGTAATCGGCAACGGCGGGCGTGAACACGCGCTGGCCTGGAAAGCGGCCCAGTCGCCGCTGGTTGATACCGTCTATGTCGCGCCGGGTAACGCGGGCACCGCGCTGGAGCCGGCGCTGCAAAACGTCGCCATCGGCGTCACCGATATTCCGGCCCTGCTACGCTTCGCGCAGGATGAGAAAATCGATCTGACGATCGTTGGCCCGGAAGCGCCTCTGGTCATTGGCGTAGTAGACGCGTTTCGTGCCGCTGGGCTCGCCATCTTCGGGCCAACCGAGGGCGCCGCGCAGCTGGAAGGTTCCAAAGCCTTCACCAAAGATTTCCTCGCTCGTCATCATATCCCGACGGCGGAATACCAGAACTTCACCGAAGTTGAACCTGCGCTGGCTTACCTGCGCGAGAAAGGCGCGCCGATCGTCATCAAAGCCGACGGTCTGGCGGCAGGTAAAGGCGTTATCGTGGCGATGACCCTTGAGGAAGCCGAAGCGGCGGTGAAAGATATGCTGGCCGGTAACGCCTTTGGCGATGCAGGCCACCGCATCGTGATTGAAGAATTCCTCGATGGCGAAGAAGCCAGCTTTATTGTCATGGTCGACGGCGAGCACGTCCTGCCGATGGCCACCAGCCAGGATCACAAGCGCGTCGGCAACGGCGATACCGGCCCGAACACCGGCGGCATGGGCGCTTACTCCCCGGCACCGGTAGTCACTGATGAAGTCCATCAGCGCACCATGGAGCGGATTATCTGGCCAACCGTTAAAGGTATGGCCGCTGAAGGAAACACCTATACCGGTTTCCTGTATGCCGGTCTGATGATAGACAAGCAGGGCAACCCGAAGGTTATTGAGTTCAACTGCCGCTTTGGCGATCCGGAAACCCAGCCGATCATGCTGCGCATGAAATCCGATCTGGTCGAGCTGTGCCTTGCCGCCTGCGCGGGCAAGCTGGACGAGAAAACTTCCGAGTGGGATGACCGCGCTTCGTTGGGCGTCGTGGTTGCCGCCGGCGGCTATCCGGGCAGCTACAACACGGGCGATGAGATCCACGGCCTGCCGCAGCAGGAAGCGGCAGACGGTAAAGTCTTCCACGCCGGCACCAAACTGTCTGACGACCAGCGCGTGGTCACCAACGGCGGGCGCGTACTGTGCGTCACCGCGCTGGGTGACACCGTGGCACAGGCGCAACAACGCGCCTATGAACTGCTGACCGATATTCGCTGGGACGGCAGCTTTAGCCGTAACGATATCGGCTGGCGCGCCATCGCGCGTGAGAAAACTAACGGCTGAGTTTAGCCAGCAGCGTTTTACGCGTAATGCCTAACTGACGGGCGACTTCAGTTTTGTTGCCGCCCGTTTTTTCCAGCGCCGACAGTATGACTTCTTTTTCGACTTCCACTAATGGCTGAATCAGCGCCTCATCGTTGCCAGTGACCGGCAGCGGCGTGCCCGCTATCGCCAACGGCAGTTCACGCTCGGAAATATAGTCTCCGGTTAGCAGCACCACCGCCCGCTCCACCGCATTTTCCAGTTCGCGGATATTCCCCGGCCAACCGTAGTGAATCAACAGGTCCATCGCCTGCGGCGTAAATCCCTGCACCGTTTTACGATTGCGTTCGGCATAGCGCTTAAGAAAGTGCTGCGCCAGCGGTGGAATATCTTCACGCCGTTGACGCAGCGGCGGCATATCAATGGTTACGACGTTCAGGCGATAATAGAGATCCTGGCGAAAGCGCCCGGCGCTCACCTCCTCCGCCAGATTACGATGGGTGGCGGCAATTAGCCGAACATCGACAGAAAGCGTCTGATTACTGCCAACTCGCTGCACTTCGCGTTCCTGAATCGCCCGCAGCAGACGCACCTGCATCAGCGGCGAGATATCGCCAATTTCATCAAGAAACAGCGTGCCGCCATCCGCCTCGACAAAACGCCCTTCCCGCCGCCGTTCCGCGCCGGTAAAAGCCCCTTTTTCATGGCCGAACAGCTCGGACTCCAGCAGAGACTCATTGAGCGCTGCGCAGTTCAGCGTCACCAGCGGCTTGTCACGACGCTCGCTGCAGGCGTGGATGGCGCGCGCCACCAGTTCTTTACCGGTTCCCGATTCGCCGCAGATCAGCACCGTCGCGTCCGAGGGCGCCACCAGCGTAATATTGTTGATAAGCGCCTGCATTGCCGGGCTTTCGCCAATCATGCCCCATCGTAAATCTGACGAGGCGCTGAGATCGCTCTCGCTCTGCCGGGTGTGCGCCAGCGCCTGAACCAGCGTCTGCTGTAGAGTGTCAAAATCCAGTGGCTTGACCAGATAATCCAGCGCGCCCGACTTAATAGCCTCAACCGCCGTGCCGACGCTGGAGAACGCCGTCATGATCAATACCGGAATCGCCGGGTTATAGGCTTTGATCTCTTTTAATGTCGCGATACCGTCCATCTCCGCCATGCGGATATCGCACAGCACCAGGTCGAAGACCTGCCGATGGATCTGTTCTAACGCCTGCAGGCCGTTGTGGGCTAACGCCACTTGATAGCCCCAGCCACGCAGCAGCGCCTGCAGAATCGTGCAATGGCTGACGTCATCATCGACAACCAGAATCTGTACTTTATCGCTGCTCATCTTCCCTCCGTTGAGCATCCACCGGCAGCCAAAGCGTAAATATCGCTCCGGCCCCCGGCTGGCTTTCGGCGCGGATCGTCCCGCCATGTTGTTCGATAATATTCTGTACCACCGCCAGCCCCAGCCCTGTTCCGTCCGCTTTGGTGGTGAAATAAGGGGTGAAGATAGCCTGCAGCTCTTCATCGCTCATCCCCTTACCGCTATCCTTAACGACAATTTTCACACGTCGCCGCTCGGCTTCGCTTGCCGATACGCGAATGACGCCGTCACGGCCAATAGCCTGCATCGCATTCAAATACAGATTCAACAGCACCTGGTTGAGACGGTCAGGGTCGGCTTTAATCGAGGTTAATTCAGGGCGCGGAGTAAATTGCAGCGCGATCCCGCGACTCTGCGCATCCTGGCTTACCAGCTGCAATGAGTGGTAAATAAGCGCGTTGATATCGACCGGCTGGTAGTTTAAATGGGCTGGACGAACCAGCTCCAACAACTCGCTGACGACCCGGTTCAGGCGATCGGCCTCTTTGGCCATCACCAGCGCTAACTCCTGCGCCTCACCGCCCGGCGGCGTACGCTCGGCAAAATACTTCGCCAGTCCTTTAATCGAAGAAAGTGGGTTGCGAATCTCATGCGCGACGCCAGCCGCCAGATGCCCAAGGGCCATCAGTTTTTCTTTGCGAGCCATCGCCTCCTGTAGCTGCTGGCGTGAGCGACGGTAGCGGCGGAACCAGAACTGAGCGAGAATCGTCGCGACGATGACCAGCGACGCAGCCGCCAGCATGATCATCATATTACGCAAGCCGCGGGCCTGCGCCGCATCCAGCTCGCGGCTATCAAAGGCGATAAAAATCACCTGTGGAACATTGGGCTGAGCCAGCGCGCTGTTGCAGCGCTTCATCATCCCCATATGGTGACCACGAGCAGGGTTGAGCGGGCGAAACTGGCGATAAATTTCCAGCGCCGGTTGCGGCTCAGCAAGCCGGCGCCAACGCTCCTGTTCGCCCACCTTGAGTTCACGCATTTGCGCAGGACTGTACAGCGCCTTATCCACCTGCTGCGGATCGCTGTGGGCGATAATTTTACCGTTTTCATCGGTCACCGCGAACCACAACACACCGGGCTGCCAGGCCATCTCCTCCAGCAACGCCTGCAGCTGCGCATGATGCATCCGCATCCCCATACCGACACGCGTGCCGGACTCCAGCGCACGGATCAGCACACCGCCCTTCTCTTCGATATTTTGCCGGGCGGCGGCGGTCTCCCGGCCATAATCGCGGACGATCATCGCGGAAAAAAGAATAACCAACAAGACGACCGAGCCGGTCAGTAACCAGCTCAGGGAGTCCCGGGAAAATGAGGTAATGCGCGGCATGGGCGGGTCCTTATCGTGTCCTTATTCGCTATCACCAGGATCCATCAGCAGAAATCATGCCATTTTTCCACACCGTGAAACCTGTCCTCAGACATATCGCCGGTGATTTAGCGAGTAAAAATGACTCGCTGACTCCAGCCGCAACGGGTCATTTTTACTCGCCAGAGTCACGTTTGCCGCGGGCCGGCCAGTATTGACGCGCTTTTTCAGGCTGGCATGGAAGATGCAACACAGAGGGAAACCACACAGGAGATCACGCTATGAAACGGAAACCCACTTTATCCCTCGTCCTCGTGGCGCTTGCCGCACTGACCTTTGGCAGTCACGCGGCCTGGGCTGGACATCACTGGGGCTACAATAACGGAATGGGCGCGCAGGGCTACAGCCAGCTCACCCAGGAACAGCAAGCGACCGTGCAGAAGCTACATGACAATTACTATGCGCAGACCAGCGCCCTGCGCCAGCAGTTGCAGTCCAAACGCTACGAGTACAATGCGCTGCTTACTGCGCCAAAACCAGAAAGCGGAAAAATTGAGGCCGTGGCGAAGGAAATGGAAACGTTAAGCCAGCAGTTGGATCAGCAGAGGGTAAAATTTGATATCGCCCTGGCTGAAGCAGGCGTTCCTCGCGGCGCGGGTATGGGTTACGGCGGCTGCCGCGGTAATGGCAGTGGTCATATGGGCATGAACCACTGGTAAAACTCAGAACGATTTTTCGCTCGGCTGCCAGGTACAGAAGTTTTCATTAGCCACCAGCAGCAGCTGAGCGCCTTCCGGTGCTTCCAGCCACGCCACGCTCACCTCTACGGAGGAGTGATTCTGGCGGCGTTCAATATGCGCTAATGCCCGCTCATCAAGGTCAGGCTTCACGGTCTGGCCTTCACAGGTAGTCACGGTACGATCGGCATGCCAGCGCCCCTGGCGTAAAACTACCCGTCCCTGACGCAATGCATCGCTGGTTTCACGGATTTGCTGTGCGCGGTAGCGGTACAGCGCAACCTGGTCGCTGGAAAGCTGCTGCTTCTGCCCGTCGACTTCCCTCTGCATAAAGCTCAGCTCGCCCTGGGCGTCAAAGCGGGCGCGAATATGTTCCGGCGGTTTACCGTATACATTGAGTTCAATAAGCGTTAGTTGGCCATCCTGCCAGCGGTACTCGCTGGTTGAGGTGTCGCCGCGGTGCCACGGACTAAAGGCGGCAAGCAGGTGCACTTCATCGCCGGCATCTTTGCGCCAGATGCGCATCGCGCCCTGGTTATCGGCGTAGCCGCTGGCGGTGAAAGGAGGAAGTGAGGAATCATGGCTGCAGGCAGTGAGCAATAGCGCACCTGCCAGCGTCAGCGTGCGACGCCAGTTAGACAAAAGGGGCTTAAAAGCCCCTTCGTTAAAACTGGACACTGCCACGCGGTCTTACTTGACTGCGTCTTTCAGCGCTTTGCCAGAAACAAATGCTGGCACGTTAGCTGCAGCGATTTTGATTTCTTTACCGGTCTGCGGGTTGCGGCCAGTACGCTCAGCACGGTGGTTCACTTTGAAGGTACCGAAACCAACCAGTTGAACAGCATCACCTTCTTTCAGAGACTCGGTAATTGCAGCCAGGGTGGATTCCAGGGCAGCTTTTGCCTGTGCTTTAGACAGGTCAGCTTTGTCCGCAATTACATCAATCAGTTGAGTCTTGTTCATAAGTTATCCTTACAATGTGTTTATCGCTTGCTAAGCATCGAGTGCGACGGAAATGCCAGAAAAGCACTCTCCTGCATACACGCACCGATAGCCACTTTTTTTCGCCCCCCAAATGTAGACCAGACAGGGGGCGGAATGGAAGTCTTCAGACGCTACAATTCAGGCGGTAAATCACGTTTTGTGGTCTCATTGCTGAAAATTTATACCAATATTGCTTTCGCCGGCCTCTCGCAGGTCTGCGCGCAGCCCTTTAATCAGTTCAAGATCGCGTTCTTCGCAGTCGGCCAACAGGCGGAAAATCTCCCACTGAATGTCCCATTCTTGTTCAACCGCCGGGTTGACTCTGAGCTCTTCATCGGTCATTTCGCGACCTTCCTGGGTCATTTCCAGCATCGCGACGGTAGTAATGGAAGTCTTACTGACCTCGATAGCATGTTCCAGCGTTTCACCGCTCAGGCGTGAGTGGATTAATTCGCTCAGCGCGACGCAGGCATCGATAGCCGGATAGACGCCGTACATGTCGTAGTCATCTGCGGACGGAATCGCCTCTTCCAGCTTTTCCAGCTGACTATCGAAATTCACCTTCGCATCTTTTACCGTCAGCGTTTCCCAGATCAGGTCAAGGATACGACGATATAACTGGCCGTCGCCAAACTCAGTTTGCTTGCAGAACATGGCGTAGTTGGGGTACATACGCTCGCACAGGCAGGCCATAAAGGTGACGTGCTGCCAGCTCTCCAGTTTCTCCAGGCGCAGGTGAATCGGGTTTTGTAACATGATGAATTCTCGAAGTCAGAAATTAGGCGCAGTGTACCTGAATCAGCCGTGATTTGCTTGCCAACGCACAAAGGAAGGCCGACGGGACGCCACGGCATCGGCCCAGCGCGTCGGCTCGGGTAGCCGATAGCCCTGCATACAGCGTTCCACCCACATTAACGCGCTATCGATACCTACGCGGTGGCCGGTACTGATAAACAGTGGGTTGCAGCGTGCTTTGCTGCGCCAGACCCAGGCCAGCTGGTCGCCTTTGTCGATTAATGGCGCCAGCGCGCCGGGCTCGGCGCCGAGCGGTTCAAACTTGCCGCATAAACGTTTTTTCGCTACGCCAATCGTTGGCACATCAACCATCAGGCCAAAATGGCTGGCGACGCCAAGCCGCCGGGGATGTGAAATACCGTGGCCATCGACGAACAACAGATCGGGCTTTTGCGATAGCTGTTGCCACGCCGCCAGCAGCGCGGGGGTCTCGCGAAAGGAGAGAAAGCCGGGGATGTACGGCATCGTGGTGGCGACGCGCGCCACCTGATACTCCACCAGTTCAAGCCCCGGATAAGTTAGCAGCACCATCGCAGCTCGGGTAATTTCCCCCTCCTGCTCAAACCCCACATCGGCGCCGCCGATCAGCACCGGCGGGTCGCGATCCAAACGGTCCGCACGTTCTACCGACGCGGCTAAAGATTGCTGTTGGGTTCGTAGCGCAGCTAAATCCATCATGCTTATCTCCTATTGGTGATATTGCGCGGAGAGACGATGTACCGCCTCAACAAAGACTCCTGCATGCTGTGGGTCGACGTCCTGATGGATGCCGTGGCCAAGGTTAAAGACATGGCCTTCGCCCTGGCCGAAGCCGGCGAGAATGTTAGCCACTTCGTCTTCAATGCGGGCGGCAGGGGCATAAAGCATCGACGGGTCCATATTGCCCTGCAGCGCCACTTTGTGGCCTACGCGACGGCGAGCATCGGCAATATCGGTGGTCCAGTCGAGACCCAGCGCATCGCAGCCGGTCTCCGCCATCGCTTCCAGCCATTGTCCGCCACCTTTGGTGAACAGCGTTACCGGTACGCGACGGCCTTCGTTTTCCCGCAGCAGGCCATCGACGATTTTATGCATGTAGTAGAGCGAGAACTGCTGATAGTCGCGGCCGGTCAACACGCCGCCCCAGGTGTCGAAAATCATCACCGACTGCGCGCCCGCTTTGATCTGCGCGTTCAGATACAGGGTGACGCTTTTCGCCAGCTTGTCCAGCAGCGCGTGCAGGGCCTGCGGTTCGGCGTACATCATCTTTTTGATGACGGTAAAGGCTTTGCTGCTGCCGCCTTCAACCATGTAGGTCGCCAGCGTCCACGGGCTGCCGGAAAAACCAATCAGCGGCACTTCGCCTTTCAGTTCACGGCGAATAGTGCGCACGGCGTTCATCACGTAGCCTAATTCTAGTTCCGGGTCCGGCACCGGCAGTTTGTCGACGTCGGCTTTGCATTTCACCGGCGAAGTGAAGCGCGGGCCTTCGCCAGCTTCAAAGTACAGCCCCAGCCCCATCGCATCCGGAATGGTCAGGATGTCCGAAAAGAGGATCGCTGCATCCAGCGGGTAACGGCGCAGCGGCTGTAGCGTCACTTCGCAGGCCAGCTCGGCATTTTTACACAGCGACATGAAATCGCCCGCTTGCGCGCGGGTGGCTTTATATTCCGGGAGATAGCGGCCCGCCTGGCGCATCATCCACACCGGGGTGACATCAACCGGCTGGCGCAGCAGCGCACGCAGGTAACGATCGTTTTTCAGTTCGGTCATTTTTACATTCCTTTAGCGTTGATGCGCCCAGTGTAACATGTCACTCGTACTCTGCCCGACACATCGCCACCGTATCTTCGATCAGGCGTCGCGCTACGGTGCCCGGCGGCGGCAGTAGCGGCAAATCGTCATAGCGATACCACTCTGCGCTCAGCAGCTCTTTTTTATCCACGACAATATCGCCGCTATCGTATTCAGCCATAAAGGCGGTCATCAGTGATTGCGGGAAGGGCCACGGCTGGGAGGTCACATAGCGTAGGTTTTTCACCTTAATTCCACTCTCTTCCATCACTTCGCGGGCGACCGCCTGCTCAAGGGTTTCGCCCACTTCGACAAACCCGGCCAACACCGTATGGACACCATTACGATGGCGGGTATGCTGCGCCAGCAGAATTGAATCGTCGCGACGAATGGCGACGATAATGCAGGGGGCAATTTGCGGATAATAGCGCTCGCGGCAGTGGCCGCACAGCATCGCCCACTCGGTTTTACTGACATGCATCGGGTGGCCGCAGTAGCCGCAGAATTTATGCGATCGATAAAACTCGGCCAATTGGATCCCGCGCCCTGCCAGTTGGAAAAGCCCAGGATCCTGATCCAATATCTGGCGCAGCGATCCCATATCATGGCGACGATCCTGGCGCACCAGCCACACCGCTTCGCCTTGCCACTCGCCGAGATGTAGCGCGCGTTCACCGACAAGATCAAAATTTACCGCTTCGCCATGTGGTAATTCCCCTGCGGGAAGCCATAATTTTTGTTCGTGACTGACGATCCACCAGCCGCGATCTAATTTTTCAATAATACGATCCATATCTATTGCGCTACCTTCGTTTTACTGGCACTTTTAACATTATATTTACATTTGCTGAGCAACGTTATTTTTAATCTTGCGGAGTCAATCATGTTAAACCAGCTGGAAAACCTGACGGAACGTGTTGGAGGCAATAACAAACTGGTCGATCGCTGGCTGCTTGTGCGTAAGCATTTGCTCGTGGCTTACTACAACCTGGTTGGCCTGAAACCCGGCAAAGAGTCCTTTATGCGGCTTAATGAAAAGGCGCTGGATGACTTTTGCCAAAGCCTGGTGGATTACCTCTCATCCGGTCATTTTAATATTTATGAACGTATTATCGGAGAAATGGAAGGGAGTACCCCTCTTTTAGCCGCCACCAAAATCTACCCGCAGCTGGAAGCCAATACCCAGCAGATGATGGACTACTACGATACCTGCCTCGAAAACGCCATCGATCATGATAACTATCTCGAATTTCAGCAGGCGCTGTCAGATATCGGCGAATCGCTGGAGGCGCGCTTCGCGCTTGAGGACAAGCTGCTGGCGCTGGTCGTCGCTCACGATCGGAAAGACAACGTTGGCGACAATATCGCGCCGACCGCTTGAGTTGTGAACCGTTAACGAGTAATTTACATACATTATCCCTCTGCGGAGGGATTTCATCTTGTCGGAGTGCCTATTTTCCACACGAAAACTAAAGTGGAAAAGGCTGAGACCGTTTATTCGGGATCCGCGGAACCTGATCAGGCTAATACCTGCGAAGGGAACAAGAGTAAACTGCTGGTCGCACCTGCCCGTTACGGGCTGGTCGCATCTGTTACTCCATCCGTCGTCTGACAAGCCATCTCCTTTTTTGTAACTGGAATGCGCTATGTCTACTACCAAACTGACCCGCCGGGAACAACGCGAACACGCGCAGCGATTTATTGATACGCTGGAAGGTACCGCTTTTCCTAATTCTCGCCGCATCTACATTCAAGGCTCACAGGCCGATATCCGCGTCCCAATGCGTGAAATTCAGCTCAGCCCGACGCTCATCGGCGGTGATAACGATAACCCCCAGTACGAAGCCAACGAACCGATACCGGTGTATGACACCTCCGGACCTTATGGCGACCCGGAGATCAACATCGATGTCCGCCAGGGGCTGGCCAAACTACGCCAACCGTGGATCGACGCGCGTAACGACTGCGCGCCGCTTAGCGAACGCAGCTCGGCTTACACTAAAGCGCGGCTGGCCGACGATGGCCTTGATGAACTGCGCTTCGGCGGCCTGCTGACCCCTAAACGCGCCGTCGCTGGCAAATGCGTGACGCAACTACACTACGCCCGTCAGGGGATCGTCACCCCGGAGATGGCATTCATCGCCATTCGCGAAAACATGGGCCGCGAGCGTATCCGCAGCGAGGCGCTGCGCCAGCAGCATGCCGGAGAAGGCTTTGGCGCCCGCCTGCCGGACAACATTACCGCCGAATTCGTCCGCGATGAAGTCGCTGCCGGGCGGGCCATCATCCCGGCCAATATCAATCACCCGGAATCTGAGCCGATGATTATCGGCCGCAACTTCCTGGTGAAAGTGAATGCCAATATCGGCAACTCGGCGGTGACCTCTTCCATCGAAGAAGAGGTCGAGAAGCTGGTCTGGTCAACCCGCTGGGGCGCCGACACGGTAATGGACCTCTCCACCGGCCGCTATATCCACGAGACCCGCGAATGGATCCTGCGCAACAGCCCGGTGCCGATTGGTACCGTCCCGATTTACCAGGCGTTGGAGAAGGTCAACGGCATTGCCGAGAACCTGACTTGGGAAGCCTTCCGCGATACCCTGCTGGAACAGGCCGAACAGGGCGTCGACTACTTCACGATTCATGCCGGGGTGCTGCTGCGTTACGTGCCGATGACCGCGAAGCGGCTGACCGGTATCGTCTCGCGCGGCGGTTCGATCATGGCCAAGTGGTGCCTGTCGCATCATCAGGAAAACTTCCTCTACCAGCACTTCCGCGAAATCTGTGAAATCTGCGCCGCCTATGACGTGTCGCTGTCCCTCGGCGATGGTCTGCGCCCCGGCTCGATTCAGGATGCCAACGACGAGGCGCAGTTCGCCGAGCTGCATACGCTGGGCGAGCTGACTAAAATCGCCTGGGAGTATGACGTTCAGGTGATGATTGAAGGCCCCGGCCACGTGCCGATGCAGATGATTCGCCGCAATATGACCGAAGAACTGGAGCACTGCCACGAAGCGCCGTTCTACACGCTGGGGCCGCTCACCACCGACATCGCGCCGGGCTATGATCATTTCACTTCCGGTATCGGCGCGGCAATGATTGGCTGGTTTGGCTGCGCCATGCTGTGCTACGTCACGCCAAAAGAACATCTCGGCTTGCCCAACAAAGAGGATGTAAAACAGGGGCTGATTACCTATAAAATCGCCGCCCACGCTGCCGACCTCGCTAAAGGCCACCCCGGGGCGCAGATCCGCGACAACGCGATGTCCAAAGCGCGTTTCGAATTCCGCTGGGAAGACCAGTTCAACCTCGCGCTCGATCCCTTTACCGCGCGGGCCTATCACGATGAAACCCTGCCGCAGGAATCCGGCAAAGTCGCCCACTTCTGCTCCATGTGCGGGCCGAAATTCTGTTCGATGAAAATCACCCAGGAGGTCCGCGACTACGCCGCGAAGCAAAGTATCGAGGCCGGCATGGCTGATATGTCGAATAACTTCCGCGCCCGCGGCGGTGAAATCTACCTGAAAAAGGAAAATGCCTGATGTACCAGCCTGACTTTCCGCCCGTACCGTTTCGTCTCGGGCTTTATCCGGTTGTCGATAGCGTGACATGGATTGAGCGCCTGCTGGAAGCCGGCGTGCGCACCATTCAGTTGCGGATCAAGGACCAGCGCGACAGCGATGTGGAGGATGACGTCATCGCCGCCATCGCGCTTGGCCGCCGCTATCACGCGCGACTGTTTATCAATGATTACTGGCAACTGGCGATTAAGCACCAGGCGTACGGAGTACATCTGGGACAAGAGGACCTGGAAACCACCGACCTGAGCGCCATCCGTAAAGCCGGACTGCGCCTTGGCGTCTCCACCCACGACGACATGGAAATTGACGTCGCGCTGGCGGCGCGCCCTTCCTACATCGCGCTGGGCCACGTCTTCCCGACACAAACCAAACAGATGCCTTCGGCGCCGCAGGGCCTCGAACAGCTTGCCGGGCATATTCATCGTCTGGCCGATTATCCGACGGTAGCGATCGGCGGAATCAGTCTGGAAAAAGCGCCGGGCGTACTGGCGACCGGCGTTGGCAGCATCGCGGTAGTCAGCGCCATTACCCAGGCAGCAGACTGGCGGGCTGCCACTGCACAACTGTTAGCACTGGCGGGAGCAGGCGATGAATGATCACGATTTCATGCGCTACAGCCGCCAGCTATTGCTGGAAGATATCGCCATTGAGGGACAGCAGAAACTGTTAGCCAGCCGGGCGCTGATTATCGGCCTGGGCGGCTTAGGTTCGCCGGCAGCGCTATATCTGGCGGGGGCCGGCGTCGGGACGCTGACCCTGGCCGATGACGACGCGGTGCATCTCAGCAACCTGCAGCGACAAATTCTGTTCACCAGCGACGATATTGACCAGCCAAAAGCCACGGCGGCAAAGACGCGGCTCAACCAACTCAATCCGCAAATCCGCCTCGTGGCGCTACAGCAGCGCTTAAGCGGCGAGGCGTTGCGCGCCGAAGTGGCGAAAGCCGACGTGGTGCTGGACTGTACCGATAACATGATCGCCCGCCAGGCGATTAACGCCGCCTGCGTAGCCCTTGAGACGCCGCTGGTAACCGCCAGCGCCGTCGGCTTCGGCGGCCAGTTGATGGTGCTGACGCCGCCGTGGGCGCAGGGCTGCTACCGCTGCCTGTGGCCGGACACCGCCGAACCGCAACGTAACTGCCGCACTGCGGGGATCGTCGGTCCGGTCGTCGGCATGATGGGAACGCTGCAGGCGCTGGAGGCCATAAAGCTCCTTAGCGGCATGGCGACGCCACGCAACACGCTACGGCTGTTTGACGCCCGCACCAGCAACTGGCGCAACCTTGCGCTGCAAAAGGCCCAGGGCTGCCCGGTATGCGGAGGCCATGATGCAAATCTGGTTTAACGACGAACCGTTGGAATGCGCGGACAACCTCAGCGTAAGCGCCCTGCTCAGTCAACTGGAACAGCTCCAGCCGGGCGTTGCGCTGGCGCTCAATCAACACATCCTGCCACGCGAACGGTGGGAAGATCATCTCTTGCAGGAAGGCGATCGGGTCCTGCTTTTTCAGGTTATCGCCGGAGGCTGATATGTTACGTATTGCTGATAAGACATTTGAATCCCACCTTTTTACCGGAACCGGCAAATTCGCCGCCCCAGAGGTGATGGTCGAGGCGATTCGCGCCTCGGGAAGCCAGCTGGTGACGCTGGCGATGAAGCGCGTCGATTTACGCCAGCATAATGACGCGATTCTCGCGCCGCTGCTGGCGGCGGGCGTTAACCTGCTGCCGAATACCTCAGGCGCCAAGACGGCGGAAGAAGCGGTTTTTGCCGCCCGCCTGGCGCGGGAAGCCTTAGGCACCCACTGGCTGAAACTGGAGATCCACCCGGACGCCCGCTGGCTGCTGCCTGACCCCATTGAAACCCTGAAGGCGGCGGAGCTGCTGGTGCGCGAAGGGTTTGTCGTCCTGCCCTATTGCGGCGCCGACCCGGTCCTGTGCAAACGGCTGGAAGAGGTCGGCTGCGCGGCGGTGATGCCGCTGGGCGCGCCGATAGGCTCCAACCAAGGGCTGGAAACCAAAGCCATGCTGGAGATTATTATCGAACAGGCGACGGTACCGGTGGTGGTTGATGCCGGGATTGGCGTGCCAAGCCACGCGGCGCAGGCGCTGGAGATGGGCGCTGATGCGGTACTGGTCAACACCGCCATTGCCGTCGCCGACGATCCTGTCGCCATGGCTCGCGCCTTCCGCATGGCGGTCGATGCCGGATTGCTGGCGCGTCAGGCCGGACCGGGAACGCGCAGTACTCAGGCGCAGGCCACCAGCCCGCTGACCGGCTTTCTGGAGGCGCTGGCATGAAAACTTTTAGCGATCGCTGGCGGCAGCTGGAGTGGGATGACATCCGCCTGCGCATCAACAGCAAAACCGCCGCCGACGTCGAACGGGCGCTGGCGGCAAAGCAGCTCACCCGCGATGATATGATGGCCCTGCTCTCTCCTGCCGCGGCCGATTACCTTGAACCGCTGGCCCAACGCGCGCAGCGCCTCACCCGCCAGCGCTTCGGCAACACCGTCAGCTTTTACGTACCGCTGTATTTGTCCAACCTGTGCGCCAACGACTGTACCTACTGCGGCTTCTCAATGAGTAATCGCATTAAGCGCAAGACGCTGGATGCAGCAGAGATTGCCCGCGAATGCACTGCAATCCGCGATTTAGGCTTTGAGCATTTGTTACTGGTCACCGGCGAACATCAGAGTAAGGTTGGAATGGATTATTTCCGCCAGCATCTACCATCCATCCGCCGCCAGTTTGCCTCGCTGCATATGGAAGTGCAGCCGCTGGCGACCGACGAGTATGCCGAACTAAAAACGCTGGGGCTTGATGGGGTGATGGTCTATCAGGAGACCTACCATGAAGGCATGTATGCCCAGCATCACTTGAAAGGTAAAAAGCAGGATTTCTTCTGGCGTCTGGATACGCCGGATCGGCTGGGCGAAGCGGGGATCGACAAGATCGGCCTCGGCGCGCTCATTGGTCTTTCCGACAGCTGGCGGGTGGACTGCTTTATGGTCGCCGAACATCTGCTGTGGCTACAGCAGCGCTACTGGCGCAGCCGCTACTCTATCTCCTTCCCGCGTTTACGCCCTTGCGCCGGAGGCATTACGCCAGCCTCATTAATGGACGAACGTCAGCTGGTGCAGACGATTTGCGCTTTCCGCCTGCTGGCGCCGGAGGTTGAGCTGTCGCTATCGACCCGTGAATCACCGTGGTTCCGCGACCGGGTGATCCCGCTGGCGATTAACAACGTTAGCGCGTTCTCCAAAACCCAGCCCGGCGGCTACGCCGACGATCATCCGGAACTTGAGCAATTTGCGCCACACGACGATCGCCGCCCTGAAGAAGTCGCCAGCGCGCTGACCGCCCGTGGTCTGCAGCCGGTATGGAAAGACTGGGATAGCTGGCTGGGACGCGCCTCGCAATCATCATAAAGCATGCTGCAAGCAGCTGATTATTTTGCGTGCCTGCACGAGAGATGAAAAACGGAGGCTCGCCGAACTCCCGTCGTTTTTCTATTCTGCCCTGGTCAGCAGCGGACGCTGACCAGGGCGAATTTTTCTTTCCTCTCTTCGCCCTGCCTCTACCGTCCGCACTGCCGCAAACATATTGTTATCGAATATTAATCACGATGCTGAGCGCACTCAGCGTTATAATTTAGCGATAGTTACCTGATTCGCTAAGCAGGCATGCTGGCTTAACCTGCGTCTAAACCCACGGTTTATAAATCCCGGACGATTAACAACTTATGGCACGCCACAACAGAAAGCTCTCTTTTACTACGCCAATCGTAGTGGGGTTTGCGGGGATTTTGCTCAGTTTTTTACTGATTGCAATCTTTGTTACCGCGACGCAAAAGAAAAACTTTCTTGAAGATTATCATCATATTAACCGTAACTTCACCCATAACCTTGCGGTGAACTACACCGAATCGCTGCTGCGCGAGAATGACTACATTCTGGCGCGCGCGACGAAATACTTTGCCCGTGACGATGCGCTCAATATCGCCGTAAATGTCAATCCGCAAAAGGGTCTGGACGACTTGATGCGTCTGCAGGAGCTGATGCCGACAGTCTCCTCCATTTCGCTTGCCGATACTCTCGGCCATTATCTGCGCGCTCCCGAAGTGATGGAAGGCGATGAGAGCCGCACGTTTGATCCGAAAACGCGCCCCTGGTTTATTCGTCAGGCGGAAGCCAGTACATTCAGTCTCTATACTACTCCTTACCTTGACTACTTCACCCACCATCCTACCGTCACCGTCTACCGGCCTGTCATTTCGCCGCAGGGGAGGCTTAAAGGTAGCCTGGCGTTTCATATGGATCTGACCTCGATGGGCTACGCGTTACGGCAGATTGTCTCGCCGGTACAGGGGGAGTTTTTTGTCGTACAACGCGACGGCAAAGTGGTGATCCATCCCGATACCGGCGCGCTATTTAAAACCTACGTTAGCGCGGAACTGATGGACAAAATGACCAGCGCGGAAGGCCAACTTTATGATGAGGAACATAAGGCCTGGTACTACTACTATTCCTTTACCAACCCCGACTGGTTCGTTATTTTCCGCGTCACCGATACCACCCTTGCCGACCTGACGCGCTATGAAACCGATATTGTCGCCTGGGGTTTCGCCCTCGCCGCCATTGTCATCGTCCTGTTCGGGCTGTATCTGCGCCACGCTTCGCGTACCGTACTGATGAACATCATTAACGCCATTAAGACCGGCGACGTCAAACGCGCGCCGCGGCTGGAAGCCATGCTCAGCAAGGCTATCGAGAGCAATAAGCAGCGCGAGCTCACCTATGTCCGCCAGGCCACCATCGATGCGCTAACCGGCTGCAAAAACCGTCGCGCCTTCGACAGCGATATCGCCGCGCTGATGAACGATCACCAGCCTTTCGCCCTCGCGTTGGTCGATATCGATAACTTTAAATCAATTAACGATACCTGGGGCCATCTCAATGGCGACATCGTGCTGCGCAACGTCGCGCGTGAAGGGATACAGATCCTGCAGCCGCAGGAGATCTCGCTTTACCGCTACGGCGGCGAAGAGTTTGCCGTCATCTTCCCTGCCGAACATATCGACAATGCGCTCACCATTCTGGAGAGCTGGCGTCTTAACGTTGCCAGCCGAACCTGGCGCGAAGAAGGATTAACCGTCACCTTTAGCGCCGGCCTCGGGGAATGGAATATGGAGCCGCTGGAAAAACTGGTCGTTAGCGTGGATGAAGCGTTGTATAAGGCCAAACAGCAGGGCAAGAACCGAATCGTTCGCGCCTGAGCATAACTCCCTGATAGCCCGCTTTTGCGGGCCTTTTTATCTCTGCCGCTGCAAAATTGAAACCGGTTTCATTTTTTGTGATGTTTTACACACAATCATGGTGAAGCGGTTGTGCCGCGCCGCCGCCCGCGATAAAGATGATGCATCAAGGAACATACATAAGGGCGATGAAACTATGAAGAATATCGTTTTATGCTGTGCCGCAGGAATGTCCACCAGCATGCTGGTGCAACGCATGAAAGACGCCGCGCAAAAGAAAGGCATCGAAGTCTCGATCAAAGCCGTGCCGGTAGCGGAGTTCAAGGATAACCTGGCCGCGGCGGATATTATCCTGCTCGGCCCACAGGTGAAGTATGAGCAGGCGAAATTACAGGCGCTAGCCGACCCGGTCGGTAAAAAGGTCGCCGTTATCGATATGATGGATTACGGCATGATGAAAGGCGATGCCGTTCTGGATAAAGCCCTGAAGCTGATGGAGTAAGGCATGGAAGATTTAGAGACGATTATCATGGAGCTGCTGGTCAACGCCGGCTCCGCGCGCAGTTCTGCCCTCACCGCCCTACAGCAGGCGCGTAAAGGCGATTTCGCCGCCGCCGAACAGGCTATGGCAGACTCACACGAGTTTGTGAAGCATGCGCATAAAATCCAGACCCAGCTTATCGGCCTGGATGAAGGCAGCGGCAAGCTGCCGGTGAACCTGATTACCGTGCACTCGCAGGACCATCTGATGAACGCGATGGTGATTCAGGATTTAGCGACCGATATGATCGAACTGTATCGCCGCCTGCCGCCCGCACAATAATCCCGATGAATCATCAGGCGCCGCCAGCGGCGCCTGTCTCACTTACAGAAAACCGTACATCGCCGCGAACACCCAGCCAAAGACGCAAGAAACGCTCACGCCAATTAATCCCGGCAGGATAAAGCTATGGTTTATGACGAAGCGGCCAATATGGGTCGTGCCTGAACGGTCAAACTGAATCGCCGCCAGATCGCTTGGGTAGGTCGGCAGGATATAATAGCCGTAGCAGGCGGGCGCGGAAGCGACGATATAGGCCGGGTCAACGCCGATCGCCAGCGCTACCGGAACAATCGCCGCCAGCGCCGCCGCCTGGGAGTTGACGAACTTCGATACCAATAACAGCACGATAGCGTAGGCCCACGGGTACTCCTTCACCATCTCTCCGAGCACGCCTTTAATCTCGGTCATGTGCGCGCCGAACATGGTTTCCGCCATCCATGCGATACCATATACCGCGACGATAGCGATCATCCCCGAGCGGAAAACCTCATTTTTTGAAATCGATGCCGGGTTAGTTTTGGTAATGATGATGATAAGCGCCCCGGAGAGCAGCATAAACATCTGGATCACCAGTACCATTGAGAGAGGCTTATCATCGAACGCCGGACGCAGTTCGGAAAACGCGCCCAACAGCGCCACCACGGCAATTGAGGCAAGGAAGATCCACATCGCAATCCAGTTGCTGGTCGGCAGCTTTTTATCCAATAGCGTGGCCGTATCGCCATAAACATAATGACGGTTTTCCGGTATCGCAATAAACGCCTGGAAGGTCTCGTCTTTATCAAGGTCCTTACCGCGGAACCAACTGAAGATACCAATCGCCAGGATCCCCAGCAGCGTTGACGGAATGGTTATCGCCAGTAGATCGAGAAACTCAAGATGCTTACCGTTAAAGGTAAAGTTTCCGAGCATCGCCACCAGCGAGACCACCGCCACCGAAACCGGGCTGGCAATGATCCCCATCTGGGCGCCAATCGAGCTCGCCGCCATCGGCCGTTCCGGGCGAATATTATTTTTAATCGCCACGTCGTAAATAATTGGCAGGATCGTATACACCACGTGCCCGGTACCGCACAGGATCGTCAACGTACAGGTGACGAATGGCGCGACGATAGAAACATATTTGGGATTGCGCCGCAGGAGCTTCTCGGCAATCTGCAGCATCACGTCTAAACCGCCGGATGCCTGTAGCGTCGCCGAGGCGGCCACCACCGCGATAATGACCAGCATGACATCAACCGGTGGCTTTCCTGGTTTAAGATGAAAGACAAAAACTAAGATAACTAAGCCAATGCCGCCTAAAAGACCGAGCGCAATACCACCCTTTTTCGCGCCGTAGAACAGACAAATTAAGATAATGATGAGCTGTATAGCAAATTCCATGCATCCCCCAGAAGCTATCCATTAAATAACGACAATACTCTCCGTTTTATTTTTATTTTTGCTCACCTCCTCCATTGCCTTTTAACAGGCGCAGCGAACCCCTCAGTTGCAGTAAACCGAAAAGGACTGGGAAAGTAATCACATGATTCTTTGAGTGTTTTGACTATATAGCGTTTGCGGCGCTTATTTTTTGATACATGTAGAATTTTTATCCATCGATTAGTGATGGCATAAAGAAATAGCAAATAGATAATTATCAAGAATGTTTAATTTGCTAATTAATTGCGGCAATTACATTAAATAAATGTAATTCAGTTTAGGTGAAATAAATCGACAGATAATAAAAAAGCCAGTCAGGAAACCTGACTGGCTTTTAAGCGCTTAGCGAATCAACGATTAATCGTTGTCAGAACCGCCCAAGCCTGCGTTCAGCAGTTCTGCCAGGTTGGCAGACGCTTCTTCTACGCTCACCTGCGGTGCAGCCGGCTGCTCGCCTGCTGCGCGACGGCGCATACGATCCTGGTGGTACGCATAACCGGTACCCGCCGGGATCAGACGACCCACGATGACGTTCTCTTTCAGACCGCGCAGTTCGTCGCGTTTGCCCGCAACGGCTGCTTCGGTCAGCACGCGAGTGGTCTCCTGGAACGATGCCGCGGAGATGAAGGACTCGGTTGCCAGAGACGCTTTGGTGATACCCAGCAGGTCGCGGGAATAGGTTGCCGCAACTTTGCCATTCGCTTCAAGCTCGCGGTTAGCGATCTTAACGCGGGAGTATTCAACCTGCTCGCCTTCGAGGAAGTCAGAGCTACCAGCACTTTCGATGGTCGCTTTACGCAGCATCTGACGAACGATAACTTCAATGTGCTTATCGTTAATCTTAACGCCTTGCAGACGATAAACGTCCTGCACTTCGTTGGTGATGTAACGCGTTACCGCGTGTACGCCACGAAGACGCAGAATGTCGTGCGGCGCTTCCGGACCGTCGGAAACCACGTCACCACGTTCTACACGTTCACCTTCGAACACGTTCAGCTGACGCCATTTCGGGATCATCTCTTCGTACGGTTCGCTACCGTCTACCGGGGTGATAACCAGACGACGTTTCCCTTTGGTTTCTTTACCGAAGGAAATGATGCCGCTGATTTCAGCCAGGATTGCCGGCTCTTTCGGACGACGTGCTTCGAACAGATCCGCAACGCGCGGCAGACCACCGGTGATGTCCTTGGTACCGCCAGATTCCTGCGGTACACGCGCCAGGGTGTCACCAGAGCTGATCTGTACGCCATCTTCCAGCTGAACAATCGCTTTACCCGGCAGGAAGTACTGAGCAGGCATATCGGTGCCTGGGATCAGAACGTCGTTGCCCTGAGCATCAACAATTTTCAGCGCCGGACGCAGATCTTTACCACCGGAGGTACGTTCTGCGGAATCCAGAACCACCAGCGAAGACAGACCGGTCAGCTCGTCGGTCTGACGAGTAATGGTCTGGCCGTCGATCATGTCAGTGAAGCGGACAAAACCACTCACTTCGGTGATAACCGGCATGGTATGCGGATCCCAGTTTGCAACGGTTTCACCGCCAGCAACCTGTTCGCCATCGCCTTTAGCCATAACGGAGCCGTAAGGCACTTTATAGCTTTCTTTCGTACGACCGAATTCGTCGATCAGCTTCAGTTCGGTGTTACGAGAGGTGATAACCAGTTTACCGCTGGAGTTCACAACCGACTTCGCGTTGCTCAGACGGATGCTACCTTTGTTTTTCACCTGGATGCTGGATTCAGCAGCCGCACGAGATGCCGCACCACCGATGTGGAACGTACGCATCGTCAGCTGTGTACCCGGCTCACCGATGGACTGTGCCGCGATAACGCCGATAGCCTCACCTTTGTTGATGATGTGGCCACGCGCCAGGTCACGACCGTAGCAGTGCGCACATACACCAAAGTCGGTGTCACAGGATACAACGGAACGAACTTTGACGGAGTCAACGGAGTTCTCTTCCAGCAGATCACACCAGTGCTCGTGCAGCAGCGTGTTGCGTGGAACCAGAATGTCCGCGGTACCCGGCTTCAGAACGTCTTCAGCAGTCACACGACCCAGTACGCGATCGCGCAGCGGCTCTTTAACATCGCCACCTTCGATAACCGGCGTCATGGTGATGCCTTCCAGGGTGCCGCAGTCGTCTTCAGTGACAACCAGGTCCTGCGCAACGTCAACCAGACGACGAGTCAGGTAACCGGAGTTCGCTGTCTTCAGTGCGGTATCCGCCAGACCTTTACGAGCACCGTGGGTGGAGATGAAGTACTGGAGTACGTTCAGACCTTCACGGAAGTTCGCGGTGATCGGCGTTTCGATGATGGAGCCATCCGGCTTCGCCATCAGACCACGCATACCAGCCAGCTGACGAATCTGTGCAGCAGAACCACGCGCACCGGAGTCGGCCATCATGTAGATGCTGTTGAAGGAAACCTGCTGCTCTTCCTGACCGTCACGGTTAATAACGGTTTCGGTTTGCAGGTTATCCATCATCGCTTTGGATACACGATCGTTCGCCGCAGCCCAGATATCGATAACTTTGTTGTAGCGTTCGCCCGCGGTGACCAGACCAGACTGGAACTGTTCCTGAATCTCAGCAACTTCAGCTTCCGCTTCGCTGATGATTTCGTATTTTTTCTCCGGGATGACCATGTCATCGATACCAACGGATGCACCTGAACGCGCTGCATAAGCAAAGCCGGTGTACATCGTCTGGTCCGCAAAAATAACGGTCGGTTTCAGACCCAGAATACGGTAACAGGTGTTCAGCATCTTGGAGATCGCTTTCTTACCGAGCGCCTGGTTCACGATAGAGAACGGCAGACCTTTCGGTACGATCATCCACAGAATGGCACGGCCAATGGTCGTGTCTTTCAGGCTGGTCTTCGCGACGAACTCACCATTGTCGTCTTTTTCGTATTCGGTGATACGCACTTTAACGCGCGCATGCAGAGAGGCCAGACCGGCGCGATAAATACGCTCCGCTTCTTTCGGGCCAGTCAGCACCATGCCTTCGCCTTTGGCGTTAACACAGTCACGGGTCATGTAGTACAGACCCAGTACAACGTCCTGAGACGGAACGATGATTGGTTCGCCGTTCGCCGGGGACAGGATGTTGTTGGTAGACATCATCAGCGCACGCGCTTCCAGCTGGGCTTCCAGCGTCAGCGGTACGTGAACAGCCATCTGGTCACCATCGAAGTCGGCGTTATATGCCGCACAAACCAGCGGGTGCAGCTGAATAGCTTTACCTTCGATCAGAACCGGTTCGAATGCCTGGATACCCAAACGGTGCAGTGTTGGCGCACGGTTCAGCAGTACCGGGTGTTCGCGGATAACTTCGTCCAGGATATCCCAAACGACAGCTTCTTCGCGCTCAACCATTTTCTTAGCGGCTTTGATGGTGGTGGCCAGGCCACGCAGTTCCAGCTTGCCGTAGATGAACGGTTTGAACAGCTCCAGCGCCATTTTCTTCGGCAGACCGCACTGATGCAGACGCAGGTATGGACCTACGGTGATTACAGAACGACCGGAGTAGTCAACACGCTTACCGAGCAGGTTCTGACGGAAACGACCCTGTTTACCTTTGATCATATCGGCCAAAGATTTCAGAGGACGTTTGTTGGAACCGGTGATCGCACGACCGCGACGACCGTTATCCAGCAGGGCGTCGACCGCTTCCTGCAGCATACGTTTTTCGTTGCGTACGATGATGTCCGGCGCAGCCAGATCCAGCAGACGTTTCAGACGGTTGTTACGGTTAATGACGCGACGATACAGATCGTTCAGGTCAGAAGTCGCAAAACGACCGCCATCCAGCGGAACCAGCGGACGCAGATCTGGCGGCAGAACCGGCAGAACGGTCAGGATCATCCACTCCGGCTTGTTGCCAGATTGAACGAACGCTTCCAGCAGCTTAATGCGCTTGGTCAGCTTTTTACGCTTGGTTTCGGAGTTGGTTTCGTTCAGCTCTTCACGCAGCTGCTCGCACTCTTGCTCCAGGTCCATGCTTTTCAGCAGGGCCTGAATAGCTTCGGCGCCCATCTTCGCGTCGAATTCGTCACCGAACTCTTCCAGCGCGTCCAGGTACTGCTCTTCAGTCAGAATCTGGTTGCGTTCGAGGTTGGTCATGCCACCTTCGATAACAACATAAGATTCAAAGTACAGTACGCGTTCGATATCACGCAGCGGCATATCCAGCAGCAGACCGATACGGGACGGCAGAGACTTCAGGAACCAGATGTGGGCAGTCGGAGACGCCAGCTCGATGTGGCCCATGCGCTCACGACGCACTTTGGTCTGGGTCACTTCAACGCCGCACTTCTCACAGATAACACCACGGTGTTTCAGGCGCTTGTACTTACCGCACAGGCACTCATAGTCTTTTACTGGCCCGAAAATACGAGCGCAGAACAGACCGTCACGTTCTGGCTTGAACGTACGGTAGTTAATGGTTTCCGGCTTTTTAACTTCACCGAAAGACCATGAACGGATCATGTCTGGCGATGCCAGAGCAATTTTGATCGCATCAAACTCTTCGGTTTTAGTTTGCGCTTTCAGAAACTTTAATAAGTCTTTCACGGATTTGCTCCCGTCGGAGTTAGCACAATCTGGCGCCGGGTTTTACCCCGGCACCAGTGACCTGTTTGAGCGAGAGTTACTCGTCTTCCAGTTCGATGTTGATGCCCAGCGAGCGGATTTCTTTCAACAGTACGTTGAAGGATTCCGGCATGCCCGGTTCCATCTGGTGGTTGCCGTCCACGATGTTTTTATACATCTTGGTACGACCGTTCACGTCATCAGACTTAACGGTGAGCATTTCCTGCAGGGTGTAGGCCGCGCCGTATGCTTCCAGCGCCCACACTTCCATCTCACCGAAGCGCTGACCACCGAACTGCGCCTTACCACCCAGCGGCTGCTGAGTAACCAGGCTATAAGAACCGGTGGAACGAGCGTGCATTTTGTCGTCGACCAGGTGGTTCAGTTTCAGCATGTACATGTAACCCACGGTTACCGGACGTTCGAACTGTTCACCGGTGCGGCCGTCAAACAGAGTGATCTGACCGGAAGTCGGCAGGTCGCCCAGCTGCAGCAGCTCTTTGATTTCAGCTTCTTTCGCACCGTCGAATACCGGCGTTGCGATCGGCATGCCTTTACGCAGGTTTTCAGCCAGACGCAGAACTTCTTCATCGCTGAAGGTATTCAGGTCAACTTTCTGGCGAACGTCAGCGCCCAGATCGTAAGCACGCTGGATGAATTCGCGCAGTTTCGCGACTTCTTGCTGCTGTTTCAGCATGGCGTTGATCTTATCGCCGATACCTTTGGCAGCCATACCCAGGTGAGTTTCCAGGATCTGACCGATGTTCATACGAGACGGTACGCCCAGCGGGTTTAGTACGATATCTACCGGCGTACCGTTAGCATCGTGCGGCATATCTTCGATCGGGTTGATCTTAGAGATAACACCCTTGTTACCGTGACGACCTGCCATCTTATCACCAGGCTGGATACGACGTTTAACGGCCAGGTATACCTTAACAATCTTCAGCACGCCCGGTGCCAGATCGTCGCCTTGGGTGATTTTACGGCGTTTCGCTTCGAGTTTTTTCTCGAACTCGTGTTTCAGTTCGTCATACTGCTCAGCCAGTTGCTCCAGCTGATTTTGTTTCTCTTCGTCGGTCAGGCCCAGTTCCAGCCAGCGATCGCGCGGCAGTTTGTCGAGCTTGTCAGCTTCAACGCCACCGGCAACCAGCACAGCGTAGATACGGCTGAACAGACCAGCTTCGAGGATCTGCAGTTCTTCAGACAGGTCTTTTTTAGCCTGCTTCAGCTGCATCTCTTCGATCTCAAGAGCACGCTTGTCTTTTTCTACGCCGTCACGGGTAAACACCTGAACGTCGATAACGGTACCAGAGACACCGTTCGGTACGCGCAGAGAAGAGTCTTTAACGTCAGACGCTTTCTCACCGAAGATCGCGCGCAGCAGTTTCTCTTCCGGAGTCAGCTGGGTTTCACCTTTCGGGGTTACCTTACCAACCAGAATGTCGCCGCCGGTCACTTCCGCACCGATATAAACGATACCGGATTCATCCAGTTTAGAGAGCGCAGCTTCACCCACGTTCGGGATGTCAGCGGTGATCTCTTCCGGCCCCAGCTTGGTGTCACGGGACACGCATGCCAGTTCCTGAATGTGGATGGTGGTGAAACGGTCTTCCTGGACAACACGCTCGGATACGAGGATGGAGTCTTCGAAGTTGTAGCCGTTCCACGGCATGAACGCTACGCGCATGTTCTGACCCAGCGCCAGTTCACCGAGGTCGGTGGACGGGCCGTCGGCCAAGACGTCGCCGCGTTCAATTGGTTCGCCCAGAGACACGCAAGGCATCTGGTTGATGCAGGTGTTCTGGTTAGAACGGGTGTACTTGGTCAGGTTATAGATGTCGATACCTGCTTCGCCCGGGTACATCTCGTCTTCGTTAACTTTGATAACGATACGGGAAGCATCCACGTACTGAACGGTACCGCCACGTTTAGCTACCGCAGTAACACCGGAGTCAACGGCAACAGCACGTTCCATACCGGTACCAACCAGCGGCTTATCAGCGCGCAGAGTCGGAACCGCCTGACGTTGCATGTTCGCACCCATCAATGCACGGTTGGCGTCATCGTGTTCCAGGAACGGGATCAGGGACGCACCGACGGATACCACCTGCTGGGTGGATACGTCCATGTAGTCAACCTGGTCGCGGCTGAACAAGCTGGATTCGCCTTTACTACGGCAGGTAACCAGATCTTCAACAAAGTGGCCTTCGTCATCCAGGTTGGAGTTCGCCTGAGCAATGACGTAGTTACCTTCTTCGATAGCAGACAGGTAATGAATTTCGTCGGTAACAACACCGTCGGTCACTTTACGATACGGGGTCTCAAGGAAACCGTATTCGTTAGTCTGTGCGTACACGGACAGGGAGTTGATCAGACCGATGTTCGGACCTTCAGGCGTTTCGATTGGACATACGCGACCGTAGTGAGTCGGGTGTACGTCTCGAACTTCGAAGCCTGCGCGTTCACGGGTCAGACCGCCTGGGCCGAGTGCGGAGATACGACGTTTGTGCGTAATCTCAGACAGCGGGTTGTTCTGGTCCATAAACTGGGACAGCTGGCTGGAACCAAAGAACTCTTTCACTGCTGCGGAAATCGGCTTGGCGTTGATCATATCCTGAGGCATCAGGGTATCCAGATCGCCCAGAGACAGACGCTCTTTAACCGCACGCTCTACACGCACCAGGCCAACGCGGAACTGGTTTTCCGCCATTTCGCCAACGGAACGGATACGACGGTTGCCGAGGTGGTCGATATCATCGACTTCGCCTTTACCGTTACGGATATCGATGAGCTTCTTCATCACTTCGATGATGTCGTCTTTGCTCAGGATACCGGAACCTTCGATTTCGTCGCGCAGCAGAGAACGGTTGAACTTCATACGACCAACCGCGGACAGATCGTAGCGGTCTTCGGAGAAGAACAGGTTCTCAAACAGGCTTTCAGCCGCTTCACGAGTCGGCGGCTCACCCGGGCGCATCATGCGGTAGATTTCTACCAGCGCGCTCAGACGATCGTTGGTTGGGTCGACGCGTACAGTTTCAGAAATGTACGGACCGTGGTCCAGATCGTTGGTGAACAGCGTTTCGATACGCTTGTGGCCGGACTGGCTCAGTTTAGCCAGCAGATCCAGGCTCAGCTCCATGTTCGCCGGGCAGATCAGTTCGCCAGTCGCTTCGTCGATGTAGTCTTTAGAAGCAACTTTGCCCGCGATGTACTCAACCGGAACTTCGATATGTTTGATATCGTCTTTTTCCAGTTGGCGAATATGGCGCGCGGTAATACGACGGCCTTTCTCAACGTACACTTTACCGTTGGCTTCGATATCGAAGGAGGCGGTTTCACCGCGCAGACGCTCCGGTACCAGCTCCATCTGCAGCTTGTTGTCGCGAATTTCAAAGACCACTTTCTCGAAGAACAGGTCAAGGATCTGCTCAGTGGTGTAATTCAGCGCGCGCAGAATGATGGTTGCAGGCAGTTTACGACGACGGTCGATACGAACGAACAGGTTGTCTTTCGGGTCGAATTCGAAGTCCAGCCAGGAACCACGGTAAGGGATGATACGTGCGTTATACAGGACCTTACCGGAAGAGTGAGTCTTACCTTTGTCACTGTCAAAGAAGACGCCCGGGCTACGGTGCAGCTGAGAAACGATAACACGCTCGGTACCGTTGATAACGAAGGTACCATTGTCGGTCATGAGCGGGATTTCGCCCATGTAGACTTCTTGTTCTTTAATGTCTTTAACGGTGCCTTCCGGCGCTTCGCGCTCGTAGATCACCAGACGCAGTTTCACGCGCAGCGGTGCGGAATACGTCACGCCACGGATCTGACATTCTTTAACATCAAAAACAGGTTCGCCCAGACGGTAGCTGACGTATTGCAGCTCTGAATTACCGCTGTAGCTCTGAATCGGGAATACGGAACGGAAGGCTGCTTCCAGACCATACTGCCCTTCAGGATCTTGCTCGATAAACTTCTGGAACGAGTCAAGCTGGATAGAAAGGAGATAAGGCACATCCAGAACTTGTGGACGTTTACCAAAATCCTTACGAATACGTTTTTTCTCGGTATAGGAGTAAACCATAGGGTTCCTCAGCTCGCTGACAAGTCGACCCATCTGCCCGGAAAGGGCAGTTTTTTATGCAACACTATTTTGTTGACCGGAAAATGGAACACTTTCCGCAATGCCTGTTGCTATCACGCTTAAACCATTTCATTGCGATTTACACAGCCCAGGAACCCTAACCTGTCGCAGTATATTAAGTCGTCGATAGAAACAAGCATTGTGAGGCAAACCAGCAGTCAAACAGTGTGAAATGCTACTGGCGCCTTACAGCGCAAAAAGGCTGGTGACTAAAAAGTCACCAGCCTCAGCCTAATTTCTCAGGCTGCAACCGGAAGGGTTGGCTTATTTAACTTCAACTTCAGCGCCAGCTTCTTCCAGAGATTTTTTCAGAGCTTCAGCGTCGTCTTTGCTGATGCCTTCTTTCAGTGCAGCCGGTGCAGCTTCTACCAGGTCTTTAGCTTCTTTCAGACCCAGGCCAGTCGCGCCACGTACTGCTTTGATAACAGCAACTTTGTTAGCGCCAGCAGCTTTCAGAATTACGTCGAATTCAGTTTTTTCTTCAGCAGCTTCAGCCGGGCCAGCAGCTACAGCTACAGCAGCAGCAGCGGAAACACCGAATTTTTCTTCCATTGCAGAGATCAGCTCAACAACGTCCATTACGGACATAGCGGATACTGCTTCAATGATTTGATCTTTAGTGATAGACATTTAAATTGTTCCTGAATATCAGAATAAGTTTATACGTAAGCGAGTGCTTTACAAAGATAACTGCGATTAAGCAGCTTCTTTCGCATCGCGTACAGCAGCCAGAGTACGAACCAGTTTGCCAGCCGAAGCTTCTTTCATGGTTGCCATCAGGCGTGCAATTGCTTCTTCGTAGGTCGGCAGAGTTGCCAGGCGGTCGATTTGCGACGCCGGGATCAGCTCACCTTCAAAGGCAGCGGCTTTGACCTCAAATTTTGCATTCGCTTTCGCGAACTCTTTGAACAGACGAGCAGCAGCGCCCGGGTGTTCCATAGAGTATGCAATCAGGGTCGGACCAACAAACGTGTCTTTCAGGCACTCGAACGGAGTACCTTCAACGACGCGGCGCAGCAGGGTGTTACGAACAACACGCATGTAAACGCCAGCTTCACGACCTGCTTTACGCAGTTCAGTCATTTTATCTACAGTTACGCCACGGGAATCCGCAACTACTGCAGACAGCGCGCCTTTGGCTACTTCGCTGACTTCAGCAACAATCGCTTGTTTGTCTTGAAGATTTAAAGCCATTAGCTTTGCTCCTGGATGTTTGCCAGAGCTTATGCTCTGGAACTCACTTCACTCTATTCAACGAATAGAGCGTCTTAATACGGTGAGCAGAAACAAGCCAGAGTATCCAAAAAATAATCTTAGCGTTCTGTCACCGTCTACGCAGGGGATTAAGTTTCTTACGAAACACCTGCGGTCTTCGACGGAGGCCTGGATAGGCCAGGCTCCAACGAACAAATCTGTTAGCCGCTAACTTTCGTTAGCAAACGTGGGGGTAAGATTGTAGACAAAATCACCGCCCACGTAAAGGCATTAGTTTGCAGAAGCGTTCAGGCCAGCCTGATCTACTGCAACACCTGCACCCATGGTGGTGGAGATGCTAACTTTCTTGATGTACACGCCTTTAGCCTGAGTCGGTTTTGCTTTTTTCAGCGCAACCAGCAGAGCTTCCAGGTTTTCTTTCAGTTTGTCAGCGTCAAAGTCCACTTTACCGATGGTGGTGTGGATGATGCCGTTTTTGTCGTTACGATAACGAACCTGACCAGCTTTAGCGTTCTTAACCGCTTCAGCAACGTTAGGAGTTACGGTACCAACTTTCGGGTTTGGCATCAGGCCGCGCGGGCCCAGAACCTGGCCCAGCTGGCCAACAACGCGCATTGCATCCGGGGAAGCAATAACAACGTCAAAGTTCATTTCGCCTTTCTTGATCTGGTCAGCCAGATCTTCCATACCTACCAGCTCGGCGCCTGCAGCTTTAGCAGCTTCAGCGTTCGGGCCCTGTGCAAATACGGCAACGCGAACAGAACGGCCAGTACCGTGCGGCAGTACAGTTGCACCACGTACGTTCTGGTCAGATTTACGAGCATCGATGCCCAGGTTTACAGCAACGTCAACGCTTTCAACGAACTTAGCGGTCGCCAGTTCTTTCAGCAGAGAGATGGCTTCGTTGATGTCATACTGTTTAGTTGCATCAACTTTCTCACGAATCACGGACATGCGCTTGGTCAGTTTAGCCATTTCTTAGTCCTCCACTACCAGGCCCATGGAACGTGCAGTACCTTCGATGGAGCGAGTCATCGCTTCAATGTCGGCACCAGTCATGTCGGCAGCTTTGGTCTGCGCGATTTCCTGCAGCTGAGCGCGGGAAATTTTACCAACTTTCTCTTTGTTCGGCTTACCGGAGCCGGACTTGATACCAGCCGCTTTTTTCAGCAGAACTGCTGCCGGCGGAGTTTTGGTAACGAAAGTGAAAGAACGGTCAGCGTAAACGGTGATAACAACCGGGATTGGCAGACCTTTTTCCATGGATTCAGTTTTTGCGTTGAACGCTTTGCAGAATTCCATGATGTTAACGCCCTGCTGACCCAGTGCTGGACCAACCGGCGGACTCGGGTTTGCCATACCAGCTGCAACCTGCAGCTTGACGTAGGCTTGTACTTTCTTAGCCATTCTTAAATCCTCAAATTGGGTATTAACGCTTCAGAGAAGCTCCCCGTGATTAAACATCGTTTTACGGGCCAGGCCCATAAAAACAAAAGGCGCGAAATTGTATGCCAATTTCGCGCCCTATGCAACGATTAAATCGCTGCTTTTTTGATCGCCGGCTTACGCCTTCTCAACCTGACCGAAGTCCAGTTCTACCGGAGTCGCACGACCGAAGATAGAAACGGAAACTTTCAGGCGAGACTTCTCGTAGTCCACTTCTTCAACAACGCCGTTAAAGTCAGCAAACGGACCATCGTTGACGCGAACCATTTCGCCCGGCTCAAACAGCGTTTTCGGACGCGGCTTATCGCCAACCTGCTGCAGACGGTTCATGATGGCATCGACTTCTTTGTCGCTGATCGGCGCCGGACGGTCGGAAGTACCGCCGATGAAGCCCATCACACGCGGGACGCTGCGCACCAGGTGCCAGCTCGCGTCGTTCATGACCATCTGAACCAGAACGTAGCCTGGGAAGAATTTGCGTTCGCTTTTGCGACGCTGGCCGCCACGGATTTCAACCACTTCTTCGGTCGGAACCATGACTTCGCCAAACAACTCTTCCATGTTGTGTAATTTGATATGTTCACGCAGCGACGTAGCTACGCGACCTTCAAAACCGGAAAACGCCTGAACGACGTACCAGCGCTTTTTAGGAGCTTCAGACATCTCAGAACCTCAGGCCAGTGATAAAGGATACCAGGCGAACCAGAATACCATCCAGTCCCCACAGGATCAGTGACATTACTGCAGTTACGGCAGCAACAATCAGCGTGGTGTGCAGCGTTTCCTGGCGGGTCGGCCAGATCACTTTGCGGACTTCGGTTCTCGCTTCGCGGGCGAAGGCGACAGTCGCCTTACCTTTTGTCGTTAACAGAGCGACGCCACCGGCAGCAGCGATAAGAATCACAACAGCCAGCGCACGGATCGCCAGCATAATGTCGCGATAAAGGAAGTTGCCTACGATGGCTACGATCAGCAGCACGGCAACGATAACCCACTTCAACGCTTCCAGGCCGCGCCCGCTCCCTTGAGCTTCGGTATTCGCACTCATAAACCAACCTGTCACAAGAATTCAGACAAACATCTTCGCCCCGCGTTAAATGCGAGGCGACCAAACCGAAATGCTCTGCTGCGTTTCGGACTTTACGCCCTCTTCAGAGCCTGTCTCAGCAATGATTATGACAAAAAAAATCACTGATGAGCCAGGTTCTGGTGTGAAAGCGTGCAAAAAGGGCATCAAATGATGCCCTTTTATTGCGCATTGCGTCAAATGTTATCAGCGATTAGCCGAGAACTTTAGCAACCACGCCCGCGCCAACGGTACGGCCGCCTTCACGGATTGCGAAACGCAGACCGTCGTCCATCGCGATCGGGTGGATCAGGGTAACAACCATTTTGAT
>NZ_JAQIRN010000013.1:0-80108 GCF_050600815.1 Klebsiella sp. 141161 | reverse complement strand
CCGATGCACTACAACAACACCCAGGAGATCTGGGATGAGTTGCGGCATCTGTGCCCGGACTTCTACGGCGCTACCTATGAAAAAATGGGCGAGCTCGGCTATGTCATGTGGCCATGCCGCGATGAGTCCGACGCCGACCAGGGGACGTCGTATCTGTTTAAAGAGAAGTTCGATACCCCGAACGGGCTGGCGCAGTTCTTCACCTGCGACTGGGTCGCGCCGATCGATAAGCTCACCGACGAGTACCCGATGGTGCTCTCAACGGTACGCGAAGTCGGTCACTACTCCTGCCGTTCGATGACCGGCAACTGTGCGGCGCTGGCGGCGCTGGCGGATGAACCGGGCTATGCGCAAATCAACACCGCCGACGCCGAACGGTTAGGCATCGAGGATGAAGCGCTGGTGTGGGTCAATTCGCGTAAGGGGCGCATCATCACCCGCGCGCAGGTCAGCGATCGGCCGAATAAAGGCGCGGTGTACATGACCTACCAATGGTGGATCGGCGCCTGTAACGAGCTGGTGTCGGAGAACCTGAGCCCGATAACCAAAACGCCGGAGTACAAGTACTGCGCGGTTAACGTTGAGCGGATTGCCGATCAGCGCGCGGCGGAGCAGTACGTGATCGACGAGTACAACAAGCTGAAAGCCCGCCTGCGCGAAAGCGCGATGGGTTAAGGTTCGGCGGCCTTACCAACCCTCCCCCGGTGGCGCTTACGCTTACCGGGGCTACCAACCGACTACCGAACCGTAGCCCGGATAAGGCGCTATGCGCCGCTATCCGGGTATTCACCCCGCTAATTCCCGCCATTTTCTTCTTTTCCGCCTCCCTTTATACTGCGGGGGTCTTCCTTACTGATAATAAAAAAATGAAATACCTCTATTTACTGCTGGCGCTGACAACCTTCGCCGCAGACGCTGCAGATCCGGGCAGCCAATACCAACAGCAGGCCGAAGCTGGCGATCCGCGCGCGCAGTTTTATCTGGCGGATACCTGGGTTAGCTCCGGCAACTATCAACAGGCTGAATACTGGGCGCAGAAAGCGGCGGCGCAGGGCGATGGCGACGCGCTGGCGCTGCTGGCTCAGCTTAAAATCCGTAACCCGCAACAGGCCGACTATCAGCAGGCCCGACAGCTAGCGGAAAAATCCGTGCAGGCCGGCAGCAAGGCCGGCGAGATTATCCTCGCCCGCGTGCTGGTCAATCAGCAGGCTGGCCCCACCGATTATGCGCACGCCATCAGGCTGCTGCAGGATGCGGCCAAAGATGAAGAGAGCGACTCTGCCGTCGATGCGCAGATGCTACTGGGGCTTATCTACGCCAGCGGCGTGCTGCCGCCGGAAGATGACCTCAAGGCCGCGCAGTACTTCAAAGGCAGCTCGGCGCTTTCGCGCACCGGCTATGCCGAATACTGGGCTGGGATGATGTTCCAGCAGGGAGAGAAAGGTTTTATCGAACCAAACCCGCAAAAAGCGCTGCATTGGCTTAACGTCAGCTGTCAGGAGGGGTTTGATACCGGATGTGAAGAGTTCGACAGGATAACCAAAGGCTAAAAAAAGCCCGGCGCGAATGGCCGGGCTCTGACATCTTATTGGGCGGTTTTATCAAACTTGCCCAGCACTTCGCGTTCATACGCCAGCGCTTTCTTGCGATCAAACTTATGTTCCCACTTAGCGATAACCAGCACCGCCAGCGCGTTGCCGACCACGTTCAGCGCGGTACGCGCCATATCGAGGATACGGTCGACGCCGGCAATAAACGCCAGCCCTTCCAGCGGGATCCCCACGCTACCCAGGGTCGCCAGCAGCACCACGAAGGAGACGCCCGGTACGCCCGCGATGCCTTTTGAAGTCACCATCAACGTCAGCACGAGAGTGATTTCCTGCCACAGGGAGAGGTCGATACCGTACAGCTGGGCGATGAAGATCGCCGCGATGCTCTGATATAGCGTCGAACCATCGAGGTTAAAGGAGTACCCGGTCGGCACCACGAAGCTGGTGATTGAGGCCGGCGCGCCGTAGGCTTCCATTTTCTCAATGATACGCGGCAGCACGCTCTCGGAGCTCGCCGTGGAATAAGCCAGAATCAGCTCATCTTTGAGGATGCGAATCAGGATCCAGATGCTCAGCCCACATACCCGCGCCACGATACCCAGCACCACCAGCGCGAAGAACAGAATCGCGAAGTAAACCAGGATAACCAGCTTAGCCAGCGGCCACAGCGAAGCGAAGCCGAAGGTGGCGACGGTCACCGAGATCAGGGCAAAGACCCCGACCGGCGCATAGCGCATCACCATGTGCGTCACTTTAAACATGGTTTCGGAGATGGAGCGGAACACGGTCACCAGCGGTTCGCGGTGAGTAGACGGCAGGGAAGAAAGCCCCAGACCGAACAGCACCGAGAAGAAGATAATCGGCAGCATATCGCCTTTCGCCATCGAGGCGACGATATTAGTCGGCACCAGCGACAGGATAGTCCCCATCAGGCCGTGAGCGTGGCTCTGCACCTCTGCGGTGGTGTTCTGATATTTCGAGATATCGACCGCCGCCAACTGCGACATATCAATGCCGCTACCCGGCTGGAAGACGTTCGCCAGGGTGATCCCCAGCACAATCGCCACCGTGGTGATCACTTCAAAATAGATAATGGTCTTGGCGCCGATGCGGCCCAGTTGCTTGGCGTCGCCTACACCCGCAATGCCCACCACCAGCGTCGAGATGACAATCGGGACGACAATCATTTTAATCAGGTGGATAAAGATATCGCCCGCCGGGGTCAGGAGGTTTGAGATTAACCAATCACGGCTTTCGGCGTGGTAATGCAGGTAGCTGCCCAGAAGTATGCCAAGCACCAGGGCTAGCAAAATCTGCCAGGCCAGGCTGACTTTTGTTTTTTTCATCACTACTGACTTCCTCAATGAAAGGCACCATTCCGGGAGGTAATGGCACCCACTGAAAGGGGTATGAATTGTGTTGCGTTGCTTTATGGGGTTATTTAACGCGCAATATCAGTATCATTTGCACGGCATGCTGCGCAAGCCTTTAAGAACAGGGCTTTCCTCTGGTTTTCTGCATAAATCCGCCCATTTCAGCGCATTACATTGCATAAGTATTTGTTATAAAAAATATTTAACACATTCAGTTTCTATAAATCCACGCTGTAAATTATTTCACTTCAAAGTTTCATTTGATTGAATTTCATTCAGTTTAATCAATGCGTGATCTGCCCCCCAAATAGTAAACAAAGCTCATAAAGCCCCTATTCTTAACGGTTATTTGACATATATTTAACAAGTTAAAGGAGAAAAAAAGCCATGAGCCAAATACATAAACACCCTATTCCCGCAGAGATTGCGGAACATTGCCTGATGAATCCGCAACAGTACCAGGTGAACTACCAACAATCCATCAGCAACCCAGATGCCTTCTGGGGTGAGCAAGGCAAAATCCTCGACTGGATTAAGCCCTATACGCAGGTAAAAAATACCTCTTTCGCCCCGGGAAACATCTCCATCAAATGGTATGAAGATGGCACCCTGAACCTCGCGGCCAACTGCCTCGACCGCCATCTGCACGAGCGCGGCGACCAAACCGCGATCATCTGGGAAGGCGACGACGCCAGCAAGAGCAAAAACATCACTTATCGCCAACTCCATCGCGATGTTTGCCGTTTTGCCAACGTATTGCTCGATCTGGGCATTAAAAAAGGCGATGTCGTTGCTATCTATATGCCGATGGTGCCGGAAGCCGCCGTCGCTATGCTGGCCTGCGCGCGCATCGGCGCCATCCATTCGGTTATCTTCGGCGGCTTTTCGCCGGAAGCGGTTGCCGGTCGTATTATCGACTCCAGCGCTCGCCTGGTGATCACCTCTGACGAAGGATTACGCGCCGGTCGCGCCATCCCGCTGAAGAAAAACGTCGACGATGCGCTGAAAAATCCGCACGTCACCAGCATCGAGCACGTGGTGGTACTCAAACGCACCGGCGGCAAAATCGACTGGCAGGAAGGTCGCGATCTGTGGTGGAGCGATCTGATTGAAAAAGCGGATGACCAGCATGAAGCGGTGGAAATGAACGCCGAAGACCCGCTCTTTATCCTCTATACCTCCGGTTCAACGGGCAAGCCGAAAGGCGTACTGCACACCACCGGCGGCTATCTGGTGTATGCGGCGACCACCTTCAAATACGTCTTTGATTATCATCCGGGCGATATCTACTGGTGCACCGCCGATGTGGGCTGGGTCACCGGTCACAGCTACCTGCTGTACGGCCCGCTGGCCTGCGGCGCCACCACGCTGATGTTTGAAGGCGTGCCAAACTGGCCGACCCCGGCGCGCATGTGCCAGGTGGTGGACAAACATCAGGTCAATATTCTGTACACCGCGCCGACGGCGATCCGCGCGCTGATGGCGGAAGGCGACAAAGCTATCGAAGGTACCGATCGTTCCTCACTGCGCATTCTCGGCTCGGTCGGCGAGCCGATTAACCCGGAAGCCTGGGAGTGGTACTGGAAGAAGATCGGCAACGAGAAGTGCCCGGTGATGGACACCTGGTGGCAGACCGAAACCGGCGGCTTCATGATTACCCCGCTGCCGGGCGCCACCGAGCTGAAAGCCGGTTCCGCCACGCGTCCATTCTTCGGCGTCCAGCCGGTGCTGGTGGACAACGAAGGGACGCCGCTGGAAGGCGCGACCGAGGGCAACCTGGCGATCGCCGACTCCTGGCCTGGCCAGGCGCGTACCCTGTTTGGCGATCATGAACGCTTCGAGCAGACCTACTTCTCGACCTTTAAAAATATGTACTTTAGCGGCGACGGCGCCCGTCGCGACGAAGATGGTTATTACTGGATAACCGGTCGCGTCGATGACGTACTGAACGTCTCCGGCCACCGTCTGGGCACCGCGGAAATTGAATCCGCGCTGGTTTCGCATCCGAAAATCGCCGAAGCGGCGGTGGTCGGCATTCCGCATAACATCAAAGGCCAGGCCATCTACGCTTACGTGACGCTGAATCACGGTGAAGAGCCGACGCCGGAACTGTATGCCGAAGTACGTAACTGGGTGCGCAAAGAGATTGGCCCGCTGGCGACGCCGGATGTACTGCACTGGACCGACTCGTTGCCAAAAACCCGCTCCGGCAAAATCATGCGCCGTATTCTGCGTAAGATTGCCGCTGGCGATACCAGTAATCTCGGGGATACCTCGACGCTGGCCGATCCGGGCGTAGTGGACAAACTGCTCAAAGAGAAGCAGGCCATTGCGATGCCTTCTTAACACGATACCTACCCCCCTCTCCCTCTTAGGAGGGAGAGGTTAAAAACATAAACTCCCCCCAAGGATTCTGTTCAGCAGGAAAGCGGTAAACCAGCGGCTACTCGACGTAATAACGTCGGGCGGGTCACTGTTGCCGACGGATAGCCGATGGATGACATAAGGGTTACCTCTGGAGACGCTAAGATGAATGAACAAATTTGTCAGCGGATAGAAAATAGTGCGAATTTCAGGGAGTTAGTTGCATCACGGCAACGGTTTGCCGCCATTCTGTCAGTCATTATGCTGGTCATTTACGTAGGTTTTATTTTGCTTATCGCCTTCGCGCCAGGCTGGCTGGGAACGCCGCTGCATGAAGGCACCAGCGTCACCCGCGGCATCCCTATTGGCATCGGCGTCATTATCATCTCCTTCGTTCTGACCGGGATTTACGTCTGGCGGGCAAACGGCGAATACGACAAGTTGACCAAAAGCGTGATTAGCGAGGTGCAAGCATCATGAAAAAAGTCCTGACGGCGCTTGCCGCCACGTTCCCTTTCGCGGCCAACGCCGCCGATGCCATTACCGGCGCGGTGCAGCGTCAGCCGACCAACTGGCAGGCGATTATCATGTTCGTGATTTTCGTCGCCTTGACGCTGTATATCACTTACTGGGCGTCAAAACGCGTACGTTCGCGTAGCGATTACTACACCGCAGGCGGCAATATCACCGGTTTCCAGAACGGTCTGGCGATTGCCGGCGACTTTATGTCCGCGGCCTCGTTCCTCGGCATTTCCGCGTTGGTTTACACTTCCGGCTACGACGGTCTGATCTACTCGCTCGGCTTCCTCGTCGGCTGGCCGATTATCCTGTTCCTGATCGCCGAACGCCTGCGTAACCTCGGCCGCTATACCTTTGCCGACGTAGCGTCTTATCGCCTGAAGCAGGGGCCGATTCGCACCCTCTCCGCCTGCGGTTCGCTGGTGGTGGTGGCGCTGTATCTGATCGCGCAGATGGTTGGCGCCGGTAAGCTCATCCAGCTGCTGTTCGGCCTCAACTACCACGTGGCGGTGGTGCTGGTCGGCGTGCTGATGGTGTTGTACGTGCTGTTCGGCGGCATGCTTGCCACCACTTGGGTGCAGATTATCAAAGCGGTCCTGCTGCTGTTCGGCGCCAGCTTTATGGCCTTTATGGTGATGAAGCACGTCGGGTTCAGTTTCAATAATCTGTTCACTGAAGCGATGGCGGTCCACCCGAAAGGGGCGGCGATCATGAGCCCCGGCGGGCTGGTGAAAGACCCGATATCGGCGCTGTCGCTCGGTCTCGGCTTGATGTTCGGTACCGCGGGCCTGCCGCATATTCTGATGCGTTTCTTCACCGTCAGCGACGCCAAAGAAGCGCGTAAGAGCGTGTTCTACGCCACCGGTTTCATGGGTTACTTCTATATTCTGACCTTTATCATCGGCTTTGGCGCGATCATGCTGGTGGGGGCGAATCCGGCGTTTAAAGACGCGGCCGGACAGCTTATCGGCGGCAACAACATGGCGGCAGTACATCTGGCGGATGCCGTCGGCGGTAACCTGTTCCTCGGCTTTATCTCGGCGGTGGCGTTCGCCACAATTCTGGCGGTAGTCGCCGGACTGACGCTGGCGGGGGCATCGGCGGTCTCTCACGATCTTTACGCTAACGTGTTCCGTAAAGGCGCGACCGAACGTCAGGAGCTGAAAGTATCGAAAATCACCGTGCTGATCCTTGGCGTGGTGGCGATTCTGCTGGGGATTTTGTTCGAAAACCAGAATATCGCCTTCATGGTCGGCCTGGCGTTCTCTATCGCCGCCAGCTGTAACTTCCCGATTATCCTGCTGTCGATGTACTGGTCGAAACTGACCACCCGCGGCGCGATGATTGGCGGCTGGCTCGGCCTGCTGACCGCGGTGATTCTAATGATCCTCGGCCCGACTATATGGGTGCAGATCCTCGGACACGAGAAAGCCGTCTTCCCGTATGAATACCCGGCGCTGTTCTCCATCGCCATCGCGTTCATCGGCATCTGGCTGTTCTCGATTACCGATAACTCCGCCGAAGGGATGCGCGAGCGCGAGCAGTTCCGCGCTCAGTTCATCCGTTCGCAAACCGGTATCGGTATCGAACGCGGTCAGGCGCACTAAGCGTATCAGCCTCTTCCTCGCGCTGGGGAGGAGGCTGAGGTTTAGTTATAGGTAAAAGTTATCACCCCGGCCGCATTTGCCGAGCCCGCCGTCACCGTCGCCCCTGTTTTGTAGTAATTGGTTGAGAATAGCAACGTGTCTAAAGCATAGGCGCCGCCGGGGCTATCAGGATTAGTAAAAATAGTATAGCCAGCATCCGCGCCGCTATTGGTCACCGTGGTGCGGCTTGAAGAATACAAGCTGATATCCGTATTCAACGGTAGCGCCTCGCCATTCAGATTAAGCTGCACGCCAACGCCGGTGGCGACATTGCTATCTGTAGTCAGCGCCATCACCGTGTTATCCGGGTTATCACCGCCCGCTTGTGCCGCCGTCACCCGCATCGATACGTTAGTCCCGGGTTCGCAGGCGAGCGTGACAGATTGCCGGACGGAGCCCACTTTCGTCGCGGTATTAAACGCCGAGGCGCTGACCGTCCCCATCGCGAAGTTGAGCCCCGAGCTATTGGTTACACAGCCCATCGGGGTCAGTTGAATCGTGGTGGTGCCGCTGATATGCAAGGGAGAAATACTGGTGGTGCCGACATTATCCTGAACCGATACTCTGGAAATCGGATCGCCAAACGTTAAAGTACTATTGCTGGCGATCGGCCCGCCGGTGGCGACCAACTGTAGTTGATACGCGGGCGAGTAACTGGTTGTCGCGAAGCTATCACCAAATCCCGTAGGCTTGCCCAGATAATAGTTCGCATCGCCAATATAATGCGTTTGATAATCACTGCTAAAATCGTTGGTATCGCCACCGTACTCACCAGTGATATTTAGCCAGACTTTCACACGAATACCAACGCCTGAAACCGAGGTGGTATAGATATTATCGCCAATTAGCGTACCCGCATTGTCTGATGCCCACTTAAAAAGCGCGTAGGTTTCACCTTCACAATTTAATAACGTTGTCTGCGCGCGCGTAATTTTGCCGGAGTCATATAAAATAGTACCAGCCGAATAGCTACCGGCATTGACGAGGATTTTCTCCGGCAAATTGGTCATAGAGACGCTGCCATAGTTAATCCCATCACAGGCCCAACCATAAACAGGAAAGATAATAACCAGTAACAGTAAAATGTATTTTTTCATACTCTTCCCTGTATAAATATCATTTATAGGCCACATCAAACGTGGCCGTAAAACCCACTACGCCAGCGCTTATTTTTCCATAGGGTGAATACATTCGAGCAAGCATATTAAAAGTATGCGTATCAGTGTTATCAAAGGTATAGAGATAGCGTTCGTTGGGGCCTAAGGTTTGTTGGTCGGTTTGGCTAAGCAATTGCATTCCGACGCCGCTGGCGCCGTTACTGCCTGTTTGATTACTTTTGTAGATTGAAGGATAAGTATCATCATAAGATGAACCACTGAATGATAGCGTAACCGACGTTAAACCCGCAGCACAGTTAGTAAACTCTAATTTAACCGGCGTACTTTGCCCATGGGATCCTGCTTTCCCCGTCAGAGTTTGATAGGACACCGTGCCTAAGTCGATGGTGGTTGACGGTTTAACCGCCACCTCGCAGGAGGGCTCCTCGATACTTCCCGTGACGTTAATATTAAGCGTACTCGACTCATCATATGCCAGCGCGCAAGGCGCGATAAAAAAGCTGCCGGGCAATAAAACAAGGGCGCAAGTTAATACCGAAGTTATTTTTTTAGCTTTACTCATTGATTACTCTCAGCGTGATAAGTTAATAACAAATAGCCTGATAGAAAATAATATCCTGGTCCGAAACCTGGCCGCTAAAGTCATAAACTGCCCGACACTGCTCATTGCCACCGCTGCCCCATTTCACAAGCAGCGCACCTTTTTTCTGGAGACCCGTTACATATACCTGCCCGCCATCACCAACAATATTGCTGCGGATATCATTGGCTCGTCCATTATTATTATCCAGAGACACGATGGCGCCAAATGGAACAATTCCAGACTTCGTTTTTAAAGTAATCATTGCCTTATAGCCAATATAGGTATCGTATTTTACTTTCACGATGGCGTTGCGCGTCGGCACCACGGTTCTCACCACGTTATCCACTTCGGCGCCAGTGACCTGCTGCTCATCCAATGACAAGTTGTTGCTATGATAAGGACGGATATAAGGCACAATAGCGTAACCCGCCGAATCGGTGCTGACGTTCGTTTGACCGCGCACCGTCACATCGCTGACGCCTGGCGTTTCAACCAGCGCCGAGCTTTCCCCCAGAAAACGAGAAAACGTAAGGCCACCTGAATGAGCAACCATGCCGCCACGCAGCGTATAGTTGTAGTGGTTGCTATAGCGATCGTAACCATATCCGGCGGTCACTTCGCCCCTTGATCCTTGATAACCCACGCCAATATTTCCGGAGATACTTTTATCACTGGCGTCATAGCCTTGCTGAACGTTCCAGTTCAGCGAACGATCGGCAAGCATCATCCCGTTAAGACCGACACTGTGCGTGGTATCGCTTTTACGGCCTGCGCTCATACTGTAATTGGCTGACATCGTTTCGCCGAGCGGCACACTCAGCGTGAGTGACACGATAGTGTCGCTGTCTGGATTGCTCTCCCCGCTATCGTCTGTACTTTGGACATTACGGTTGTATGAGTAATTAACAAAGTAAGACACTTTGCCGATAGTACCGCTATAACCAACGCCTAAAGAGGCCATTCTTGAGTTATCCCAATACGTTTCATTGACCAGTGAAAGCGACAGTGAGCCGTAGCCAGATAGCGTTTGCGAAATTGACGCATCAAAACGACCTTTTTTGCGACCGGTTAATGAACTGCGGTCACTATCAGCGGTAGTCTCATCAATAAAGTCGGCAAAAGAATAATATCCGGAAGTGGAATAGCGATAACCCGCGACGGAAAAACTGGTCCCCGATTGCATAAAACTTTTATTAAAACGCAGGCGATAGGATTGCCCTTTCTCTTTAGTTGCAAAGAGCGAGTTATCGTTATTTTTCATCTCAGCCAAAGAGCCGGAAGCATCCAGCGAAAGAGCGCCAACAACACCGAGATTGAATCCGGTACCTACGAGTATATTCGTATACCGATCTTCAGCTTGCTGAAACCCGGTATAGAGCGTGGCGTTGCTGGAAAGCCCGTAAGCCAAAGTTGACTGGACAAAATTATATTCTTTACCGCCTGAATTGGCCGAGCGGGTCTTACCGCTGCTAAACGTGTAATCCAACTGCCCTTCGCGCTGCAAAATCGCCAATGATGCGTAAGGAACGACGAAACTTTGCTGACTGCCATCTGACTCTTTAATATTGACGTACAAATCGCCAGCGCTACCGGTAGAGTACAGATCTTTTATCTCAAAGGCGCCGGGGGCAACCGTCGTTTTATAAATACTATAGCCGTTTTGATAAACAGAAACTTCGGCCGTTGTCCGCGCAATTCCCTTAATCGTCGGCGCAAAACCATGCAGGCTATCTGGTAGCATTTCTTTGTCCGAACTTAGCTGTAGACCAGTGAAGTTCAAACTGTCGTAAATATCCGAGGCGGTATAGGTATTGCCCATCACCAACTGGCTTTTCAGCCGATGAATATCTCGCGCAAGATAGCTATAAACCGATTCCCACCGGCTGCCATCATCGCTATGGTTAAGCGTGCTGTAGTTGCGTATACGCCACGCTCCCCAATTAATACCTGGCTGCAGGCTGACAAACTGACTCTCCGTCGCGGCGCCGCCATGACGCGGAATGCTACGCTGGCCGGATAGGCTGTAATTGAGTACACCGGCATTGATGCCTTGCTGCCACTGATTTTCCGGCACATAGTCTCTTGGCCGATTCAGTAACGCGACCTGTGGAATCGAAAAATTAATCCGCTGCTGGGCGAGTTCGACGGTGTACTCCAGCCCCGGAATGGCAGACAGGCGAGCGCATTCCGCTCCCGCGGCAGCAAGCTGCGGGTAACTCTCGGTATTAATTAACCACGTTTTAAGAAGCTCAAGCCGAATGCAAGGTTGAACCGCCATCGCGGCATCGCCGGAATGTTTTTTAAAATCAATAGATTCAGAAGAAACAAATTTATCATTTATATAAACATCCAGGCTATAGCGGCCCGGCGGCACCGCTTCCTGAGAAAAATAGGATAAATCGACAGCAGTTGATTGGCTTTCCGTAATCTCAAGGAGATGGGGGTTAAAATATTCACTCGCCTGTACGCTAACGCTCAACGCGGCAGCGGACAGGATTAAAATAATACGGCAGTATATTAACTTCGAACTATTGTACGATCGCAGTGTATTTCTTTCCTGACATACCATAATCATTAATCACGCTCCATGTGATCGATTGTTTCCCTGTCGAGGATAAATTACTTTCAGCTGGTATTTTTAACGTCGTAAACGGGGCGGCAAACCATCCGCCAGAAATATTCCTACCGTTAATGCCAATCTGCGAGAAGTTCATATAAAGTGGTGAGTTGTTCTTTACACTAATAAAGCTTCCCAAGCGCTGCCATTGTAATTTCCCGGCATACATTTCTGGCGAACTGTTTTTAAGCTCAGCGGGACGGTAGATAAGTTTTATCTTTGAATTGATAGCAAACTGAACCATATTAGTATCTGGCATATTATTCATTGCCGGAATACCTTTAATGTTAAGCCAAAACATGGATTCACGGTCGGCGGCCAGAGGCTTACCGGAACGCACTATTCGCACGAAACCTTTTTCTCCCGCTTTTAAGCGAAAAAGCGGAGGGGTAATGATAAATGAGTCTTTCGCCGGAGATGTGGCATCCACCAATGAGACCCACGACTGAACAATATCAGAGCTATTATCTTTATTCTCTACAGCTACTTCGGCATTATTTTTTGCACCGTCAAATATCACGCGAGTTGCGCCAACCACTACGCTCGCTTGCGCGCTGGTGATAGATAATAACCCGAAAAATAACAGAAAATATCTCATCTAATTTTATTCCAGGGGAATCAGGATAGATTCCCCTTGCTCCATGAATAATATTAATAGTAAGTCACGTTATAAGTCACAGTGGTTTGTACTGCGCCTTTAGTTGGGTCAGCGCTTCCTGATTTAGCCATTTTTACCGTAAAAGGGATGGTCGCCTCACCAGAGGAGATATCAACATCGGCGCCCTCAACGTTATTTTTGAGTAAATTTCCCGCATTGTCGAAGATAGCAACGGCAACGCCTGATGCCGCTTCCGAGCCTGCCTGGTTTTTAAAATAATCGCTATTAGCGCTGTCTGCTTCACCACCAAATGTTACGCGAGCGATAGTGCTCCCTCCCTCTTCAGTGGTTGGGCAATCAGCCAGCTTAAAGGAAAAGTTTTTCGCCGCACCGTAGGTATAGGCTTTTAAATCTGCAACCGATGCGGTCCCCATGGCAATCGCAGTTACGCCGCCGTCAATGGTTGCGGTGCAGGTTGTATCTGAAACGGTACCGGTGAAGGTAATGGTATTCGGCGCCGCTTGCGTAATAGTAGACAACATACAGGAGGCGGAAATCGCCAGCGCGCTGAATAAATATTTTTTACTGATTTTCATATGAATTCCCATATCCATTGTAAAATGACAATCAATCCGTCAATTGCTTCATGCAGGTATATTAGAGAATGGAATTCAATATTCGCATTACAAATGCGTCATGCAAATAATGATAAGATCAATTTATACCCGTCATACTTCACCACGTGGTCACTCATTGAATCCATTCAATAATAATATCCCACATCAAAATAATATCCTGCAGAAAATATTTTTCAATAAGAAGAGCTAACATCACTTATTAGCAGAAATTTATCACCAGGCATCACAAAACATAAAACCATAAACATCAACAAATTAGATATACACTCAACCAGAAAGAAAATAATGTATCCTGATGGATTCGGAATAAAGCCTAAACACTTTAAATATTAATTACGCCAAACATCTTATATATACGTAGTTTCTTAACTCATTCTAATATCAGCAGCCTTACCCGCTGTACTTCGGGGTAAAACTGCTGAAGTTCAAAATATCGCCCAGCGCACCAAAGGCGCCGCCAGTACCATCACTACGCCGGAAAGCATCATTACCAGGCTGGCGACCACGCCCTCCTGCTGCCCGAGCTCGTAAGAACGAGCGGTCCCGGCGCCGTGGGACGCCGCGCCAAAGCCGGCTCCTTTCGCCATGCCGGCGCTTATCGACAAGCGTAAGAACAGCACGTCGCCAATCGCCATGCCAAAGACTCCGGTAACCACCACAAACAGCGCCACTAAGTCGGGTTGACCGCCGAGCGGTTTCGCTGCCGCCAGCGCAAACGGCGTGGTCACCGAGCGCACCGCCAGGCTTCGCTGGATCTCATCTGAAAGAGTAAACAGACGCGCCAGCCAGACGGAAGTGGTTACCGCCACCAGCGAAGCCGTCACCACCCCGGCAGTCAACGACATCCAGTGACGCTTGATAATCGCCATGTTGTCATAGACCGGTACGGCGAAAGCGATGGTGGCTGGCCCCAATAGCCACAATAGCCAGTGCGACTCGCCCATATAGCTCTGGTAGGAAATATGACCAAAGACGAGGATCAGCACCAACAATACCGGCGTCAGCACCAGCGGCATCAACGGCAGTTTGTGGAAGCGGCGATAGAGACGCTTATTGGCAAAATAGAGCACGAGGGTGACCGCCAGACACAACACGCTCAGGGTAAAATCACTCATCTTTCAACCTGCTCACTTCGTAGCGATAAACCCTATCCACTACCCACGCCGTGGCGCCCAATACCAGGGTGGTGCTTAGCGCGATGACGAGGAAGATACGCCAGCCGTCCACCATCAGCAGTTGCGCATAGTTAACGACGGCAACCACCGCCGGGACGAAAAATAGCAGCATCTCCGCCAGCAGCCAGCGCGCTCCTGCGCGCACCCAGTTCAGCGGTATCACCCGGCAGACGATAAGCATCAGCAGCATCAACATACCGACAAGATTGGCCGGAAGCGGGAGATGAAGCCAATTAACCAGATATTCAGCGCAGACAAACAGCCCGGCATAGAGCAGTACCTGAACCGGTACCTGAAGACGTCGCGCCACGAAAGGCGCAACACGTGCTGGCGCGAAGGCCATGAGCGGAATTCCCTAAAAATAAGACAGACGTGAAGTATAGAGAGCCGCCCTTACTGACAGAAATGAATTAAAATCATCACAGGTATAGTCTCAGGGAATAATCATGGATATACGTACGTTGCGATATTTTGTCGAAGTCGTCCGCCAGCAAAGCTTTACCCGCGCGGCGGAGAAGCTCTTCGTCACGCAGCCCACCATCAGCAAGATGCTCAAAAATCTGGAAGACGAGCTCAACTGCACTCTGCTTATCCGTGATGGCCGTAAGCTGTTATTAACCGATACCGGCCGGGTAGTTTTCGAACGCGGGCAGGCGATACTCGGCGAATTCAGCCAGTTAAAAGCCGAGCTCAGCGATATCAATCATCTGAATAAAGGCGTGCTGCGGCTGGGGATCCCGCCGATGGTCGGCATGTTGATGGCTGAGCCCATCAGCCGGTTTCGCCTGCGTTATCCCGGCGTGGAGCTGAAAATTTCCGAGTTCGGCGGGCTGACGGTACAGCAGGCGGTTAGCAACGGCGAGCTCGATCTGGCGATGACCGCGCTACCGGTCGATGAGGCCAGCGGTCTGACCACGCTGTCGCTCTTCAGCCATCCGCTCTGCGTCCTCGTGCCAAAGACGGCGCAGTGGCAGGATATCACCTCGATCTCGCCGCAGAAGCTGGCGCAGCATCCGTTGGTTATCTACAACGAAGATTTTGCCCTCAGCCAGCAGCTGATGCGCCTGTTTGCCGAGCATGACGTGAAGCCGCGTATCGCCGTGCGCAGCGGCCAGTGGGATTTTCTGGCGGCAATGGTGCAGGCGGGCATTGGCGTAGCGATTTTGCCGGAGCCGATTTGCCAGCGGCTGGATGCCGAGGATTTTTACTGGATCCCACTGGAGAGCGAATTACGTTGGGAATTAGGGATGATCTGGCGGGAAGGCGTATATATGTCGCGCAGCGCTCAGGCGTGGCTGGAGTGCAGTAAGTCATTTTGGCTGGAGTAACTCCCCGGTCGCGCTAACGCTTACCGGGGCTACATATATACTGTAGGTCGGGTAAGGCGTTAGCCGCCACCCGACAAAAAACGGCACCGCGAGTAGTCCCGATAAGCGTCGTGCTTACCGGGACTTAAAGTTACTGATCTTCGATTAACAGCGCTTCTAACAGGTCGAGATCGTGCAGCAGCTTCTGCAACGTCTCGTTGCTGATTTGCCGCGTCGCGCGCAGGTGGTACAGCTCACCGCGCTCCGAACGTAGCGCCGCCAGACGGAAACGGCGCTCAAGGCTCTCTTCCAGCATCGAGGTTTCGACATCGTTACGGCCATCCACACGGCGTCGCAGGTTACCGATGACGCGCGAACTTACCTCGGTCAACAGCTGGTTGTCGATATTCTCTTTGGTATCCGCCGCCAGGCGTTCTTCCATTTTCTGAATCGCGACAATCGCCACATCCGCCGTCGCGGCACGCGCCAGACGCTCTTCTTTGCGCTGCTGTACGTGGTCGGTAGACTCAATACGCCGCAGCAAAATCGGCAACGCGATGACCCCGACGAACAGGGAGAAAAGAATCACCCCGGCGGCCAGGAAGATAAGCTCGTAACGCGCCGGGAAGACGTTGCCGTCCGGCAGCAGTAGCGGAATCGACAGCACACCGGCGAGAGTAATCGCCCCGCGCACCCCGGCGACGGAGGAGATCAGCAGCTCACGGGTGGTCCAGGAGCCAAACTCCATCGGCTTCTTCTTCAGGAAGCGCTGGCTAAGCTTACGCATCGTCCACAGCCAACCGAAACGCACCAGCATCAGCGCGGCGTAAATCAGCACGATATCGGTGAACAGCATCCAGGTTTCAACGTTAGGATCGGCTTCTGCCGCCACCAGCGAACTCGACAGGATATCCGGTAGCTGCAGACCCAACAGCAGGAACACCATGCCGTTAAACACGAACTCCAGCATTGCCCAGGTGCTGTTGGCGCGCAGGCGCATAGCCAGCGGCGCGGTACGCATCACCCCGGAACGGGTGATGGTCATCCCTGCGGCCACCGCCGCCAGGATCCCGGAGAAACCGATATGTTCGGCAATCAGGTAGGAAGCGAACGGCAGCAGGAACAGCAGCACAATTTGCGTTGCCGGTTCATCGCCGCCCCAGCGGCTGAGGAAACGCATTGAGCGGCCATACAGCCAACTGACCACGAAACCGGCCAGGATGCCGCCAATCGCCACCTTCAGGAACTCAACGGTGGCGCCACCAATGGTGAACACCATCGTGCCCATTGCCACGGCAACGGCAAATTTTAACGACACCAGGCCCGAAGCGTCGTTCATCAGCGCTTCGCCCTGCAGAATGCCCATGATTTTCTTCGGTATCCGCCCTTCGCCGACAATACCGGACAACGCCACGGCATCGGTCGGCGACAGCACCGCCGCAAGGGCGAATGCCGGAACCAGCGGGATCCCCGGCACAATCCAGTAAATCAGGAAGCCGATACCGACCACGGTGACCACCACCAGCGCCAGCGCCAGGCCGAAGATTTCTCGCCCGTGCTCGATAAACTCGCGGGTCGGCGTTTTCCAGCCGTCGGCAAACAGCAGCGGCGGGATAAACAAAACGAGGAAGAGTTCAGGGTCGAACTCGACGTGCAGACCAAAGGTCGGCCAGGCCAACAGCGCGCCGATGGCGATTTGCATTAACGGTAATGGAACCTGAAAGGGCAGTACGCGTGTAACCACCCCGGAGAGAGAGACCACGAGGGTCATGATGAGTATGGTGAAGAATATTTCCATGTGTTCCCTGTTTGCTGCGTTTTCTTTTTTTACATCCGAGGCGTCATGTCTCGAAATGATACGCTACTCAGATTAACGCAAAAGGAAACAGGATGTGGCTGAAAAATTAAACGGGCGGCCAAAGCCGCCCGTCGTTAGCAGGAAAAGTTAAATCGCCCACCCACCAGCATAGAAGATGACCAGCGCCGCCGCGATGATCACGGTGCCCGCATTGAGCTTACGCCACTCGCCGGATACCACGCGGCCAATCACCAGCGACGCAAAACCGATCATGATGCCGGTTACGATGTTGCAGGTCAGCACGATGAACACCGCGGTAATCAGCCCCGCCATCGCATCCACGAAGTCATTGAAGTCGATTTTCGCCACGTTGCTCAGCATCAGCAGGCCAACGTACATCAGCGCTGGCGCGGTCGCATAGGCCGGAACCAGATAGGAGAGCGGGGAAAGGAACAGGATAAGCAGAAACAGCACGCCAACGGTGACTGCCGTCAGGCCGGTTTTACCGCCCGCCGCCGTACCGGCCGCCGATTCGATATACACCGCAGCAGGGGCTGCGCCCACCACGCCGGAGAACACGCTGCTCAGGGAGTCGGTAGTCAGCGCTTTGCCGCCGTTGATGATCTGCCCGTCTTTATCCAGCAGGTTAGCCTGGCCGGCGACCGCGCGAATGGTGCCGGTGGCGTCGAATACCGCGGTCATAACCAGCGCCAGCACGCTTGGCAGCACCACCGGGTTCAGCGCGCCGATGATATCGAGGCTGCCAATCAGCGAATTGCCTTTGTCATCGCTCAGCGACGGCATGGCGAAAATCCCGGAGAAGTGGACGTTGGGATCAAAAATCAGCCCGATAATGGAGACCCCGATAATGGTCAGCAGAATACCGCCCGGCACTTTCAGTTTTTCCAGGCCGATAATCACCGCCAGGCCAATCAGCGACATCATCACCGGGAAGCTATCGAAATTGCCCAGCGCCACCGGCAGGCCGTCCAGCGGGTTTTTAATTACCAGGCCGACGCCGTTGGCGGCGATCAGCAGCAGGAACAGGCCGATACCGATGCCGGTTCCGTGCGCCACGCCTTGCGGCAGATTGCGCAGGATCCAGCTACGAATACCGGTGGCGGAGATAATGGTGAACAATACCCCCATCAGGAACACGGCGCCTAATGCCACCGGAATGCTGATGTGTTGTCCCAGCACCAGGCTGAAAGCGGTAAAGGCAGTCAGCGAAATCGCACAGCCGATAGCCAGCGGCAGGTTAGCCCACAGACCCATCACTAATGAACCGACGCCCGCCACCAGGCAGGTCGAGACGAACACCGCTGCCGGCGGAAAACCGGCTTTGCCTAACATTCCCGGCACTACGATGACGGAGTACACCATCGCCAGGAAGGTGGTTAATCCGGCAACGATTTCCTGACGTACGGAGCTGCCGCGAGCTGAAATTTTAAACCAGGCGTCTAAAGAACCGCCGGTACGCGCTGAAGGCGTAGACATAGAAAACTTCCCCTGAAAATTTTGATCGTTCGCTTGCATGCGTGATGGACCATCCACTGCCAGTTAAACGCCATCTCCTTGTGCTGTTTCCCGGCGCCAGGAGGGAGGCTGAGAAAAAGCAAACGTTTAACTCCGCACATACAATGCGATGTATGGAATGTCTTTGCTCCCCCTATCGGCAGGGGAAAAAACGAGCAAAGTAAAAAGGCAAACGATTATCCTGTCTTTAGACGGCCCTTTTCAACTGAAGTTTGTCGTATTTTGCCAAATTTCGCCGCCAAAGCTCAGGAAATAGACAAACGATGCGCAAACGTTATCGTCAATGCGCAAAGCATTAACATTTTTATATGTTTTAATCCGCTTTCAGCGCATTAACCGCCAGGTAGGGTAAACGGCCCGCCGCGCTCAATAGCATTCAGCCAGCCCGGTCGCGATTCAACCTGTTGCTGCCAGCGGCGGGTGTGCGGCAGGTCTTGAATGCCGCCGCGCGCCAGTAACGCCATCACCGGAAAGCTCATCTGAATATCCGCCATGCTCAGCGCGCCGCCGGCAAACCACGGCTGGCCAGCCAGATGCTGTTCAATATATGCCGCATGGGTCGCCAGCTGTCTATCCAGCCACGCCTTTTGCACCCCTTTGCCCAACGCCCCGCCCAGCGTGCGCATGCCAAGCGGCACCGGCGGTTTGCCGAGGCTGGCGAAGATAAGCTTCATCAACAACAAGGGCATTAACGATCCCTCGGCATAATGGAGCCAAAAGCGATATTGCAGTTTATCTTCCCGCCCCTGCGGCTTCAGCTGCTGGGCGCTATCGTAGGTCTCCTGCAGATATTCCAGAATGGCGCCGGACTCCGCCAGCACTACGCCCTGATCCTCAAGCACCGGCGATTTACCCAACGGGTGAATTTTTTTCAGCTCCGGCGGCGCCTGCATGTTTTTTTCACGCTGGTAGCAGACGACCTGATAGGACAATTGCAGTTCTTCCAACGCCCACAGCACGCGCTGCGAGCGGGATTGGTTGAGGTGATGGACCGTCAACATGGCGCTCTCCTGTTGTTCGTTCAAATTAACTATAGGAACAGGCGGCCAATGACGGAAAAATTTCGGCAACACCAACAGGCAAAATCAGCAGGCTGTGCCACAATTACATTGTCGACGCAATCCGGAACCTCCTTCAACACATTGCGCAATACCTGAGGGGAGTCGACGTCGGGGGAAACCCTCCCGTGAGCCAGCGGGATAATGCGAAAGACAAAGACCGGAAAACAACTAAAGCGCCCTGTTGTGGCGCTTTAGTTTTTTGCAGGTATCACAATTAATCCTCTTCCAGCAGGCGTGCGCCGGTCCCCTCTTCACCCAACTTATCTCCTGGGTTGCGTAATGGGCAATCGCGGCGCGATAAACAACCACAGCCGATGCAGCCGTCGAGTTGATCACGCAGCGCAGTCAGGGTGTGAATACGCCGGTCCAGCTCCTCCCGCCATTGCGACGACAGCTGTTTCCACTCTTTGGCGCTCAGATTATGTCCCTCCGGCAGGACGCCAAATGCCTCGCCGATGGTCGCCAACGGAATGCCAATACGTTGCGCAATCTTGATAATGGCGACCGCTCGCAGCACATCACGGCGATATCGCCGCTGATTGCCGGCATTACGCTGGCTGCGGATAAGCCCTTTACTTTCATAAAAGTGCAGCGCCGAGACGGCGACGCCGGTTCGTTTAGCCACTTCCCCAGGAGAAAGCAGCATTTTGATACGGGCTGATTTCTTTTCCATAAAGCTCTTTACCTCAAGTTAACTTGAGGAATTATACTCGCCGACAGACAAAACGACGAATCGAGAATTGAGAGAGGCCGCTTTATGTCCCATCAGGATATTATCCAAACGCTTATTGAATGGATTGATGAACATATCGATCAACCACTTAACATTGATGTAGTCGCTAAAAAATCGGGATACTCGAAATGGTATCTGCAGCGGATGTTCCGTACCGTTACCCACCAAACGCTGGGTGATTACATTCGTCAGCGCCGGCTACTGCTCGCTGCTGAAGCGCTGAGAACCACGCAGCGTCCTATTTTTGATATTGCGATGGATTTGGGATACGTCTCGCAGCAGACGTTCTCGCGGGTGTTCCGCCGGGAGTTCGATCGCACTCCCAGCGACTACCGTCATCAGATTTCCGCCTGACGACCGTCGTGCGGCGTACGCAGTAAGATCGGGGACTTGGCCAGCCACTGCATAAACTCCTGCGGCGGCATTGCCCTCGCAAAATGCCATCCCTGACAAAACTGCACGCCGCGCTTAAGTAACCAATCCACCTGATCCAGCGTTTCTACCCCTTCAGCGATGGTTTTTAAACGCAGGCTACGCGCCATGTCGATGATATGCTCGGCAATCAGGTGGCTGGTGCTGTTGGTGGTCAGCGTATCGATAAAGGATTTATCAATCTTCAGAATATCGACGTTGAGCGAATAGAGGTTATGCAGGTTGGAATAACCGGTGCCGAAATCATCAATAGCTATCTCGTAGCCCGCCTCGCGGAAAGCCTGAATCACCGGCGTGGTTTTCGGCACATCGATAAATCCCCTTTCGGTGACTTCAATTTTGATTTGCTTCACGCAAACCGCATAGCTGCGCGCTTTCTCAGTAATCTGCGCAATTAACCGCGCGGAATGGAAGTCGGATGCCGAAAGATTAATCGCGATATAGAGCTGCGGATGCCTGGCCAAGTATTCACCAAGATCGTTGAACAACTCGTCAACCACGTAATCTGTTACCTGAGCAATCATGCCTGAGTTTTCCGCCAACGGAATAAACTCCGCCGGGCTCATCACCGGACCGTCAAATCCCGGCCAGCGTAGCAGCGCCTCGGCGCCGACGCAGCGGTTATTCTTGATGTCGATAATAGGTTGGTAATGCAGACAAAGCTGGCGGTGGCTTAACGCTCGCTGCAGCTTATTGCGCGGCGAATGATACTGCTGACGGCTTCGCGACCAGACCATCAGAATCAATATGCTGCAAATAATTCCTAACGGCAGGGTCAAAGTAACCTGATCGTACAGGCTGGCATAATAGCTGGCGCGCGAGGTGGACATGATGACCGCAATCGGCCGAATCGACGAATGGGCGACGGTATAAACCCGGCCATCCTGATTGAAAAAAGCGTCTTCGTGGCGAATAAGACGATGAAGCTCCCTGGCATCAACGTTTTTACTCACCGAGAAAAACATGTTCGTTTTGGTGTCGAAGACGCCGTAGGCTAAATCTTTATCACTGGAAATGACTGAACTATAAGAGAGGGGGTTAACCACCACGGCATAATGCCCGCGCTGCATATAATTCATATCATAGCCGGGATAAAACGGCGTATCGCGATAGTAGTAGATGGAGATGTCGGGATTTCGAGTATAATTCGCCGCGGATATTCTCCAGCCCTCTTCGGGATGGACCGCTGTGGAACAAAGGAAAGTGTTACCGCTCGCGTAAATCAGGTCATCAACGTACAGTAGTCCGCGAACAATATTCAACATGTACTGCTGATGCTGAGGGGAACACATTAACCCGGTAAACTGCATGGCTTTTTCGCGCGCCTGCTCGGATTCATGAATGACCATTTCCGTTTTTTGCAGCGCCAGCTGCGAAAACGATTGCAGTCTATCTGAGATTTCTTCCTTGGCCCTGATTTGCGCAAACCACAACGCCAACACCACCGGCAGTACAACCACCAGTATGATGAAGAATATTCTTAACGCCTTATGCGGCGCGTTACGATTCATTTCCGCTTTTTATCCATGCGATACGCCTCAATCACGGTATAAGGACAAAAACCAGGCATTACCGACTGTTATAAAAAACAGCGAATTTCAGCAACGAACACGTTTATGTAAAAACCTCACACCTAATAATGATGAATCATACTTACTTATAGATGGATCGAGAAACATTCTCGTAATAATTAAGACACTAGCCACTTACTAATTCGGTTTCTCCGTACAATTACTCGTAATAAGTAACAAAACCCGTAGATCAATTATCGGCAGTCCAGGTCCGGTCCTTAACGGCGTCGAAAAACGGCCATCAGACAAGCTGGTACGCATTGCCGCACAATTAACCACATTCATAACATGGTTTTTAAATGTCAAAAAAGGTCATTTTTTGTCTGGTGAATAAATCAACAAATGTGATATAGTTCACACAAGTTGATGAAACAGAACTGTCGTTTCATCACTCCCTGAAGTGCCCCCAGATAGCCAGAGCGTCTCATTATTGATAATCGCGCCAGGTTGTCTAAGGCTCCCGAATTTCTTTGAGAGATAGGATAAGTTAATGGCTTCCATTACTACCAGTGTCGTACTTTTGCGCTGGCCCCTGGTGAGCGCGGTATTGATGTTCCTGGCCAGCTCGCTGAATATTCAATTACGTAAAAGCGACTATGCCGGCTTAGCGATTATTTGTAGCTGTCTGGGTCTGGCTGCCGCCTGCTGGTTTGCCACCGGCTTGTTAGGTATCACCATGGTGGATGTCGCCAAAATCTGGGGCAACATTAAAGATGTCATGGTTGAAGTCATGAGTCAGACGCCGCCAGAGTGGCCAATGATGATGACCTGATAAAAAAGCTTCCTGCGGGAAGCTTTTTTATTTTCAGCAACGATGATGTTCTTCTCTACCCAAGCTAATATTGTCCGCATAACATCGGCCGCAGACGCTCGTTCGGGCAGCGCTTAACCGCACAATACGATTGATAAAGACAAGATTCCGGCTCCGCGACCTCGAAATTATACGGACAGGTTGGCCGCTCTCTTAACGTTTCCCACTGTTTATCGTCATAACACGTGATGTTATAAATTTTTAATGAATGATATTGATCATTAATTAAAACTTTAGATGAATAAAGCTTCATGGTTTCGCCAGGAATTAATAAAAGATCGGCTTCATACCAGATAATAAACTTCAGAAACCGCAGCCCCGATATTGACGAGAATGCAACGCCGGTATGCGGGCAGATAAGGGTGTTAAGAATCGTCCATTTCATCTTCCATCCTTGTAAGTAAAATCTGTTACGGGAAATTTAGTGATAGCACTCCAGGCCGTTATCTGCAAGGTGGCTGATTAATATTGTGATATAGACCAAGCCTGATACATCTCGGCTATACCTCTCTTGAAGTAAGCAAACCCGGGCATTCTACGAATTATGTATTAATACTAAAAAAACAAAACCATGCAAAGACTATAACTAACCTTACAATATATTTTAAATAGCAGACAAAAATATCATTTTGATATTCAAGTGGGCGGAATAATCAATTAGCAATCGCAAAATGAAAATATTTTCTAGTATGAGAAGTGCCTCTGTCCTTTGAATTCTCGCAAACAGGCAAATACCACCTACGCCGAGCAGCACACGAGGGAGGTAGATAGAAAAAGGCACAGGGGCGCGTTTGCATTGACTAAAATATAACCATCCCCCTGCAGAGTGCCGCATCATGAACATCTTCGGTTTTCAACGTCGCCTGGCGATGGTTTCCTGCTGCCTTCTCGCCATACTGTTTGCCTTCTCCGCTTCAGCGGCTTCGACGAGTAAAGCGTCGCCGGCGCATAAGGATAAAGCTGAGCTGACCATCGATATGGATCATATCATGCAGCCACAAAAAGGCGATCTTCCCGATATGATCAATCGGCGGGCGATCCGGGTGCTGACGACCTACAGCAAAACGTTCTTTTTTATCGACAAGGGTACCCAACGCGGCGCCACCCACGATCTTTTCATCGCTTTAGAAAAAGATCTCAATAGCAAGCTGGCAAAAGAGAAGAAGCTGAAGCAGAAACACCTCAAAGTGCGGATCGTTTTTATCCCGGTGACGCGGGATAACCTGTTCAAGGCACTGAATGAAGGCAAAGGGGATATCGCCGCCGCCAATCTCACAATTACTTCATCGCGTCAGGAAAAGGTCGCCTTCACCACCCCGCTCTATAGTGATGTCAAAGAGCTATTAGTTTCGGGGCCATCATCGCCCGAGGTAAAAAGCCTGGAGCAGCTTTCCGGTAAAACCGTGTTTGTTCGACGCTCATCCAGCTATTACGAAAGTTTGCAGGCGCTTAACGCCCGCTTTGCCAAAGCAGCGCTGCCGCCGGTCATTTTGCAGGAAGCACCAGAAGCGCTCGAGGATGAGGATCTTCTCGAAATGCTCAATGCCGATCTGATACCCCTGATCGTGGTGGATCGCCATAAAGCGATTTTCTGGAAACAGGTGTTTCCAAAAATTCAGGTGCATGACGACATTGTGTTACGAGATGGCGGCGACATCGCCTGGGCGGTCCGCAAAGACAACCCGCAGCTTCTCGCGGTGCTGAATAATTTCGTGAAGAATAATCGTCAAGGCAGCACCCTGGGAAACACGATTCTGCTGCGCTACCTGAAAAGCGCGACCTACGTTAAAAACGCCGCAGCCAACAGAGAGCGCGCTAAGTTTTTGCAGATGGTGGAAATTTTTAGAAAATATGGCGAACGCTATGATGTCGACTGGCTGCTGATGGCCGCCCAGGGATATCAGGAATCGCGGCTCAATCAATCAGTACGCAGCCACGTTGGCGCAATCGGCGTGATGCAGGTCATGCCCGCAACCGGCAAGGAACTAAAAGTTGGCGATATTAAGAAAATCGATCCCAACATTCATGCCGGCGTGAAGTATATGCGCTGGATGATTGATCATTACTATGGCGATCAGCCAATGACGCCGCTTAATAAAGCGCTGTTTTCGTTCGCGTCCTACAATGCGGGCCCGGCGCGTATCGCGCGTCTACGTACGGAAACCCAAAAACGCGGTTTTGATCCGAACATCTGGTTTGGCAACGTTGAGAATCTCGCGGCGGAAAAAATCGGCGCTGAGACGGTGACCTATGTCAGCAATATCTATAAATACTACATTGCCTATCGACTGATAATGGATGATATCGCCCGTAAACAAAAAGCGACCGCCACCCCGCTACCCGAGCCAGGAACAGGTAAGCTTCAACCAGACGCGGCTCCGCCAACCGCTCCTGAAGCTTCGGCCCCGGCAGCCTGAGAGCCTGAAATGAAAAAAGCCCCGAACAATCGGGGCTTTTTGTTGGTTTACTGCACAGGCAGTACGTAATAAGGAAAACCTTAGAACGGGATGTCGTCGTCGAAGTCCATCGGCGGTTCGTTAGATGGCGCTGCCGGGGCCTGCTGCTGCGGACGAGACTGCGCGCCGCCGCTGAACTGGTTGCCGCCCTGCGGCTGCTGAGGCTGACCCCAACCGCCCTGCTGCTGGCCGCCGCCTGCCGGTGCGCCGCCGCCCTGACGGCCGCCCAGCATCTGCATGGTGCCGCCGACGTTTACCACGATTTCAGTGGTGTACTTGTCCTGGCCTGACTGATCGGTCCATTTACGGGTACGCAGCTGGCCTTCGATATAAACCTGAGAACCTTTACGCAGGTATTCGCCCGCGACTTCCGCCAGTTTGCCGAACAGCACAACGCGGTGCCATTCAGTCTGCTCTTTCATTTCGCCGGTTTGCTTATCGCGCCAGGATTCGGAAGTTGCCAGCGTGAAGTTGGCGACAGCGCCGCCACTTGGCATGTAGCGTACTTCCGGGTCCTGCCCCAGATTACCGACGAGAATCACCTTGTTTACGCCTCTGCTGGCCATGATCGAATCTCCTGAATAATACGTTTTGTATAAGTGTAAACCGGGAATTCTAACACCACAAAGGGGCAATTTGATAGCTGCGAAGCCAATTCCAGAAAACATGCCGCTGCTATGCAAATTTTCACCCTCTTACTGCAGCGCCATTCCAATACTGTATATCCAGACAGGTTAAATTGTGTCATAATTAGCCGTTTCTGCCGTTTGTCCTTTAAGCAAACCAGGCAATCCGTGTATCTACCTACCGGGAAAGGTGAATGGATAAGATCGAAGTTCGGGGCGCCCGCACCCATAATCTCAAAAACATCAACCTCGTCATTCCGCGCGACAAACTTATTGTCGTCACCGGGCTTTCTGGGTCTGGCAAATCCTCACTCGCTTTCGACACCCTGTACGCCGAAGGCCAGCGTCGCTACGTCGAATCGCTCTCCGCCTACGCGCGACAGTTCCTGTCGCTGATGGAGAAACCGGACGTCGATCATATCGAAGGGCTGTCGCCGGCGATTTCTATCGAACAGAAATCGACCTCCCACAACCCGCGTTCGACGGTAGGTACGATTACTGAAATCCATGACTATCTGCGCCTGCTGTACGCCCGCGTCGGTGAACCGCGCTGTCCGGACCACGACGTGCCCCTGGCCGCGCAGACCGTCAGCCAGATGGTCGATAACGTGCTCTCTCAGCCGGAAGGTCAGCGCCTGATGCTGCTGGCGCCCATCATTAAAGAACGTAAAGGCGAGCACACCAAAACGCTGGAGAACCTTGCCAGTCAGGGCTACATCCGCGCGCGGATCGATGGCGAAGTCTGCGATCTTTCGGATCCGCCGAAATTAGAGCTGCAAAAGAAACACACGATCGAAGTGGTTATCGACCGCTTTAAAGTGCGCGACGATCTGGCGCAGCGTCTGGCGGAGTCTTTCGAAACCGCACTGGAACTCTCCGGCGGTACCGCCATTGTTTCCAACATGGATGACAGTAAAGCGGAAGAACTGCTGTTCTCGGCCAACTTCGCTTGCCCGATTTGCGGCTATAGCATGCGCGAGCTGGAGCCGCGTCTGTTCTCCTTCAACAACCCGGCAGGGGCCTGTCCAACCTGCGACGGCCTTGGCGTTCAACAGTATTTCGATCCCGATCGAGTGATTCAGAATCCGGAGCTCTCGCTGGCTGGCGGCGCCATCCGCGGCTGGGATCGCCGCAACTTCTACTACTTCCAGATGCTGAAGTCGCTGGCCGATCACTATAAGTTTGATGTTGAAGCGCCATGGGGCACCCTCAGCGCTAATGTGCATAAAGTCGTGTTGTACGGTTCTGGTAAAGAGAATATTGAATTCAAATACATGAACGACCGCGGCGACACGTCAGTACGCCGCCATCCGTTCGAAGGCGTGCTGCACAACATGGAGCGCCGTTACAAAGAGACGGAATCCAGCGCGGTGCGCGAAGAGCTGGCGAAATTCATCAGCAACCGTCCGTGCGCCAGCTGTGAAGGCACGCGTCTGCGTCGCGAAGCGCGCCATGTATTTGTGGAAAACACGCCGCTGCCAACCATTTCCGATATGAGCATCGGCCACGCGATGGACTTCTTCAATAACCTGAAGCTGTCTGGCCAGCGGGCGCAAATCGCCGAGAAAGTGCTGAAAGAGATTGGCGATCGCCTGAAGTTCCTCGTCAACGTCGGCCTGAACTACCTGACGCTCTCTCGTTCGGCGGAGACGCTCTCCGGCGGTGAAGCGCAGCGTATTCGTCTGGCGAGCCAGATTGGCGCGGGGCTGGTTGGCGTGATGTACGTGCTGGATGAGCCCTCCATCGGCCTGCACCAGCGTGATAACGAACGCCTGCTCGGTACGCTTATCCACCTGCGTAATCTGGGCAACACGGTCATTGTCGTTGAACATGACGAAGACGCCATTCGCGCCGCCGACCATGTTATCGACATCGGCCCCGGCGCTGGCGTGCACGGCGGCCAGGTGGTGGCCGAAGGGCCGCTGGACGCCATTATGGCGGTACCAGAATCCCTCACCGGGCAGTACATGAGCGGTAAACGCAAAATAGAAGTGCCGAAACAGCGCGTCGCCGCCGATCCGGAAAAAGTGCTGAAGCTCACTGGCGCGCGCGGCAACAACCTCAAGGATGTGACGCTGACGCTGCCTGTCGGCCTGTTTACCTGCATTACCGGCGTTTCCGGTTCCGGTAAATCAACGCTGATTAACGATACCCTGTTCCCCATCGCCCAGCGCCAGTTGAACGGCGCGACGATTGCCGAACCGGCGCCATATCGCGATGTCCAGGGGCTGGAGCACTTCGATAAAGTCATCGATATCGACCAGAGCCCGATTGGCCGCACGCCGCGCTCAAACCCTGCAACCTATACCGGCGTGTTCACGCCGGTGCGCGAACTGTTTGCCGGAGTGCCGGAATCACGTTCACGCGGCTATACACCGGGCCGCTTCAGTTTTAACGTCCGCGGCGGCCGCTGCGAAGCCTGTCAGGGCGACGGGGTGATCAAAGTTGAGATGCACTTCCTGCCGGATATCTACGTACCGTGCGACCAGTGCAAAGGCAAACGCTATAACCGCGAAACGCTGGAAATTAAGTACAAAGGCAAAACTATCCACGAAGTGCTGGATATGACCATCGAAGAAGCGCGCGAGTTCTTTGATGCCGTTCCGGCGCTGGCGCGTAAGCTGCAAACCCTGATGGATGTTGGCCTGACCTATATTCGTCTTGGCCAGTCGGCAACCACGCTCTCCGGCGGTGAAGCCCAGCGCGTGAAGCTGGCGCGCGAACTATCCAAGCGCGGTACCGGCCAGACGCTGTATATCCTTGATGAACCGACTACCGGTCTGCATTTCGCCGATATCCAGCAGCTGCTGGACGTGCTGCATCAGCTGCGCGATCAGGGCAATACCATCGTGGTCATTGAGCACAATCTCGACGTAATTAAAACCGCCGACTGGATTGTCGACCTCGGCCCGGAAGGCGGTAGCGGCGGCGGAGAGATTCTCGTTTCCGGCACGCCGGAAACCGTTGCCGAATGTGAAGCCTCGCACACGGCGCGCTTCCTGAAGCCCTTGCTGAAGTAATCTCTCAGGCCTCTTCCCGCAGTGGAAGAGGCCTCATTTCATCTCATTTCATCTCATTTTTTTACGCTGAGACTTCGTGATTTGCCCAGCGCCTCATTCTGGCGTCTGATAGCCGCTATCGCCCACCGATACCGGGAAAACTATGCGAGTACCACGCCTCATTCCGTTATTTATCATCGCCGCCGCGCTATGTGCGTTAAGCGCCTGCTCGTGGGTTGGCCGCTACAGCGATACGGCCTATCAGCATTTGCTCACACTCAAGCAGTTGCATTTGCAGTTCATCGCCACCGCAGCCACGGATGACAATCAACAATTGACTGATGAAGATGAACAGATTCGCCAGCAGTTTGTGCAGGCGATCGCCCAAAGCGACGCGCTGCGCCAGGAAAACTTCAGGCTACTTGAAGGTAACTATTTACGCGTTTACGCCCATCGCCAGATGCGGGGTGCGCCCTTTACCCCTGCCGAAGCGCAATATTTAACGCGGCAGACCCTTTATCTTTATCAACAGGCTATCGCTGGCGAATGTCAGCGAACAGGGAGGGAATAATGCCGACAACCATGGAAATTCGCACGCTGTTGTCCGCTTGCGCGATTGATAGCGCCGAATGGATGCCATTACTGAATAAAGTACTTGGCGATGAGCAGCGCGAAGTACGCGATAGCGCCATCTTTTTACTGCAGGCATTACAGCAAAAAGCTCAGGGCTGGCTGACCGAAGATGATCTACGGCTACTGCTGGAAGGTCAGCGCGATATTGCCCGCATTCGCGCCAACAACCAGAGCATCGCACGCCAGGCGCAGCTGCAGTCGACGTTATTAAAGCTGTTCGATATCGCGCTGCTGGCGCTGGCAGGCGGGCTATAAGCTACGCTAACTGCCGCCGCTTATCTTCCGGCAGCAGGTCGACCGCCTGCTGATAAGAGGCGTCCACCAGGTAGTAAATCTGCGAATCCGGCAGGGAGCCATCAAGGAAGACCGTGCTCCAGTGAGCTTTATTCAGATGCCTGCTGGGGCGAACATCGCGATGCTGTTCGCGCAGCAGTTCGGTAAGCTCGGGACTCGCTTTAAGCGCAACGGCCGGCCGCTTATCCTCCACTTCTTTCACCATGGCGAATAGCACGTCTGCGACCTTGATTTGCGTCGCTTTCCAGTCGCTATGAACGCTTTGTTCCGCGCCCGGCTTCGCCATGCAGTACTGTAGTAGATCCGATATGGTCATTTTTTATTCTCCCATAAGCGTTGCGACGATATGCCGCGAGCCGCCGTGAATACGATGCTCCCCCAGCCAGATCCCCTGCCAGGTCCCTAATATGACGTTGCCGTTCTGCACCGGCAACATCAGAGAAACGCCCAGCAGCGATGATTTAATGTGCGAGGGCATATCATCAGGACCTTCATAATCGTGTTCATACGGCGCGTTGTCTGGTACGGCGTTGAGAAAATGCTGTTCCATATCAAAACGGACCGTGGGATCGCAGTTCTCATTTAACGTCAGGGAAGCGGAAGTATGCTGGAGTAACAGATGCAGCAGGCCAACCTTGATATGCGAGAGTTCGCGAATTTGACCAATAATTTCATTGGTCACCAGATGGAAACCACGAGATTTCGGGCCTAATGTCAGGGTTTGCTGATGCCACATAAACGACTCCTGTAATGTGTGAATCCTTCTAAGTTTGCAGCAAGAAGCGAAAAGGTAAAACCTCAAACGCTGAAATTCGTACAAAAAAAAGACAGCCTGCGGCTGCCTTTTTCATGTTCAGAAGCGCCGTGTTCCGCACGCCTTAATATTCTGAATTCACAATCACCTCTTCCCCTTGCGAGCCGGCCATCGGCAGCGGTTTGTAGGAGGAGTTTGCCGCGCGCAGCACGCGAATTCCGCGCGCATCGGCGTCGCGGGCCGCCGAGATGTCGTTGTCAGAGTCACCGTAGAAGACTTTGATATTCTTCTCCCGTAACCACTGGGTTTTGGTGTTCTGGCCTGGCTTATCGCCGGCAAAAATCACCGGGTTCATGTTAGCGCCGGGGATGAGGAAATCATCCTGCAGGGTTTTAGAGACGGTCTCAGTTTTGGTCTGGCTGCGGCCGGTCACGAAGTAAATGCTGTCGCCGCGCTTAATATGCATCGCGATCAGCTGGCGGCCCACTTCTTTCGGCATACTGAACTCGTCCCAGCCGTTATTCATCTTTTCCCAGAACTCGGGGTTCTTCAGATAGGCTTCGCTGCCCGGAGAATAGGTTTTCTGCCCACGCCAGAAACCAGGGCTGGAGAACAGCACGGTATCATCGATATCGAACCCCACCGCCATCGGCGCGCGGCCAAGCAGGCTATTTTCGATTTGCGCTACGGATACCCAATGTATCGGCGCCTGTTCGGCAAGTTTCGCGACATTCGTCCCTTCCCAAATGGGCTGCGGGGTGGAAGCGCGCGCGACAACGGAGCTATTAAGAGCGAACAACAGACAGGTGGCGCTAATGGCCAAAGTTAACTTACGCATATTTATCCCTTCACCCGTCGTACACAGGGCGGCTGAACCTGCGTTACTCAGGATTGCAAATTCAATTCGTTGTTATTTTTAATAATGAGTGAGCTTATAAATGCACCAAGACCTTAACGCCTGCCCACACAGATAGAAAGGATTTTCTGCTCAGATGTCATATAAAAAGAGCATGATCACACTTCGGGGTATATTCCCCCTCGCCTTAACGCTGGCGAGGGAGATTTAGTAAGTGAGCACTTACATTACAGCAGCAAACGCCTGAGCCACGCGCTGGACGTTACGCGAGTTAAGTCCTGCCACGCACATCCGGCCGCTGGCAATCAGGTAGACGCCAAACTCTTCGCGTAGACGATCCACCTGTGCCGCGCTTAAACCGGTGTAACTAAACATACCGCGCTGCTTCAGCAGGTAGTCAAAGTTCTTGCCGGGAACGGCCTCTTTCAGCGCCTCTACCAGCGTCTGGCGCATCGCCAGGATGCGGGTACGCATCGCTTCCACTTCCGCCAGCCATGAGGCTTTCAGCGCCGCGTCGTTCAATACTGCCGCGACCACCTGCGCGCCAAAATTCGGCGGACTGGAGTAGTTACGACGCACCGTCGCTTTCAACTGGCCCAGCACGCGGCCTGCCGTTTCCGCATCATCGCAGACAATGGACAGACCGCCGACGCGTTCGCCATACAGGGAGAAGATTTTGGAAAACGAGTTGCTGACTAGCATCGGCAGGCCAGCGCTGGCAATCGCGCGGATAGCGTAGGCATCGTCTTCCATACCGGCGCCAAAGCCCTGATAGGCGATATCGAGGAAAGGAATTAAATTGCGTGCTTTCAACACCTTAACGACTTCATCCCACTGCGCGTTGCTCAGATCGGCGCCCGTCGGGTTGTGGCAACACGGATGCAGCAGCACGATATCGCGCTCAGGGAGCGTCTGTAGTTTGGCGAGGAAGGCTTCAAAACGCACGCCGTTGCTCTCATCATCGAACCAGGGGTAAGTACTTACTTCGAATCCAGCCCCTTCAAATATGGCGATGTGGTTTTCCCAGGTCGGGTCGCTAACCCATACGTGCGACTGCGGGAAGTAGCGCTTGAGGAAATCGGCACCAACCTTCAGCGCGCCGGAGCCACCCAGGGTTTGAATTGACGCTACGCGATTTTGTTTCAGCACCGGATGGTCGGCGCCAAATAACAGCGGCGCAATGGCGTGGCGGTAGCTATTGAGCCCTTCCATCGGCAGATACAGCGAAGCGCCGTGCGGCTGAGCATTGAGTTGTGCTTCGGCATCCGCCACGGCCTGTAGTTGCGGAATAATGCCGTCTTCGTTGTAGTACAAACCGATGCTGAGGTTCACTTTGTCACTACGCGGATCTTCTTTGAAACGCTCCATCAAGGAGAGAATGGGGTCGCCGGCGTAGGCGTCAACTTTTTGAAACACGAGATGTATCTCCAGGTTTACGAAAGCAGGTATTTACACAATAAACCGGAAGTTGGGGAAGGTCGAGGGGATGTTGGTAAGTTATCGGCAAAGATCGCTGCAAACATGGGCGACGCCGCGCGCCGCCCCTGCTCATTACCCCGATAAGCGTAGCGTAATCGGGGAAATATGCCACTGACCGTAGTTAGTCGAGGTAACGAATTGCCAGCCTGGAGGTCAGTCGGGTAATAAGTTCGTAAGCACTCACTTTCGTTATTTCCGCGATGCGCTCAACGGGGAGCCCTTCTCCCCATAACACAACCGGATCGCCGGATTTATCCTGCGCCTGAGGACCGAGATCGACGCAAATCATATCCATCGCCACGCGACCGACAATCGGCACTTCGCGGCCGTTGACCAGCACCGGCGTGCCGGAGGGCGCGGCGCGCGGATAACCGTCGCCATAACCCATCGCCACTACCCCAAGGCGAGTATCGCGCTCGCTAATCCAGGTGCCGCCATAGCCCACCGGCTCCCCGGCTTTATGCTCGCGCACCGCAATCAGGCTGGAGGTCAGCGACATCACCGGCAGGCAGCCGAAATCCTCACCGGTAGAGTGGTTCTCCAGCGGCGAAACGCCGTAGAGAATGATGCCCGGCCGCGCCCAGTCGAAATGCGACTGCGGCCACAGCAGGATCCCGCCCGAGGCGGCAATAGAACGCAGCCCTGGTTTCCCTTCGGTAAAGGTGGTGAAAATATCCAGCTGACGCTCGGTCGCGCCGCATTCCGGCTCATCGGCACGGGCGAAATGGCTGACGATATTCACCGGCTGGCGAACATTTTTGCACCGGCTTAGCCGCTGATAGAACGCTTCTGCCTGTTCCGGCAGAACGCCAAGGCGATGCATACCGGTATCCAGCTTCATCCAGACGGTAACCGGTTCGGCCAGTTCCGCTTGTTCGAGCGCCGCCAGCTGTTCCGGGCTATGTACCACGGTATGCAGTTGCTGCGCGGAAATCAGCGCCAGATCCGCCGCTTCAAAGAAGCCTTCCAGCAGTAATATCGGTTGGGTAATGCCCCCTTCACGCAGGCGCAGCGCCTCTTCCAGGCGGGCGACGCCGAAGGCGTCGGCGTCGGTCAGCGTTCGCGCGGTCTCAAGGAGGCCGTGTCCGTAGGCGTTCGCTTTCACCACCGCAACCAGTTTGCTGGCAGGAGCCAGTTCACGCAGGCGTTGCAGGTTGTGTCGCAGAGCGCGGCGGTTGATAACTACAGTTGCCGCTTGCATTTGAATTCCTTAAAAAAAGACAGACGGAGGTTTACTCATCGTCATACTGAGGGCCGGCATAATTATCGAAACGCGACCACTGGCCGTTAAAGGTCAGTCGTACCGTACCGATCGGGCCGTTACGTTGTTTACCAATGATAATTTCAGCAATACCTTTTAAGTCGCTGTTCTCGTGATAAACCTCATCACGGTAGATGAACATGATTAAGTCGGCATCCTGTTCAATAGAGCCGGATTCACGCAGGTCGGAGTTGACCGGACGTTTATCGGCGCGCTGTTCCAGAGAGCGGTTCAACTGCGACAGCGCCACCACCGGCACCTGCAGCTCTTTTGCCAGCGCCTTCAGCGAGCGGGAGATTTCGGCGATCTCCAGAGTACGGTTGTCGGAGAGCGACGGTACGCGCATCAGCTGCAGGTAGTCGATCATGATAAGACCGATACCGCCGTGCTCACGGGCGATACGGCGGGCGCGCGAACGCACTTCGGTCGGCGTCAGGCCGGAGGAGTCATCGATATAGATATTACGTTTTTCCAGCAAGATACCCATCGTGCCGGAGATCCGCGCCCAGTCTTCATCGTCCAGTTGACCGGTACGGATACGGGTTTGATCGACGCGCGATAGCGAGGCCAGAGAACGCATCATGATCTGCTCGGAGGGCATCTCCAGACTGAAGATCAATACCGGCTTATCTTGCAGCATCGCTGCGTTTTCCACGAGGTTCATCGCAAATGTCGTCTTACCCATCGATGGACGCGCGGCGACGATAATCAGATCCGAAGGCTGTAACCCAGCGGTCTTTTTATTGAGGTCGTCATAGCCGGTATTCACCCCGGTGACGCCATCATGCGGCTGTTGGAACAGCTGTTCAATACGGGCGACGGTGGCATCGAGCACATCGGCGATGTTCTTCGGCCCTTCGTCTTTATTGGCCCGGCTTTCGGCAATTTTAAATACCCGGGATTCCGCCAGATCCAACAGGTCCTCGCTGGTGCGCCCCTGGGGGTCGAAACCGGCTTCGGCGATCTCGTTGGCCACCGAAATCATTTCACGCACCACCGCGCGTTCGCGCACGATGTCGGCATACGCGCTGATGTTCGCCGCGCTTGGCGTATTTTTAGAGAGCTCGGCCAGGTAGGCGAAGCCGCCGACGCTATCCAGTTGCCCCTGACGCTCCAGCGACTCCGCGAGAGTGATCAGGTCAATCGGGCTGCCTGACTCTTGCAGGCGCGCCATCTCGGTAAAGATATGACGATGCGGACGGGTATAGAAATCTTCCGACACCACCCTTTCGGCGACGTCGTCCCAGCGCTCGTTATCCAGCATTAAACCGCCCAACACCGACTGTTCCGCTTCAATCGAGTGCGGCGGGACTTTCAACCCGGCGAGCTGCGGATCGCGTTCGCGAGGTTCTGTCTGTGGTTTGTTGAAGGGTTTATTTCCTGCCATAACTTAAGAATTCACCGATACGCAATTGAGCGTGACAGTATAGCGGCAAACGTGTTGCCGCAATAGAACTGCTGTTTTCGGAAAGAGGAATTGATGGATGAACGCTATCATCCATAATGGAAAGCCATCGTAACCAATAGCGCCATCGCCACACAGACAAAAATAAAAAATTTTCTGTGGTTATTGGACTTTAACGACAACAACATCAAACACACCATCGCTGCCGCTACCACTAACGTCATAACCATCAAGGTAATAATGTAGTCAAAATTATAATTCAGCATAAACGCTCCATGTCCTTCACTCCTGCGCCCGCACAACAGCCGCAAGCTATCCTTGTACGCCTCCTCAAATCCGCGGCAATAAAATCCCTCACCTGTGCAGCGGACTGTTAAGCTTATTCAATAACATCAGAACAGCACAGGAGCAAACATGGCAACACGAATTGAATTTCCCGCGCACGGAGGCCCCGAGGTTCTGCATGCGGTCGAGTTTACCCCTAACGATCCTGCCGAGCACGAAATCCAGGTAGAAAACAAAGCTATCGGTATCAACTATATCGACACCTACATCCGCAGCGGCTTGTATCCACCGCCCTCGCTGCCGAGCGGTTTGGGCACTGAAGCCGCCGGTATCGTTACTAAAATCGGCAGCGGCGTTAAACATATCAACGTTGGCGATCGGGTGGTGTATGCCCAGTCCGCGCTTGGCGCTTATAGTTCGGTGCATAACGTACATGCCGATAAAGCGGCGATTTTGCCGAATGCGATTTCCTTTGAGCAGGCCGCCGCCTCGTTTCTTAAAGGGCTGACCGTCTGGTATCTGCTGCGCAAAACCTATGAAATAAAAGCCAATGAAACCTTCTTGTTCCACGCGGCGGCGGGCGGCGTGGGGCTGATTGCCTGCCAGTGGGCGAAAGCGCTTGGGGCGAAACTTATCGGCACCGTCGGCAGCGAGCAAAAAGCGCAGCGCGCCCGGCAGGCCGGCGCCTGGGAAACCATTAACTATCGCGAAGAAAATATTGCCGAGCGCGTCAAAGCGCTAACCGGCGGTAAAAAAGTCGCCGTGGTTTACGATTCCGTGGGTAAAGATACCTGGGAAGCCTCGCTCGATTGTCTTCAGCGGCGTGGTCTGATGGTCAGCTTCGGCAATTCATCTGGCCCGGTAACCGGCGTGAATTTGGGTATCCTCAATCAGAAAGGCTCACTGTATGTGACCCGCCCTTCTCTGCAAGGCTACATCACCAACCGGGAAGAGCTGACGGAAGCCAGCAACGAGCTATTTTCGCTGATCGCCAGCGGCGTGATCAAAGTCGATGTGGCGGATAATCAGAAATACGCCCTGCGTGACGCCAGACGCGCGCATGAGATCCTGGAAAGCCGGGTGACCGAGGGATCGAGCCTGCTGCTACCGTAACGGGATGAGATCGCCGGAAAAGTTTAGGGCCTCCCGAAGGAGGCCCTGACTTTTTTTGTTCGGCTGTATGTAGGGTACAGCGCGATGAATTCGTTATCGCGCTAATAGTGACAGATTTAATACGCAATGCCTACGCTGTTTTATGCAAAATTACTCAGGTTGTGACACACCGCTCAATCCCCAAAATGATGGCTTAGTAGCGCCAGCGATCTTCGCGGCGATAGCGGGTTGTGGTCGGCGATTTTATCGCCCGAATGACCCATACGACGGCCACCGCCAGCAGCAACCAGGGTAGCAGCTTAAACATTAATGCGAACAGGCCGCCAAAGAACATCAGCGCGGTGGCGACGACCAGCGCGGCAATAATGCCAAGCAGCGAGATGCCGGTGACCAGCAACATGACAAAAAAGCCAATAACAAATAAGAGTTCCAGCATGGTCTTCTCCCGAAATAAATAACCAGATAGCTGATTGGCTATTTCAAGAATCGTGCCAGATATAACTCATTGAATTAAAACAAAACGCCCCACAGCAGTGCTGTAGGGCGTGGCGAAATAGACCAGTTTTTAGCGAAAAGTTTAACGCTTATCGGCAACCAGCTTCAGCGCGTGCTCCAGCACGTTAATATCGGCGCCCGCTTTGTGGGCGTTTTCGCTGAGATAGCGGCGCCACTGACGCGCGCCGGGGATCCCCTGGAACAATCCCAGCATATGGCGGGTGATATGGCCAAGATAGGTACCGCTGCTGAGCTCTCGCTCGATATAGGGATACATTGCGCGCACCACCGCCACCGGATCGGCATCCGCGCCGTCGACGCCGAAAATTTCGCGATCCACAGAAGCCAGAATGCCCGGGTTTTGATAGGCTTCGCGCCCCACCATCACGCCGTCCATATGCTCAAGCTGCTGTTTAGCCTCTGCCAGAGATTTAATTCCGCCGTTAATCGCCATCGTCAGATGCGGAAAATCACGTTTCAGTTGCCAGACGCGCGGATAATCCAGCGGCGGGATTTCGCGGTTCTCTTTCGGACTCAGGCCGGAAAGCCAGGCTTTACGCGCGTGAATGATGAACATTTCACACTCGCCTTTGCCGGAAACGGTCTCTATGAAATCGCAGAGGAATTCATAGCTATCCCGATCGTCAATCCCGATACGGGTTTTTACCGTAACCGGAATCGACACCACGTCGCGCATCGCTTTGATGCAGTCCGCCACCAGCGCGGCATTGCCCATCAGACAAGCGCCAAACATCCCGTTTTGCACGCGGTCAGAGGGGCAACCTACATTGAGGTTAATCTCATCATAGCCGCGCGCCTCGGCGAGCTTCGCGCATTGCGCTAACGCCGCAGGATCGCTACCGCCCAACTGCAGCGCTACCGGATGTTCTTCTTCGCTATAGGCCAAGTAGTCGCCTTTACCGTGAATTATCGCGCCGGTGGTGACCATTTCGGTGTACAGCAGAGTATGGCGCGACAGCAGACGCAGGAAGTAGCGGCAATGTCTGTCGGTCCAATCGAGCATGGGCGCGATAGAAAAACGGTGGGCGGCAAAAGCGGTAGACGTGGATTCTGGCATCATGGCGAATAAATAAGCATCCGGGTAAAAAGGGGCGCTACTATAGCACAAACACAAACCACGGCGCATAGCGTCGAACGCCACGCACCATGGTGAAAATGTGGCCTATATTTTACGCGGTTTACCGTCGTGCGGGCCAAAGAACTGCGGAGGGTGATCTACCCAGCGGTCCTGGCGAGTCGCGGCATAACCCGGGTTCAACGGATAGTAGATACGGTTGTGCTTTTTATTCGCTTCGCCAACGACCAGCAGCCGCACCTCCTGCTCGGTATTATTCAGGAAGGTATGACATACGCCAGTTCCCGCCGGAAAACCAACGCTATCGCCCGGCTCCAGCTTCCATAGATAGCCATTGATCCAGACTTCCGGAAAACCTTCCAGCACATAGATAAACTCTTCTTCATCGCTTTCCGCATGCGGATAAGAGGTTCTTCGTCCCGGCGGTAAGCGTTCATGATGGATGCCCAGCCGATTTAGCCGTAGGCCGCGGGCAAGAGGCGCGCCAATAGAAAAAAGCTCGTGACTATCGGGGTAGGTGGAATCATCCGCACCTTCCAGTTCGCGCCAATGTCGAATGCAATCAGGTCGTTTCATCGTTTTCTCCCGAAAATGAGATACATCAGGTATAGCAAAGCTTGCAGGATCTCGGCGTTTTACCTGGTTCGTGATAAAGTAACAGTTTCAACATCACGCAACCAGAGGATGCTCATGGATAACACCACTTCGCAAGAAATGTTAGCGCAGGCTGAAAAGCTTTGCGTGCAACGTGGCGTACGCCTGACCCCGCAGCGTCTGGAAGTGTTGCGTCTGATGAGCCTGCAGCAAGGGGCGATTAGCGCCTACGATCTGCTGGATCTGCTGCGAGAAAAAGAGCCGCAGGCGAAGCCGCCGACGGTCTATCGCGCGCTGGAGTTTCTGCTGGAGCAAGGTTTTGTGCACAAAGTGGAATCGACCAACAGCTATGTGCTGTGCCACCTTTTCGATCAGCCCACCCACAGTTCGGCGATGTTTATCTGCGATCGCTGCGGCGTGGTCAAAGAAGAGTGTGCGGAAGGCGTAGAAGATATCATGCATACGCTGGCGGCCAGAATGGGCTTTGCTCTACGGCATAATGTGATTGAAGCGCATGGGTTGTGCGCGGCCTGCGTGGAAGTCGAAGCCTGCAGCGCCCGCGAACACTGCCATCACGATCATACTATCCAGATTAAAAAGAAAGCCCGCTGAGTCGGGCGACGTCAGCGGGAAGCTACGGCATATCGCTATGCCGTTAGACAGGCATAAACAGGGGGTCAAAACAGAATTCGCTACCAGCGCGTATCGTTCTTACGCTCCCAGTCAGACACCTCTTTTTCGGCCTGATCTTTCGCATAGCCGTAGCGTTCCTGAATTTTACCGACTAGCTGATCGCGCTTCCCTTCAATGACCGTCATATCGTCATCGGTCAGTTTACCCCACTGTTCCTTGGCTTTACCTTTCAACTGTTTCCAGTTACCGCTGATTTCGTCTTTATTCATCATTACGTCCTCATGATTCGGTGGGTTAACAGCCCGTTTTGTTCCGGACATGGTAATAACTATAGATGACAATGCTGACGCCGATTAGTTATTCGGAATTTTTAACCATCATGCCGATTGAAAACGCTGGGGGAATTTTCCCGGCTCGCGCTGCGCTCAGCCGGGATACTTACTTTCAGGAGGGTGAATTAAACCAGGTGCCACGCTGCCAGTGGCGGCGCCAGATGAGCGCCAGCGAAAGCCCGCGCAGCGCGAGGAACACCGCCAGCGCCAGCCATAGGCCGTGGTTGCCGAGCATGGGCACAGAGAGCAACGTTACCGCAAACCCCGCGGCGGCTACCGCCATGCTATTACGCATCTCCGCGCCGCGCGTCGCGCCAATAAACATGCCATCCAGCAGATAACACCAGACGCCAATCACCGGCAGGATCATCTGCCAGAACAGATAGCGGTCTGCCAGCTGCTGCAATGATGGGATAGAGGTCAATAGCGCGACGATATGCTCACCCGCCACGCTATAGATCAGCGCGAACGCCAGCGCGACCATTCCCGATTGCCGGCAGGCCGCGCGCCAGACTTCCAGCAGTTGGCTACCGTCACGCGCGCCGTAGGCCTGCCCGGAATGGGCTTCGACGGCATAGGCAAAACCGTCCAGCGCGTAAGCGGTAAAGGTCAGCATGGTCATCAGTACCGCATTGACCGCCACCACGTCGCTGCCAAGACGGGCGCCGAAGACGGTGATAGCGCCAAAACAGAGCTGCAGCAGCAGCGAACGCAGCATGATGTCGCGGTTAAGCGCCAGCAGGCGCCGCATATTGCCGCGCCACGCCTCTTTCAACATGGCAAACGTCACGCCGCGTAGCGCCAGCACCCGTTTCGCCATTAGCAGGCCGATGATAAAGGTGGCGTATTCCGACAGCGCCGTCGCCAATGCCGCCCCCTGCACGTTCATATGCAGCCCCATCACCAGCCACAGATCGAGCACGATATTCAGCAAATTACCGACCACCAGCAGGATGACCGGGGCGCGAGCGTACTGGACGCCAAGCAACCACCCTAACAGCACCAGGTTGGCCAACGACGCCGGGGCGCTGAGCCAGCGGATTTCAAGGAACCGCCTGGCCTGTTCCAGTACCGCCTCGCTGCCGCCGACGATATGCAGCGCGAAGTCAATGAGCGGCATGCGGAACAGAACGATGAGCAGCCCGGCGGCCAGCGCCAGGATCAGCGGTTGTACCAGCGCGCGCGCCAGCCGCTGCGGATCTTTGGCCCCATAGGCCTGAGCGGTTAAGCCAGTGGTGCTCATTCGCAGGAACAGCAGCAGCATAAAGAGGAAACTGGTCGCCGTCGCGCCGACGGCGACGCCGCCAAGATAGACGGGACTATCGAGATGGCCGACAACGGCAGTATCGACCAGCCCAAGCAGCGGAACGGTAATGTTAGAGAAAATCATCGGTAGCGCGAGGCGCCACAGTGCTTTATCGGCGGCGTTGAGCAGCATGAAGAGGGACCAGACAGAGGAGGAACATCGCAGCGTCATGCATCATGATGACGCTGCGTTAGGACGGGAGTTACAGCCACTCACCGTTACGGATCACGCCGACGGCCAGACCTTCAATGGTGAAGCTCTGCTGGCGCAGATCGACGACGATTGGGGAAAACTCGCTGTTTTCCGGCAGCAGTTCAACGACGTTGCCCTGCTTTTTCAGACGTTTTACGGTGACTTCTTCATCGATACGCGCGACGACGACCTGGCCGTTACGCACGTCCTGAGTTTTATGCACCGCCAGCAGATCGCCGTCGAGGATACCGATGTCTTTCATCGACATCCCGCTAACGCGCAGCAGGAAGTCGGCATTCGGTTTAAACATCGCCGGATCAACCTGGTAGTGACCTTCAATATGCTGCTGCGCCAGCAGCGGCTCGCCCGCGGCGACGCGGCCAATCAGCGGCAGGCCATGTTCTTCTTCCGTCAGCAGACGAATGCCGCGTGAAGCGCCGGAGACGATTTCAATCGCGCCTTTACGCGCCAGCGCTTTGAGGTGTTCTTCCGCCGCGTTCGGGGAACGGAACCCCAAGCGCTGAGCAATTTCCGCACGCGTCGGCGGCATGCCCGTTTGGCTGATGTGATCCCGGATGAGATCAAACACCTCTTGCTGCCTGGTCGTTAACGCTTTCATTCCGCCCCCTGGGTGTATATACAGTTATGCTGTGAGTATATACAGCTAATGGTGATTTTGGAACCACATATCATATAAAAATCAGGAGATTCTTTGCGTTTTGCGAGCGTTGCCGACAAGACTTAGCGGTAATGCGACCACAAAAGCATGGTCCAGGTGATCAACGCGATGATTATCGCCAGCAGTACCGCCGCCGAACCCATATCCTTGGCGCGCCCGGAAAGCTCATGATGCTCAGGCCCGATTCGGTCAACCACCGCTTCAATCGCGCTGTTTAGAATTTCGACTATCATCACTAACAGGACCGAGCCAATGAGCAGGACTCGCGTAATGACATCGACATCCAGCCAGCAGGCTATCGCCACGGCCACAATAGCGGCGACGCCTTCCTGGCGGAAAGCGGCTTCGTTCATCCACGCCGCGCGGAAACCTTTCCAGGAATAACCTGCTGCTTTAATGATTCTGGTTAACCCAGTGGTATTATTGGCCATCAAAAAGAACCTTTTAATGTAAATGACGTCGCTGAGTGTACGTGTTTGCCGTGTGACAACGGAAATTTTGTACGCTTTCTGTTATTCTTGCCGCGCATTTGCATGATTAACCAGAGGCTTCACATCGTTTATGTCCGGCTGGCAACGAATTTACTATAAATTACTGAATTTACCATTACGGGTGCTGGTAAAAAGCAAGTCTATTCCGGCAGAACCTGCTCAGGAATTAGGGCTCGATACCTCGCGTCCGATAATGTACGTCTTGCCTTATAACTCCAAGGCGGACCTGCTTACCCTGCGCGCCCAGTGCCTGACGCATGATTTACCCGACCCTTTTGAACCGCTGGAAATCGACGGCACGCTGCTGCCGCGCTACGTTTTCATCCACGGCGGTCCGCGCGTGTTTACCTACTACACGCCGAAAGAAGAGTCCATCAAGCTGTTCCACGACTACCTGGATCTGCACCGTAACCATCCCGACCTCGACGTGCAAATGGTACCGGTGTCAGTCATGTTCGGCCGCGCGCCGGGTCGTGAAAAAGGCGAAGAGAATCCGCCGCTGCGGATGCTTAACGGTATTCAGAAATTCTTCGCCGTCTCCTGGCTTGGCCGCGATAGCTTCGTGCGTTTCTCGCCTTCTGTCTCTCTGCGCCGCATGGCGGATGAGCACGGGACCGATAAAATCATCGCCCAGAAGCTGGCCCGCGTGGCGCGTATGCACTTTGCCCGTCAACGTCTGGCCGCCGTCGGCCCGCGCCTCCCTGCCCGCCAGGATCTGTTCAACAAGCTGCTGGCATCGAAAGCTATCGCCCGCGCGGTAGAAGATGAAGCGCGCAGCAAGAAGATTTCTCACGAGAAGGCCCAGCAGAACGCCATCGCGCTGATGGAAGAGATTGCCGCTAACTTCTCTTATGAAATGATCCGCCTGACTGACCGTATTCTGGGCTTTACCTGGAACCGTCTGTATCAGGGGATTAACGTGCATAACGCCGAGCGCGTACGCCAGCTGGCGCATGATGGCCATGAGATTGTCTATGTGCCCTGTCACCGTAGCCATATGGACTACCTGCTGCTCTCTTATGTGCTTTATCATCAGGGGCTGGTGCCGCCGCATATCGCCGCCGGCATAAACCTCAACTTCTGGCCGGCCGGGCCGATTTTCCGCCGCCTGGGCGCTTTCTTTATTCGCCGTACCTTTAAGGGCAACAAGCTCTACTCCACGGTATTCCGCGAATATCTTGGCGAGCTGTTCAGCCGTGGTTATTCGGTGGAATACTTTGTCGAAGGCGGGCGTTCCCGTACCGGCCGCCTGCTGGATCCGAAAACCGGCACCCTGTCGATGACTATCCAGGCGATGCTGCGCGGCGGTAGTCGCCCCATCACCCTGGTACCGATTTATATCGGCTACGAGCACGTGATGGAAGTCGGTACCTACGCCAAAGAGCTGCGCGGCGCGACAAAAGAAAAAGAGAGCCTGCCGCAGATGGTGCGCGGCCTCAGCAAGCTGCGTAATCTCGGCCAGGGCTACGTTAACTTCGGCGAGCCGCTGCCGCTGATGACCTACCTCAATCAGCACGTGCCGGAATGGCGCGAAGCCATCGATCCTATAGAAGCCGTCCGCCCTTCCTGGCTGACGCCGACGGTGAATAATATCGCCGCCGATCTGATGGTGCGCATCAACAATGCCGGGGCGGCCAACGCCATGAACCTGTGCTGTACGGCGCTTCTGGCGTCGCGTCAGCGTTCTTTGACCCGTGAGCAGCTGACCCAGCAGTTGGATTGCTACCTCGACCTGCTGCGTAACGTGCCGTACTCCACCGATTCGACCGCGCCGACGGCTTCCGCCAGCGAGCTTATCGACCACGCGCTGCAGATGAACAAGTTCGAAGTCGAGAAAGACACCATCGGCGATATCATCATCCTGCCGCGCGAGCAGGCGGTGCTGATGACCTACTATCGCAACAACATCGCCCATATGCTGGTGATGCCGTCGCTGCTGGCCGCTATCGTGACCCAGCATCGCCGCATCTCCCGTAGCGAAGTGCTGCGTCATGTCGAGATGTTCTATCCGTTCCTGAAAGCCGAGCTGTTCCTGCGCTGGGAAAAAGCAGAACTGGCGGGCGTTATCGATGCGCTGATGGCGGAAATGCAGCGTCAGGGCCTGGTGGTACTGAATGGCGATGAGATGAGCGTCAACCCGGCGCACTCTCGTTCCCTGCAGCTATTGGCCGCCGGCGCGCGCGAGACGTTACAGCGCTACGCGATCACCTTCTGGCTGTTGAGCGCCAACCCGTCCATCAACCGCAGTACGCTGGAAAAAGAGAGCCGCACCATGGCGCAGCGTCTGTCGGTACTGCACGGTATCAACGCGCCGGAGTTCTTCGATAAGGCGGTGTTCAGTACCCTGGTGCTGACCCTGCGTGACGAAGGCTACATCAGCGATACCGGCGATGCCGAGCCGGCAGAGACCCTGAAGGTCTACCAGATGCTGGCGGATTTGATTACGTCAGATGTACGTTTGACGATTGAGAGCGCCGCTCAGGACGACGCATAATATTGCGGCTTCTGTTCCCCGGCTCGCGGCGCGAGTCGGGGAAAGAAGGATTTACTGCAGGTAACTCATCGCCAGACCGAGAAACAGCACCAGCCCAACGTAGTTATTATTCATAAACGCTTTGAAGCAGTTATCGCGTTCGCGCTTGAAGATAAGCTTCTGCTGCCAGACAAACAATCCTGCCGCAATAAACAGCGACCAGTAGAATTCCCAGTTCAGCCCATTCAGCCAGCCCACCGCACCCATCAATACCAGCACGGCAACCTGCAGAATACCGATAATCAAACGATCGTTTTCACCGAACAGGATCGCCGTCGACTTAATGCCAATTTTGACATCATCGTCGCGATCGACCATCGCATACTGGGTATCGTAAGCGACCGCCCACAGAATATTAGCGAGGAACATCAGCCAGCAGCTGAGCGGCAGCGCTTCACTCACCGCCGAGAAAGCCATCGGGATCGACCAGCCAAAGGCCGCGCCCAGCACCACCTGCGGCAGATGGGTATAGCGCTTCATAAAAGGATAGACCCAGGCTAGCGCCAGCGCCGCGACCGACAGCAGGATGGTCATGGTATTGAGCGTCAGCACCAGCAGGAAGGAGAGCCCTACCAGCACCGCGAATAATATCCGCGCTTCTTTTTCCGTGACCTCACCACTTGGTAGCGGGCGACGAGCCGTACGCTTAACGTGACCATCAAATTTACGGTCGGCATAGTCATTCACCACGCAGCCGGCGGCGCGCATCAACCAGACGCCAGCGACAAACACCGCCAGAATCCACAACGGCGGCACCCCGGGTGAAGCCACCCATAACGCCCACAGCGTCGGCCACAGCAGCAATAGCGCGCCGATTGGTTTGTCAGTACGCATCAGGCGGTGAAACGCCAACAGCTTATTCTGCGTCAGACTCCACTCCATTTTCTCTTCCTCTTAATACAATGGCGATGCAGGCAGAAAAAGCTCTGTCAGCAGCAGCGGTTTGCCGCTCAGCCGGAGACGGGAACGTCGCCCCCACAGCTGTGCACTACGACCAATCTCAATAAAATCACGGGTTAACGTCGACGATGTAAACAGATACCGGCCCAGCGGCGTCTGCCCCAGCTGCTGCAGGGCTAATTCCGGGCCGCATAGCGTCGATTCCGGCACGAGGGTACGACCGGCAAGCCAGGGTTCGCCATCGGCGCAAAGAATGATCTCCCGCAGCCAATAACGCGCTTCTTCCGGCAGCAGGGATTCTTCGCCAGCCAGCGCGTCGCGCCCGACGAAACCTTCGTTAATCATGGTCACGGTGACCTTTTTCCCTTGTTGCTCAAAGCGTTTGGTCATTGAGTCTTCCAGCAACAGCCAGTCGCGCAGCGGCGCGTCCAGCTCGGGTATGGCGGCAAAATAGCGCAGCGCACGCAGTTGCGTAAGCGCAGGATGTGGCATGCCTGATTCTCCGGTACAAAACGTGCAGGCATTGTATCGCAGAATAGCGTTTTGAGGGCGGGCAAACGTCAATATACGATCATCCGCGCAACAGGCATGCAACAGTTGCCGCTGCGCGATAAAAAAAAGTGCGTCCAGGCGGACGCACCTAAAGGCTGTGCCTAAACATCAGCATTGTGGGGAGACGGTCACCCCTTGCCTTTTACACTGCTGATAAAGGTGGAACGAGCAGATTTCGAGCCGAGGCGCTCAGCTTCGTTCATCAATTTCAGGGCTTTGTCGATATCGCCTTGTTTCACCGCTTTCTTGATACCGTTGTTGAAGTAGGTTTCGGTATCGTCAAGCATCGGTTCGCTTTTCGCCGCTGGGGCGGCAGCAGCCGGCGCGACAACAGGCGCAGCGGCCGGGGCGTTATAGACCGGCGCCGCGGTATTGCCGACGGTCACCGGGCCAGGACCGGAAGATCCAAACAGCGGGCCCACCAGCACGCTGGAACTCGAAGACGTTTTCACCTTCAGGCTCAAGGTGCCGTCAGTGGTATGTTTAGCGATCGGATCCGGAATGTCCGGCACCGCGTTACCGGTGCCTTTCGCGTAGGCTTTCGCCGGGTCGATTAATTTAGTGGTCTGCTGCAGATCCTGAGGAGTGGTAAACACCAGCACATAAATTTTCTGCTGTCCCAGCGCCGGCGTCAGGCGCATTACTCCTTCCAGGCGGTCGGCGCTCATTACGCCCGGCTCCAGATAGGTAAAATAGCTGCTCGGGAAGAAGGCGGACGGCGTCATGCTCTGATCGAGGATCAGCACGTTTGGCGCGTAGACGCTGGTCTGTTTGTCGACTTCGCTGGTCAGCGTCAGGGTTAACTCGCCGATATTGGCCGGTACGCTATAGGCCACCACCGGCCCGGCGATACCGGGGACATTCAACGTTTGTCCGGCGATCGCCACTTTGGAGGTTTGGGTTTTCGATTGATCGACCGGCGTCCAGGTCAACTGCTGCAGCGAGGAAGCCGGGATTGACGGCGCGGCAGAGGTATTCTGCGGCACGAAATTGACATCAGCAAAACTGACTGCGGGTACGCTGGCCAGCAGGCCGGCGGACAGGCAGAGGGCAACGAGACTTTTCTTCATATTCATTGTTATCACCTCAATTCCTATGGCCGAGCGTTAGCCAGGCAATAGCGCGCTGGGCCGAAAACAGAGGGGCTGCCGCCCCTCTTTACTCATCATGATGCGGATTGCATTACCACCAGATTTCCATCTGGGCGCCGAAGGTCCACTCATCGTTGTCGCCGCGGCTGGAAGTGTTGATGCCGGTACCAGAGGTATCGCGCATAGCAACACCGCTATCGGTGTAACCCCACTTCTCATCCCACTTCGCGTAGGTGGCGAACAGACGAATTGCCGGACGGGACCAGATGCTGTCGCCCGCCTGCCACTGTTGCGCCAGGGTGATTTTGTACTGGTTGTTGCTGTCGCCGGTTTTCTGCGATTTGACGTTATCGTAGCCGACTTCCAACAGGGTGCTCATGATCGGCGTCCATTTGTACATAGGACGTACGCCGACGGTCCACCATTTGGTACCGTTGTTGTTGTCCAGGTTGACGTCCTGGTACATGGCGACGTACATCATGTCCCAATCGTCCGCCAGAGAGACCGCGCCGTGGTCAAGCACACGCCACATGGAACCATCGTTATTGATGCTGCCGCCCTGCGGTACGCCTTTACCGTTGGAGGTCATGGCGTCGGTCGCGTACTGCAGAACAAATTTGTTGTAGCCTTTCAGGATGCTCTGGGTATGTTCAGCGGTGAACATCCAGCCATCTTTCGATGCATCCGGCTGCAGGTAGTAGTCATCCGGCACGTTGGTGTGACCATAGTCCACGCCCAGCTCCAGCGTACCGCCTGGGTTGGTTTCCATCTGCGCTAAACGCACATCGAAGACGTCGTTCGGTACCAGATGATCATAAACGCGTTCGCCAGTCAGCGGATCGCGGTCAGCATAGGTTGCCGAGCCGCCGGATTCAGAAGAACGAGTGGCGGCCAGAGAGAGTTTACCGAAGCCCAGATCGATGTTTTCGATACCGGCGCCAGGACCGGAGATATCCCAGTAGTAGAAGTCGATCATGTGAACGTCATGACGCTGATAGAAGCGCTTACCGGCCCACAGGGTTGATCCCGGCAGCCAGTCGATCAGGTTTTTACCCTGCACGTTAACTTCACGGAAGGCCGGGCTGGTAGATTCCCAGTCGTTCTGCTGCGATACCGAGTAGGCAACGTTGGTATCGAAGTAGAAGCTCTTATCGCCCTCTTTCCACACTTCCTGGCCCAGTTTCAGTTCAGCGTAAGTTTCACATTCGTTACCGAGACGGTATTTACTTTGAGCGCCGGTGGCCTGGAAGCACTGCTGTTCGCCGCCGCTGCCGGTCCAGCCAATACCGGAACGGGCGTAGCCGTGGAAATCGACAGCCAGCGCCTGGGCAGACATCACGCCCGCCGCAACGGCTACCGCCAGTGGAAGTTTGCGCAGAGTAATCATCATTCTATCTCCTGAGATCATTGCTTTTCTTTGAACACTTCCCCGTCGGCCGCCGCATGGTTGGCTGCGCGCTGGGTTCGCGTCTTCTTTTAATGGGGAACCTTATACGCCCGGCTCTTTATGCAACCGACGACAAGCGGTGCCATCCTCACGGAATAAATGGCAGCGCTCCGGCGGCAAACCGATGGCGAATGTGGCTCCCTCTTCTACCAACACCACGTCATTCTGGCGGTACACCAGGTTCTGACGGATGGCGGGGATCTGGATATGAATTTGCGTTTCGTGACCAAGCTGTTCGACCACCTGCACTTCGCCCTCGAGGGTGACATCGGCGATGTCGCTCGGCAGCAGGTGTTCAGGGCGGATACCCAAAGACATATTGGCGCCGACCTGAACGTGAGCGCTGTCTACCGGCAGCCAGACCTGCTGGCGGTTCGGTAGTTCGACCTGTACCTGTTCGATGGCGGTCGCGGTGACTTTGACCGGCAGGAAGTTCATCTTCGGCGAACCAATAAAGCCCGCGACAAAGCGGTCTGCCGGATAGTGATAGAGTTCCAGCGGTTTCCCGACCTGCGCGACGCGGCCGGCATCCAGCACCACGATTTTGTCGGCCAGGGTCATGGCTTCCACCTGATCGTGGGTGACGTAAATCATCGTGCGGCCAAGGCGCTTATGCAGACGGGAGATTTCGATACGCATCTGCACGCGCAGTGCGGCATCAAGGTTGGACAGGGGTTCATCAAGCAGGAAAACCCGCGGCTCGGCGACCAGGGTACGGCCAATGGCCACGCGCTGACGCTGGCCGCCGGAGAGCGCTTTCGGCTTACGCTCCAGCAGGTGCGCCAGCTGTAACACTTCGGCGACCTGAGTCACGCGCTGGTTAATCACCTCTTTTTTCGCCCCGGCCAGCTTCAGGCCAAAAGACATGTTTTCGGCAACGGAAAGGTGGGGATAGAGCGCATAAGACTGGAATACCATGCCGATACCGCGCTCGGCGGGCGGCACATCGTTCATTCGGGTATCGCCAATAAACAGATCGCCGCTGGTGACCGTTTCCAGTCCGGCAATCATACGCAGCAGGGTGGATTTGCCGCAGCCCGACGGTCCTACAAACACGACGAACTCCCCATCCTGGATCTCGAGATTGATATCTTTAGATACCACCACGTCGCCCCAGGCTTTCGTTACATTTCGTAGCTGTACGCTCGCCATGCCCTTCTCCCTTCGTTACAACCTGTCACTTAAAGACACATTCAAGATGGGCTGACTATGCGGCATTCATTGCGTTGGCAAATCCTCCACCCCCCGGGTTTTTGATGGGGGAGGAGACGGGAGGATGAGAAATTTCCTCTCGCCGCCGGAAGTTCCCGGCAAAGGGTCATTTCGTGATCGAAGCGACAAAAACGGTGGCTTTTTTATGTGCTCCAGGGCCCATTACCGGCATTTCTGCAATGCGGATCACATAAACAGCGGGCGGGGCGTAGACATAGGGAGGATGGAAAGAGGTTGTTAAAAAAGGAAACTCATCAGCGTTAAACCACTCAAGTGTATCCACGAGCACATCACCAAATAGGACGGGTATATGAAAATCAAAACTGGCGCTCGCATCCTCGCGCTGTCTGCATTGACGACGATGATGTTTTCCGCCTCTGCCCTCGCAAAAATTGAAGAAGGTAAGCTGGTTATCTGGATTAACGGCGATAAAGGCTATAACGGCCTCGCTGAAGTGGGTAAAAAGTTCGAAAAAGATACCGGCATTAAAGTTTCCGTAGAACATCCGGATAAGCTGGAAGAGAAGTTTCCGCAGGTTGCGGCGACCGGCGACGGCCCGGATATCATCTTCTGGGCGCATGACCGTTTTGGCGGCTACGCGCAGTCCGGTCTGCTGGCGGAAATCACCCCGGATAAAGCGTTCCAGGACAAACTCTATCCGTTCACCTGGGATGCCGTACGCTACAACGGCAAACTGATCGCTTACCCGGTGGCAGTGGAAGCCCTGTCGCTGATTTATAACAAAGACCTGGTCCCGAACCCGCCGAAAACCTGGGAAGAGATCCCTGCGCTGGATAAAGAGCTGAAGGCGAAAGGTAAGAGCGCGCTGATGTTCAACCTGCAAGAACCGTACTTCACCTGGCCGCTGATTGCCGCCGATGGCGGATACGCGTTTAAGTTTGAAAACGGCAAATACGACGTGAAAAACGTCGGCGTCGATAGCGCCGGGGCAAAAGCCGGTCTGACCTTCCTGGTCGACCTCATCAAGAATAAACACATGAATGCCGACACCGACTACTCCATCGCGGAAGCGGCGTTCAACAAAGGCGAAACCGCGATGACCATCAACGGTCCGTGGGCGTGGTCGAACATCGACAAAGGTAAGGTTAACTACGGCGTTACTCTGCTGCCGACCTTCAAAGGCAAACCGTCTAAACCATTCGTTGGCGTACTGAGCGCCGGGATTAACGCCGCCAGCCCGAATAAAGAACTGGCGAAAGAGTTTCTTGAAAACTACCTGATGACCGATCAGGGCCTGGAATCGGTGAACAACGATAAACCGCTGGGCGCCGTGGCGCTGAAATCCTTCCAGGAGAAGCTGGAAAAAGACCCGCGTATCGCCGCCACCATGGCTAACGCGCAGAAAGGCGAAATCATGCCGAACATTCCGCAGATGTCTGCATTCTGGTATGCCGTCCGTACCGCGGTTATCAACGCCGCAAGCGGCCGTCAGACCGTCGATGCCGCACTGAAGGATGCACAGGGCCGTATCACCAAGTAATACCGTCGCACACGTGCCGGATGGCGGCATCAATGCCTTATCCGGCCTACGCACCCAGTAGGTCTGATAAGCGCAGCGCCATCAGGCACTTTTGTCGACAGATATTTAACGTTGTAGAGGATGATCCCCATGGATGCCGTTAAAAAGAAACACTGGTGGCAAAGCCCGCAACTCACATGGTCTGTGATTGGTTTGCTGTGCCTGCTGGTGGGTTACCTTGTTGTTTTAATGTACGCCCAGGGGGAGTACCTGTTCGCCATCATGACGCTGATTTTAAGCTCGGTTGGCCTGTATATTTTTTCTAATCGCAAGGCTTACGCCTGGCGCTATGTTTATCCGGGTCTCGCCGGGATGGGGCTGTTTGTTCTGTTTCCGCTGATCTGTACCATTGCCATCGCCTTCACTAACTACAGCAGCACCAACCAGCTCACCTTCGAACGCGCCCAGCAGGTACTGATGGACCGTTCTTTCCAGGCCGGCAAAGCCTATAACTTCTCACTCTACCCGGCGGGCGATGAGTGGCAGCTGGCGCTGACGGACGGTGAAAGCGGTAAAAATTATCTCTCCGAAGCCTTTAAATTTGGCGGCGAGCAGAAGCTGGCGTTAAAAGAAGCCGATGTCCTGCCGCAAGGCGAACGCGCGAATTTACGCGTAATCACCCAGAACCGCGCCGCGCTGAACCAACTGACCGCCGTGCTGCCGGATGAAAGCAAAGTGATTATGAGTTCACTGCGCCAGTTCTCCGGTACCCAACCGCTGTACGCGCTGGCCAACGACGGCACGCTCACTAACAACCAAAGCGGCGTAAAATATCGCCCTAACGCCGACATCGGCTTTTATCAATCCATCAATGCCGATGGCAGCTGGGGCAATGAGAAGCTGAGCCCGGGTTATACCGTTACCATCGGCTGGGATAACTTCACCCGCGTTTTCCAGGATGAAGGGATCCAGAAACCGTTCTTCGCCATTTTCGTCTGGACCGTGGTGTTCTCGGTGCTGACGGTGATTTTGACCGTCGCCGTGGGAATGGTGCTGGCCTGCCTGGTGCAGTGGGAAGCGTTGAAGGGCAAAGCGATTTACCGCGTGTTGTTGATTCTGCCGTATGCAGTGCCGTCATTTATCTCAATACTGATTTTCAAAGGGCTGTTTAACCAGAGCTTTGGTGAAATCAACATGATGCTGAGCGCGCTGTTCGGCATTAAACCAGCCTGGTTTAGCGACCCAACCACCGCACGCACGATGATCATCATCGTCAACACCTGGCTGGGCTACCCGTACATGATGATTCTGTGCATGGGGCTGCTGAAGGCGATTCCGGACGATCTGTACGAGGCGTCGGCGATGGATGGCGCGGGCCCGTTCCAGAACTTCTTTAAAATTACGCTACCGCTGCTGATCAAACCGCTCACGCCGCTGATGATTGCCAGCTTCGCCTTTAACTTTAACAACTTCGTGCTGATTCAACTGTTAACCAACGGTGGCCCGGACCGTCTCGGCACCACCACGCCGGCCGGTTATACCGACCTGCTGGTGAGCTACACCTATCGTATCGCCTTTGAAGGCGGCGGCGGTCAGGACTTCGGCCTGGCGGCGGCTATCGCCACGCTTATCTTCCTGCTGGTTGGGGCGTTAGCGATTGTGAATCTGAAAGCCACGCGCATGAAGTTTGATTAAGGGAGATAACGACAATGGCTATGGTCCAACCCAAATCGCAGAAGCTACGTTTATTTACCACGCATCTCCTGCTACTGATTTTTATCGCCGCGATTATGTTTCCGCTGCTGATGGTTATCGCTATCTCGCTGCGCGAAGGCAACTTCGCGACCGGCAGTCTGATCCCGGATACCATCTCATGGGAGCACTGGCGTCTGGCATTAGGCTTCAGCGTCGAACACGCCGATGGCCGGGTAACGCCGCCGCCGTTCCCGGTACTGCTTTGGCTGTGGAACTCAATTAAGGTCGCCGGGATTACCGCGATCGGCATCGTCGCCCTCTCCACCACCTGCGCTTACGCTTTCGCCCGTATGCGCTTCCCGGGTAAAGCGACGCTGCTCAAAGGGATGCTGATTTTCCAGATGTTCCCGGCGGTGCTGTCGCTGGTGGCGCTGTATGCGTTGTTCGACCGCCTCGGTCAATATCTGCCTTTCGTCGGCCTCAACACTCACGGCGGGGTGATCTTCGCCTATATGGGCGGTATCGCGCTGCACGTCTGGACGATTAAGGGCTACTTCGAAACTATCGATGGTTCACTGGAAGAAGCGGCCGCGTTGGATGGCGCCACTCCATGGCAGGCTTTCCGCCTGGTGCTGCTGCCGCTGTCGGTACCGATTCTGGCGGTCGTGTTTATTCTGTCGTTCATCGCCGCGATTACCGAAGTGCCGGTGGCCTCGTTGCTGCTACGCGATGTAAACAGCTATACCCTGGCTGTCGGGATGCAGCAGTATCTCAATCCGCAGAACTACCTGTGGGGTGACTTCGCCGCCGCGGCAGTACTGTCGGCGATTCCGATTACCGTCGTCTTCCTGCTGGCTCAGCGCTGGTTGGTTAACGGCCTGACGGCGGGCGGGGTGAAAGGTTAAGTTTCATCATGTTAGTCCCTTGTTTTATCGCCCCAAATTTCAGAGAGGGTGGGATGTGGTACGCGACCCCAACCGGGTACGGCAGCCCACCTCTCCCTGAAAAAGTAGGGCAAATGCCACTGCAATCCTCTACTGGACCCTACATAAATTTCATTTGTGATTGTCGGTCAAGCGGCCCTGGAGGCCGCTTTTTTTATTCCCGTTTCAGACGGTTGGAATTACACAACCACAGGGTAATCACCAGGATAAGGATCGCCGCAGAGTAAATCAGCACCGCCATCGGCGACTCATGGTCGACGATAATAAGCCGCACAATCGCGGTAATACCGATATAGACGAAATAACGCAGCGGGAAGTGAAAACCGGACTCAAAGTATTTCACAATCAGCGCGATAAACTCGAAGTAGAGAAAATAGACCACCAGCCCTTCAACCAGCTTGTACTTACTCACCGGCTCCGGCGTAAACAGCACGTGCGCCAGATGCAGGGTCTCCTTTCCCAGGAACACCACCAGAATAATTCCCAGACACAGCAGCGCCAGGTTCAGCACGGCCTGCATGGCCTTCGCAACAAAATTAACCAGCGGACGATATACCGACGGCATAGTGACACCTCAAATGCATGAACGTTGTTGATCTGTATAGCGCAAAAGTGTGATCCAGATCTACTTCGCTTTGCGAGCAGCATCGGTCCTTCAACGCGGTAAATGCAACTAAGAGAAAATTTTACTTCCCGCAACGCTGTGAGCAAGTTAACCAAATCATCCGTTACGCTTAGGACACAACCAAATAACCAACTGAAATTTAAAACATTTACCATTTGAAACAGTTATATCTTAAAATCTGCCACAAGATAAAATTTTTCTCTAATCCGCATTATTTATATGGCTATTAGGGTAAGATTTTTCTCATCCTTTGTCTTAGCATTATCGCAGTTGAATAAAATTTAATTTTGGACATTAAATCATTATGAACTCCGATAACGCTTCCCTGTACGTAAAATGGCTCAAACAAGAAGTTGCCCCGGCTTTAGGTTGTACTGAACCTGTCGCTATTTCCTTCGCTGCCGCCTACGCCGCACAATATTTAGAAAACCCTTGTACTAACATTAGCGGTTTTATTTCCGCCAATCTCTATAAAAACGCGATGGGCGTCACTATTCCCGGCACCACCGTTTGCGGTGTAGCGCTGGCCGCCGCAATTGGCGCATTTGGCGGCAACCCGCAAAAGGGATTAAAAACGCTGGAAGATATCACCCCGCTACACGTCGAAATGGCGCAGAAACTGATCGCCAATCATGCCGTTGATATTGCCGTCGAAGAGACCCCGGACTTTATTCATCTGGATCTAACTCTCTCAGATCACGAGAATACCTGCCGCGTCGTGGTGAAAGGAACCCACACCAACGTGGTCGAGCTTTATATTAATGGCCAGCCGCAGCCACTAAGCGAAAAAAAGAATGCGCGCGCCCGGCACGAAACGCTGCCCACTTTTTCGCTACAGCAGGCTTACGAATTTATTAATAGCGCCGACTTTAATGATATTCGCTTTATTCTTGAAGCCGCGCGCTTAAACTCCGCGCTGGCGGCAGAAGGCAAAACCAAAAAATATGGCCTGAACATTAACGGTACCTTTTCTGACGCCGTGAAAAACGGCCTGATGAGCAACGATCTGTTAAGCAAGGTGATCATCAACACCGTCGCCGCTTCAGATGCCCGCATGGGCGGCGCGCCGGTGGTCGCAATGTCTAACTTCGGTTCGGGCAATCAGGGCATTACGGCAACCATGCCGGTAGTGGTGGTTGCAGAGCATCTCGGCGTCGATGAAGAGACCCTGGCGCGCGCTTTGTCTCTATCTCATCTCACCGCCATCTCAATTCATTCTCGTTATACGCGCTTATCTGCGCTATGCGCGGCCTCAACCGCCGCCATGGGCGCAGCTGCCGGGATGGCCTGGCTGTTTACCCGCGATATCAACACCATTAACACCGCGATTATTAATATGGTCAGCGATATTACCGGTATGATTTGTGATGGCGCCTCTAATAGCTGTGCGATGAAAGTCTCGTCCGTGGTATCCAGCGCGTTTAAGGCGGTACTGATGGCGATGCAAAATAGCTGCGCTGGCGCCAATGATGGTATTGTCTGCGCCGATGTCGAGCAGACTATTAATAACCTGTGCCGCCTGGTGATTAAACCAATGACCCTCACCGATAAAGAAATTATTAGCATTATGGTCGCTAAATAATAATATTTAACGGGCCTGAATATTCAGGCCCTGATTAACCTACCCTACCCACATTATTATTTATAAATTAGCAGGTATAGCAGATGAATAAAAAAGTCATCTTCCGTGGCGCCAGCGCCATTATGCCGCTGTGCATCGGCGACTTTCCATTTTCATTTATTGTCGGCGCATTAAGCGTCAGCGCCGGAATGAGCGTCTGGCAGAGTACGGCGTGGTCGGCGATTGTTATTGCCGGTTCCGCGCAAATGCTGGCATTAAATATGCTAAAAACCGGCGCCACGCTCGGGGTTATTATATTCACTACATTAATAATTAACCTACGTCACGTACTGTACAGCGCCTCTATTTCCGGTACCGTCCGTGAAGCATCGTTCTTTAAAAAATGCTTTATGTCCTACGCGCTGACCGATGAAGTGTACGCCACCACCGTCAAAGAGATGGAGGGCAATAAGCAGGATAAATATCTGTTTTATGGCTCGGCGATGATCACCTTCTGGGCGATTTGGGTACTGGCCGATTTCCTCGGCGCGCTGGTCGGCGCTTCCTTCCCGAATATTGAAAAGTATGGTCTGGATTTCGCCATGGTCGCCGCCTTTATCGCCATCGTGGTGCCGCAAATAAAAAGCCAGGCCTGTACCGTCGCCGCCGTGGTGGCCGCCGTCTCCGGCGTGCTGTTGGTCATCCTGCCCTACTCCCTGGGTATTGTCGTCGCCTCAGTACTTGGCGTGCTCGCCGGGCTGTGCGTCGACCTGGCTGAAGAACGTAAACAGGTAGCGATTGCCGAATCCGACATGCCGCTCGTGGAGGCGCTGGAACATGAATAATAGCTACTTTATCGCCCTGACTTTGGGTATGGCCGCCGTGACCTTCCTGATCCGATTTTCGTTTATCGGCCTGGCCGGAAAAATCCAGATGTCCGAACGGGTGACGAAAACGCTGCGCTTCGTCCCGGTCACCGTCCTGCCGGCCATTATCACCATTCAGATCCTGAGCGTGAATTCCAGCATGGAGTTTGACTTAAAGAATCCGAAGGTGATTGCCGCCATTATCTGCACGCTCGCCAGTTTCCGTTTAGGCCTGGTATGGGTGGTAGTGAGCGGCGTCGGCTCGCTGGTGCTGTTGAATTATTTTATGTAACCGTTTGAAGGATAAACCGTATGATTATTACCACCGCTGACGCGCCTGCCGCTATCGGCCCGTACGTGCAGGGCGTCAATCTCGGCGCGATGACCATCACCTCCGGTCAGCTGCCGATTAATCCGCTGGACGGCACCATGCCCAGCGATATCGCCGAACAGGCGCGGCAATCGCTGGAAAATGTGAAAGCCATCGTTGAAGCTGCCGGACTCACGGTGGGGCAGATTGTTAAAACCACGGTGTTTGTCAAAGACCTGCAGGATTTTGCCGCCATCAACGCCGCTTATGAGGCCTTCTTTACCAAGCATCAGGCCGCCTTCCCGGCGCGTTCCTGCGTGGAGGTCTCAAGGCTGCCGAAAGACGCCGGCGTCGAAATCGAAGCCATCGCCTTCGCTCGTTAATCACCCGGCTGGGGGAAACCTCCAGCCTCCTTCCCCACCGTTTTTCGCCGTTCCTCATTGCTCATTTTGCAGGCACTATACGATGAGATCCGAACGAGGAATGCAGCATGTCGAATGAGCCAAATATTCCCCCTTTTACGCTTCGCGATACCGGCGTTCGCAACGTCATCTGCGGCGAAAACGTGGTCATATACCAGCCCGCCAACCTCTATGATTGCCAGCTCGGCGATAACGTCTTCGTCGGGCCGTTCGTCGAGATTCAGGGGCATACGCGCATCGGCGCGGACAGCAAAATCCAGTCCCACAGTTTTATCTGCGAGTACGTCACCATCGGCCAACGCTGTTTTATCGGCCACGGCGTGATGTTCGCCAACGACATGTTCCGCGATGGCAAACCGAATGCCGACCGCGACAGTTGGGGGCGCATTGAAATCGGCAATGACGTGTCTATCGGCAGCGGCGCCACCATTCTGGCGGTGAGTATCTGCGATGGCGTGGTCATCGGCGCCGGGAGCGTGGTGACAAAATCCATCACCGAGAAAGGCATTTGGGCGGGCAACCCGGCGAGGCTGCTGCGGCGGCTATAAATAAAAATGCCGACCCGCGGGTCGGCATTCAGGCTTAATTGCGCAGCGCTTATGCGCGCCAGGCTTTATAGCGGTTAATCAGACCGTTGGTAGAGCTGTCGTGGCTGCTAACGTCCGCGCCATCTTTCAGTTCCGGCAGGATGCGGTTAGCCAGCTGTTTACCCAGCTCAACGCCCCACTGATCGAAGGTGAAGATGTTGAGGATCGCGCCCTGGGTGAAGATTTTGTGCTCATACAGCGCAATCAATGCGCCCAGGCTGAACGGGGTGATCTCACGCAGCAGGATCGAGTTGGTCGGACGGTTGCCTTCGAACACTTTGAACGGCACCACGTGCTCAAGCTGAGCCGGATCTTTACCCTGATCGCGATATTCCTGCTCAACCACTTCGCGGGATTTACCAAAGGCCAGCGCTTCGGTCTGAGCGAAGAAGTTAGACAGCAGTTTCTGATGGTGGTCAGACAGCGGGTTATGGGTGATAGCCGGGGCGATGAAATCGCACGGTACCATTTTGGTGCCCTGGTGGATCAGCTGATAGAACGCGTGCTGGCCGTTAGTCCCCGGCTCGCCCCAGATGATTGGGCCAGTCTGGTAATCCACAACGTTGCCGTTACGGTCAACGTACTTACCGTTGGATTCCATGTTGCCCTGCTGGAAGTAAGCGGCAAAGCGGTGCATGTACTGATCGTACGGCAGAATCGCTTCGGTTTCGGCGCCGAAGAAATTGTTGTACCAGATGCCAATCAGCGCCAGCAGTACCGGCAGGTTTTTCTCAGCCGGGGTGGTGGAGAAGTGTTTGTCCATGGCGTGGGCGCCGGACAGCAGCTGGACGAAGTTATCGAAGCCAACGGACAGAATGATAGACAGGCCGATGGCGGACCACAGGGAGTAACGACCGCCAACCCAGTCCCAGAATTCAAACATGTTAGCCGTATCGATGCCGAACTCGCCAACCGCTTTACCGTTGGTGGAGAGCGCCGCGAAGTGTTTCGCCACGTGTTTCTCGTCGCCCGCGGTCGCCAGGAACCAGTCACGCGCGCTGTGGGCGTTGGTCATGGTTTCCTGAGTGGTGAAGGTTTTGGAAGCCACCAGGAACAGCGTGGTTTCCGGATTCACCGCTTTCAGCACTTCGGCGATATGAGTGCCGTCAACGTTAGAAACGAAGTGCATGTTGAGATGGTTTTTATACGGGCGCAGCGCTTCGGTCACCATGAACGGGCCGAGGTCTGAACCGCCGATACCGATGTTCACCACGTCGGTGATCGGTTTACCGGTGTAGCCTTTCCAGCTACCGGAGATAATCGCTTCTGAGAAGGCTTTCATCTTCTCCAGCACCGCGTTGACTTCCGGCATGACATCTTTGCCATCAACCACAATCGGCGTATTGCTGCGGTTGCGCAGCGCGACGTGCAGTACCGCGCGGTCTTCGGTACGGTTAATTTTTTCACCGGAGAACATCGACTTGATAGCACCGGCCAGATCGGTCTCTTTCGCCAGATCCTGCAGCTTAGACAGCGTCTCTTCAGTGATGCGGTTCTTGGAGAAGTCCACCAGCATCAGATCGTCAAAAGTGGCGGAGAATTTAGAGAAACGATCGCTATCTTTGGCGAAAAGCTCGCTGATAGTGACGTCTTTCATTTCATCGAAGTGTTTCTGTAATGCCTGCCATGCAGCGGTCTGCGTTGGGTTGATATTTTTCATTAGCAATACTCTTCTGATTTGAAAAATGTGACTTCGGTCGATTGTAGCCTCAGCGGCGGAAAATTGTGATGATTTTTGTGTTATGCCGTTGACGGGGGTCAGAAATAGGGTAAAGAGCTCCCATATTATAGCGATCATTAGGCTTTTTTCTGTTATCCGCCGATGCATGAAAAATCCGCATAACCCTGTCGTTGACATACCCGTCCGGAAGCCTTTATATAGCTGAACTGCCTACGGAACCGTAGGTATGTATTGCTCGCGCATTTCACGCTACAGCGAAGAGTATCGTTGGGGGGTATAATGACCAGTCTCTCCCCAGGCATAGTGAAAGACGTCAGTAATTGCCAGAAGAGGTGCGTTGCCCAGGTAACCGTATTGGAGGAACCAGTCCGGGGAAAATACGTGAGGGGGAGCAACGCCGAGGCGCACAGGCATCTGGTTAAGTCTGTCGCCGGCCACAGGGGCTGAATCCCCTGGGTTGTCACCAGAAGCGTTCGCAGTCGGGCGTTTCATACTCGCGAACCGATGCGCGTCATCGGCGAACGGGTCTACAAGGTGGAGCACTTCTGGGTGACATCGTAGTTTGTTTATCGCTCTGCGCCCACCCTACTTTTCGCTCTTCCCTTGTGCCATGGCTGAGTTAATTTGGCCTGGCTTATTAAGACATTTTGTAGCGCTCCGGTTATTTCCAGCCCGAACCAGGAGCGGTTGTTCAGGAATCGTTTTAATAAGTCAGGCCCCCTGACACGAGGTTGTTATGACAGATTTAGTTGTTGCTAAGTTCGGCGGCACCAGCGTGGCCGATTTCGACGCGATGAATCGTAGCGTCGACGTCGCGCTGCTGGATGCGAATACCCGCGTAGTGGTGTTATCCGCATCGGCTGGCGTTACCAATATCTTAGTTGCTTTAGCGGCAGGGCTGGAACCCACCGAACGTTTCGCTAAGCTCGATGAAATGCGCCAAATCCAGTTCAATATTCTGGAGCGTTTACGTTATCCCAACGTTATTCGCGAAGAGATCGAGCGTCTGCTGGAAAACATTACTACCCTGGCGGAAGCCGCCTCGCTGGCCAGCTCGGAAGCCTTGACCGATGAACTGGTGAGCCACGGCGAACTGATGTCCACCTTACTGTTCGTTGAGATCCTACGCGAGCGTGGTATTGCGGCGCAGTGGTTCGACGTACGTAAAGTGATGCGCACCAACGATCGTTTCGGCCGCGCCGAACCAGATATCGCCGCGCTGGCGGAACTGACGCAGCAACAACTAACGCCACGGCTGGAAGAAGGCCTGGTGATTACCCAGGGCTTTATCGGCAGTGAAGCCAAAGGCCGCACCACCACCCTTGGCCGCGGCGGTAGCGACTACACCGCCGCGCTGCTCGGCGAAGCCTTAAACGCCAGCCGTGTCGATATCTGGACCGATGTCCCTGGGATCTACACAACCGATCCGCGCGTCGCGCCAGCGGCGAAACGCATCGATGTGATCGCTTTCGCTGAAGCCGCGGAGATGGCCACGTTCGGGGCCAAGGTATTGCATCCGGCCACCCTGCTGCCGGCCGTACGTAGCGATATCCCGGTATTCGTCGGCTCCAGCAAAGAACCTAAAGCCGGCGGCACGATGGTCTGTCATAAAACCGAAAATCCACCGCTGTTCCGCGCGCTGGCGCTGCGTCGTCGTCAAACGCTGCTGACCCTGCACAGCCTGCATATGCTGCACTCCCGCGGCTTCCTTGCAGAAGTGTTCGGTATTCTGGCGCGGCATAATATTTCCGTCGATCTGATCACCACCTCGGAAGTGAGTATTGCGCTGACCATGGACACCACCGGTTCAACCTCCGCTGGCGACACTCTGCTCACCCAGGCGCTGCTGACCGAGCTCTCTTCACTGTGCCGCGTCGAAGTGGAAGAAAATCTGGCGCTGGTCGCCCTGATCGGCAACGAGCTATCGAAAGCCTGCGGCGTCGGTAAAGAGGTGTTTGGCGTACTGGAACCATTCAATATCCGCATGATCTGTTACGGCGCATCCAGCCACAACCTGTGCTTCCTGGTGCCTGGCGACGACGCGGAGAAAGTGGTGCAGAAGCTGCATCATAATTTGTTTGAATAATATTCTTTTGCGCGATAAAAAATACCTATAGCCGGGCTCGAACCCGGCTTTTTTATAACAACACCAACACAACAAACGCTGTCGCAAGGAATACACTATGCTCGCCACGCTTACGCGGCTGTTCCCGTTATGGGCGCTGCTGCTCTCCGTATTGGCTTATTACACGCCAACCACTTTTACCCCTATCGGCCCGTGGGTCACCACGCTGCTGATGCTGATTATGTTCGGCATGGGCGTCCATTTGAAGTTGGACGATTTTAAGCGCGTGCTGTCACGACCGGCGCCGGTCGCAGCGGGAATTTTTCTGCATTACCTGGTGATGCCGCTCGCCGCCTGGGTACTGGCGCTGCTGTTCCACATGCCGCCAGAGCTCTCCGCCGGGATGGTGCTGGTCGGCAGCGTCGCCAGCGGAACCGCTTCCAACGTCATGATCTATCTGGCGAAAGGTGATGTCGCGCTGTCGGTAACTATCTCTTCCGTTTCTACGCTAGTTGGCGTGGTCGCCACGCCGCTTCTGACGCGCCTGTACGTTGATGCGCACATTCAGGTCGATGTGATGGGTATGCTGCTAAGCATCCTGCAAATCGTGGTGATCCCAATCGGCCTCGGTCTGATTGTTCATCACCTGTTGCCAAAAGTGGTGAAGGCGGTGGAGCCGTTCCTTCCCGCCTTCTCCATGCTGTGCATTCTGGCGATTATCAGCGCCGTGGTCGCCGGTTCGGCATCGCATATCGCCTCGGTTGGCCTGGTAGTCATCGTGGCGGTCATTCTGCATAACGCCATCGGCCTGCTCGGCGGGTACTGGGGCGGGCGCCTGTTCGGTTTTGATGAATCCACCTGCCGCACCCTGGCGATCGAAGTGGGTATGCAAAACTCCGGCCTCGCCGCGGCCCTCGGGAAAATCTACTTCGGCCCGCTGGCCGCCCTGCCCGGCGCGCTGTTCTCGGTATGGCATAACCTTTCCGGCTCGCTGCTGGCGGGTTACTGGTCCGGTAAGCCGACGACCAAAAAAGGCAACCAGCGCTAATCGGTATACGTCCGGGCCATATGCCCGGACGTGTCTTCCCTCCCCTTGCATTCTCGCAAGGGTAAGCTATCGGTAATTCACCTATTGCCGTACACTGGACTCTCTGGTCTGATTGAGGGCACCACCATGGCACTCCCCCGCATTACACAAAAAGAGATGACCGAGCGCGAACAGCGCGAATTGAAAACGCTGCTGGACCGCGCGCGTATCGCGCACGGCCGCCCGCTGAGCAATGCGGAAACGAACAGCGTAAAAAAGGAATATATCGATAAGCTGATGGCGCTGCGCGAAGCGGAAGCGAAGAAAGCCCGCCAGGCGAAAAAACAGCAGGCTTACAAAGTAGACAAAGAAGCGACATTTTCGTGGTCGGCGAATACGCCGACCCGCGGCAGGCGTTAGCGGCCTTTCTTTTTACGTCCCGGCTGAGCGAAACGTTTACCGTTCGAGGCCGGGCGGCCTTTATCGTTGGTTTTTTCCATCTTCACCACCGGGCGCTTGATCCCGGCGGTCGCCGCTTTGGCCTTCGGTTTAGCTTTTGGCTTCGCTTCGGAAGAGGAGTTTTCAATCAGCTTGAACAGGTCGATCAGCTCATCATCGGTTAAATCGCGCCACTCACCCAGCGGAATACCCGTCAGGCTAACGTTCATAATACGCGTCCGCTCCAGCTTCATGACTTCATAGCCGAAATGCTCGCACATACGACGGATCTGGCGGTTTAACCCCTGAACCAGCGTGATGCGGAAAACGAACGGCGCTTCTTTCCTGACCTTACATTTCTTGGTCACGGTACCGAGAATCGGTACGCCCGCTCCCATGCCCCGAATGAACTCATCGGTAACCGGCTTATCAACGGTAACCAGATACTCTTTTTCGTGGTCGTTGCCAGCGCGCAGGATTTTGTTCACCAGATCGCCGTGGTTGGTCAGGAAAATTAACCCCTGGGAGTCTTTATCGAGACGGCCAATCGGGAACACGCGTTTACTGTGGTTCACGAAGTCGACGATATTATCGCGCTCGCCATCTTCGGTGGTGCTGACAATACCTACCGGCTTATTCAGCGCAATCAACACCAAATCATCGGCTTCTCGCGGCTCAATCAGCTGACCGTTCACTTTCACCACATCGCCAGGCTTCACCTGATCGCCAATGGCGGCGCGCTTGCCGTTGATAAAGACGTTGCCTTGTTCAATAAAGCGGTCCGCTTCGCGGCGCGAGCAAATCCCGCTTTCGCTGATGTATTTGTTTAATCGAGTAGATGAGTCGGTCAGCATAGTTTCTCCTTTGACAGCGAAATATACCTCACCTTACTGGCGATAAAAAACAGGGATGGCGTTATTCATTACCCCATTGATTGAGGAAATTGGCGATATCGTCGATACGCTGTTCGGCAATGCCTGCTTCACGGGCCATCTCCTGCTGCGCTTCCTCGCTGATCTCATCGTTATTCATTAAGCGCGTAATCAGCAGTTGAAAGTAATGCGCCAGACAATCGCGCTCGGACTCTTTTACCGCTTCTGCGCACTCCGTCGAGTACTCATCCACGATGTCATAATATTTCAGCGGTATTTCATTGTTCATAGGTCGTCTCCGGGGGAGTTAGCGTCTGCGTTTTTCGGCCCCGATAATAACATTCAGCTTGCCTGCACCGTGAGCCATATCAGCGCCCCGACGCCGGGCCAATGATAGAATCTGCGTCAAATGACATGCTTACACAGGATGAAAAGATGGAACTGCTGTTACTGAGTAACTCTACGCTGCCGGGCAAAGCCTGGATGGAACATGCGCTGCCGCTGATTGCCGGCCAGGTCAAAGGCCGCCGTTCGGCGGTATTTATTCCCTTCGCCGGGGTGACGCAAAGCTGGGATGATTACACCGCCAAAGCCGCCGCAGTCATGGCGCCGATGGGCGTCAGCGTGACCGGTATCCACAGCGTCGCCGACCCTATCGCCGCCATTGAAAGTACCGAGATGGTCATCGTCGGCGGCGGAAACACCTTCCAGCTTCTGAAAGAGTGTCGCAGCCGCGGGCTGCTGGCGCCGATTGTCGATGTCGTCAAACGCGGGGCGTTGTATATCGGCTGGAGCGCGGGTTCTAACCTCGCCTGCCCGACCATTCGCACCACCAACGATATGCCAATTGTCGATCCTCAGGGGTTTGACGCGTTAGGGCTGTTCCCGCTGCAGATTAATCCACACTTCACCAACGCGCTGCCGACCGGGCATCAGGGTGAGACCCGTGAGCAACGTATTCGCGAATTGCTGGTCGTGGCGCCGGAATTAACGGTGATTGGCCTGCCGGAGGGGAACTGGATTCAGGTCAGCGACGGACACGCCACGCTCGGCGGCCCGAACCCGACGCTGTTGTTCAAAGCGGGAGAAGAAGCGGTAACCCTGGCTACGGGCCACCGTTTCTAGGCTGGTTGGCGAACATTACCCGGATAGCGGCGCGTTGCGCCTTATCCGGGTTACCCAGCGTACATTCAGCTAATAATCATCCCGCTCGTCGTCTTCATCCGGCTGCTCCATCACGCTATAGGCAACAGCGCAGAACAGCGAGTTCAGACGCTTCATATCGCCCAACAGCGCCAGATGCAACGTACTGGTTTCGATACTCTGCACGTTTTGCTGATGCAGGCGGTCAACGTGCGCGTGCGAGTAACGGCGGTTAAGAATACGAAAACGGTGCTTACTGCGGCGCAACCGACGGGCGCTCGGCACGTCGCCGGAAAAGAAGACCGACATTGCCAGCTGTAGGTTACTGAGCAGTAGCTCGTATAACGCATCCAACTCTTTTAGCCCCTCGACGGAAAATGCGCGCCGCGCCGCCAGAGATTTATCGGCGATTTCGCTGCCCATTCGCTCGACGATGTCAGACGCCTGCTCCAGGTTGAGCGACATCTCGATAATTTCCGCCCAGCGGCGAGACTCCTCTTCCGCCAGCTCGTCCTTCGGCATCCGCGCCAGATAAAGCTTAATCGCCGTATACAGAACGTTGATATCGTCCGCCATCCGTCGCAGCTCTTTCTCTTCGCGCGGCTCGCCGTGCATCACCTTGCGCAGGCTTTCCAGCATCTGCTCCATGGCGTCGCCGATACGCAGGGTCTCACGGGCGGCATTGGCCAACGCCAGCGCCGGCGTATCCAGCGCCGAGGGATCCAGATGCTTCGGCTTGAGATGGTTATCCAGCTCCGGCTCATCGCGGATCAGGCGTTTACACAGGTTCGCCATCGGCCCGGCGAATGGCACCATCGCCACGCAGCGAATCAGGTTGTAGAAGACGTGGAAGTAGATGACCAGCTCCGACTCTTCCAGCGGCAATTTGTGCATGACATCCGCCAGTACGTGCACAAATGGCAAAATTATCAAGCTCCCCACCAGCTTGAACAGCAGGCTGCCGAGCGCCACCCGCCGCGCCGCCGCATTGGCGCCGCTGTTGTTGAGCATCGCCAGCAGGCCTGAGCCGAGGTTAGCGCCGATGACCAGGCATAGCGCCACCGGGAAAGAGATCACCCCGGTGCCGGTTAACGTTGCGGTCAGCAGCACGGCCGCCAGGCTGGAGTAACTGATAATGGCGAACACGGCGCCAATCAGCGCATCCAGCATGATATCGCCGGTCAGCGAGGCGAAAATCACCTGAACGCCGTTGGCCTGGGTAATCGGATGCACCGCCTGGACGATGAGCTCCAGCGCCAGCAGAATAAGCCCGAGGCCGATACCCACCCGCCCAAGCTGACCCGCGCGCGTCTGTTTACGCCCGAGGAAGAAAATAACGCCGATAAATATCAGCAGCGGCGATAGCCAGGAGAGGTCGAAGGTCAGTACCCTCGCCATCAGCGCCGTCCCCACATCCGCACCCAGCACCATGACCAGCGCTGGCGCCAGCGCGACCAGATCCTGGGCCACAAACGACGTCACCAGCATGGTGGTGGCGTTACTGCTCTGCACCAGCGCGGTGACGCCAATCCCCGCACAAAAGGCGAGCGGTTTTTTCTCCACGCTACTGCTGAGCACGGTACGCAGGCGTGCGCCAAAGACGCGCATCACGCCAGTACGCACAATATGGGTCCCCCACACCAGTAGGGCTACGGCGGAAAGTAGGTGTAGCAGCGTTAACACAGAATCAGCTTCTCCTTATCGTTATAAGTGTTCCTGAGGTTTAAACCTCCCTTCAGTATAAGGGGTTAACTTCAATAAAGAGACAAGGCGCTCAAAGAGCGCCCTGTCTGACTGCTGGCAAAGAAGGAAAAAGCGTGGTTTTTCCTTCTTTGTGGTTATCAGCCGAAAATCAATAAATTGATTTTCCATGTTTTTTATCTGGCGCAATCGGTAAGTCCAACGGTTGCATGAGGCTTGTCATCAACCTCAAGGCGCTCAAATAGCGCCCTGTTTGTTGTAACGAAACATATTTCGTTAGTCGGCATCATAACCGAGGTTAGGGGCGAGCCAACGCTCAACTTCGGCCGCCGTCATCCCTTTACGCAGGGCGTAATCTTCCACCTGGTCGCGCTGGATCTGCGCCACAGCGAAGTACTTACTGTCCGGATGGCTAAAGTACCAGCCGGAAACCGATGCGCCAGGCCACATGGCGAAGGACTCGGTGAGCTTCATGCCAGTACGCGCTTCCACATCCAACAGTTCCCAGATGGTCGCTTTCTCGGTGTGTTCCGGGCAGGCCGGATAACCGGGCGCCGGGCGGATCCCCTGGTAGTTTTCGCGGATCAGCTCTTCATTGCTGAGATTCTCATTGGCCGCATAGCCCCAGTAAACCTTACGCACCTTCTCATGCAGATACTCGGCGAAGGCTTCCGCCAGGCGGTCGGCGATGGCTTTGACCATGATCTTGTTATAGTCGTCGTGCTGCGCTTCATAGGTTTCCGCCAGCGCGTCTTCTTCCAGCCCGCCGGTCACCGCGAAAGCCCCGATATAGTCCGCTTTACCGCTCAGCTTCGGTGCGACAAAATCGGCGAGGCAGTAGTTCGCGAAGCCGACTTTTTCGGTTTGCTGGCGCAGGTGATGGCTGACCGTCAGCACGTGGGTGCGGGTTTCATCACGATAGATTTCCACGTCGTCGCCAACGCGGTTGGCCGGGAACAACCCGACCACACCGCGCGGGTTGAGCGTTTTTTCGGCGCTGAGTTTATCCAGCAAATCGTTGGCGTCTTTAAACAGGCGTTGCGCCTCTTCACCCACCACTTCATCTTCCAGGATACGCGGATATTTACCCGCCAGCGACCAGGTCATAAAGAACGGCGTCCAGTCGATGTAGTTACGCAGCGTTTCGATGCTGGCTTCCACCTCCTGCACGCCCAGACGATGGGCTACCGGCGGAGTGTAGCTCTCCCAATCAAACGCCAGATCGTTTTCCCGCGCCGCCTGCAGAGTCACCGGCGGCGTGCGCGGCTTTTTGCGCCCGTGCTGAATACGCACCGTTTCATACTCTTTACGCGTACGGGCGACAAAATCATCGCGCTGGGTTGCCGACAGCAGGGCTGAGACCACCCCTACGGTACGCGAGGCGTTCTGCACGTAGACCGTCGGGCCACTGTAGTTCTGTTCGATTTTCACCGCGGTATGGGCTTTCGAGGTCGTCGCCCCGCCAATCAGCAGCGGGATGGTGAAGCCCTGACGCTCCATCTCTTTCGCCACGTTGACCATTTCGTCCAGCGACGGCGTGATAAGCCCGGAGAGGCCAATCAGATCGGCGTTTTCTTCGCGCGCGGTACGCAGGATTTTCTCTGCCGGCACCATCACGCCGAGATCGATAATTTCGTAGTTGTTGCACTGCAGCACTACACCGACGATGTTTTTACCAATATCGTGCACATCGCCTTTCACGGTGGCGATCACCATCTTACCGTTGCTGGAGCCCTGTTCTTTGCTGGCTTCGATGTAAGGTTCGAGGTAGGCCACCGCCTGTTTCATCACCCGCGCGGATTTTACCACCTGCGGCAGGAACATTTTGCCTTCGCCGAACAGGTCGCCGACCACGTTCATGCCGTCCATCAGCGGCCCTTCAATCACCTCAATCGGCCGTTCGGCCTGCTGGCGCGCCTCTTCCGTATCCTGCTCGATAAATTCGGTAATCCCTTTGACCAGCGAGTATTCAAGACGTTTTTTCACGTCCCAGCTGCGCCATTCCGCCTGCTGAGCGTTAGCGCCGTCGTCCACTTTGCTGCCGCGATATTTTTCCGCCAGCTCAAGCAATCTTTCGGTGCTGTCATCGCGGCGGTTAAGAATCACATCTTCAACCGCGTCGCGCAGCTCGCCAGGCAGATCGTCGTATATCGCCAGTTGACCAGCATTGACGATACCCATGTCCATACCGTTGCGGATAGCGTAGTAGAGGAAGACGGCGTGGATCGCTTCACGTACCGGATCGTTACCGCGGAACGAGAACGACACGTTGGAGACGCCGCCGGAAATCAGCGCATGCGGCAGCTCGCGTTTAATGTCTTCGCAGGCGCCGATAAAGTCCTGAGCGTAGTTATTGTGCTCTTCAATACCGGTGGCGACGGCAAAAATGTTGGGGTCGAAGATAATATCTTCCGGCGGGAAGCCGACCTCTTCGGTGAGGATTTTGTAGGCGCGACGGCAAATTTCGATTTTGCGCTCGCGGGTATCGGCCTGGCCCACTTCATCAAAGGCCATGACCACCATTGCCGCGCCGTAGCGGCGAACCAGCTTAGCGTGATGAATAAAGAGTTCGACGCCCTCTTTCATCGAGATCGAGTTAACGATGCCCTTGCCCTGAATACACTTGAGCCCTTTTTCGATGACTTCCCACTTGGAGGAGTCGATCATAATCGGCACGCGGGCAATATCCGGTTCACCCGCTATCAGGTTGAGGAAACGCACCATCGCCGCTTCGGCATCGAGCATCCCCTCATCCATGTTGATATCGATAATCTGCGCGCCGCTTTCCACCTGCTGACGCGCCACGTCCAGCGCTTCGCTGTATTTCTCTTCTTTGATTAAGCGCTTAAATTTAGCGGAGCCGGTAACGTTGGTCCGCTCGCCCACGTTGACGAACAGACTATCGTCGCCGATGTTCAGCGGCTCCAGGCCCGACAGACGGCAGGCAACCGGGAGTTCAGGCAGCTGGCGCGGCGGCAAGCCCTCTACCGCCCGGCTCATGGCGGCGATATGTTCCGGGGTGGTGCCGCAACAGCCGCCGACAATATTAAGGAAACCTGCCTGCGCCCATTCGCGAATTTGCGCCGCCATGGTGTCGGCATCCAAATCATATTCGCCGAAGGCGTTCGGCAGGCCGGCGTTCGGGTGCGCGGTAACGTAGCATTCGGCGATCCGCGAAAGCTCCTGCACGTACTGGCGCAGCTCATCTGGCCCCAGCGCGCAGTTCAGGCCGAAGGTCAGGGCATCGGCGTGGCGCAGCGAATTATAGAACGCTTCGGTCGTCTGCCCGGACAGTGTACGTCCGGAGGCATCGGTGATAGTGCCGGAAATCATAATCGGCAGCTCGACGCCAAGCGCCTCAAATTCTTCTTTGACCGCGAAAATCGCCGCTTTGGCGTTCAGGGTGTCAAAGACCGTTTCAATAAGAATGAGATCCGAGCCGCCTTCCACCAGCGCTTTGGTGGATTCACGATAGGCGGCCACCAGCTGATCGAACGTAATATTCCGAAATGCCGGATCGTTGACGTCCGGAGAAATAGAAGCGGTGCGGTTGGTCGGCCCGAGCACCCCCGCCACATAGCGCGGTTTTTCCGGCGTACGCGCGGTCCATGCATCGGCGCTGGCGCGAGCCAACTTCGCGGCGGCAAAGTTGATTTCTGCCGACAGGGATTCCATCTGGTAATCCGCCATCGCGATGGTTGTCGAGTTGAAGGTGTTGGTCTCGATAATGTCCGCGCCGGCGGCGAAATAGGCGTCGTGGATCTCGCGGATGACCTCAGGCTTGCTGAGCACCAGCAGGTCGTTATTGCCTTTCAGGTCGCACGGCCAATCGGCAAAGCGCTCGCCGCGGAAATCCTGCTCACTCAGACGATAGCCCTGGATCATGGTGCCCATGCCCCCGTCCAGAACCAGAATGCGTTCTCTTAACTGCTGATGTAATTGTTCTACTTTGTTACTCACACAGACTCCCGACAGCGCTCAACTCAGACCAAAAAGCCAACAAACCATACTGGCATAAACCAACCTGCCGGAAAAGGAAACCTGCAGCAACATGAGACAAGTTCAACTTCACTCCTCCGATCAGTCTGGTTGTGATTGCATTATCGCCAAATAAAACGAAAATCATTTCCACGATACAGAAAAAAGGAGTTCATCATGGCTACCCCGGTTCCCGCCAAACGCGGCAGAAAACCCGCCGCTGCCGCCCCTGCCGCTCAGGCTGGCGGGCAAGTGCAGTCGCTTACCCGCGGTCTGAAACTGCTTGAATGGATTTCTGAATCGCATAGCAGCGTCGCGCTCACCGAACTGGCGCAGCAGGCGGGGCTACCTAACTCCACCACCCATCGTCTGCTTACCACCATGCAGCAGCTCGGTTTTGTGCGCCAGGTCGGCGAGCTGGGGCACTGGGCGATTGGCGCGCATGCGTTTGTCGTCGGCAGCAGCTTCCTGCAAAGCCGCAATCTGCTGGCCATCGTCCATCCTATTCTGCGCCAGCTGATGGAAGATTCCGGCGAAACGGTCAACCTGGCGGTACTGGATAAAAGCGATCATCAGGCGATTATCATCGACCAGGTGCAATGTACGCAGCTGATGCGCATGTCGGCGCCGATTGGCGGCAAATTGCCGATGCACGCGTCAGGCGCCGGAAAAGCGTTTCTGTCGCAGTTGAGCGAAGAAGAGGTCACCACGCTGCTACATCGGAAAGGGCTGCATGCTTACACCCACGCCACCCTGGTTTCTCCGGTACATTTGAAAGAGGATTTGGCCCAGACGCGTAAACGCGGCTATTCATTTGACGATGAAGAACATGCGCTGGGGCTGCGCTGTATTGCTTCCTGCATTTACGACGAACACCGCGAGCCGTTCGCCGCAATCTCCATCTCCGGGCCGATTTCACGCATGACCGATGATCGGGTGACCGAGCTTGGCGCGCTTGTCATTAAGGCCGCCAAGGAAGTCACGTTGGCATACGGCGGGGTTAAATAATAAAAATGCCCCAGAGGGGCATTTTAAGTAGGCCTGATAAGCGTAGCGCCATCAGGCAGATCGGCGCACCTTGCCGGATGGCGGCGTAAACGCCTTATCCGGCCTACTGTCGGCGCCATAGCGCACGCTAAAACGCTGCTTACGCCGATAAGCGTAAACATCTTCCACGTGCCCGTTTTTAATTCGCGTCTGTAATTCGCGCCAGTAATCGGCACGCAGCAAATCCGCGTGCATCTCCTCCAGTAGCGGCCCGATCCGCGGATCGGCGCACAGCCAGTGACGGAACTCTTCCGGGAAGACATCGCCAGGGGACACGCTATACCAGGGTTCACTGGCCAGCTCATCTTCCGGATAGCGCGGCGGCGGAATGTCGCGGAAATTCACCTCGGTCATATAGCAAATTTCATCGTAATCGTAGAATACCACCCGCCCGTGGCGCGTGACGCCGAAGTTTTTGAACAGCATGTCGCCGGGGAAGATATTGGCGGCCGCCAGTTGGCGAATGGCATTACCGTACTCTTCTACCGCGTCGCGCAGCGCCTGGCCTTCCACCTGCTCCAGCCAGATATTGAGCGGCACCATCCGTCGTTCAATATAAAGATGACTGATGGCAATGCGATCGCCGAGGTCGATCAACTTATTCCCCGCTTCCGCCTGCAACAGCGCCATCAGCTCGGGCGCAATTTGTCGCTTATCGAGCACAAAGTTTTCAAATTCCTGAGTATCCGCCATTCGCCCGACGCGGTCGTGTTCTTTGACCAGCTGATAGCAGGCACGAACGTGGGCGGCGGTCATCTCTTTTTGCGGCGCAAAGCGGTCTTTAATCACCTTAAATACCCGGTCGAATCCCGGCAGGGTAAAGACCAACATCACCATCCCACGGATGCCAGGCGCTTCGATAAATTGCTCATCACTGCGGGTAACATAGTGCAGGTACTCGCGATAACTTTCCGTTTTAGCATGCTTCTGACAGCCTATCGCCATATACAGCTCGGCGGTAGTTTTTCCCGGCAGAATCTCGCGCAGCCATTCAACCAGCGCCGCGGGCAGCGGCGCGTAGACCATGAAATAGGAGCGGGCGAAACCAAAGACGATACTCGCCTCGGCGTGAGTCGTCAGACAGGCATCAACAAACAGCTGCCCGTCATCGCTACGATGTATCGGCAGCAGGAACGGCAGCGTCGCCATCGGCGTGATCAATTTCCCCACCAGCCAGGCGGCTTTATTACGATAAAAAAGCTCATTCGCCACCTGCAGATGCGACTGCGACAGCAACTCGCCACCGAGAGCTTCGCGTAAATGACTGACGATATAACCGATATCACGCCCTTTGTTTTGCCACGGCAGGCGCAGCGGCAAATCGGCAAGCAGGTTATGCATCAGGTATTCCCAGCCGCGTTCGGGATAAAAGTCCTTCGCCAGCGGTCGCGAAATCGTGCGAAAACGACGTTCCGGCTGGGAGCTAAAAATAAAGAGCCGCTCGGGGGTCAGCGAGCGGTGGTCAAACAGTCGGCAGTAGACCGAGTTGAAAAAGCTCTCCGCAATTTCAAAGCGAGGGTAATCCGGCAACAGTTGGGTGTACTGCTGTTTCACCCGCAGAAGAAAATCGACGTCGGTACTTTTCCCTTCGGTAATGCAGCGCAGCTGTTCTACCACCAGACCCACGTGGTGATCGTAGAGGTGGATACGCTGCTTCATCGCCTGCTGCACGGCGTGCCAGTCCGCTTGTTCGAAGCGCTGCTGTGCGCCGGAAGTGACTTCCAGAAAACGCCCGTACTGGGCGTCGAATCCCTGTAAAATGGTTTGGGCAATCAGTAGTTCCAGGCCACGCGTCATCGCTTTCCCCCATCCGGCACAACATCATGCCGGATGGCGCGTTAGCTTATCCGGCCTACACCTTTGTAGGCCCGGTAAGCGCAGCGCCACCGGGCATTGCTTAAAACTGTGATTCTTCGGTCGAGCCGGTCAGCGCCGTTACCGACGAGGTCCCCCCCTGGATAATGGTGGTCACTTTGTCGAAGTACCCGGTACCCACCTCCTGCTGATGCGAGACGAAGGTGTAGCCTTCCGGCCCGGCGGCAAACTCCGGCTGCTGAACCTTTTCGACGTAGTGACGCATGCCTTCGCCCTGCGCGTAGGCGTGAGCCAGGTCGAACATGTTGAACCACATGCTGTGGATACCCGCCAGGGTAATGAACTGGAATTTATAGCCCATATCCGACAGCTGCTGCTGGAAGCTGGCGATGGTTTTATCGTCGAGATTTTTCTTCCAGTTAAAGGATGGCGAGCAGTTATAGGCCAGCAGCTTGCCCGGGAAGCGGGCGTGGATCGCCTCGGCGAAACGGCGTGCCTGTTCAATGTCCGGTTTGGAGGTTTCACACCATACCAGGTCAGCGTAAGGGGCGTAGGCCAGGCCGCGGCTGATTGCCTGTTCGATTCCGGCATGGGTGCGATAGAAACCTTCGCTGGTGCGATCGCCGGAGATAAACTCGCGATCGTAAGGATCGCAATCCGAGGTAATCAGGTCAGCGGCATCGGCGTCGGTACGGGCGATAAGCAGCGTCGGCACGCCCATCACATCCGCCGCCAGGCGTGCGGCGACCAGCTTCTGAATCGCTTCTTGCGTCGGCACCAGCACCTTGCCGCCCATATGTCCGCACTTCTTCACCGACGCCAGCTGATCTTCGAAATGCACGGCCGCTGCACCGGCCGCAATCATCGATTTCATCAGCTCAAAGGCGTTCAGCACGCCGCCAAAACCGGCCTCCGCATCGGCGACGATCGGCAGGAAATAGTCGATAAAACGCGGATCGTTCGGCTCAATCCCCGCCGCCCACTGGATCTGATCGGCACGACGGAAGGTGTTGTTGATCCGATCAACTACCGACGGCACCGAGTTAGCCGGGTACAACGATTGATCCGGGTACATACTGGAGGCCAGGTTGGCGTCGGCGGCGACCTGCCAGCCAGACAAGTAGATGGCTTCAATGCCCGCCTTCGCCTGCTGCAGCGCCTGGCCGCCGGTTAACGCGCCAAGGCTATTGATATAACCCTTTTTCGCTTCACCATGCAGCAGACGCCACATTTTCGCCGCGCCAAGCTGCGCCAGCGTGCATTCCGGGTTCACCGAGCCGCGTAACTTCACCACCTCTTCCGCGCTATATGGGCGGGTAATGCCTTCCCAGCGCGGGTTCGTCCACTCTTTGTTTAATTCTTCGATTTGTTGGGTACGGGTTTTCATGTGCAGATGCTCCATATTGTGATGGGGTGAATTACGCCAACAGGCGGTAACCTGGCAGAGTCAGGAAGTCGATCAGTTCGTCGGAAGTGGTGATTTGCTCCATCAGCCGCGCCGCATCGTCAAAGCGACCGTGGCTGAAGCGGTGTTCCCCCAACTCTTCCTGAATCACCATCAGCTCTTCAGCCAGCCACTGGCGGAACAGCGCCTTGGTAACCGGTGTGCCGTCATTCAGGGTTTTCTGGTGATGGATCCACTGCCAGATAGAGGTACGCGAAATCTCAGCCGTCGCCGCATCTTCCATCAGGCCGTAAATCGGTACGCAACCGTTGCCGGAGATCCAGGCCTCAATGTACTGCACCGCTACGCGGATATTGGCGCGCATGCCGGCTTCAGTACGCTCACCCTCGCAGGGAGCCAGCAGCTGCTCGGCTGTAATCGGCGCGTCGTCATTGCGGGTAACAAACAGCTGGTTAGGATGTTCACCCAGTACGCGGTTAAAGACGTTCATCGCCGTATCCGCCAGTCCCGGATGCGCAATCCAGGTGCCATCGTGGCCATTGTTAGCCTCCAGCTCTTTATCGGCGGTGACTTTATTCAGCACCTGACGATTGCGCTCGGCGTCTTTGCTCGGGATAAACGCCGCCATACCGCCCATCGCGAAGGCGCCGCGCTTATGGCAAGTCTTAATCAGCAGGCGTGAATAGGCGCTCAGGAAAGGTTTATCCATCGTCACCACCTGGCGATCCGGCAGGACACGGTCGGGGTGATTTTTCAGCGTCTTGATATAGCTGAAGATATAGTCCCAGCGCCCGCAGTTCAGGCCAACAATATGGTCGCGCAGCGCATGCAGGATTTCATCCATCTGGAATACTGCCGGCAGCGTCTCAATCAGCAACGTGGCCTTAATGGTGCCCCGCGGCAGCTCAAAACGATCCTCGGTGAAACTGAAGACTTTGCTCCACCATGCCGCCTCTTGCCAGGACTGGGTTTTCGGCAGATAGAAATAGGGGCCGCTCCCTTTCGCCAGCAGCGCCTGGTAGTTGTGGAAGAAATAGAGCGCAAAATCGAACAAACTGCCGGGAATCGCCTCACCACGCCAGGTAACGTGCTTCTCCGGCAGATGCAGGCCGCGAACGCGGCAGACCAGTACCGCGGGATCGGGCTGCAACTGATAAATTTTCCCCGCTTCGTTGGTGTAGCTGATGGTGCCATTGACCGCATCGCGCAGATTGATTTGGCCATCAATCACTTTGTGCCAATCCGGCGCCAGCGAGTCTTCGAAATCAGCCATAAAGACTTTAACGTTAGCATTCAGGGCGTTAATTACCATCTTGCGTTCAACCGGACCGGTGATTTCTACGCGGCGGTCCTGCAAATCGGCCGGAATACCGCGTATCTTCCAGTCACCATTACGAATGGAAGCCGTTTCCGAAATAAAATCAGGAAGATTACCACCATCAATGGCCTGCTGTTGCAGGACGCGTGCCGCCAACAGCTGATTACGCTCAGGCATAAAACGGCTCACCAGTTCCGTCAGGAACTCCACCGCTTCCGCAGTCAGAATTTGCTTCTCCTGCTCGCCATAAGGCTGGCTGAAGGCCAGTTCATCGGTCATTGTCGCCTGGTGCGTCATTGTGCAGCTCCTCTTGGTTGATCCTGGTAGCGCGAGCGAAAGATCGTTGTCTGCTTTTCGCTCAGCACAATTAAGACTACTCAAGAATTTTTCAAAATCAAAAACAATTTCCATTTTTAATTTAAAATCAACTCAACACTTTGATAACAAAGAAATTAAAGTTTAAATAGAAGGGGAAGTGATTTTCGGAAATAAAAAAGGCACCCTAAGGTGCCTGAGGCGAGATGCTGAAACGCTTTAGGATCGTACGCGCTGGTAGATTAATCCAGCGTTGGATTCATATGACGCAGATCGTATGGTGTGATTTGGTAGACGTAATAGTTAAGCCAGTTAGCAAACAGGAGATTGCCATGGCTGCGCCAGGTCGCACGCGGTTTATTGTTTGGATCGTTATTCGGGAAGTAGTTGTCCGGAAGCTGTGGCGCTAAACCAGCCTCCAGATCGCGGAAGTATTCACTTGCCAGGGTATGCGGATCGTATTCAGGGTGACCGGTAACAAAAGCGATACGTTTATCTTTGCTGGCGAAAAGATAGGCATCGCCATCTTCGGTTTCAGCAAGAATGTCGAGGTCGGTGTAATCACGAATCAGCCCGGCCGGGAAGTCGGCATAGCGCGAATGAGGCGCAAGGAAGGTGTCATCAAACCCGCGAGTCAGCAGCGCATGCGGGTGCAAAATATGGTGTTCATAAACGCCAGAGATCTTTTCGGTACGAGTTTGCTTGGGGATACCATAAAGAATATTCAACGCCGCCTGTACCGCCCAACAGACAAATAGTGTTGACGTGACGTGATCCTTAGCCCACTCCAGTACCTGTTTGATCTGTGGCCAGTAGGCGACATCGTTAAATTCAACCAGCCCCAACGGCGCGCCGGTAACAATAAGACCATCGAAGTTCTGCTCGCGAATGTCGTCAAAGTTGCAGTAAAAGTTATTCAGATGCTCCGTCGGCGTATTACGCGACTCACGCGCATCGATGCGTAGCAGTTGGATATCGACCTGTAGCGGCGAGTTCGACAGCAGCCGCAGGAACTGATTCTCCGTCTCGATCTTCTTTGGCATTAGATTGAGAATTAACACCTTCAGCGGGCGGATTTCCTGAGTGGTGGCACGCGATGTCGTCATCACGAAGACGTTTTCATCGCGCAAGAAATTGACGGCCGGTAGCTCGTCCTGCACCCGAATTGGCATAGCTGTATCACCCCATTACATACGTATAAACGTTTAGACATCCAGATAGCTGACAATAACCAGGAATAAGCAAAATGTCGAGTCTGCAAGTGGAAGGTGAGAAAGTTTCAAGGAGGATTTAAAAGGTTGGATCTCACGCAGGCAGTGCAGGCCGGGGAAGTATTGATATGGTCGCTTTCCCCGGGGGCGGCGCGAGGCACCTTTCCCGGGCTACGGGTTGCTACGCGGTCTGTAGCCCCGGTAAGCGCAGCGCCACCGGGGAGATGGCGGCGCGTCTGGCCGCAAAACACAAAAACAAAAGGCCCGGTCTTCCGACTGAGCCTTTCGTTTACGTTGGTATGACAGCGCCTTTCCCGGGCTACGGGTTGCTACGGGGTCTGTAGCCCCGGTAAGCGCAGCGCCACCGGGGGGATAGACGCCACACAGCAAAAAACCCCGCACCTTTCGGTACGGGGTTCTTCTTATTTGATGCCTGGCAGTTCCCTACTCTCACATGG
>NZ_JAQIRN010000012.1:0-86970 GCF_050600815.1 Klebsiella sp. 141161 | reverse complement strand
GGCGCGGGGTGTGCATATTACGCTTTCCCGCCTCAGAGTCAAGCATTTATTTTTGCTTTTCTCCGCGAGGTTCTCACCGGAACCCCGCTGACCCGGCGGCTTGCTTGCCGTTGTTCCGTGTCAGTGGAGGCGCATTATAGGGAGTAATTCTGAAGTGACAAGAGGAAATTCAAAAAAACTTTTCGTTCGCTCGATTTTCCACCATAACGCGAGTTTTACGCGCTATTTGCTCGTCATTTGCGCGATTTCTCGGGCAAATCTGGCCACCTGCGGCCAATCGGTATAAACCACTTCTTTACTAGTATCCGTTTCCCCGCCGGTCATCTTCATAATTAAGCGAATCATTATTCGATCGTACCAGCGATAGCGCGGATAACGCAGCGCACCGGCAAATACCGCGCAGCTCTGCGGCTGCCACGGCGAGTTAAGGAGAAACTTGCGCGTATAGCTGTTGGTTTGCGGCGTTCGCTTTTCCGGTTTGCGCGCCACCAGGTTTACCGAGAAGAACGCTCCCGGCAACGCCTGCAGAGATGCCAGATGCTTTTTCACGAAGCGGTCCAGCGCTGGATGAAAGTGCCCGTAGCGAATAGAAGCGCCAATCACCACCCGATCGTAATGATGCCACTCAACCGTCTCGGTACGGTTCAGGTTCACAGTATCCGCATCAACCCCCAGCTCTTTGAGTTCAGAGGCCAGATAGGAGGCAATTTCACGGGTCTGCCCATCCCGGGTGGAGAAAAGAATTAAAGTTTTCACGAGCACTCCTGTTAATCGCGCCAGAAAGTGGGAGTAAAGAGCACCAATAAGGTGAACACTTCCAGACGACCAAACAGCATATTAGCAATCAGGATCCATTTCGCGACCGGGTTCATTGTCGCAAAGTTATCAGCAACGACCCCAAGACCAGGCCCCAGGTTGTTCAATGTCGCCACAACTGAAGCAAAGGCAGAAAAGTCATCAACCCCAGTCGCGATTATCGCCAGCATACTAATGATAAAGACCAGCGCATAGGCGGAGAAGAATCCCCACACGGCTTCCAGAATACGTTCCGGCAGCGCGCGGTTACCTAACTTAATGCTATAGACCGCATTCGGGTGCACCAGGCGCTTAAGCTCACGATTCCCCTGCTTAAACAGCAACAGGATACGAATGACCTTTAAACCACCGCCCGTTGACCCGGCGCAGCCGCCGATGAAAGCCGAACAGAGCAGCAGCACCGGCAGGAACAACGGCCAACGCGCAATACTGTCGGTGGTAAACCCAGCGGTCGTCGCCATCGACACCACCTGGAAGAACGCCTGGTTCAGCGTTGTTAACACCGAGCCGTAGACATTATGTAACCACAATACCAGCGTACAGACGATAACCAGGGTTAGCTGAACACCGATAAACATTCTGAATTCCGGATCACGCCAGTAAACCCGTAAACTGCGCCCACTTAATAGCGAAAAGTGCAGGCCATAGTTACAGCCGGAGATTAGGAGGAAGATGGCGATGATGGAGTTAATCATCGGGCTATTAAAGTAGCCGACGCTGGCATCGTGAGTTGAGAAGCCGCCGATAGCGATGGTCGCAAAGCTATGGCCAATCGCATCAAACGCCGGCATCCCGGCAAACCATAGCGCTAATGCGCAGGCGACGGTCAATAAGACATAAATAAGCCACAGCGTTTTTGCCGTTTCGGCAATACGCGGTCGCATCTTATTGTCTTTCAACGGGCCCGGCATTTCCGCCCGGTAGAGCTGCATCCCGCCGACGCCAAGGATAGGCAAAATCGCCACCGCCAGCACGATGATACCCATACCACCGAACCACTGCAGCATCTGGCGATAGAACAGGATGGCATGAGGCAGTGAGTCAAGCCCCACCAGCGTCGTCGCGCCGGTAGTGGTTAAGCCGGAGAAGGATTCAAAAAAGGCATCCGTCACCGTCAGATTAGGCTGTTCAGCAAAGATAAACGGTAACGCACCGACGCTGCCCAGCACCGTCCAGAACAATACGACTATCAGAAATCCTTCACGGGATTTCAGCTCGCCTTTTTGCTTACGGTTCGGCCACCACAGCATGGAGCCGATCGCCAGGGCAACAAAGAAGGTTTGGGTGAAAGCTCGCCCCGCGCCATCGCGATATATCAGGGCCACTAATCCCGGGACAATCATCGTCCCCGAAAATAAGATGACCAACAGTCCAACGATTCGGGTTATCGCGCGAAAATGCATCTCTGGCGCTTCCTTTGGGTTACAAAAAAATCAGGTGGGGATTATTCGTCAATCTTCAGTAATTGCAATGAACCACGACTAAAATCAGCCAGTTTTGTCGAAAAAGAGGCCACTTCAGCTTGCGGAAGCGCGACGCGCAGTTGCACAGACGCCTGATATTCGCTTTCCACAATAATGCCCGAGAACTGCGCCAGCAACGCTTCTACCCCGGCCAGCTGTCCGTATTCACATTGCAAAGTATATGCGGTTAACGGCGTCTTGCGCTGCGTTTTCAACTGCGCAAGCGCCTGATGGACGCCGCCGCCATAGGCCTTCACCAGGCCGCCGGTACCCAGCAGAATACCACCGTAGTAGCGCACCACCACCGCGGTTATCTCGCCGACGCCGCTGCCCATCAGCTGCGCCAGCATGGGTTTACCTGCCGTTCCCGCCGGTTCGCCATCGTCAGAGAACCCCAGCTGCTGTGAATCATCAGGAGGCCCGGCAACCCACGCCACGCAGTGGTGACGGGCGTCCGGGTGCTCAGCCCTGACCGATTCGACAAACGCTTTCGCCGCCGCCACGCCGTCGGTATGCGCCAACAGCGTGATGAAACGGCTCTTTTTGATCTCTTCAACAACGCTCACCGGCGCGGCCGGCACCAACCAACTTTCCATTACGCCAGTTTCAGATCGCGCGTCATATTTTCGATGCTGTTTTCGTGAACCACCACGTTATCTTCGATACGAATCCCGCCAAACGGCTTCATGGCTTCAATTTTCTGCCAGTTGAAGTGCTTGCTGAACTGCCCTTCACGCCAAGGCGTCAATAGCGACTCAATAAAGTAGATGCCTGGTTCGATAGTCAACACCATACGCGGCTCGAGAATACGGGTGCAACGCAGGTAAGGATACTTCGACGGCGCCGCCAGATGCGTACCGGTATCGTCCTGCATGAAACCGGCGACATCATGAACCTGCAGGCCCAGCGGATGACCAATCCCGTGCGGCATAAACGGTCCGGTCAGATCGTTTTCCACCATCGCCTCTTCGCTCATGCCGGTCACTAGCTGGTGTTTACGCAGCAGCTTTGCGATGCGCTGATGGAACTGAATATGGTAATCAACGTAACTGGTGCCGGACTTCATGGTGCTAATCAGCGCCAGTTGCTCGTCGTTAACGTCTTTAATCAGCTGCGCGAAATCGTTGTCGCTGTGGCCTGCCCAGGTACGAGTCAGGTCCGCGGCATAGCCGTTGTACTCTGCGCCCGCATCCAACAGGAAGCTGCGCATCTCGGTTGGCGCACGGTGATCCAGCTTGGTGTAGTGCAATACGGCCGCATGCTCATTCAGCGCCACGATATTGCTGTAAGGGACGTCGGTATCGCGATGACCGGTCGCCGTCAGGTAAGCCTGATTAATATCGAACTCGCTCATCCCCGACTGGAAAGCTTCGTGGGCCGCGCGATGGCCGTTGACCGCCGATTTCTGCGCTTCACGCATACAGGCCAGCTCATAATCGGTTTTGTAAGCGCGATAATAATGCAGATAGTCGATAACGCCTTTCGGGTTGATTTTGTCTGCCGCGATCTCCAGACCTAAAGCACGTTCCGGCACCGGGCCGATATACGCGATGTTGCCACGCGCCGCGGGCAGTTGACCGCCAATACCGTCGGCTTTCGGCAACGCAATGACATCTACTTCCTCAGTCCAGAAAGAGGTCGGCAGCGGCTCAACGTTGTGCCAGTAATCGACCGGCAGATAGAACCACAGTTTCGGTTTATTCACGCCATCCACCAGCAGCCAGCAGTTTGGCACCTGGGTCACCGGCACCCACGCCTTAAACTGCGGGTTAACCTTAAACGGATACGGATGATCGTCGAGGAAGACATTGATCAGCTCTCCGGAGTGGATAAGCAGAGCATCCAGCTTGAAGCGATCTAAAACTTTGCGGGTACGTTCTTGTAGGGTAACGATATGATTTTTATAAAGCGCGGCCAGTGATTCCATCTTTTATCCTTTGCTTTTATTGGATCGTGATTCTCCGCATCTTAGCACATTGGCTCCAGGCCGGGTGATTTCTACCGGATGTGATCCGACCAGCAATTATTTAAAGAGTAATTTGCATTTTCTTAACATAAATTCCACACTCCGACTCATCTGGTATGACCAGATCATATTGCTGGATTCAGGAGACTGACATGCTCTACAAAGGCGACACCCTGTACCTCGACTGGCTGGAAGATGGCATTGCCGAACTGGTTTTCGACGCCCCCGGCTCGGTTAACAAGCTTGATACTGCAACCGTTGCCAGCCTCGGCCACGCGCTGGACGTACTCGAAAAACAAAAAGATCTCAAAGGGCTGCTGCTGCGCTCTGAAAAAGCGGCCTTTATCGTCGGCGCCGATATCACCGAATTCCTTTCACTATTCCTGGTGCCGGAAGAACAGTTGAGCCAGTGGCTGCACTTTGCCAACAGCGTCTTCAATCGCCTGGAAGATTTACCGGTCCCTACTCTGTCAGCGGTTAACGGCTACGCGCTGGGCGGCGGCTGCGAATGCGTGCTGGCGACCGACTATCGCCTCGCCACGCCGGATCTGCGCATCGGCCTGCCGGAAACCAAGTTGGGCATTATGCCTGGCTTCGGCGGTTCCGTACGTCTGCCGCGCCTGCTCGGCGCCGATAGCGCGCTGGAAATTATTGCCGCCGGTAAAGACGTCGGCGCCGATCAAGCGCTGAAAATTGGCCTCATTGACGGCATTGTTGCCGCGGAAAAACTGCATGACGGCGCGCTGGCGATTCTGCGCCAGGCGATTAATGGCGACCTGGACTGGAAAGCCAAACGTCAGCCGAAACTGGAGCCGCTGAAGCTCAGCAAAATTGAAGCCGCCATGAGCTTCACTATTGCCAAAGGTATGGTCGCGCAAACCGCCGGAAAACATTACCCGGCGCCGATCACCGCGGTAAAAACCATCGAAGCCGCCGCGCGTCTTGGCCGTGACGACGCGCTGAAGCTGGAAAACCAAAGTTTTGTTCCGTTGGCGCATACCAACGAAGCGCGCGCGCTGGTCGGCATCTTCCTTAACGACCAGTACGTCAAAGCGAAAGCGAAAAAACTCACTAAAGATGTCGAGACGCCGAAGCATGCTGCCGTCTTAGGCGCCGGCATAATGGGTGGCGGCATCGCTTACCAGTCAGCCTGGAAAGGCGTGCCGGTGGTGATGAAAGACATTAGCGACAAATCGCTGACCCTTGGCATGACCGAAGCGGCGAAGCTGCTGAATAAACAGCTGGAACGCGGAAAAATCGACGGTCTGAAGCTGGCCGGAGTGATTAGCACCATTCAGCCAACGCTGGAATATAGCGGTTTTGACCGCGTGGACGTCGTCGTTGAAGCGGTGGTGGAAAACCCGAAAGTGAAGAAAGCGGTACTGGCGGAAACCGAAGAGAAAGTGCGTCCGGACACCGTGCTGGCTTCCAACACCTCAACGATTCCTATCAGCGAGCTGGCCGGCGTTCTGCAGCGCCCGGAGAATTTCTGCGGTATGCACTTCTTTAACCCGGTACATCGCATGCCGCTGGTTGAAGTGATCCGCGGCGAGAAAACTTCGGACAAGACCATTGCCAAAGTCGTGGCCTGGGCCAGCAAAATGGGCAAAACACCGATCGTGGTGAATGATTGCCCCGGCTTCTTCGTCAACCGCGTACTGTTCCCCTATTTCGCAGGCTTCAGCCAGCTGCTGCGCGACGGCGCGGATTTCCGCAAAGTCGACAAAGTGATGGAAAAACAGTTTGGCTGGCCGATGGGCCCGGCCTATCTGCTGGATGTTGTCGGCATCGATACCGCGCACCATGCTCAGGCGGTAATGGCGGCGGGGTTCCCACAGCGGATGCAGAAAGATTATCGCGATGCTATCGACGCGCTGTTTGACGCCAGCCGTTTCGGCCAGAAGAACGGCCTCGGTTTCTGGCGTTATAAAGAAGACAGTAAAGGTAAGCCGAAGAAAGAAGAAGATGCCGCAGTCGATAGTCTGCTGGCCGAAGTCAGCCAGCCGAAGCGCGATTTCAGCGATGAAGAGATTATCGCCCGCATGATGATCCCAATGGTTAACGAAGTTGTTCGCTGCCTGGAAGAAGGCATTATCGCCAGCCCGGCGGAAGCGGATATGGCGCTGGTATACGGCCTGGGCTTCCCTCCATTCCACGGCGGCGCATTCCGCTGGCTGGACACCATCGGCAGCGCAAAATATCTCGATATGGCGCAGCAATACCAGCACCTCGGCCCGCTTTATGCCGTGCCGGAGGGTCTGCGTAATAAGGCCCGTCATAACGAAGCGTATTATCCTCCAGTAGAACCAGCCCGTCCGGTTGGCGAACTGAAAACGGCTTAAGGAGTCACAATGGAACAGGTTGTCATTGTCGATGCAATTCGCACCCCGATGGGCCGTTCAAAGGGCGGCGCCTTTCGCAACGTGCGTGCGGAAGACCTCTCCGCGCACCTGATGCGAAGCCTGCTTTCGCGTAACCCGTCCCTTGAGGCGAGCGCGATTGACGATATTTACTGGGGCTGCGTGCAACAAACGCTGGAGCAGGGTTTCAACATTGCGCGTAACGCCGCGCTGCTGGCGGAAATACCGCACTCGGTACCGGCAACAACGGTTAACCGCCTGTGCGGTTCCTCCATGCAGGCGCTGCACGATGCCGCCCGTATGATCATGACCGGCGACGCCAGCGTCTGCCTGATTGGCGGCGTTGAGCACATGGGCCATGTGCCAATGAGTCATGGTGTCGATTTCCACCCGGGCCTTAGCCGTAACGTGGCGAAAGCCGCCGGTATGATGGGGCTGACCGCGGAAATGCTGGCGCGTCTACACGGCATTAGCCGTGAAATGCAGGATCAATTCGCCGCACGTTCCCACGCTCGCGCCTGGGCGGCGACGCAATCCGGGGCATTCAAGGCGGAGATTATCCCGACCGGCGGCCACGATGCCGACGGCGTGCTGAAATCCTTTAATTATGACGAAGTCATCCGCCCGGAAACCACCGTAGAAGCGCTGGCGGCGCTGAGACCGGCTTTCGATCCGGTGACCGGCACGGTCACGGCAGGCACCTCTTCCGCGCTTTCCGACGGCGCGGCGGCAATGCTGCTGATGAGCGAAAGCCGCGCCCGCGAGCTGGGGCTGAAGCCGCGCGCTCGCGTCCGTTCAATGGCGGTGGTCGGCTGCGATCCGTCCATTATGGGTTATGGCCCGGTTCCGGCCTCAAAGCTGGCCCTGAAAAAAGCGGGATTATCCACCAGCGATATCGACGTCTTTGAAATGAATGAAGCGTTTGCCGCGCAGATCCTGCCATGTATTAAAGATCTGGGGTTAATGGAGCAGATCGACGAGAAGATCAACCTCAACGGCGGCGCGATCGCGCTCGGCCACCCGTTGGGCTGTTCCGGGGCGCGTATTAGCACCACCTTGATCAATCAGATGGAACGCAAAGACGCGCAGTTCGGTCTGGCGACCATGTGCATCGGTTTAGGTCAGGGGATCGCCACCGTATTCGAGAGGATGTAGGTAAAAAACTCGATGCCATTATTGCCTGCCAGCCAACAGGCAATAATGGATTAGAGGGGGTTTAGTTGCCGTTCTTCCCGCCTGTCAGGGGCGGGTTTTTTATTTCTATCATTCAGTTATTATCTCCACTACTGTATAAATCATTAAGGATAATAACTAGTTATGAAAAAACTCTTACTAATTCTCCCACTGATTGCATTACCAGCTGCAGCTCTCGCCGATGAACAAACTGACGCTCAGGCGTGTCTATCATGGGGGATCAGCAAAATGGCGCCTAACCAGCAATTAAGCCATGTAGATATCACTGATATTAATAGCGAACGCTATGATGAGAAGGTAGGTTCCCAGCATATTGCGACGCAACTAACCGCAACGCTGGCAAAAAAAGGCGACACCGTTGGAAACATGCTCTGTTTGCTGGAAAACGAGCGGCCGCTGTACGTTTACTTCAGCGATATGCAGTAAAAAAAGCATCCGGGTCTCGCGCCTGGATGCTTATTAGAAACACGATCAGATAAACGCAAACGCATCGCCAAACAGGCGATCTTCACGCGCGCCGCGCTCATTACAGAACAGGTCGCGGGCAATTTTGGCCATCTCAAAACGACCGGCAATGTAAATATCATGCTCGGCCAGCGTACCGTAATCCTGCAGCACGGCGGTGAGTACCGTACCGGAGCGACCACGCCACCCTTCTTCCGGCTGCTCGACCACCGGCTCGATGCGCAGATTCGGATGCTTGATGCTTAACGCTTCCAGCTCGGCCAGATCGTACAGATGCTTAGCCTCGCGGCCGCCCCAATAAATGGCGATATCACGATCCGGGTTACGCGCCAGCGCGGTTAACAGAATAGAACGCACATAAGAGAATCCGGTACCACCGGCGATCAGAATCAGCGGGCGATCTTCGTCATCGCGCAGCCACGCTTCGCCATGCGGAATATCAACCTCAATTTCACGCTCTTTCAGAATGCGATCCATCACCGCCATCGCATACAGATTGAGTTCAGAAGCACCGATATGCAGCTCGATAAACTCGTGCTCTGACGGCGTGGAAGCCATAGAGAACGGACGCTTGTCGCGCTCATCCATCACTACCATCAGATACTGGCCGGCGCGGAAAGAAAATGCCGCTTCCGGTACTAATCGAACGCGATACACGGTATCGGTAATCGCCTCCACCGAGGTCACTTTACAGCTTAAGGTTGTCATGCGTCCCCTCTGTCGGGTCTATAGAGCAAAACAGCGGCGTTAGCCCCGCTTACTGTTATTTAAAGATGGCCAGTTCATCCCAGATGGCGTCGATACGCGCCGTCACCTCAGGATCTTTTTTGATTGGACGACCCCATTCACGCTGGGTTTCGCCAGGCCATTTATTTGTGGCATCCAGCCCCATTTTTGAACCCAGGCCGGAAACCGGCGAGGCAAAATCCAGATAATCTATTGGCGTATTTTCTACCAGTACCGTATCACGAGCCGGGTCCATACGGGTAGTAATCGCCCAAATCACGTCATTCCAGTCGCGCGCGTTCACGTCATCGTCGCAGACAATCACGAACTTGGTATACATGAACTGGCGCAGGAACGACCAGACGCCCATCATCACGCGCTTGGCATGGCCTGCGTACTGTTTTTTCATGGTGACCACCGCCAGGCGATAGGAACATCCTTCCGGCGGCAGATAGAAGTCGACGATTTCCGGGAACTGCTTTTGCAGAATAGGCACAAAGACTTCGTTAAGCGCCACGCCCAGCACCGCAGGTTCATCCGGCGGACGGCCGGTATAGGTCGAATGATAAATCGCGTCTTCGCGCTGGGTAATATGGGTCACCGTAAATACCGGGAAGCTGTCTACTTCATTGTAGTAGCCGGTATGATCGCCGTATGGCCCTTCCGGCGCCATCTCGCCGGCCTCAATGTAGCCTTCAAGCACGATTTCCGCGCTGGCCGGCACTTCAAGGTCATTGGAAACGCATTTAACCACTTCGGTCTTGGTGCCGCGCAGCAAGCCTGCGAAAGCGTATTCCGACAGGGTATCGGGCACCGGCGTCACCGCGCCCAGAATGGTCGCCGGATCGGCGCCAAGCGCCACGGAAACCGGAAAACGTTCGCCGGGATGCGCCGCGCACCACTCCTGGAAATCGAGCGCGCCGCCGCGGTGGGACAACCAACGCATGATGAGTTTATTTTTGCCGATCAGCTGCTGGCGATAAATACCCAGATTTTGCCTCTCTTTGTGCGGGCCTCGGGTCACCGTCAGCCCCCAGGTAATCAGCGGCGCGGCATCTTCCGGCCAGCAGGTCATAATCGGTATTTTGTTGAGATCGACATCATCGCCCTGGATGATTTTTTGCTGACAAGGCGCGCCGCGCAGGCGTTTGGTCGGCATATTCAACACTTGCTTGAACTGCGGCAGCTTATCAAACAGATCGCGGAAGCCTTTTGGCGGCTCCGGCTCTTTCAGAAAGGCCAATAGCTTCCCGACTTCCCGTAGCGAACTGACGTCTTCCTGGCCCATCCCCAGCGCCACACGACGCGGCGTGCCAAACAAGTTACACAGCACCGGCATCGAGTAGCCTTTCGGGTTTTCAAACAGCAGCGCCGGGCCGCCGGCACGCAGGGTGCGGTCGGCAATTTCGGTAATTTCCAGATGCGGGTCGACCGGCAGGGTTATCCGTTTTAGCTCGCCCTGCTGCTCAAGTAATGTCAGAAAGTCGCGTAGATCGTGGTATTTCATGGAGTTATTATTGACCTCTATACAAGCGGCTGATTATACGATTTTCGCCGCAACGATGCTGTACTTTTGTTAAATAAGCGTAAATGAACAGGCTATTTACGCTTTCGCTTATAATGGTTTTCGCGATTGTTCCAGGCTTTTGTTATGCTTGCAGGTAGTAAAGCGGAAAGAGTCATTATGCAAGCCTGGTACTTACTTTATTGCAAACGTGGGCAGCTTCAGCGCGCCCAGGAACACCTTGAACGTCAGGCAGTCAATTGCCTGATGCCGACGATCGCGCTGGAAAAAATCATCCGTGGTAAACGTACTACGGTCAGCGAGCCCCTGTTCCCAAACTATCTGTTCGTCGAATTCGATCCCGAGATCATTCATACCACCACCATCAGCGCTACCCGAGGGGTGAACAGTTTCGTTCGTTTTGGCGCCCAACCGGCAGTGGTCCCTTCAGAGGTGATTCACCAGCTTTCTATCTATAAACCGGAAGGTATTACCGACCCGGAAACGCCTCATGAAGGCGATAGCGTGTTGATCACCGACGGCGCTTTTGAAGGACTGCAGGCTATCTTCACCGAGCCCGACGGCGAAGCCCGTTCAATGCTGCTCCTCAATCTGTTGAATAAACAGGTCCTGCAAAGCGTTAAAAATACCGACTTCTATAAAATCTGACGGCGCGGTTAAAAGCGCACGCCAAACAGCTTCCTGACGTTCGCATCCGTAACCTCCTCCAACCATTGCGCTTCCTCGCCTCGCCAGCCCGCTACGCTTGCCAGAATATGCGGCAGATAAGCGGGCTCGTTGCGCCGCGAGGAGGGCTTCGGCTTCATATCCCTCGGTAATAGATATGGCGCATCGGTCTCCAGCAGCAGACGTTCCGCCGGGATCGCCGGCAACAGTTCACGAAGCTCCAGTCCCCGCCGCTCATCGCACACCCAGCCGGTGATACCGATAAATAAACCTCTATCAAGACACTGAATTACTTCCTCGCGGCTACCGGTAAAGCAGTGCAACACGGCGCCTGGCAGTTTATTGAGCCACGGCTCCAGCAGCTCAAGGAACCGTTGATGGGCGTCGCGGCAGTGTAAAAATACCGGCATTGAGAGCTCGGCCGCCAGCGCCAGCTGGGCGCTGAATGCCTTCTCTTGTTCCTGCGGCGTTGAGAAATTACGGTTGAAATCAAGACCGCATTCGCCAATCGCCGCCACCTGCGGCTGGCGGGCCAGCGCGTGGATTTCTTCGGCCACCGACTCAGTCCAGGTGCTGCTATCGTGCGGATGCACACCCGCGGTAGACCAGCAGTTGGCGTAACGGCCAGCCATCTGCTGCGCCTGCTGGCTTTCATGCAGATTGGTGCCGGTTAGCAGCATCCCATGAACACCCGCCGCCTGCGCGCGCGCAACCACGTCGTCGTGGTCGCGAGAAAACTGCGAGCTGGTCAGATTCACGCCAATATCAAACATCATAGCTCCCATATGACAACCGCCCTGACGGGCGGTTGGCGTTGTTACTCTTCTTTGCTCTCCGCCTCTTCGGCGGCGGCATCTTCGTCACGCGTCAGGCGTTTACCGGTATAGAAACGGGCAAAGAACACCCCGACTTCAAACAGGCAATACATGGGGATGGCCAACAGCGTTTGCGAGAACACATCCGGCGGCGTCAGCAGCATACCGACCACGAAGGCGCCCACCAGCACGTAGGGCCGTTTTTTACGCAAATCCTCCGGCGTCGTGACGCCCATCCAGCAGAGCAGGACGATGGCGACCGGCACTTCAAACGACACGCCAAAAGCCATGAACAGCGCCATGACAAAATCGAGGTAGCTACGGATATCGGTCGAAACTAATACCCCTTCCGGCGCGGCGTGAGTCAGGAAGCCGAATGCCAGCGGGAACACGACGAAATAAGCGAAAGCCATGCCGATATAGAACAGCAGCGTACTGGAAACCAGCAGCGGCATGACCAGCCGACGTTCATGCTTATACAGCGCCGGCGCCACGAATGCCCATACCTGATAAAGAATGACCGGCACTGACAGGATCACCGAGACCATAAAGGTCAGTTTGATCGGCGTGAAGAAAGGAGAAGCGACATCGGTGGCGATCATCGTCGCGCCTACCGGCATTTTGCTGATAAGCGGAGCGGAAACCAGTTGATAGATATCGTTGGCGAAGTAAACCAACGCCAGGAAGATCACCAGGATGGCAATGATGCTGTTGAGCAGGCGCTTACGCAGCTCAATCAGATGTGAAATTAACGGTTGAGTCTCGTCTACGCCCATTTTTTACGCTTTATCACTCGATGCGGGGGAAGAATCTGGCACTGCCGCGGCGGCTTTTTCCTTAACCGCCGGGACTTCAGCCGGCGAAACGGATGGCTCCTCGGCAACGGGCTCCGGCGTATGTGCCGGGGCGCTGACCTGATGTTCCGCCGTTGCCGGTGTGACATCCTGGCGCTGCGCTTCGCTACCTTTGACGACCGGATTATGGATGGTGTTCGCTTCGTCGCTGGCCTTTTCAGGATCGTGGGCGGTATAGGAACGCTTCATGGATTCGGCCGCTTCGCGCAGTTCATCCATCGAGGCTTTGAGCTCCGGAGTCAGATTATCCAGGCTGGCCTTCTCCACCTTCTTCAGGCTCTCCTGAAACTCCTGCAGTTTTAGCTCCTGGGCAAGCTCATTTTGTACGGTGGTCGCCAGCGAGCGCAACGTACGGATCCAGCTGGCCACCGTTTTGACGGCGACGGGTAGTCGCTGTGGCCCCAATACGATGAGGCCAATCACGAACACCAGCAATAGTTCACTAAAACCGATATCGAACACGAATTACACCTGCTCTTTGTCGTGGCGTTTTGTCTCGTCTTTTTTCGCATCATCTTGTTTATCAGCGATAGTTTTCGCTGCAAAATCTGCATCGGCTGAGGATTTATCAGATTTCTCATCATCGCTCATCGCTTTTTTAAAGCCCTTGATCGATGCGCCTAAATCCGAACCCAGCGAGCTCAGCTTCTTCGTCCCGAAAAGCAGAACTACGATGACGACAACAATTAATAACTGCCAAATACTGATACCACCCATACACGTTCCCCTATGACAGATGATGAATGATGAGAGCGCATTATACACGTCATCCGGTGAGACGCCTCTTTGTCAGGCCGCTCACATGACTTCGCGCAAGAATCAATGCGCCAGAATAAACGCGAAACCTGTCAGCGCGTTTTTCGCCAACCAATAAGCCAGGTTACGACGCCGCCGGCCATCAGCCAGCCTGGCATCATGCCCCACTCCGGGCGGTGGATAAATAACAGCGTACCGCTTAAAAGCAAAACGGCGCCTATACCAAACAGATAGCGGGACTGCCCCTGACGCACGTGACGCACCTGGAAGTCGCGCACGATAGTATCGACGCTGGTCTGCAGCTGTTTGCTCTGCTGCAGGCTTTGGTACACCAGCTCAGGAATTTCCGGCATCCTTTCAATCCAGAACGGCGCTTTTTCTTTAAACGCTCGCACCAGCGCGGGAATACCGACCTGATCCTTAATCCACGACTCGAGGAAAGGCTTCGCCGTTTTCCACAAGTCTAACTGAGGATAGAGCTGACGACCTACCCCTTCTACGTAAAGTAATGTCTTCTGAAGCAAAACCAGCTGCGGCTGTACTTCCATATTGAAACGCCGCGCGGTGTTAAACAGATTCAGCAATACGTGGCCGAAGGAGATTTCCGCCAGCGGCTTTTCAAAGATGGGCTCGCACACGGTACGAATCGCAAACTCAAACTCTTCAACGTTGGTATCCGGCGGCACCCAGCCGGAATCGACGTGCAGCTCGGCAACCTTACGATAATCGCGGTTGAAGAAAGCGATAAAGTTTTCTGCCAGATAGCGCTTATCGTCTTTGTTCAGCGAGCCGACGATACCGCAGTCGATACCGATATATTGCGGGTCATGTGGATGATCGTAGCTAACGAAAATATTACCCGGATGCATATCCGCATGGAAAAAGCTGTCGCGGAACACCTGGGTAAAGAAGACCTGCACCCCACGCTCCGCGAGCAACTGCATGTTGGTGCCCTGGGCTTCCAGCGCGGCGACATCGGAAACCGGAATACCGTAGATCCGCTCCATCACCATCATGCCTTCGCTGCAGTAATCGGAATAGACTTCCGGCACGTATAGCATTGGGCTGTCTTCGAAATTGCGTCGTAGCTGAATAGCGTTAGCCGACTCGCGTAACAGGTTCAGCTCGTCCATCAGCGTTTTTTCATACTCGCGGACGACTTCCTGCGGACGCAAACGGCGACCATCCGGCAGCAGACGAGGCACCCAGCGCGCCAGGCGGTAGATTAATTTCATGTCCGCTTTAATTACCGGCAAGATATCCGGGCGGATGACCTTGATGACGACCTCTTTACCGTTGTCTTTCAGGCGCGCGGTATGGACCTGGGCAATGGAGGCGGAAGCGAGCGGCTCAATGGCGAAATCATCGAACCAGGCTTCAATGGGCAAACCGCCCATCGCTTGTTCGATCTGTTGTTTAGCCAGTTTGCCATCGAAAGGCGCGACGCGATCCTGCAGCAGCGCTAGTTGATCGGCGATTTGCGGCGGGAACAGGTCGCGACGGGTGGAAAGCATTTGGCCGAACTTAATCCACACCGGGCCCAGCTCCTGCAACGCCAGGCGTAAGCGTTGACCCAGCGGTTTATCTTTGTGGCGATTCGGCATCCAGAACAACATTCGCCGCCAGATGCGCAGCGGCAACGTGATACGCATTTTGGGAATGAGCTCATCAAGCCCGTAACTCAAAAAGGTGCGGATGATAAAATACAGGCGCCGTAATTCTCCTGGCGTCATTTGCCCTCCAGCGTTTCCAGCCGTTTTTCCAGTGCGGCCAGCGCGCGTTCTACAGCGGCGGACTCTTCAGCAAACCAGGCCATCTCTAACGGCCCCGGCGCCAGTCGCCACTCTTCGGTAATCGCTTCAGCGACGTAGCGCTGCTGGCTTTTCGCGCCCTGCAGCAGGAAGCGCGCACCGCCGCGAAGCACCTTGCCAACCCCTTCAGCGACGATGTCGCCGGTATATGGCGCCAGTAGCTCTGCCGGGTCGAACTCCGCCAGATCGCAAAGCGCGACCATGTTCTGCACAACCTGCAGGTCGCCCTGTACTTCCAGATCGCCGCTGCGAATCAGCGCGGTCAGTTGTTGGCGGTTACGCAACTGCGGCAGCACGCTCAGGCGGGTTATCACGGTACAGTCAGCTTCGCCTTCCCACGCGCCGAGCACGTCGATTTGCTGCTCGCTAAAGGCCAGCACGACAGGCGCCGACAGCTCTTTGAGCTCTACGCGCAGCACTTTCCCCAGCAGGCGTTGACGCGCCGGTTTAAGCGCGCGGTCGCGCCAGAGAAAAGTATTAAGAACCGTTTCGATGCCAGCGGTAACCAGTGGTGCGAAAGGCATAGCGTCCCTCCTGTCAGAACTTATAGCCGCGGTGTAGCGCGACAATACCTGCCGTCAGGTTGTAGTAGTCGACGCTTTCAAAACCCGCCTCCTGCATCATGCCTTTCAGGGTGTCCTGATCGGGATGCATGCGGATGGATTCCGCCAGATAGCGATAGCTTTCCGCATCGTTTGCCACCAGTTCGCCGACTTTCGGCAGCACGTGGAAGGAATAAGCGTCGTAGGCTTTGCTCAGTGGTTCGAGAATCGGTTTGGAGAACTCCAGAACCAGCAAACGTCCGCCCGGTTTCAGCACGCGGTACATTGAACGCAGCGCTTTGTCTTTATCGGTAACGTTACGCAGGCCAAAGGAGATGGTGATGCAGTCAAAGGTGTTATCCGCAAACGGCAGCGCTTCAGCGTTGGCCTGAACGTATTCGACGTTACCGACAATACCGATGTTACGCAGTTTTTCGCGGCCCATTTTGAGCATCGAGTCATTGATATCGGCGAGCATTACGCGGCCGGTTTCGCCCACCAGACGGGAAAACTTCGCCGTCAGGTCGCCGGTGCCGCCCGCTAAGTCCAGCACGGTTTGCCCGCGACGCACGCCGCTGCAGTCGATGGTGAAGCGCTTCCACAAGCGATGAATCCCGAACGACATTAAGTCGTTCATCACATCATATTTTGCAGCGACAGAATGGAATACATGCGCCACCATGTCCGCCTTCTGCTCTTTGGCTACCGTTTGAAAGCCAAAATGCGTTGTTTCTTGTGAATCCTCAACCATCTCTATGCCCGCTTACTTATCAAGAAAATGTTCAGCGAGTGTAACAGATTCAGGCCATTTCCCATACGTTTCAGCTTGGCCTGACGTGCTCGTTTGCTCTCGCTGCAGGCGCGGAATCGGCGCTAAGCACATCTTCCTGCGGTGAATTTTCATCTTCCTCAAGGCGGTATTCGTCATCCTGCGCCGTGGCCTGCTCGACTAAATCAGGATTAATCCCGCGCTTAACCTCGACTCCCAGGCCACGGAATGACTCGGCCTGAACCAGCATGTTGCCGCGCCCCGAGGCGAGCTTTTTCATCGCCTGGCGATAGTTATCCTGGGCTTTATCAAGGCTTTGACCAATGGCCGACATATCGTCAACAAACAGTCGCATCTTGTCATACAGGCGCCCGGCGCGCTCGGCGATTTTCTGTGCATTACGGCTTTGATGCTCATAGCGCCACAAGTTGGCGATGGTGCGCAACGCCACCAGCAGGGTTGTCGGGCTAACCAGCATAATATTGTTCTTCAGCGCCTCGCTGATAAGCTCAGGTTGACGGTCGATGGCCAGCAGGAACGCTGGCTCAACGGGGATGAACATCAGCACATAATCGAGCGAACGTAACCCTGGCAGTTGTTGGTAATCTTTACGCCCCAGCAGGCGAATGTGATTACGCACCGAGGCAATATGCTCCTGCAGCGCCGCTTCGCGGGTGTAATCATCCTCAGCGTTGAAATAACGCTCATAGGCGACAAGGGTCATTTTGGCGTCGATAACCACGTCTTTGCCCTGCGGCAGACGCACGATAACATCCGGCTGCATCCGCGATCGGTTATCGGTTTCGATACTCACCTGAGTTTGATACTCATAGCCTTCGCGCAGGCCGGAGGCCTCCAGCACGCGGGTTAGCACCACTTCTCCCCAGTTGCCCTGGGTTTTGTTATCGCCTTTCAGCGCTTTCGTCAGGTTCAATGCCTCTTGCGCCATCTGTGCGTTCAGCTGTTGCAGGTTGCGGATTTCGTGCGCCAGCGTGTGGCGCTCACGCGCCTCCTGGCCGAAGCTATCCTGCACCTGGCGACGGAAGCCGTCGAGCTGTTCACGCAACGGCGTCAGCAGGCCATGCAGGCTCTGGCGATTTTGTTCATCAACCCGGCGGTTGCTGTGTTCGAATATGCGGTTCGCCAGATTTTCAAACTGCTCGCTCAGGCGCTGCTCGCTGTTGACCATCTGGCGGATTTTATCTTCGGCGTGCAGCTGTGTAGATTCCAGACGGGTGGTCACTTCACGCAGGTCGGCCTCCAGCGAGGTGTTGATATCACGTAGGCTGCGCAGCTCGTTGTTGAGAAGTTCGCACTCATCGCGCCAGTGCGATTCCTGCACCAGCTGCTGACGTGCGGCGCTAAGTTCGATATCCAGCTCGCGGCGCTCTTCAATGAGATCGGCACGGATTTGATCGCCACGGGCTTTTGTCGCCAGCCAGCCAACGATTAATCCTGCCGCCAGCGCCACCACGGCGCTTATCACAATAGAGATATCCACAACGCCTCCCCGGCAACCACTTACGACACAAAAATAGAATTGTGCTGTACAAACGTCCAGTTGAAAAGGATTTTCCTGCGAGGCGCTACGCAAAAAAGAAGGGCCGGAAGATCCGGCCCTGTCAGAAAGAGAGAAGAACTACAGCAGACGGCGCGCCGCTTCCACAACGATTTTCACCGCGTAGCTTTCGGTTTGCTTCATGGTTTCGGCGTTAGGGATCTCTTGCTGGGTACGGTTGACGATAACCCCTGCCACCATCCCTGCGCGCAGGCCCTGGCTGGCGCACATGGTCAGCAGCGTAGCGGATTCCATTTCATAGTTCATGACGCCCATTGCCTGCCACTCTTCCATCGAGCCTTTGAAACGGCTCACGACGCGGCCGGAGAAGGTGTCGTAACGCTCCTGGCCTGGATAGAAGGTATCAGAGGAAGCAGTCACGCCGATATGCGTAGTCGCGCCGATTGATTTCGCCGCTTCCACCAGCGCGGTGGTACAGGCGAAGTCAGCAACGGCCGGGAACTCCATCGGCGCAAAGTGCAGGCTGGCGCCGTCCAGACGGACAGAACCGGTCGTCACCAGTACATCGCCAACATTGATATGCGGCTGAATCGCGCCGGTGGTGCCGATACGCAGGAAGGTACGAACTCCCAGCTGCGCCAGCTCTTCCACGGCGATAGAGGTCGACGGGCCGCCGATACCGGTGGAGCAAACAATCACCGGTTTGCCGTCCAGCTCAGCGCGCCAGGAGGTAAATTCACGATGTGATGCCAGCTTAACCGGCTTATCCATCAGCGCGGCGATCTTTTCCACACGCTCCGGATCGCCAGGGACGATAGCCAGCGTAGCCCCTTGTAAATCGTTCTTAGTGAGGCCGAGATGAAAAACATCAGACTTGGACATAAAAAACTCCTCTGTGGGTCGAAGTATCAGCAGAAGCAAAAGGGTACTTTACAGAAGCTACTCGCTTATTTTTGTGATGATGGTCACCATGCATAACAATGATTGCATTTGTTTTTCAACAAATAGTGATTCACATCACATTAACAAGTTATATTCGCGGTCACAGAACAAAAGATAGCCGCTTTCAGGCACTGTGCTTTATTAACGTTCAGTCTAAGAGTCTATATTTATCGATGCGCTAATAAATAAGGGTACGGAGAATACCATGACCACAACCAAGCAACCCGGATTCGCACCTGCAGCCTCGCCGCACGCCTCTACCGCCGTCCATACGTCGGATGAGCATATTGTCGCCGGAGAAACCTCGATCCCATCGCAGGGCGAGAATATGCCGGCCTATCACGCCCGCCCAAAAAACGCCGACGGCCCGCTGCCGATCGTTATCGTGGTGCAGGAAATTTTCGGCGTACATGAGCATATTCGCGATCTGTGCCGCCGCCTGGCGCAGGAAGGCTATTTGGCGATTGCGCCAGAACTCTACTTCCGCCAGGGCGATCCGAATGAGTACAACGATATCCCTACTCTGTTCAAAGAACTGGTCACTAAGGTGCCTGACGCGCAGGTGCTGGCGGATCTCGACCACGTCGCCAGTTGGGCGGCACGCCACGGCGGCGATGCCCATCGTCTGCTGATCACCGGTTTCTGCTGGGGCGGTCGCATCACCTGGCTGTATGCCGCGCATAACCCGCAGTTGAAGGCAGGCGTCGCCTGGTATGGCAAACTGGTGGGAGAAAAATCGCTGAATTCGCCAAAACACCCGGTGGATATCGCCGTCGACCTCAACGCGCCGGTACTTGGCCTGTACGGCGCTAAAGACGCCAGCATTCCGCAGGATACCGTCGAGACCATGCGCCAGGCGCTGCGGGCGGCGAATGCGAACGCCGAGATCGTGGTCTATCCCGAGGCCGATCACGCTTTTAACGCCGACTATCGCGCCAGCTATCACGAAGAGTCAGCCAAAGACGGCTGGCAGCGAATGCTGGCCTGGTTTGCTCAATATGGCGGTAAAAAAGGGTAACTCGCCTGATACATGAAAAGAGGAGGCCGTGGCCTCCTCTGTTGTTTTCCGCCTATCTATCAGGCTGATTCGCGCAGATTCTGCGCCGCTTGCACCATGTTCGCCAGCGCGGCGCGGGTTTCCGGCCAGCCGCGAGTTTTCAGGCCGCAGTCCGGGTTAACCCACAAGCGCTCCGCCGGGATACGTTGCGCGGCCTTCTCCAGCAACCCTTCAATCCACTCCACGCTCGGTACGTTTGGCGAGTGAATATCATAAACGCCCGGGCCGATTTCGTTTGGATATTCGAACTCTTCAAACGACTCCAGCAGTTCCATGTCAGAACGCGAGGTTTCAATGGTGATGACGTCGGCATCCAGCGCGGCGATAGAATCCATGATGTCATTGAACTCGCAATAACACATGTGGGTATGAATCTGGGTGTCATCCTTAGCAACCGCGGCGTTGATGCGAAAAGCTTCGACGCCCCACTGTAAATAAGCATCCCAGTCGCTGCGCTTTAGCGGCAGACCTTCGCGTAGCGCCGGTTCATCAATCTGGATAATACCGATACCGGCCGCCTCCAGATCCGCCACTTCATCGCGCAGCGCCAGCGCAATCTGTTTCGCGATGGTTTCACGGCTGACATCTTCGCGCGGGAAAGACCAGCACAGAATGGTTACCGGACCGGTCAACATGCCTTTGACCGGCTTGTCGGTAAGAGACTGCGCGTACTTCGCCCATTCGACGGTGATCGCCTGCGGACGGCTGACGTCGCCGATAACCACCGGCGGCTTCACGCAGCGAGAGCCATAGCTTTGCACCCAACCGTTTTGCGTGAAGATGAAACCGTCCAGATGCTCACCGAAATACTCCACCATGTCGTTACGCTCGGCTTCTCCATGCACCAGCACGTCTAAACCCAGGCGCTCTTGTTCGACGATCGCCTGCTTAATATGTTCGGCAATACCCGTCCGATAATGGCTGGCGTCGAGGTTACCTTTTTTGAAATCCAGCCGCAGGGTACGAATTTCGGTTGTCTGCGGGAATGAACCGATCGTCGTCGTCGGCCATGCTGGCAGGTTAAAGCGCCTGCGCTGCGCCTGTGCGCGCTCGGCATAAGGGCTGGCGCGCTGGCTGTCCTGAGCAGTGATTGCCGCCAACCGTTTTTCCACTGCCGCGTTGTGTACGCGAGTCGAATGGCGACGAGCCTGGATTGGCGCGCTCCACGCCTCGATCGCCGCCGTATTACCGCTGTTCAGCGCATCGCGCAGCAGCGCCAGTTCGCCGCACTTCTGCAGGGCGAAAGCAAACCAACTTTTTACTTCGGCATCAAGACGGGTCTCTACGCTCAGATCGATCGGGCTATGCAACAGCGAGCAGGATGAAGCGATCCACAGCGCACGTTGACCGACAATCGCTTTAATTTGCGCATATTTTTCCGTTAAATCGGCGCGCCAGACGTTACGACCGTTGATCAGCCCGGCGGATAACAGCCAGTCGGCCGGCAGGCGTTTATGTAGTTCAGCAACATCATCTTTGCCATGCACCAGATCGACGTGAAGCCCCTGTACCGGCAGCGCGGTGATAACATCAAGGTTGTCGGCGATCCCTTCAAAATAGGTGGTCAGCAGTAGTTTTACCTGCCCCTGCAGGGCCTCATAAGCCGGTTTAAAGGCATCCAGCCATGCTTGCGGCAGCTCCAGCACCAGCGCCGGTTCATCAATCTGCACCCACTCAATGCCGCGTTTCGCCAGCTCGCCCAGTACCTGCTGGTAAACCGGAAGGATATCGTTCAGCAGGCTTAAACGGTCAAACTGTTCGCCTTTTACTTTGCCCAGCCACAGATAGGTTACCGGCCCCAGCAGTACAGGCTTAATCTTGTGGCCCAGCGCCAGCGCTTCGTCCACTTCATCCAGCAGTTGGGTCCAGCTCAGCTTGAACTGCTGGCCCTGGACAAATTCCGGCACCATGTAGTGATAGTTGGTATTGAACCACTTGGTCATTTCCGCGGCGGCAGCGGGTTCGCCGGTCGGCGCGCGACCGCGACCAATGCGGAACAGAGTATCGATATCGACGGTGCCGTCTTTGTTCTGATGACGAGCCGGCACGTTGCCCAGCAGCAGGCTGGTGGTCAGAACATGGTCGTACCAGGCAAAATCGCCCACCGGCAGCAGATCAATGCCAGCCTGTTTCTGCTGCTCCCAGTGACGAGCGCGAAGTTCGCGACCTACCGCCAACAGCTCTTCACGCGTGGCGTTGCCCGCCCAGTAGCTCTCTTGCGCTTTTTTCAGCTCGCGGCGAAGGCCAACGCGAGGAAAACCGAGGGTGTGATTGAGGATTGTCATGTTATGCCCCTTATGGAATTTTTTGCATTTAGCCATCCAGATGTTTACACATCCATAATGTAAAGGTACTGTATATTCCTCAAGCGCAAATTATTCATGCCGAAGTGAAGGACATTCATGATCGAGATTAAACACCTGAAAACGCTACAGGCGTTGCGGAACAGCGGCTCGCTGGCGGGCGCGGCGGCGGCCCTGCACCAAACCCAGTCGGCCCTGTCCCACCAGTTTAGCGATCTGGAACAGCGCCTTGGCTTCCGTTTGTTTGTGCGTAAAAGCCAGCCGCTACGCTTCACGCCGCAAGGAGAAATTCTGCTGCAGTTGGCCAATCAGGTGCTGCCGCAGATCGCTCGCGCGCTACAGGATTGCAACGAACCACAGCAAACCCGTCTGCGGCTGGCGATTGAGTGCCATAGCTGTATTCAATGGCTCACCCCGGCGCTGGAAAGCTTCCGCGCCCGCTGGCCGCTGGTGGAAGTTGATTTTCAGTCCGGCGTCACCTTTGACCCGCAGCCAGCCCTGCAGCAGGGTGAACTCGATCTGGTGATGACCTCAGATATTTTACCGCGTAGCGGTCTGCACTATTCACCGATGTTTGATTATGAAGTTCGTCTGGTGTTAGCACCGGAACATCCGCTGGCGGCGAAAACGCGCATCTCTCCGGAAGATCTAGCTGCGGAAACGTTACTGATTTATCCGGTACAGCGCGGGCGACTGGACATCTGGCGCCACTTCCTGCAACCGGCGGGGATCAGCCCGCAGTTGAAAAGCGTCGATAACACGCTGCTGCTAATTCAGATGGTTGCCGCGCGAATGGGTATCGCCGCCCTGCCGCACTGGGTGGTGGAAAGTTTTGAACGCCAGGGTTTGATTGTCACCAAAACCCTGGGAGAAGGACTGTGGAGCCGGCTGTACGCTGCGGTGCGCGATGGCGAGCAACGCCAGCCGGTAACAGAAGCATTTATTCGCTCAGCGCGGAACCACGCTTGCGATCATCTGCCGTTTGTACGGAGTGCGGAGCGACCCAGCGGCGATGGACCCATAGCGAAGCCAGGATTACCAGCGCGCCAATGATAAAGCTCGGCCAGTGAGGCTGCTCCTGCCAGATAGCAAGGTTAACCAGCAGCCCGGCGGGGACGTGAACGTTATTCATGATCCCCAACGTACCGGCATCCACCTGCGTCGCGCCGTAATTCCACATGAAGTACCCCAATCCGGAAGCAACCACGCCAAGCCAGACCAGGATTCCCCACTGCAGGCCGGTAGTCGGTAGCCTCTGCGGATTGCCCAGCATAAACCACGCCGCTACCGCCACAATAAAGGCGCCGGCATAGAACCAGGCAAAAGCATTGTGTTGCGGCATCGGGCGGACTTCCATCAAACGCTTGTAGCCCACCATGCCGATGGCGAAGCAGATATTCGACAACTGCACCAGCAATAGCCCGGTCCAGAAATGATCGCTGACTTTGTCATAGCGGATGATCGCCGCCCCTAACACCGCCAACGCCGCGCTAAGCAGATAGCCCCAGCGCAGTTTACGACCGCTGAGCAGATCGTAAATCAGGGTGATATACAGCGGGGTAAAGACCGTAAACAACAGAAATTCCGACACCGTCAGATAGAGATAGGCGCGGAAAGCCAGCAAATACATAATGCCAAGCTGCATTGCCCCCACTAGCATATAGAGCACGATGGTACGCGGAGACTGGCCGCGCGTGCGCAGGAAAGGCAGGAACACCAGCGCTGCCAGGCCCACGCGCATCAGCACGGAAAAATAGCTATCGACGCTACCGGCAAGGTATTCGCCAATCAGACTAAACGAAAAGGCCCACAGGATAGTGGTGATAATTAAAAGCGCCACAACGGTCGTCTCATTGAATAAAGAACAGGCATTGTAGCGGAGAGAAGGGTTGACGACTGACCACTTATTAGTCAGTCGTCAATGTTTATCAATCGAGATATAACTTGCGCAGGTAATGCGGTACGGCATCGTCGGCGTTGCTGCCGATCACTTCCAGCTCCGGATGCAAATCCTTCAACCGCTGATGGGCGTTTGCCATAATGCAGCCTTTACCGGCCATCGACAGCATCTCGGCGTCGTTCATGCCGTCGCCAAAGGCGATACACTCCTTGAGGCTGTAGCCGAGCATTTTCGCAACGGCCTCCAGCGCATGTCCCTTCGAAACACCGCCGGCCATTACTTCAAGACAAGTTAGCGTGGAGAAACTCACATTGACGCGGTCGCCCCAGCGCGCGTTGATAGCCTGCTCAAGCGGCAGCAAATGTTCATGATCTTCACAGGTGAAGAAAACTTTGCTGATGCCATCCGCATCCAGCTCGCCCGGTTCATAAAGCTTGTAGTTGAATACCGCCTCTTTGAAGAAGCGCATCTCTTCCGGGCGATGGCGATTCATAAACCATTCATCTTCACGATAGACGTTGGTCACAATCTTCACATCGTTACGCACCATCTCAAACAGATCGCTGGCGATATCGCGGTCGAGGTTATGGGCGAAGATTTGTTTTCCTTCACTATCATGTACCCGCGCGCCGTTAGAGGTGATCATGTACGACTTAATGCCGAGATTATCGCGGATCTGCCCCACATCGATGTAGTGGCGGCCAGTGGCGAAGACGAAATTTATCCCGCGCGCGGTGAGTAGCTTCAGCGTCTCTTTGGCATAAGGGGTGAGGAAATGGTCGGGGGAAAGCAGCGTGCCATCTAAATCAGACGCAACAACCTGGTACATAAAAAATTTAACCTCTAAGCAGGGCGACGAGATCTATCGTCGGATTAAGTATGTCGATTGAAAAAATCGACGATGGCATTTAGCGCGACTGAGCGCATAGCGTCCTTTTCAAAAAGGATCTCGTGATATGCCCCTTCAATAACGAGCGGCTTATCGCCTTCACAAGGGTGCCCGGCAGCGGAACGGAGTTCACAATAGCGGTCGTGCATCAGATTATCGACCACCCTTTCATCCTCAGCCTGAATCAATAACGTCGGAGTCGTGTCTTTCTCGACGCCGGACAATATCTCTTCACCGGCCAGAATACCTTCGCGCACCCAGTGATAGGTCGGCCCGCCGACGCGCAACCGCGGATCGTCGGCATAAAAACGCAGGTTGCGACGATAGCGCTGGCGGCTATGAGTCAATACATTGAGCGAAAACGGCAGCGCCCGCCAGCGGCCCGTACCGATGGCATACTCTTCGCGAATACGCTGATGGCCCTCAGCCCAGTCGAGAATATGGCGCACCATCCAGTCCGGCAGGCGCATGATGATGCCAAACATTGGCGCGCATAAGGCAATGGCGTCGCAATGCTGCCGGTGACGCTGCAAGAACAGCGTGGCAATGGCGCCACCCATCGAGTGGGCGAGAATAAAACGTTTACGCCAGTGGCCGGGAACCACTTCCTGCTGCCAGAGCGCAGCCAGATCGTCAACATAATCGCTAAAGCGCACAACATGACCGCGGTGGGTATCAGACAGCAACCTACCGGAGCGACCCTGACCGCGGTGATCGATAATCATCACGTCAAAGCCGCTGTGGAAGAGATCGTAGGCTAGTTCGGCGTACTTCACGTAGCTTTCGATGCGGCCGGGGCAAATGACCACCAGCCGGTCGTTATTTGCGGCACAAAAGCGCACAAAGCGTACCGGAACCTTATCGACGCCCGTAAATTCAGCTTCTTCCCGCTGATGCCAAAAATCCGTCAGCGGCCCCATGGTAAAGGCCGCAAACGCGTTTTCTCGTGTGTCCCAGTCCTTTTGCTGCCCAAACATCGGGTTTACACCCCTGTTAACCGCTGAAAATCGTTTTTTTGTCGCACATCACACAATGCTGATGCAATAGCGTATTGTGGCATAAAAATAGACAATCAGGGAGATTCTCATGACCTTCGAGTGGTGGTTCGCTTATCTGCTGACATCAATCATTCTCAGCCTGTCGCCGGGTTCCGGCGCGATCAATACCATGACCACATCCATCAACCACGGCTATCGCGGCGCGGCGGCCTCTATTGCCGGCCTGCAAACCGGGTTGGCCATTCATATCGTGCTGGTCGGCGTCGGTTTGGGTACGCTCTTCTCACGCTCGGTACTGGCATTTGAAGTGTTGAAATGGGCGGGCGCGGCCTATCTTATCTGGCTGGGGATTCAGCAATGGCGGGCGGCGGGTTCAATCGACCTGAATACGCTGGCGCGAACTCAAAGCCGCGGTAAGCTCTATAAACGCGCGGTGTTCGTCAATCTGACCAACCCAAAAAGTATCGTCTTCCTCGCCGCACTATTTCCCCAGTTCATCGTACCGCATCAGCCGCAGGTGATGCAGTACCTGGTACTCGGCGTCACCACTATCGTAGTCGATATCATTGTGATGATCGGTTACGCGACGCTGGCGCAGCGCATTGCGGCCTGGATTAAAGGTCCGAAGCAGATGAAGGCGCTGAATAAAGTGTTTGGTTCGCTGTTTATGCTGGTGGGTGCGCTGCTCGCTTCCGCCCGTCACGCCTGAATACTGGAATCTTGCTCGCACAGCGCTGCGCCATTTGCGGCCTTAGTCGTATTATCACGCGTGCTGGCGCGCAAACATGAGAGAGACTTTATCCACGCGCTGTCGGCCCCGCCTTTTCAGTGCCAGAATGCCGCCATTGGGTTTATTCACGGATGAACGAAAATGGCGGAAACGGCAACCCCTCATGATGCAGTCTTTAAGACCTTTCTGTCGCGGGTAGAAACGGCGCGCGATTTTATTGAGATCCACCTTCCGCCGGCGTTAATTCAGGTTTGCAAACTGGATACGCTTCGCCTGGAATCCGGGAGTTTTCTGGAAGATGACCTGCGGCCCTACTACAGCGATATTCTTTATTCGCTGGAGACAAACCGCGGCCCGGGGTATATCCATGTCCTGATAGAACACCAGAGTTCACCCGATAAACTGATGGCATTCCGCCTGATGCGCTACGCCATCGCCGCCATGCAGAGGCATCTGGAGAATGGTCATAAAACGTTACCGCTGGTAATTCCCATTCTCTTTTATCAAGGACGCCGCAGCCCCTATCCTTGGTCGCTGAACTGGCTGGATAATTTTGACGACTCGATGCTTGCCCATCAGCTCTATTCAGGTGCATTTCCGCTTGTCGATATTACAGTGATCCCTGATGACGAAATTATGCGCCACCGCAGTATGGCGGCGCTTACGCTGGTACAAAAACATATTCGCCAGCGCGATATGGCACAACTGCTGGACAAGTTGACCCACCTCTTAATGTTGGAGCAGATGAGCGGACAACAAATCGCCGTGCTGATAAAATATATGGCTCAGGCGGGAGAAGCTCAGGATATTCGGGCGCTATTGTATGGGCTGGCACAGCGTGTGCCGCAGCATGGAGGAATGCTAATGACTCTGGCAGAAACGTGGCTCGCAGAAGGCAGAGAGAAAGGTATTAAAGAAGGTATTAAAGAAGGCATCAAAGAAGGCATCAAAGAAGGAAAACTACAGGCCCTTTTACAGGTCGCCGCAGCGATGCTCAATCGCGGCATGGATGACGATGCCATCCTGGAAATGACCGGTTTGACCAGGGATGAACTACAGCGCCTTCGTCACTAATGTCTGCCCCACCCGGCAACCAACCGGGTGGATAATCGCATTACGAGTTAGCGCGAAATAATCAGATGAATGCCGAAACCGGCAAACAGGGTTCCTGCGATGCCGTCTATCCACTTTGCCATCCGCTGATAGCCGCGGCGCATTTTCGGCAGTGCGAAGAGGCTGGCTACGATGGTGAACCACGCCAGCGTTTCAAGGACGATCAGCAGGAAAATTCCCCAACGCGCCCCGGCGCCGATGTTATCGCCAACGAACAGCGAGAAGACCGATCCGAAGTAGATAATCGCTTTCGGGTTGGCGAGGTTAGTCAGCAGGCCCTTCAGGAAACTGCGCCCGCTACGCGCCAGCTCAACCTGCGGTTCCGCCGCAACAATGTCGTTTTTCTTCAGCGCGCCGCGCAGCATTTGATAGCCCATCCAGCACAGATACAGCCCACCGCCGACCATAATCAACGTATGCAGCCAGGCCATTTTCTCGATAATCAGATGCAAGCCGAGCAGCGCGACGCCCGCCCAGACCATCACGCCGCCGGTGATCCCCAGCACGCCCATCATCGCCTCTTTGCGCGAGCGGCTCACCGCGGTTTGCGAAACGAAGAAAAAATCCGGCCCTGGACTCATTAGCGCAATGATGTGCACCAGCGCCACGGTGAGAAAAAGCATCAACATGTTTAACTCGCAGGGAAATAGTGAAGAAGGAAACTATTCTGGCACCTTTTCCCGCGGCTGACTACTCATCATCGCCATCGACATGAGCACGTATCAGCGCCATGAATTCTTTACCGAAGCGCTCAAGCTTGCGAGTCCCCACGCCGTTGACGCTAAGCATCTCCCCGGCGGTAAGCGGCGACTGTTCGGCCATCTCAATAAGCGTCGCGTCGTTAAAGACGACGTATGGCGGGATATTCTCCTCGTCGGCGATCGCTTTACGTAATTTACGCAGCTTGGCGAACAGCTTGCGGTCGTAATTGCCGCCGAAGGATTTCTGCATCGCTTTCGGTTTTAGCGCCACGATACGCGGCACGGCGAGCTGCAGCGGGACTTCACCGCGCAGTACCGGACGCGCGGCCTCGGTGAGCTGCAGCGCGGAGTGCTGGGCAATATTTTGCGCCACCAGTCCGAGGTGGATTAACTGGCGAATCACGCTCACCCAGTGCTCGTGGCTCTGCTCGCGACCAATACCGTAAACCGGCAGTTTATCGTGGTTCAGGTCGCGGATACGCTGATTGTTGGCGCCGCGGAGTACTTCAACCACGTAGCCCATCCCGAAGCGTTGATTCACCCGGTAAATAGTTGAAAGCGCCTTGCGCGCGTCCATTAAGCCATCGTACTGCTTTGGCGGGTCAAGGCAGATATCACAGTTGCCGCACGGCTCCTGGCGCCCTTCGCCAAAATAGTTCAGCAGCACCAAACGGCGACAGGTCTGCGCTTCGGCGAAGGCGCCCATCGCATTCAGCTTATGACGTTCAATATCCTGCAGCGGCCCGGCGGGCTTCTCTTCCAGGCAGCGGCGCAGCCACGCCATATCCGCCGGATCGTAAAACAGCATCGCTTCCGCCGGCAGGCCGTCACGCCCGGCGCGGCCGGTTTCCTGATAATAGGATTCAATATTGCGCGGGATATCAAAGTGCACCACAAAGCGGACGTTCGGCTTGTTAATGCCCATACCGAAGGCCACCGTCGCCACCACGATCTGCAGATCGTCACGCTGGAATTTCTCCTGCACGTCGGCACGAATATCATTTTCCAGGCCAGCATGATAGGCCGCCGCGCTGATGCCGCGGCTTTGCAGCCTGGCTGCGGTGTCTTCAACTTTAGAACGGCTGTTGCAGTAGATAATCCCTGATTTACCGCGCTGATCCTGGACGTATCGCATCAACTGATCGAGCGGCTTAAATTTCTCCATCAGCATATAGCGGATATTGGGGCGATCGAAGCTACTAACCTGAATCAGCGGATCGTTAAGCCCCAGCAGGCGAACAATATCGCGGCGGGTGGTGTCATCCGCGGTGGCGGTGAGCGCCATAAACGGAATATGCGGCATCCGCTGACGCAGCTGGCCCAACGCGGCATATTCCGGGCGGAAATCATGGCCCCACTGCGAGATACAGTGCGCCTCATCCACCGCCAGCATCGCTAAGTTCCAGTGGCTCAGATGCTCCAGGAAGTTGTCCAGCATCAGGCGTTCCGGCGCGATATACAGCAGACGAATCTGCCCGCTGCGGCACCCCGCCATCACCTCTTGCTGCTGCTCGCGGCTCTGAGTCGAGTTAAGACAAGCCGCGGCGACGCCGTTAGCCAGCAGCTGATCGACCTGGTCTTTCATCAGCGAAATCAGCGGCGACACGACAACCGTCAGGCCGCCTAGCACCAATGCAGGCACCTGATAGCACAGCGACTTACCGCCGCCGGTCGGCATCACCACCAGGCAATCGCGGCCTTCCAGCGCCGTGGCGATGATCGATTCCTGGCCCGGGCGGAACTGCTGGTAGCCGAAGGTCTCTTGTAAAACCTGCTTAGCCAGCGATTCCTGATTTAATACTTCCGCCTGTGCCACGTTGACCCCATCCGCCTGAAAAGAAAACAGGCGCTATTTTCAGCGCCTGAGAGCCAGAGTGCAACGATTAAAACAGATCGTTGAGCATCACGCCGACGCCGACCCGCGTCTGATTGAAGTTATAGTCGATGAGCGACTCGCCATAACCGCTGTACACCTGAGTATAGGCGCGCACGTGTTTGGTAATAGGGTAACTGACCCCGATTTCCGCGCCGCCGTAGCCCGTATTCCAGTTATATTGCCCCTGAGCGCTAAAAATAGCTTCCCCCAGCTGGTAGCCAATCTTCAGGCGGTAGTACCCCATGTATTTCGTAATATCCGGGTTATCATCGGTGCTACCGACCACATACCACGGCTTCACTTCAACCAGCCAGTTACCGTTTTGCGCCATCAGGCGAGTATACAGGCGGTTCCAGCTACGTGACGTTGGATCGGAACGGCCGTTAGAGTCGTGGTTATAGCCGACTTCGATATCGCGCAAGGTCCAGCCGGCAAACTCATAATCCGTCGCGAAGCCAAGGAAGAGCTGAGGCTCGTAGTTAGTTTCGCGAAACGGCGCCGAGCCTTTACTGTTAGAGAGCTGCCACCAGGATTTTTGCGTATAGGAAGCGCCAAGCAGCGAATTATCGCCGAGAATGCCGCGCCATAACGGGAATGCCAGGCTGAGCTGGAACTTCACCTCATCCTTACGCGCGTCATCTGCCCAGTCGTAACTACGAATAGCCTCTTTATTGAGATCGCTGGTCCACGTATAGAGCAGATAGTTGCTCTCATAAGGATAAAGCAGGAACGGATTATCATGGTCCTGCAGCAGGTTGGCGATAATACTGCCCCGTACCGCGGGTTTGTCATGAACGGATTGTTCAATCGGCGCGTCCTGCGCCAGAACGCCCACCGGCAGCGCGCTAAGCGCCAGCAGCCAGGCTAAAGAGATACGCATTACTGTTCTCCTGAAGAAGGGTTCTTATTTAATGTTTTGTCCTGCTGCCATTCTACCTATTTATCCACCTCCCGCTGCGTTATCGCCTCCGAAAGTGGAAATCAATATTTTTGAAGCATAAAATCAACATTTCATTAACGAAATGGACCTCTGCTATGTCTGAACTGACCGCCGCCGCCGCGCTAAAGCTGGTGGGAGAGATTTTTGTTTATCACATGCCTTTTAACCGCGCGCTGGGGCTTGAGCTGGAGCGTTATGAAAAGGAATTTGCCCAGCTCAGCTTTAATAATCAGCCGATGATGGTTGGCAACTGGGCACAGAGTATCCTGCACGGCGGCGTTATCGCCTCTGCGCTGGATGTCGCCGCTGGGCTGGTCTGCGTCGGCAGCACCCTGACTCGCCATGACACTATCAATGAAGAAGAGCTGCGCCAGCGCCTCTCGCGGATGGGAACTATCGATTTGCGCGTCGATTACTTACGCCCTGGCCGCGGCGAGCGCTTTACCGCCACCAGCAGCCTGCTGCGCGCTGGAAACAAAGTCGCGGTGGCCCGCGTCGAGCTGCATAACGAAGAGCAGGTTTATATCGCCAGCGCCACGGCCACCTATATGGTGGGTTGATTGCCGCAGATCGAGTAACATCACTCTCTTTGGCAATGGATTCTACCAATGGACGCAAAACAAACGCGGCTGGGCGTTATGCTGGCGCTGGCCGCCTATTTTATCTGGGGTATCGCACCGGCGTACTTCAAACTTATTTACTACGTTCCCGCCGATGAAATCCTGACGCATCGCGTGATCTGGTCTTTCTTTTTTATGGTGGCGCTCATCAGCGTCAGCCGCCAGTGGCCGCAGGTAAAAAAACTGCTAAAAACCCCGCGCAAGATCTTCCTGCTCGCGCTCTCTGCAGTGCTGGTCGGCGGCAACTGGCTGCTCTTTATCTGGGCGGTCAATAACCACCATATGCTGGAAGCCAGCCTCGGCTACTTTATTAACCCGCTGGTTAATATCGTGCTCGGGATGGTTTTCCTCGGCGAACGCTTTCGTCGGCTGCAGTGGTTGGCGGTGATCCTCGCCTTCTGCGGCGTGCTGGTGCAGTTGTGGACCTTTGGCTCACTGCCGGTAATCGGCCTTGGGCTAGCCTTCAGCTTTGCCTTCTACGGACTGGTACGTAAGAAAATCGCCGTCGATGCGCAGACCGGCATGTTGGTGGAAACGCTATGGCTGCTGCCAGTGGCGGCGATCTGGCTTTTCGGCATCACCGATAGCCCAACCAGCCATATGGGAGACAACCCCTGGTCGCTCAATTTGCTGCTAATGGCCGCGGGCGTGGTAACCACCATCCCCCTGCTGTGCTTCACCGGCGCGGCGACCCGCCTGCGCTTGTCGACGTTGGGCTTTTTCCAGTACATCGGCCCGACGCTGATGTTCCTGCTGGCGGTAACGTTCTACGGTGAAGTGCCGGGCACGGATAAAATGGTAACCTTCGCCTTTATCTGGGTGGCGCTGGCGATATTCGTGATGGATGCGGTATATACGCAAAGACGGGGGCGTCGGGGATAGGATATTACCCGATGTCGGCTACGCCTTATCCGGCCTACAAAAGCACAACACGTAGGCCCGGATAAGCGAAGCGCATCCGGCACAACAACTACAGCCAGTTTTTACGCTTGAAGTAGAGATACGGCGCCAGGCCGGCCAACATCATAAACACGATGGCTCCCGGATAACCAAAGCTCCAGTGGAGTTCCGGCATAAACTCAAAGTTCATCCCATAGCTGGACGCCACCAGCGTCGGCGGCAGGAACACCACTGAGACCACCGAGAAGATCTTGATAATGCGGTTCTGCTCGATGTTGATAAAGCCCATCGCCGCCTGCATCAGGAAGTTCACCTTCTGGAACAGCGATTCGTTGTGCGGCAGCAGGGATTCGATATCTCGCAGGATCTCTCGCGCCTGTTCCAGCTGGCCTGCCGGCAGGCGCGCCTTGCGCACGAGGAAGTTGAGCGCGCGCTGGGTATCCATCAGACAGAGGCGAACCTTCCAGCCGATATCTTCCAGTTCCGCCAGCGTCGACAGCGCTTCGTCGTACTCGTCGCCCTGGTGGCCTTCCATAATCACGCGGCTCAGCTTTTCCAGGTCGCTGTAGATGTTTTCTATTTCATCCGCCAGCTGTTCGATTTTGGTCTCGAACAGGTCTAACAGCAGCTCATAGGCGTTGCCGTCGACCAGCGTCTGGTTACGCACGCGCATGCGGTACAGGCGAAAAGCGGGCAGTTCACGCTCGCGCAGGGTAAACAGGCGGCCTTCGCGGATAGTAAACGCCACGGTTGAGTTACCGGCGTGATCGTCAGCATCTTCGAAAAAGAAAAAGGAGTGGATGTGTAAACCATCTTCGTCTTCAAAGAAACGCGCTGACGCTTCGATGTCTTCCAGTTCCGGGCGCGTAGCCAGGTTCTGGCCTAGCTCCGTTTGCACACGGCTACGTTCGTCATCGTCTGGCTCGACCAGATCGACCCACACCGAGCTGGCAAGATGCTTGATCTCATCGGCCTCAAGGCGCGTTAAACGATTATTTTCCAGTTGAAATGCGCTCAGCATGACCGGGACTCCCAATACAAAAAATTTATCGGACAGTTCGATGGGCACACAGAAACTATTTGGGTTTCAGACCATTAAGCCTGACTCAGAGCGACGGGGATAGGACGAGTCGCCGACAACCGCTAAGGCTATCGGCATAAGGGGATAGCCTTAGGAGTTGTTCCTGAATGACAGGAAGTTGAGCCAGCATCTACTGGGTGTGTCCAAGGCGAATGTCCTCTTAGCGTAATCGTGCGCGCATGTTACGCCAGCGCCAAAACGGCGTCAACACGCAAGGGAACGCTAAAGAGCAAATCCTGCCCTTTAGCATATAAGGCTAGCAGATTATTACAAAAAAATTATATTTTTCTTAAAGTTACACCGTTTCCAGCCGGGCATAGGCGGCAACCAGCCATTTAATTCCCTGCCCCTGGAATGCCACCTGCAGCCGGCTATGTTCACCGCTGCCCTCAAGGTTTACGATGGTGCCTTCGCCGAACTTCGGATGCCGAACCCGCTGGCCCAGCTTATAGCCGGTATCGTTCTCCGCCACCGGTGTACCGAGGCGCTGATGGTTAACCGGGCGGCTCACCGTCGCCCGCAGCCGTACCTCTTCCACGCACTCTTCCGGCAGCTCGCCGATAAAGCGCGATGGGCGATGGTAAACCTCTTTGCCGTACAAACGACGGGTTTCGGCGTAGGTCAGCGTCAGTTTCTGCATCGCGCGCGTCACGCCGACGTAGGCCAGACGACGCTCTTCCTCCAGACGACCGCCCTCATCAAGCGCCATCTGGCTCGGGAACATCCCCTCTTCAACGCCGACGATAAACACCTGCGGGAACTCCAGCCCTTTCGCCGAGTGCAGAGTCATCAGCTGTACCGCATCCTGCCAGGTATCCGCCTGCCCTTCGCCGGCTTCCAGCGCGGCGTGGGAGAGGAACGCCTGCAGCGGCATCAGATCTTCATCTTCTTCGTTGTAGCTGAACTGGCGCGTCGCCGTCACCAGTTCTTCCAGGTTTTCGATACGGGTCTGGCCCTTCTCGCCTTTCTCCTGCTCGTACATCATACGCAGGCCGGAATCTTTAATGACCCGGTCAGTCTGGACATGCAATGGCATATCGGCGGTTTCCTGCGCCAGCGCGTCGATAAGCTCCATAAAGCGCTGCAGCGCGCTGGCAGCGCGGCCAGCCAGCGCTTTCTCTTTCAGCAGCTCGCGGCAGGCCTGCCACAGCGTCAGCTGACGATCGCGCGAGGTCTGGCGCACCACATCCAGAGTACGATCGCCGATGCCGCGGGTAGGCGTATTGACCACACGCTCAAACGCCGCGTCATCGTTGCGGTTGGCAATCAGGCGCAGATAAGAGAGCGCATCTTTGATTTCCTGACGTTCGAAGAAGCGCATGCCGCCGTAGATACGGTAAGGCATGCTGGCCTGCAGCAGCGCCTCTTCCAGCACGCGCGACTGGGCGTTACTACGATAGAGGATGGCGCACTGCTCCAGCGCTCCGCCGTTCTCCTGCCAGGTTTTAATTCGGTTAACGACGAAACGCGCTTCATCGAGATCGTTGAAGGCGCAGTACAGCGAAATGGGCTCACCGTCGGCGCCGTCGGTCCACAGTTTTTTGCCCAATCGCCCGTTGTTATTTTCAATCAGGGCGTTAGCCGCGCTGAGAATATTGCTGGTCGAACGATAGTTCTGCTCCAGACGAATAGTTTCCGCGCCCGGGAAGTCATTCAGGAAGCGCTGAATGTTTTCAACCTGCGCGCCGCGCCAGCCGTAAATCGACTGGTCATCATCGCCGACAATCATCACTTTGCCGGTATCGCCCGCCAGCAGGCGGATCCAGGCATATTGAATGTTGTTGGTATCCTGGAATTCGTCGACGAGAATATTGGTGAAGCGCTCGCGGTAGTGCTGCAGGATGTGCGGTTTGTTCAGCCACAGTTCGTGCGCGCGCAGCAGCAGCTCGGCGAAGTCCACCAGCCCGGCGCGATCGCAGGCTTCCTGATAGGCCTGATACACCTTCTGCCAGGTCTGTTCGACCGGGTTGCCGTAGCTCTGAATATGGTGCGGGCGCAGCCCTTCATCTTTTTGGCTGTTGATGTACCACATCGCCTGACGCGGCGGCCATTGCTTCTCATCCAGGTTCATCGCCTTAATCAGGCGCTTCAGCAGGCGTAGCTGGTCTTCGCTATCGAGGATTTGGAAATCCTGCGGCAGGTTGGCATCCAGATGATGGGCGCGTAGGAGGCGATGGGCCAGGCCGTGGAAGGTGCCGACCCACATACCGCCCTGGGTGGTGCCCATCAGTTGGCCGATACGGTGGCGCATTTCCGCCGCCGCTTTGTTGGTAAAGGTCACCGCCATAATGGAATATGGCGAGCAGTTCTCTACGCTCAGCAGCCAGGCGATACGGTGCACCAGTACGCGCGTCTTACCACTGCCCGCCCCTGCCAGAACCAGCATATTGGTGCGCGAGGCCGCTACGGCTTCACGCTGTTTGTCATTAAGGCTGTCGAGCAGGTAAGAAACGTCCATTGGCACCGCCGGAAGAGAAGGGGTTCCACGAACCCCTGTTAATATATACAGAGTTACTGGTGATTATATCAGCGAGGTCAGAGATGCCAACCGTGAAATTTCAATATGCGGCAGCAGGCGGCTATCGGCGGTTTTCATCAGCGAGGCGTCCTGCGGCTTGATCCAGCAGGCCTGCATTCCACAGCGAATTGCGCCAGCTACGTCGGTGGTCAGATCATCGCCGACGTGCAGAATTTGCCCGAGCGGCAAATCCAGACGCTCCGCCGCCAGATGGTACATATCGGCAAACGGCTTGGAGCGGCCATCCGGACCCGCGCGCAGCACGAAACGGAAATAGTCGTTCAGGCCGAACAGTTCCGGCTGGGCGTTACCGTTGGTGATAGCCACCAGCGGCCATTTCTGCGCCAGCTTCGCCAGCGTATCGTGCGTCTCCTGCGGCACATCGACGCGGCTGCGCCAGTGGGCGAAGTTTTCCATCGCCGCATCGGCGCCGGCTTTCGCCTCGGCGGCGGAGAGCCCGGCGTTACGCATCCCTAACTCCAGCGCGCGGTGGCGCCAGACGGTGACGTCATGATAAATCTCAGGTTCTGAGGACAATAGCGTTTGTCGCAGCTGATTAAGCGCATGGGCATCAAACTGGCTCAGCGCCGGATGGTAATTGCGCACAAACGTCAGCGATTCCTGCATCGTCCGGTCAATCACCGGACGGTTATCGTAAAGTGTGTCATCCAGGTCGAACGTCAGCGCGGAGATCGGGCCCAGAGGTCGGTAAAAACGCATTATTTCCCCCGTTTAGCGCGCGGATGCGCGGCATCGTACACCGAGGCAAGGTGTTGAAAATCGAGATGAGTATAGATTTGGGTGGTGGAGAGATTGGCATGCCCCAGCAGCTCCTGCACGCCGCGCAGATCGCCGCTCGACTCCAGCATATGCGTCGCGAAGGAGTGCCGCAGCTTATGCGGATGCACATGGCTATTGAGCCCCTGCTTGATACCCCACTCGGCAAACCGCTTCTGCACGTTGCGCGCTGAAATGCGCTTACCCAGCTTCGACAAAAACAGCGCGTCGTCATCGCCGCCGAACAAGCCGCGCAAATCCAGCCAGTGTTCGATCCACGCCACCGCGTTGCGTCCAATTGGCAGGCGGCGCTCTTTGCTGCCTTTCCCCATCACCCACACTTCCCCTGATTCAAGATCAAGGTGCTTAATATCAAGGTTAACTAACTCAGAAAGACGCAGCCCCGCGCCGTACATCACTTCCAGCATCGCCCGGTCGCGCACCGCGAGCGGGTCGTTGAGGTCGATATCCAGCAGCCGATTCACATCATCAACGTCGATATTTTTCGGCAAATGACGGGGAATTTTTGGCGCCGCAATCCCCTTCGCCGGGTTAGCGGCCAGCTCGCCCTGGCTGACCATCCAGTCGAAAAAGCTGCGCAGGGCGGAAAGCCGCAGCGCCAGGCTCGCCGGGCCTAAGCCCGCGCGGCGGCTGCGCACGGCAAAGCTACGTACCTGAGCGGCGTCACACTGCTGCCAGCTTTTTAAGCCAGCATCATCCGCCAGCGCGATCAGCGCTTCCAGCTGACGCTGGTAATTCGTGAGCGTAATGGGGCTAAGCTGGCGCTCAACGCCGAGATAGCGCAGAAAGCGATCGACGCAGGCGAATAGCGGGGAGTCGGTCATGCGCGTTCAATCCAGCGCTCCAGCAGGCCGGGCAGCATACGGGCGATCTCCTGCAGTAGCTGCGTCCCCTGGCCTTGCTGATAATGCTGTGGATCGCGGCTGCTGAAAAACATCACCCCCGGCGCGTCGTCATCGCCCAGTAGCGACATCGCCACCGAGCCGATAGCTTTCGCATCCGGCAGCACCACCAGCAGCTCTGGCCCATTCAGCGGCCCAAGATAGTGACGAGCCTGGCCCAGCCGCTGGATACGAATGGGTTCGAACGCCTGCCGGCTCAACGCCAGATGGGTGAATTTAGACGGCGCGCCGAGATGCCAGCTGTCCGGAAACAGGCGCACCGTCGCACCTGCCAGGCCCAGCTCGCGCGCCCAACGATGAAAGCGGTTGAGCATTTCATCCAGGCTATCGGCGGACGCCAGACGCGTCTGCAGATGGAACAGGCGCTGAAACAGGCTTTGATTGGCCGTCGCCTGTTCCATCAGCAGCGTCATGTTCTCTTCCAACACGTTGATATGGTTACGCGCCCGCAGCATATGCCACTCTACCAGCGAGATGGTGCCGCGCACCGGATGCGGGACGCGGATATGCTCTACCTGCGCCGCATTACGAATAAAGAACTCAGGATTTTGCAGCAGATAATCTACTACCGCGCTGTCGTCGAGCGCTGTGGCGAGTTCCTGCTGTTCTTCCCCGATCTGTTTCATAGATGAATAAATCCGTCGTAGACGTGTGCCGCCGGGCCAGTCATATACAACGGTTGACCCGGACCTTTCCAGGCGATGTCGAGACGCCCGCCTGGCAATTCCACGCGTACCTCTTCGGCGAGTAATCCTTGTTGGATACCGACCGCCACCGCCGCACAGGCGCCGCTGCCGCAGGCCTGCGTTTCACCTGCGCCGCGTTCATAGACGCGCAGACGAATATGAGAGCGTTCCACTACCTGCATAAAGCCGATATTGGCGCGTTCCGGAAAACGTTCGTGGCTTTCCATCACCGGACCGAGGGTTTCAACCGCGGCGGTGTCCACGTTATCGACCTGAATCACGCAGTGCGGGTTGCCCATTGAGACGACGCCGCACAATACTGTCTGTTCAGCCGCGCGCATAATATAGGTCTTTTCCGCTTTGTTGGCGCGGAATGGGACCTGAGACGGTTCGAAATTCGGCTCGCCCATGTTAACGCGCACCAGATCATCTTCCGTTACGCTTAATACCATACGACCGTTGGCGGTGCTCACGCGGATATCACGTTTATTGGTCAGGCCTTTTAAACGGACAAAGCGGGCGAAGCAGCGCGCGCCGTTGCCGCACTGAGAGACTTCGCTACCGTCAGCATTGAAGATACGGTAGTGGAAGTCCAGATCGGGATCGTACGGCGGCTCGACAACCAACAGCTGGTCGAAGCCGACGCCAAGATGCCGATCCGCCAGGCGACGAATCAGCTCCGGTGAGAAGAAAACATTCTGCGTTACCGCATCAACAACCATGAAGTCGTTGCCGAGGCCATGCATTTTAGAGAACTGCATTATCTACTCCAATTGCGCGGAACAGAACGTTATCGTTAATAGTTAACCTGGGTCGGACCGCCATTATCGCCGCGATCGTTACGATCCGGCGTCGCGCTCTGAATGCCTGGGTTAACCGGCTTGGTCGGCGGCGGCGCGGTTTTGTCTGCCGGCGGGAAATACAGCGGCCCTTTCAAACCGCAGCCGGTCAGGCTGAAGATTGCAAACAGAACGGCAAGCGTGGGTAAAACGTTTTTCATTGATAGTTGCCCATGATTCATTCGTTACTGCTTTCTATCATCGCAGGAGAAGACGTAAAAGCAAGCGTTTAGCATCTGACTGCACGCGCTTTTGTTTCGCGTTATGCTGCGGCTATCTTCAAAAAAGCAGGCTATACCCGTTATAATTCAAGCTGCATGTACGTTGGCTTTCCTCGCTCGCCCCAGTCACTTACTGGAGTAAGCTCCTGGGACTCCCTGCGTCGCCGCCTTCCTGCAACTCGAATTATTTAGGGTATATAACCATGAACGACAGTGAATTCCATCGCCTGGCCGATAGCCTGTGGATGACCATCGAAGAACGTCTGGACGACTGGGACGGCGACAGCGATATCGACTGCGAAATCAATGGCGGCGTGCTGACCATCAGCTTCGAAAATGGCAGTAAGATCATTATTAACCGTCAGGAGCCGCTGCATCAGGTCTGGCTGGCGACCAAGCAAGGCGGCTATCACTTCGATCTGCAAGGCGATGAGTGGATCTGCGATCGCAGTGGCGAACGCTTCTGGGATCTGCTGGAGCAGGCGGCGAGCAATCAGGCCGGCGAGACGGTGAGCTTCCGTAAATGACGTCTTTCCCGGATGGCGGCGCATCGCGCCTTATCCGGGGCAAATCTACGAGTAGCGCTGCTGCAGCACCGGTGAGGCGACCGCTTCCTGGCCCGGCGGCACCGCGGCGGCAATCGCTTGACTGCGGAACGGGATCACCTGCGTGCGTCCGTCAACTTCGACTATCTGATAGAACTGCGGCAGGTTGAAGTTAATGAAGCTTGAGCCGTAGGTGAAGCGATCGTGCGATGACGAGTAGAAGCGGCTGACGTCGCGCACCAGCTCTTCTTTGCTGCCTTCGCAGTGATGATAGACCTCTGCGCGGTTGCTTTCGTCGAGAATGTAGATGTTAAAGCCGCTGTCATTGTTATCCGCATCTTCAAAGAAGAATTGAATAATCCCTTCGCTGGCGAAGCCATCCACCACCGCCGGCAGCTTAACATGATTGGTTTCTACCTGTACCGACAGGCCGTGGAGCTTGTTGTGCGAGATAGCGCCGTAGAACTCAATGGCGTTTTCCAGCTTCTGCACCGAAACGTTCAGGCGCTCGAAGAACAGGCCCCAGGTCTGGCCGGAGACGCGCAGCGCTTTGAAGCGCCCGGTGTCCTGACGGGTACTAGAGAGGCGCAGTTCGATGCACTCGGAGACCATCTGCTGCACGCGGGTGCGGATAAGGCCGCGAAGATGCTGGCTATAGCAGAACACCTCCACGCTATCCGGCGGCGCAGCGTCCTGATGCATTTTGCCGAGAATAGTCTTCAGCGCTTCGATCATCGCCTGCTCGCCGTTAAAGTGCAGCGTGCGCACTTCGTTCCACGAGTTGCGATACAGCAGGTCGACGCTGCCAATCAGGCATTTTTGCTCTTCGCCGAAGCTGAAAACATCGAGCTTACGGAAGTCGAAATGCACCACCTGATTGCGGAAAGCTGCCGTCGGGTCATATTCGAGGTTGACGATAATCGCCAGGTGGCGAATTTCGCACGGGCTGTACAGCGCTTTTGGCGTCGGCGCCGGCAGGCGCAGCGGGAAGTGGTGCGACACGTCGGCCACCATCTCCTGCAGCTTCGGCAAATCGACGATACCGTTGCCCTTAATAAACAGACGGGTGCGTGAGGTCAGCAGGCCGTTAAACCAGGCCCAGGCCACCAGCTTATTAAGATAACGGTTATATTCCAGCGGCTGATGGCTGATAATCGATTCCATATCCGGCGCGCGGTTATACAGATACCAACCGGTACGGTTGGCGCGGCCCGGCGGCACGTGGATAAAGGTCAGATTCGGCTCCGACAGGTCCGGTGAAATTTGCGGGTTCACCAGGGTGACCTTGCCCGGCAGCGCTTCAAAGGCCGCATACAGCTTGCGCGTCAGCACGCCGATATCTTGCGGGCTGGCGGAGACGCTAAGGTTATTGCGCCGAGCGAAGCGGATCAGATTACGATAGCTCTGCATCATCGCGTCGAGCAGTTCGTTGTGCGCTTTGCGCACTTCATCGATTTTCCAGTTAGCGCGGTTATCGAGCATCATCAGACGCTTTTCATCCCAGCCCCACTCTTTCACCAGCTGGCTGACGACTTCACGACGCCAGCCCACGCAGGCGCGCTCGCGGCTGAGTTTTTCACAGACTTTCAAATAGAAGCAGCGACGAACCAGATCGAGACGGGTGTCGTCTTCGATAGCCTGCAGATAGGCGGTTACGCGCTCCAGCATCATGCAGTAAGGGTCGAGACCGAATGAGACAATCTCGCCATCGTGCAGGCGCTGTTTAATATCTTTCGCCAACAGGCGGTTGTTGGGGTATTCCCAGGAGTAGGCTTCCAGCAGCAGCGTTTTCAACACCGCTTTATACGGGGAGTCGATGCTTTTATACAGCTGCCACAGGCTGGCGCCGAAGTACTCTTCCGCCGACAGCGAACTGAGGCCGCCGAGATCGAGCCATTCGTTTGGCGTCAGCACGCCCTGGGCATACAGCCCCATCACGTAATCATCGTAATGATCTTCTTCATCGCCCGGCACCATATTCCACAGAATACGTTTCCCGGCAAGACGCACGGCGGTGCGGTAAAATTCATCGAGCAACAAAATATGCTGGGTCGAACCACAGTCTTCGCCGCCGAGGCTGCCGCTTTCGTTATGGCGGAAGCGGTTTTCGTCGATCAGGAAGAAACTGACCTCGACGCCGAGCGACGCCGCCCAGCTTTCAAGCAGGCTGCATTTACGCTGCAGCAGTTGGCGTTCTTCGTTATCCAGCCAGGCCTGATGGCATACCCAGATATCCAGATCGGAAGAGCAGCTTTGCCCAACGGAAGAGGTACTGCCCATCGAATAGACGCCGGTAATCGGCAGTTCGCCTTTCGGCGGCTCCTGCGTTAGCAGGCCGCGATGCAGTTCGAGTTCGTCAAGATAGTGGCGTTGGGTTTCATCAGGCGTGTAGAGGCAAATGCCGCGGGGAACGTTACCGTCAAGGTAACCCGGCATCAGCGGGTGATGATAATGTAGTAATGTCGGCAGAAGACTGTAAACCTGCTGGAAAGCGGGTCCCATGGCAGCAAGCGCGCGATCCACGCGCAATTGATTGATGGCATCCAGTCTCTGTTTCAGTGTCTCAATATAGAGGTACAAGACATATCGCCTGATGTTCAAAAATCCGACGTACAATAGTACGGAGGATTTCAGTATTTCAACAAGAACCGTCACCATTCGTCATCGGTGTGGTTGTGATGAACTGCTGGCTGACAAATGGTTTAAAACGTGATCAATTTAACACCTTGCTGATTGACCGTAAAGAAAGATGCGCTACATACAAGTGTAGCACCGTTTGCCGGGTGTAAATTCCCCACTACGCTTGCGGCAACCGCATCCGCATGAAACGCTAAAGGTCATCATGCCAGCATCCCACATTAACCGCGAAACTAACATCCCTAAAGCAACAATGTTAGGATGGCTCATGGTCGACAATGACGGTAACAAGCATGTTAGACAAAGTTTTGAGAATTGCCACACGGCAAAGCCCGCTTGCGCTATGGCAGGCACATTATGTGAAAGAGCGTCTGGAGTCCTGTCATCCGGGGCTTTCCGTTGAGCTGGTGCCCATGGTCACCCGCGGCGACGTGCTCCTTGATACCCCGCTGGCGAAAGTGGGCGGCAAGGGCTTATTTGTAAAAGAGTTAGAGCTCGCCATGATTGAGGGGCGCGCCGATATTGCCGTCCATTCGATGAAAGATGTCCCGGTCGAATTCCCTGAAGGCCTGGGATTGGTCACCATCTGCGAACGTGAAGATCCGCGCGACGCCTTTGTTTCCAATCACTATGCCTCAATTGACGCGCTGCCGGCTGGCAGCATCGTTGGCACGTCAAGTTTACGTCGCCAGTGCCAGTTGGCGGCAGAGCGCCCCGATCTGGTGATTCGCTCGCTACGCGGCAACGTCGGCACGCGATTAGGCAAACTCGATAACGGCGAGTATGACGCTATTATCCTTGCCGCCGCCGGGCTGAAACGCCTGAAACTGGAAGCGCGTATTCGCCAGCCGCTCTCGCCTGAACAATCTCTGCCGGCCGTTGGCCAGGGCGCGGTGGGTATCGAATGCCGCCTTGACGATGAATGGACCAAAGCGCTATTAGCGCCGCTTAACCATACGGAAACCGCCGTGCGCGTACGTGCCGAGCGGGCGATGAACACCCGTCTCGAAGGCGGTTGTCAGGTGCCGATTGGCAGCTATGCCGAACTACGCGATGGTGAGCTGTGGCTACGGGCGCTGGTAGGCGCGCCGGATGGGTCGCGGGTCGTGCGCGGCGAACGTCGCGGGCGGCCGGAAGAGGCAGAGGCGCTCGGCGTCTCGCTGGCGGAAGAGCTACTGGATAACGGCGCCCGCGACATCCTCGCGGCGGTCTATGATGGAGAAGCCCCACGATGAGCATCCTGGTCACTCGTCCGCTACCGCAAGGTGAAGAGTTAGTCAGCCGCCTGCGCGCGCTGGGACGCGTGGCCTGGAGCTTTCCGCTGATTGAATTCACGCCGGGTCGAGAACTGGCAGCGCTCCCGCGCCAGCTGGCGGCATTAGGCGCGGACGATTTGTTGTTTGCGCTGTCGCAGCATGCGGTGGAATTCGCCCATGCTCGTCTGCTGCAGGAGAGCCAACGCTGGCCCTCCGACCCGGCCTATTTCTCGATAGGCCGCACCACCGCGCTGGCCCTGCATACGGTCAGTGGTAAAAATATCCGTTACCCGTTAGATCGGGAAATCAGCGAAGTCTTGCTACAATTACCTGAATTACAAAACATTGCGGGCAAGAAAGCCCTGATTCTGCGCGGCAACGGCGGGCGGGAATTATTAGGCGACACGCTGCGTGAACGCGGCGCCGAAGTAACATTTTGTGAATGTTATCAACGTTGTGCGAAGTACTATGATGGTGCGGAAGAGGCTATGCGCTGGCAATCTCGTGGAGTCACTACGCTGGTGGTCACCAGCGGCGAGATGCTGCAGCAGCTGTGGTCGTTAATACCCCAGTGGTATCGCGAACAGTGGCTGCTGCACTGTAGCCTTGTCGTTGTCAGCGAACGTCTGGCCCTTCAGGCCCGGGAATTGGGCTGGCAGGATATTCAGGTTGCCGATAACGCCGACAACGATGCGCTGCTACGCGCATTACAATAACTCTCAACATTGGAAGCCATAATGACGGAACAACAAAATCAATCCGCCGTGGTTGAAGAGACCAGGGAGGCCGTGGAAACCACGCCACAGCCAGAAAACAACGAGAAGAAAAAGGCCGGCAACAAAACCAGCCTGACGCTCAGCGCGATTGCTATCGCTATCGCCCTCGCCGCCGGTATTGGCCTGTATGGCTTAAATAAGCAACAGGTTACTCGGCAAAACGAAACCAGCTCTGAATTAGCAAGCCAGCTCGCGGCGCTGCAAAAAGCGCAGGACAGCCAGAAGAGCGAGCTGGAAGGCATTATCAAACAGCAGGCCGATCGGCTGAGCGAAGCCAAACGCGAACAGGAAACCCTGACGAAACAGCTTGATGAGCTACAGCAAAAAGTTGCCGTGATTTCCGGCAGCGACGCCAAAACCTGGCTGCTGGCGCAGGCTGATTTCCTGGTTAAGCTGGCGGGACGTAAGCTGTGGAGCGATCAGGATGTGACGACCGCCGCCGCACTGCTGAAAAGCGCCGATGCCAGCCTCGCCGACATGAACGACCCAAGCCTTATCGGCGCGCGCCGCGCCATCACCGATGACATCGCTTCGCTGTCGGCGGTAAGCCAGGTCGATTACGACGGCATTATCCTCAAGGTTAACCAGCTGGCGAACCAAATCGACAATCTGCGCCTGGCTGATAATAACGACGATGATTCCCCGATGGATGCCGACAGCGATGAGCTCTCCAGCTCCATCGGCGAATGGCGCGTTAACCTGCAGAAAAGCTGGCAGAACTTTATGGATAGCTTTATTACCATACGTCGCCGCGACGAAACGGCGGTGCCGCTGTTAGCGCCAAATCAGGATGTCTATCTGCGCGAAAATATCCGCTCTCGTCTGCTGGTTGCCGCGCAGGCGGTGCCGCGTCATCAGGAAGAAACCTATAAGCAGGCGCTGGAAAACGTCTCCACCTGGGTGCGCGCCTATTACGATACTGAAGACGCCACCACCAAGGCTTTCCTTGAAGAGGTGGATAAGCTCAGTCAGCAGAGTATCACCATGAGCGTGCCGGAAACGCTGCAGAGCCAGAGCCTGCTGGAAAAGCTGATGCAAACCCGGGTGCGTAATTTGATGGCCCAGCCTGCGGCAGCCGCTCCGGCGCCAGCGCCAGCAGCGACCGCGCCAGCCCCTGCGCCGCAAGGAGAATAACCGATGCTGAAAATTCTCCTGCTTTTCGCACTGCTGATCGCCGGGATCGTCGTCGGCCCGATGATCGCGGGCCACCAGGGCTACGTTCTGATCCAGACCGATAACTACAATATCGAAACCAGCGTGACGGGCCTTGTGATCATCCTGATCCTCGCAATGGTGGTGCTGTTCGCTATCGAGTGGCTTCTGCGCCGCATTTTCCGTACCGGCGCGCACACGCGCGGCTGGTTCGTCGGCCGTAAGCGCCGCCGCGCGCGTAAGCAAACCGAGCAAGCGCTGCTGAAACTGGCGGAAGGCGATTACCAACAGGTTGAAAAGCTGATGGCGAAAAATGCCGATCACGCCGAACAACCGGTCGTGAACTATCTGTTAGCGGCGGAAGCGGCCCAACAGCGCGGCGATGAAGCTCGCGCCAATCAGCACCTTGAGCGCGCCGCCGAACTGGCCGGCGACGATCTCATCCCGGTCGAAATTACCCGCGTGCGTCTACAGTTGGCGCGGAACGAAAACCACGCCGCTCGTCACGGCATCGATAAGCTGCTGGAAGTGACCCCGCGTCATCCGGAGGTGCTGCGTCTTGCCGAGCAGGCCTATACCCGCACCGGCGCGTGGAATTCACTGCTGGACATCATTCCATCCATGGCGAAAGCCAACGTGGGGGATGAAGAGCACCGCGCCGCGCTGGAACAGCTAGCGTGGATTGGCCTGATGGACAAAGCGCTGGCCGACGGCGGTAGCGAAGGGCTACGCGAATGGTGGCGCAACCAGAGCCGTAAAACGCGCGCGCTGATACCGCTGCAGGTGGCAATGGCCGAACGCCTTATCGAGAGCGACGATCACGATACCGCGCAGCAGATTATTATCGATGGTCTGAAGAAACAGTATGACGACCGCCTGGTCATGCCGATCCCGCGACTGAAGACCAATAATCCGGAGCAACTGGAGAAAGTGCTGCGCCAGCAGATCAAAGCCGTCGGCGACCGTCCGCTGCTGTGGAGCACCCTGGGCCAGTCGCTGATGCGTCACGGTGAATGGCAGGAGGCCAGTATCGCCTTCCGCGCCGCGCTTAAGCAGCGTCCGGATGCCTTTGATTACGCGTGGCTTGCCGATGCGCTGGACCGCCTGCATCAGCCGGAAGAAGCGGCGACCATGCGTCGTGACGGCCTGCTGTTGACGCTGCACAATAACCCTCAGCAGTAATTCACAATAACGCTATCGCCTCGTTCGGGGCGATAGCGCCCTTCTCTCGCGAAAAGATAGCCTTCCCCTGAAAGAAAAAAACGCCTGCACTGAAATCAGGGCAGGCGTTAAAACAGGTCTGTTTGACAACAAATTGGGTGCTTCACTCAACGTTATGTCCATGGTGTTTGATGAGACATATAAAATGCGACATCTATCAGTGGACGATAAGCACCGTAAGTACGGCTCTGCATCATTCCCGAGTTTATGAGGCACGAAGGCGAACATAAGAGATGGAATGAGCATCTACCCGATTATTATCGCACAGGATCCAGCGAGATTGCATCTATCGCAGCAATCATTTGGGACAATTCCGGACAATAATTCGCAGAGATAGAAACTATTTTTTACGAGGAAGATCAGCGGGATAAAAGATGATTGAGCAAATCCGGAAAACAAAAAACCCCGCCGAAGCGGGGTTCAAAATTGGTCGGCGAGAGAGGATTCGAACCTCCGACCCACTGGTCCCAAACCAGTTGCGCTACCAAGCTGCGCTACTCGCCGAAATACTGCTTTTTGAATTTTTAGTTCAATTCTTTAAAGTCGTGGTGCGAGGGGGGGGACTTGAACCCCCACGTCCGTAAGAACACTAACACCTGAAGCTAGCGCGTCTACCAATTCCGCCACCTTCGCAATTCACAACTCTATCAAATAATGGGGTGGCTAATGGGATTCGAACCCACGACAACTGGAATCACAATCCAGGGCTCTACCAACTGAGCTATAGCCACCACAACAATTCTTTTACGCGGTATTAAAACCACCGCAGCTCCAGCACCGGGTAAATGGTGCGCCCGACAGGATTCGAACCTGAGACCTCTGCCTCCGGAGGGCAGCGCTCTATCCAGCTGAGCTACGGGCGCTTAGCGCCGTTGCGGGGGTGGATAATACGGACTTCCCCCACCCCTGTCTAGTGCCTTTTTAAATAAAATTTCTATTTGCTCACAGTTTGTGCGCTTTGGCGCTTATTCCGCCGTTTTATCAAGATTCCCCCGCTTGCCGAGGCCGAAAACCTTATAAATAAGGGTCACCAGGGCGAGGAAAATAATTCCGACAAAGAGCGACATCCGGGTTTCATCGTTAATTCCCATGCCGATTAGCACACAAACGAGGAATGCCATCGTCAAATAGTTCGCCCACGGGAACAACAGCGAACGGAACGGATGGCTGGCCATCGCCTGCTGATGCTCGCGACGGAAACGCAGCTGGCTAATCAGGATCACAAACCACGGCACCATCCCCGGCAATACGCTGGCGCTATAAACATAGACAAACACGCGCTGCGGGTTAGGAATAATGTAGTTCAGGCACGAACCGATGAGCAGAATCACGATCGACAGCGCGACGCCCGCTACCGGTACGCCCTGACGCGACACTTTGGCCATTGCCGCCGGTAGCTGGCGGTTGCGCGCCAGCGCGTACAGCATACGCCCACAGCTATACATCCCGCTGTTGCACCCTGACAGCGCTGCGGTCAGCACCACGAAGTTGATAATCCCCGCCGCCGCGGTAATGCCGATTTTGGCGAAGGTGAGGACGAACGGGCTTCCAGTCGAGCCAATCTGGTTCCAAGGGAAGATAGTCACGATAACGAAAATCGCCCCCACATAGAAAATCAGGATACGCCAAAGCACTTTGCCCACCGCGCTACGCAGCGTGACTTGCGGATTTTTCGCTTCTCCGGCGGTGATACCGATAAGTTCAACGCCCTGATAAGAGGCGACGACAATACACAGCGCCGTCAGGAAGCCTTTCCAGCCGCCGGCGAAGAAGCCGCCGTGTTCGGTCAGGTTGCCAAAACCGATCGACTGTCCGCCATTGCCGAAGCCAAAGAAGATAACGCCCAGGCCGATGACAATCATCACGATAATGGTGGTGACTTTAATCATTGCAAACCAGAACTCGATCTCACCGTAAAGACGTACTGCCGCCAGGTTCGCTAGCGCGACCAGCCCGACGGCAATCAGCGCCGGGATCCACTGCGCCATCTCCGGGAACCAGAACTGCACATATACTCCGATGGCGGTGATCTCAGATATCCCCACCGCCATCCACATAAACCAGTATGACCAGGCCGTGAGATAGCCGAAGAACGGGCTCATATAACGGTGTGCGTAAACGGCAAACGAGCCGGTTACCGGTTCGAGGAACAACATTTCGCCCATCGAACGCATGATAAAGAAGACAAATAAACCGGCGATAATATACGCCAGCAGGACGGACGGACCGGCCCACTTCAGCGTACTTGCCGCCCCCATAAATAACCCTACGCCAATCGTCCCGCCTAGCGCGATTAGCTCAATATGTCGGGCCTCCAGTCCACGCTGGAGTTCCGCTTTTTTCTCAGTCATAAAGCCTCTTGTGTTTGCTGTATTCCGGGTACTGCCGGTTATTGTTATTAATTGAAACCATAGCCTTGCCGACGCGCAGGTCTCCCCCACGCGTTTGAAGCATGCGAATGGTTAATTAATTTTACGGAAATGGCAAATAAAGTATCAGGCGAGTGAAGAGATTACACAGAATATGTATGCAATCTCTTCTGGTTGCAGTGGAATATCAGAGCTTGCCGGAATAATGCCAACGTAAATAGCGCAGTAAACGGAACTGTCTTTTAATGCGGCTCGGCTGCAGGAGCAGGCGATAGAACCACTCCAGCCCCAGGTTCTGCCAGAATTTGGGCGCTCGGTGTACGTGACCGGTAAAGACGTCATAAGTGCCGCCAACGCCCATATACAGCGCTGCGGGATACACCAGTCGGCAGTCGCGCATCAGAATTTCCTGGCGCGGCGATCCCATCGCGACGGTGACAATTTTCGCCCCGCTGTCGCGTACCCGCTCAAACAGCTGCTGGCGCTGATCGGCGGAAAAATAGCCGTCCTGACTGCCGACGATATTCACCTTCCAGCGCTCACGCAGCTTCGCTTGCGTCTCCGCCAGCACCTCGGGCTTACCGCCAATCAGAAACACCGGCGTTCCCTGCGCCCCGGCGCGCTCCATTAAGGCTTCCCACAGATCGGCGCCGGCAACGCGCGACACCTCAGCCTGCGGATATTTTTTGCGTAATGAGCGCACGACGCTGATGCCGTCGGCATATTTAAACTCGGCGGCCTCAATCAGCGCTCGCACTTCCGGGTTATCTTCTACCGCCAGCATTTTTTCGGCGTTGATCGCAACCAGCGTTCCCTGACGCAGTTCGCCGTCGGCGAAGAGATAGTTGAGCGCATGCTGCATGTCGCGCCAACCAATAAGCTGCAGCCCTCGCAGCGCATACTGCGGCGCGGAAGTGTTATCAGTCATGTTCATCCTTATCATACCTGCGGTTGCGAAAGCGGCTTCAACCGCTTATGAATCAATCCTGCGCTGTCCAGGAGCCAGTACAGCAATTTCGCCGCTAACAAGCAGATACCAAAGATCACGAGGAAAAACACCACGCGGGAGCCAAACGAATCCAACCCTTCGCGCGCCAGCACTATCATGTTGAAGATAGCGCCGAAACAGAAACTATGCAGGATAGCCGCTTTGTAGCGATTGCTCTCCCGATTGCCAAGTTCGTACAACCAGTCAAACCATTTAATGATTAGCCCTACCGCGACGGCGCCCAGCGGTACGAACCATACGCCGCCCATTACCACCAGCGAACCAATCAGCGTCGGCGATATCGCCAGCCCCGAATGGTTGTTTAATACTTCCCACGTGAAGTAATTGGCGGTATTCAGCACCATTGTCGGGCGACCGTGCCACATCCAACTGGGGATAAAGACGTAGAAGTCGCGGATCATCGGCGCCAGCCCCTGGAACTCAATCTTGTCGTAGTTCTGCAGCAGCAGCGCCAGGTTCTCCCACGGCGAGAAGGTATCGCGCGTGAGATAGAGGAAAGTATAAAACGCTTCATCGCCGCTAACGTTCATCCCGTAGCGCTTCAACGCCAGCCAGAACATGCCGACAATGCCCAGCACACCCGCCGCCGCCAGCATCCACAGGCTGATCCAGCCGCGAATAATGCCGATAAACAGGAAGATAGCGAAAGCGATAATGATATTGGCGCGGGTACCGCCGACGATCGCGTAGGTCAGCAGGCCAAAGGCGACGGTGCTCACCAGGAAAAAAATCCACGCCTTGTAATCCTGACGCAGGAAATAGATCACCAGCATCGCCGGAATAAAGAAGTAGAAGAAGCGCTTCAACGCCACGCCGGACACTTCCGCAGAGAATATCTGGCTGTATGAATTGAGCTTAAATAGCAGGAAACCGTTGTGGGCGAAGAAGATACCGACGCACAGCAGCGCCAGCCCCATCAAAATCCCCCAGGCCAGATGGGTTTCAACCCGGTTCATGGTAAACAGCGGACGACGTGGAACATCGCGCGATGCCGGACGCAGGCGCGTTTTGTAGGTCACGTAGTAGATAGCATAGAAACACACCGCAACCAGCAGCGTCTGCAGCAAAATTTCCGGTGGCGCTACGCTGACGTCAAAGCGGAACACCAGGATACTGGTTAACGGGAAGCCGAAGAAAAAGGTGAGCAGGAACAACAACGAGAAAAAGACGTTGAAGTTAAATCGCACGCGGCGGAACTCAAACCAGGTGGCGGTAGCGATAAACAGCGTCGACAGTAGCCAGACCACCAACAGCCCGCTAAATTGCATTAACGTCATACCCGCGCCTCCGCTGCCAGCTGTAGCGCCCGCTGCCAGCCCGCCAGATAGTTCGGGCGGAAGAAGGCGATTTGCGTTTTATCAACGCTCGCTAACTGACGCTGTGCTTCGCGCACCACATTGGCGTCCAGGGTATCGGTGGTAAACAGCACCGGGATCTGTTGTTCGGTCATATCCTGCCAGAACGGATTTTCGCGATTGAGCACGCAGGGAATACCCGCCTGAATCAGCAGGCACAGCGTGCCGATACCCTGCTGGCGAGCAAACAGGAAATAACCCAGATCGCAGCGGCGCAGCAGCGCCAGATAATCATCAAACTCAAGCTTCTCGCTAAGGATCTGCAGATGCTCGCGACTAAACAGCGTCTCTCCCGCCTGGCGCACTTCGTCAATGTACGCTTCATTGTTAGCCGGATAGCCCATCGGTACGATGACATTCACCGTATCGCCAAACTGCTGATGTATCGCCTTCAGCGCTGCAATATGCTCGTTACTACGATCGCCGGAATTCCCCACCAGAATGGTCAGGGTGTCACCGCGCGGGGCGGTATCGGCAAGGGAATTTAGCGATGGATCCATACGGGTCGGGAAGTACAGCAGTTCGCCCGGCACGCGTGGATGGCGATTAGCAAACCAGCTGAGATCGCCGCGGGTGGCGAAGACGCGCCCTACCCGCCCTTGCGCCATGCGGCGCAGAGGATAAAAAAGACGGAATTTCAGGCTAACGGAGTTCTCATACAGATCCGCGCCCCAGATATGCCAGTTAAATTGCGACGGGCGGATCCCGCCGCTCAACAACGCCAGCCACAGACCGGTATTAAACTGGCCGTGGAAAAAAAAGCGCTGCTGGCGATCGGCTTTCGCTTTGGCAATCACCGCCTGCGCCAGCGATTTCTTAGCCGGGTAGCAGGTAATCTCCAGCGCCGGATACGCCTCGCGCATACCTGTCGCATCACCCACGACCATAAACGTCCTGGCCCGCGCGTCGGCGGCCAGTTCGTCGTTAAAGAACCGCAATACGGTCTGGTTGTGGTGCGGGATATCCGATCCCAGTACGTGTATCAGTGCTGTCATGCCCGTTTACGCCAGAGTAAAAACACGCCACTACAAAGGGCGAAATAAACAATATAAGTGGCCATATACGCCTGCGCCGCGCCAAGTGCGCCGTGCGCCGGAATAAGCCAGTGTGAAAATGCGGTCAGCAGCGTGAACTGGCTGATTTCCGTCAGAATATAAAAACGCAATGACGCTTTGGCGATCACCAGATAGCCGTAGACGTAAGCGCCAACTTTTAAAACATCGCCCACCAGCTGCCAGGCGAACAGGTCGCGCATCGCGGTGAAGCGCGCGGAAAACAGTAGCCAGATGGCAAAATCGCGCAGCAGCCAGACCGTCAGGCTCGCCGCCGCCACCGCCGGCAGAACGAATTTCAACGACTTCACTATCTCACGCGTGATGTCCGTTTTGGCGCTCAGCCGCGACAGCGTAGGCAGCAGATACACGCTAAAGGAGGCGGTAATAAACTGCAGGTAGGCATCTGAGATACTGCTCACCCCCTGCCAGATACCGACCGCCTCCCAGCCGTAATGCGCCGCCAGCAGATTACGCATCATCACATAGGCCACCGGCAGCGTCACCGAGGTAATCAGCGCCATCAGGGTAAATTTCGATAGCTGCCCTGCAAGCCCGTTATCCCAACGCGGGCGTAGCGCGCTCAACGGGATCGCGCCACGCCGCCATAGCATAATGGCGGCCGGAACCACCACCAACGCGGGGACTAACGCCAGCCCTAACAGCGCCCCCTGATAACCACCGAAGTAGTAACAGGCGTAATAGGCCGCAACGCCAATCAGGCTACCGGCAATCAGCGAAAAAGCGTTACCCGCAGCATCGCGAAAACCTTTCATCAGCGCCAGCAAATAGTTGGCCCACGCAATCCCCATCTGCACCAGCGCCACCAGACGTACCAGATTCTGGTAGTGCGAATGGCCGAACAGCGCCTGGCTTATGGGCGCCGCCGCCAGCAAAAAGACCAGCGCTAACAGGGTGGAAAAGCCGAGCACCATTGATGACGACGTCCCAACCACCTGCTTCAGGCGTAGCGGATCGTCGTGATGTTGGGCAACCAGCTTAGTGACGCCATTAAAAATCCCGGCGCCCGCCAGTACGCCAAGGACGGTGACCAATTGCCGGAAGTTACCGGCCTGGCCCACGCCCGCCGGGCCAAATGAGACCGCCAGCAGCTTTACCACCAGCAGACCGGCGCCTATTTTGACTAAGGTGGACGCCGCGGTCCACAGTGACGCTTTTGCCAACGACATATCAGGAGAAGTAGCTCAGCAGCGAGTTAATCACCGTCCGTTGGTTTACCGCAGACAGGTTATAGAACAGCGGCAAACGCAGCAGGCGTTCGCTCTCCTGGGTGGTATAACGATCTTCCCCGCAGAACTCGCCGAACTGTTCGCCAGCCGGGCAGCTATGGAGCGGAATATAGTGGAACACCGCCAGAATTTCTGCCTCTTTTAGCCAGTTAATCAGCGCCGCGCGGTCATCGTTATCCCGCAGCTTAATGTAGAACATATGCGCGTTTTGCCCGCAATCCGCCGGTACCGCCGGCAGATCGATACGGCCCGCGCGCGCCAGCGGCAGCAGCGCGTCATAATAATTTTGCCACAGCATCAGACGCTGCTGGTTAATACGTTCAGCGGCTTCCAGCTGCGCCCAGAGATAGGCGGCCTGCAGATCGGACATCAAATAGCTGGAACCGATATCGCGCCAGGTGTACTTATCCACCAGACCGCGGAAAAACTGGCTACGGTTAGTGCCTTTTTCGCGAATGATCTCCGCGCGTTCCACCAGTTTACGATCGTTGATAAGCGTTGCGCCGCCTTCACCGCCGGCGGTGTAGTTTTTCGTCTCATGGAAGCTAAAGCAGCCAATATGGCCGATGGTGCCCAGCGCGCGGCCCTTATAGGTGGACATCACGCCCTGCGCGGCGTCTTCCACCACGTACAGGTTATATTTGGCGGCGAGCGCCATGATGGTGTCCATCTCACAGGCCACGCCAGCATAATGCACCGGCACGATCGCCCGGGTTTTATCGGTGATCGCCGCTTCAATCAGCGATTCATCAATATTCATCGTGTCGCGACGGATATCGACAAAGACGATTTTCGCCCCGCGGAGTACAAAAGCATTGGCGGTGGAAACAAAGGTATAGCTGGGCATGATGACTTCATCGCCCGGCTGAATATCCAGCAGCAGCGCCGCCATCTCCAGCGACGCGGTGCAGGATGGCGTCAGCAGCGCTTTGGCGGTGCCGAAGCGCTGTTCAAACCACTGCTGGCAGCGACGGGTAAAACCGCCGTCGCCGCAAAGCTTGCCGCTGTTCATCGCCGATTGCATGTAATCGAGCTCAGTCCCCACCACCGGCGGTGCGTTAAATGGAATCATCGTGTCACCTGTATAACCAGTACGCGGTGCTTTCCACATTCGCACCGCTGAGAATATAACGTTTAAGCGCGGCGGTGTTGCCCATTTGGGTCGCCACCCGCAGTGTAGAAAGCCCGCGTTGCGCCGCCCAGTGGCGCGCCGCCTGCATAAGCTCGGCTCCAGCGCCGCGTCCGGCCAACAGGCCGATACGCGCGTCGGTGTCATTGAGCTGACGCAAAGAAACAAATGCGCGGATGTCGCCATCGGACGCGCGAAATAACAGACACTGGTGGTCAAAGGTTCCCAGTACCGCGTTTTCGATCCATTGCGCGTAGAACCGGCCGCTGGCGTCAGCGGCGTACCAGGGAGCGCGAAAACGGCTCATGGCAAAGGCCTGCGCCGCCAGTTCACGCAGTCGCGCAATGTCGCCTTCAACGGCCCATTCGGCGCCGGCATCAGCCGGCTCGCCCACCGGCAACGCCAGATCGACCTCGCCTTCTACCAGTTGAAAACCGATCTCCTGTAGCGCATCCAGCCGGACGGTGTCGCTGGCGGCGACTTTCGCCTGCACTCGCGACCATCCCGCCAGGGCTTCAGCGGTGAGCTGCGGCGCGCGTTCGTCAAAGCGAACGATGCCGCTATTAACGGCGAAGAAGCGGTTTTCCCACTCCAGCGCTTCAATACTGGCGCGGGCGGGCACGGAGGAGATCCAGCAAGTATTGGCCATAGCCGGTTTTTTCCAGCCGCTTCGCGGCGCGTTTGACGCCATCATCGTCAAGCCAACCGTTACGCCAGGCGATTTCTTCCAGACAGGCGATTTTAAAACCTTGCCGCTTTTCTACCGTTTGCACAAACATGCTGGCTTCAATCAGGCTATCGTGCGTGCCGGTATCCAGCCACGCAAAGCCGCGTCCAAGCAGCTCGACGGTTAACGCGCCATCCTCAAGATACATCTGGTTGATGGAGGTAATTTCCAGCTCGCCGCGCTCGGACGGTTTGACCCGTTTGGCGTACTCGGCCACTTTGCCATCGTAGAAATAAAGCCCGGTGACCGCCCAGTTCGACTTCGGTTGTTTCGGCTTTTCCTCCAGCGACAAGGCGCGGAAGTTGTCATCAAACTCCACCACGCCGAAGCGCTCAGGATCCATCACCTGATAGCCAAATACCGTCGCCCCTTCGGTGCGGGTTGCGACGCTACGCAGCTTAGGACTAAAGCTCTGGCCAAAGAAGATATTATCGCCCAACACCAGGCACGCCGGTTCGCCGTTGAGAAACGCTTCGCCGATGATAAACGCCTGGGCTAAACCATCCGGCGTCGGCTGAACGGCATACTGCAATTGGATACCGAACTCGGAACCATCGCCAAGCAGGCGTTGGAAATCGCGCTGATCTTCCGGCGTGGTGATGATAAGGATTTCACGGATCCCGGCCAGCATTAACACCGACAGCGGGTAGTAAATCATCGGCTTGTCGTATATCGGCAGCAGCTGTTTCGACACGCCGCGCGTGATGGGATGCAGGCGCGTACCGGAACCGCCTGCCAGAATAATACCTTTCATCATGCCCCCCTGGGCCAGTTAGCCGTGCAGCCCAAGACGCTCGCCCTGATAGCTACCGTCCTGAACCTGTCGCCACCATGCCTCATTTGCCAGATACCACTGGACGGTTTTGCGCATACCGGAAGTAAAGGTCTCATCCGGCGTCCAGCCCAGCTCGCGTGCAATCTTCGCCGCGTCAATCGCATAACGCAGATCGTGGCCCGGCCGGTCAGCGACGAAGGTAATCAGATCGCGATAGTGCGCCACGCCCTGCGGTTTATGCGGCGCCAGCTCTTCGAGCAGTTCGCAAATGGTTTCCACCACCTCGATGTTTTTACGCTCGTTATGACCGCCGATATTGTAAGTTTCGCCCGGCTCGCCGCGGGTCGCCACCAGATACAGCGCTCTGGCGTGATCCTCGACGTACAGCCAGTCGCGAATCTGTTGGCCGTTACCGTAAACCGGTAGCGGTTTTCCCGCCAGCGCGTTGAGAATAATCAACGGGATCAGCTTCTCCGGGAAGTGATACGGGCCGTAGTTATTCGAGCAATTAGTGATAAGCGTCGGCAGGCCATAGGTACGCTGCCAGGCGCGCACCAGATGGTCGCTGCTAGCTTTCGAGGCCGAATAAGGACTGCTTGGCGCATAGGGCGTGGTCTCGGTAAAGAAATCATCGCTGCCGTGCAGATCGCCATACACTTCATCCGTCGAGATATGATGGAAGCGAAACGCCGATTTTTGCTCCGCCGCCAGCGTATTCCACCAGCTGCGCGCGGCTTCCAGCAGCGTATAGGTACCGACGATATTGGTTTCGATGAACGCCGCCGGGCCATCGATGGAACGATCGACATGGCTTTCCGCCGCGAGGTGCATCACCGTATCGGGTTGATGCTGGCGGAAGATGCGATCCAGCTCGGCTCGGTTGCAGATATCCACCTGTTCAAAGGCAAAACGCGCATCCTGCGCCACCGGCGCCAGCGACATCAAATTGCCGGCGTAGGTCAGCTTATCCACGACCACGACGCGATCGGCGGTGTGCTGGATGATTTCACGCACTACCGCGGAGCCAATAAAGCCCGCGCCGCCGGTGACCAGAATCGTTCTCACCGCCACACTCCTTTGGTGTCGATGATATAGGCCTGAGTAACGCTATCGCCGCTAACGGCTTTAAACTCGTTGTGATCGACCAGCATCACCAGCACATCGGCGCTCGCCAGCGCGTCATCGAGGGTCGCCAGCGTACACAGGCCATCAAGTTTCTTCGGCAGCGCATGAATGTTGGGCTCAACCACCTGCGTCGCGCCGCTGTGCCAGCGGGCGATCTGCGCGGCAATTTCCATCGCCGGGCTTTCGCGCAGGTCATCAATGTTAGGCTTAAAAGCCAGGCCGAAGCAGGCAATAGTCAGTTCGCTGGCGCGTTTATTGCTGGCATTCAGGCACTCGGCAACCTGTGCTTTTACCCGATCGATTACCCATTCCGGCTTGTGGTCGTTAACCTCGCGCGCGGTGCGAATCAGACGCGCCTGCTGCGGGTTTTGCGCCACGATAAACCACGGGTCGACGGCGATACAGTGGCCGCCGACGCCCGGACCCGGCTGCAGAATATTGACGCGCGGATGGCGGTTCGCCAGGCGGATGAGTTCCCAGACGTTGATCCCCTGATCGGCGCAAATCAGCGATAGTTCGTTAGCAAAGGCGATGTTGACGTCGCGGAAGCTGTTTTCCGTCAGCTTGCACATTTCCGCAGTGCGCGAGTTAGTCACTACGCATTCGCCTTCAAGGAAAATTTTATACAGCTCACTGGCGCGCACCGAGCAGACCGGCGACATTCCGCCAATAACGCGGTCGTTTTTGATGAGCTCAACCATCACCTGCCCCGGCAGCACGCGCTCCGGACAGTAGGCGACATTAACGTCGGCCGCCTCGCCAACCTGCTGTGGGAAGCTGAGATCGGGGCGCATCGCCGCCAGCCACTCGGCCATCTGTTCAGTCGAGCCGACCGGCGAGGTGGATTCCAGGATCACTAACGCCCCTTTCTTCAGGGTCGGCGCAATAGATTTAGCGGCGGATTCAACAAAGGCCATATCTGGCTCATGCCCGCCTTTAAACGGCGTCGGAACGGCAATCAGGTAGGCGTCAGACTCCACCGGCACGGTGGTGGCGCTTAAATATCCCTGTTCAACCGCCGTTTTCACGACGCTCGCTAAATCCGGCTCGACGATATGAATCTCACCACGGTTAATGGTCTCAACGGCGTGTTGATTGATGTCCACGCCAACCACCCGCCGTTGCCGGGAAGCAAATGCGGCAGCGGTTGGCAGACCAATGTACCCAAGGCCAATCACTGAAATGGTAGAAAAACTCATAGCGTTACCTGATTATTTTTAAGGGCGGATAAAATACGATCGCATGCCTGACCATCGCCGTAAGGGTTATGGGCCCGACTCATCGCCTGCCAGGCGGCATCATCCTGCAGCAGCCGGGTGACTTCATCGACGATACGCTGCCTGTCGGTGCCGACCAGCCGCACGGTGCCAGCGGCGACCGCCTCCGGGCGCTCAGTCATTTCGCGCATCACCAGTACCGGTTTCCCCAGCGACGGCGCCTCTTCCTGAATCCCGCCGGAATCGGTCAGAATCAGCCACGCCCGATTCATCAGCCAGACGAACGGCAGGTAATCCTGCGGTTCAATTAATTTCACGTTAGCGACATGGCCAAGAATACGGTTGACCGGTTCGCTGACGTTCGGGTTCAGGTGAACCGGATAAACAATCTGCACATCAGGATGATGGCTGGCGATATCCGCCAGCGCATGGCAAATGTGCTCGAAGCCGAGACCAAAGCTCTCGCGACGGTGGCCGGTCACCAGAATTAATTTCTTATCCTCTTCAAGGAACGGGTAGCGCTGCATCAGTTCATTGCGCAGCGCCTCGTCGCCAAGGACACGATCGCGAACCCAGAACAGCGCATCGATCACCGTATTGCCGGTGACGGTAATGCGCTCTGCGTCAATATTTTCCCGCAGCAGGTTATCGCGCGAGGTGGCGGTCGGGGCGAAATGGTACATCGCCAGGCGCCCTGTCAGCGTGCGGTTGCCCTCTTCCGGCCACGGCGAGTTCAGGTCGCCGGTACGCAGGCCCGCTTCCACGTGGCCCACCGGGATCCGCTGATAAAACGCCGCCAGACTGGCCGCCATCGTCGTCGTGGTATCGCCATGGACCAGCACTACGTCCGGCTTAAACGACTCCAGTACCGGCTTTAAACCTTGCAGAATGCGGCAGGTGATCTCGGTTAATCCCTGACCCGGCTGCATAATGTTCAGATCGTAGTCCGGCGTAATCGAAAACAGTTTCAACACCTGATCGAGCATCTCCCGATGCTGCGCGGTTACGCAAACCTTTGCCTCAAAATGAGGATCCTTTGCCAGCGCATGGACCAGCGGCGCCATCTTGATGGCTTCTGGTCTCGTGCCAAATACAGTTAGTACTTTCACATCGATTCTCTTCGATTAGGTGATGATGGCGCGGAGCCTTCATCACAGGCCCCATTCACTGGACACGACGACGTGCTAACGCCACGCCTGCGCCGATGAGCGCGCCCACAATCCCCCACATGATCATCAGAAATACGCGCCGCGGGCTATCGCGTTTTACAGGTTCTTCCGGCGTACGCAAATATCTGTAAGTCTGAAAACGTGGATCCAGCGTCGGGCCAACGTTTAGCGTGTTCAGCATGGCGCGGTTCTGGTCATAGTCGAGATCGTATTCCGGCCCTACGGCCTGCAGATTTTCGAGGCGCGCCTGCAGCATCGGCCGGCCCAGTAAGAAGAGTTCGGAGGCCGGCAGCTGCTCCGCTGGAACATCGGTCTCGCTGCGCGAAATGTTATGCTGCTGGGCGATTTTCAACGCCTGCTCGACGCTCTGCACGCGGCGGTTGTAGATCTCGCTCGCCACCTCTTCCTGACGCTTCACCTGCGCTTTCATCTGTACGGTACGCGCCGCCCAGGCGCCCTTCAGCTCATCATTAAGATGACCGGCGGCACGCTGACTGGCGAAAGCGACGTACTGACGCAGCAGATTATTGGCATCTGGCGCGGTCTCCGCCGTCAGCTTGATGCTGTCATTGACGCTTTTCAGCGGGTCGCCCGGGATAAACTGAATATCGTTAATGAGATCGTCAAGCATCGCCGCATCCGCGCGCGCGTTACCTGACTGACGCTGCTTGTAGTAGTCGGTCTGCAGCCAGAAGTCACGGCGGGTATCCCATGACGCCTGTTGCATAATGAACTCTTTGTATGCCTCATCCATGGCGGAAGGTTGGTCTACCGAAGCCAGATCGGCTTTGATATCCAGGTTACGTAAGAACTGCTGTTGCGAATAGTATCCGCCCAGCATATTGACGGTCGGCCGGTCGGTAATTGCCGTCGCGCTCCACTCCTGGCGAGCAAAAAAGGAATAAATAAGAACGATCAGCGCGAATAGCACGGCGGTGCCGACTATCCAGCCTTTTCCTGCCCATAAGGCGCGAAACAGCCCGCGAATATCCAGTTCGTTCTCAACGTTCACTGCTTGTGCTCCCGGTAATGGTTGAGTCATCACGTCCCCAGTTTTACTTGGTTAAATTTGGATTATTGCCGCTGTGTCGCCGAATTCTGCGTCTAATGCGCTTAACCAGACGCGCCACTTTCCATGCGCGCTTAATGCAGTAGCCATAAAGTAAAAAAGCAAACAAAAAGAGTATTAACATCACCCATTCAGGAACAATACGGGTGTATTCCGCCACTACGCCGACCAGCGCCAGTAAAGCGGCAGCCAGCGTAATCAGGACAAAGGCCTGCCGGGAAGTAAACCCGGCACGCATTATCAAATGATGAATATGCTGACGATCCGGCGAGAACGGGCTCATCCCCTTTCTCAGGCGGCGATACATAATCGCCACCATATCCATCAAAGGAATCGCAATAATCCACAGCGCCGTCACCGGGCTGATGGGATGCGTTTTACCCTGCGTAGTCTCCAGCAGGATCCAGATAATGGTGAAGCCAATCATGGTGCTGCCGGCATCGCCCATAAACACTTTATAGCGACGTCCAAGCGCGCCGAGATTAAGTAAAATATAGGGCAGGATGGCGGCGATCATCGCAAAACACCACATCGCCAGGCTGTACTGGCCGTCAAACCATAAGATGATGCCGGTTGCGGCGAAGGAAACGGACGAAAGCCCGCCGAGCAACCCGTCAATGCCATCCACCATATTGAAGGCGTTGATTGCCGCCCAAACGGCGAAAAGCGTGAGGAAAAAACCAAAGGGGCCGAGGACTAACTCCCACGAACCGAAAATATAGCCGAGGCTGCTGAGATGCAGATTACCCGCCGTCATCATGATAACGGCTATCGCGGCCTGAATAACCGCACGAATTTTTACGCTGATATCAAATCGGTCATCCAACGCGCCAACCAACACCAGCACGCCCGCACAGGCCAGATACAGCGTGGCATGAGGGATATAATAATCGGCAATCGCAAAGGTAAAACAAATACCGGCATAAACTGAGATACCACCAACTAACGGAATCAAACCTTGATGCCGTTTCCGATAGTTTGGCTTATCCACTAACCCAATTTTTTTCGCTGCTTTACGGGCAACAAATATAAACAGGGTCGTGAATAAGAAAACACTGATTAATTCAGTAATAGCAGTGAGTAAATTCACAACACATGTGCTCTCAGCATAGTTAATCCGGGGAGTATAACGATGATGTCTCCACTCCTGAAGGGGAAAAGCAGAACATTACAAATTTATTGTATATATTTTAGACTGTTAAAGTCCTTTCTGCCTTACCCGCCGCGCATATCATACGGCAACGCTGGCGGCGCTTTTCCCGCCTGGATCATACAAAGCTACAAAACAAAACGCCACGCAATCGCGTGGCGTTTTTTCGGCGTATTCCGTCCTACGAACGCTTCATCATATCGAAGAAGTCGTCGTTAGTTTTGGTCATCGCCAGCTTATTAATGAGGAACTCCATTGCGTCGATTTCACCCATAGGATGGATGATTTTGCGCAGGATCCACATTTTCTGCAGCTCTTCCTGGGTGGTCAGCAGCTCTTCTTTACGGGTACCGGAACGGTTGTAGTCGATAGCCGGGAAGACGCGTTTTTCCGCAATCTTACGGGAGAGGTGCAGTTCCATGTTACCGGTGCCTTTGAACTCTTCGTAGATAACTTCATCCATTTTAGAGCCGGTATCGATAAGCGCGGTAGCGATGATAGTCAGGCTGCCGCCCTCTTCCACGTTACGCGCCGCACCGAAGAAGCGCTTCGGACGATGCAGGGCGTTGGCGTCCACACCACCGGTCAGCACTTTACCGGAAGCCGGAACTACGGTGTTGTAGGCACGGGCCAGACGGGTAATGGAGTCGAGCAGGATAATAACGTCTTTTTTGTGCTCAACCAGACGTTTCGCTTTCTCGATAACCATTTCGGCAACCTGCACGTGACGAGATGCGGGTTCGTCAAAGGTAGAAGCGACAACTTCACCTTTAACCAGACGCTGCATCTCGGTCACTTCTTCCGGACGTTCGTCGATAAGCAACACCATCAGCACGCAGTCAGGATGGTTGTATGCGATGCTCTGCGCGATGTTCTGCAGCAGCATGGTTTTACCGGCTTTCGGCGGCGCGACGATCAGGCCACGCTGGCCGCGGCCAATCGGCGATGCCAGATCCAGTACGCGGGCGGTTAAGTCTTCGGTAGAACCATTACCACGCTCCATACGCAGGCGTGAATTCGCGTGCAGCGGCGTTAAGTTCTCGAACAGAATCTTGTTACGCGCGTTTTCCGGCTTGTCGTAGTTAACTTCGTTAACTTTCAGCAGCGCGAAGTAACGTTCACCCTCTTTAGGAGGACGAATCTTACCGGAAATGGTGTCACCAGTGCGGAGGTTGAAGCGGCGGATTTGGCTGGGGGATACGTAGATGTCGTCTGGACCGGCGAGGTAGGAGCTGTCTGCTGAGCGGAGGAATCCAAATCCATCCTGCAGTATCTCCAGTACGCCATCGCCAAAGATATCTTCGCCACTCTTTGAATGCTGCTTGAGGATGGCAAAAATAATATCCTGCTTACGCATACGAGCCAGGTTTTCCAGCCCCATATTTTCGCCGAGAGTAATCAGCTCAGAAACCGGCGTATTCTTTAATTCGGTAAGATTCATAGTGGTGTGGGTTCTTAAACTCGGGGTAAATCTCGAACTTAATGTTGTGAATGGTATGGCAGGAACATCCATGCCTGTTAGCGGCTTCATCTCGTGTCTGTACGTTGCCTGGTCACAGGAAAGAACGCAGAACTGAAACGACAAGACGGAATGAGTGATAAGCCCGGAATTATTAGCCTCACGCGCATAGTCTGCGGGACGCTTTGGGTAAAACAAGATTCAAACAATAGGTATGTTTAAAACGAAGTCTGGAATTAACTTAGCACGACTCAGGCCGGGCGTCCAGAGTTCCACAAAAAATAGGAATCCGGACGCCGGAATGGCAAACCGATTACGCCAGGTTGGCGTCGAGGAACTCTTTCAGTTGGCCTTTGGACAGCGCGCCGACTTTAGTCGCCGCGACTTCGCCGTTCTTGAACAGCAGCAGCGTCGGGATGCCGCGGATGCCGTACTTCGGCGCCGTGCCCGGGTTCTGATCGATGTTCAGTTTAGCCACGGTCAGTTTGCCTTGATACTCTTCAGCGATCTCATCCAGAATCGGGGCGATCATTTTGCACGGACCACACCACTCTGCCCAGAAATCGACGAGGGTCAGCCCGTCAGCCTTGAGTACGTCCGTGTCAAAACTGTCGTCAGTCAGGTGAATAATTTTATCGCTCATATATAACTCCACAGGAATAAGCCTGGTGTGTTGGTGTCGCAGTCATCAACGACGTGTTGATGCTACGTTATGCACGCTATTCTTCAGGATGCCTCTTTTATAAGCTACCTGCGGGAATGGATCCACCATGGACCACCACCGCCGATGCTTAAGCGCACTGTCTGCAAATCAACCTGCGGCAGATTTACCGCCCCCGTTGCGCTTAGTAGTCTAAGCTTTCCGGGATCCATTCAGTAGCCGGAGACGCACCTTGAATAATTTCGTATATCGCCAACGAAAGGTTGACGTTATTTCACCGGATACGCTTTCTTAATGCAATAGTTAGCTGATATTCTACCACACTATGAGCAAAACACATTTGACAGAACAGAAGTTTTCCGACTTCGCCCTGCACCCGGCAGTTGTCGAAGCCCTTGAAAAAAAAGGGTTTCATAATTGCACACCCATTCAGGCTCTCGCCCTTCCGCTCACGCTGGAAGGCCGCGATGTCGCCGGGCAGGCGCAAACCGGTACCGGTAAAACGATGGCGTTTCTGACGTCAACGTTTCATTATCTTCTCTCTCACCCGGCCATCGCAGACCGCCAGGTTAACCAACCGCGCGCGCTGATCATGGCGCCGACGCGCGAGCTGGCGGTACAGATTCACGCTGACGCCGAACCGCTGGCGCAGGCGACCGGCCTGAAGCTCGGTCTGGCTTATGGCGGCGACGGCTACGATAAGCAGCTGAAAGTACTGGAAAGCGGCGTTGATATTCTGATCGGCACCACCGGTCGCCTTATCGATTACGCTAAACAAAACCACATTAATCTCGGCGCCATTCAGGTTGTCGTGCTGGACGAAGCCGATCGCATGTACGATCTCGGCTTTATTAAAGATATCCGCTGGCTATTCCGCCGCATGCCGCCGGCCACTCAGCGCCTGAACATGCTGTTCTCCGCCACGCTGTCTTACCGCGTACGCGAACTGGCGTTCGAACAAATGAACAACGCCGAGTACGTTGAAGTCGAACCGGAACAGAAAACCGGCCACCGCATTAAAGAAGAGTTGTTCTACCCTTCCAACGACGAAAAAATGCGCCTGCTGCAGACGCTGCTGGAAGAAGAATGGCCTGACCGCGCTATTGTTTTCGCCAACACCAAGCATCGTTGTGAAGATATCTGGGGCCATCTGGCGGCAGATGGGCATCGCGTTGGCCTGCTGACCGGCGACGTAGCGCAGAAAAAACGCCTGCGTATTCTCGAAGAGTTCACCCGCGGCGATCTCGATATTCTGGTTGCGACCGACGTAGCCGCTCGCGGTCTGCATATCCCCGCCGTCACTCATGTCTTTAACTATGACCTGCCGGATGACTGCGAAGACTATGTCCACCGTATCGGCCGTACCGGCCGCGCGGGCGCCAGCGGACACTCCATCAGTCTGGCCTGCGAAGAGTACGCACTGAATCTGCCGGCAATCGAAACCTATATCGGCCATTCGATCCCGGTCAGCAAGTACAATCCGGACGCGCTGATGACCGATTTACCGAAGCCGTTGCGTTTGACGCGTACCCGCCCAGGTAATGGCCCGCGCCGTAATGGCCCGCCACGCAATCGTCGTCGTTCAGGTTAACATCTATGCCATACGCGAAATCTTTCAGGATGCGCCACGGAGATAATCCCGGGCAACGCGTTCAGATAAGTGGAATGGGCAACGAAGCCCAGTCGACACAGGAGCCGCCTGAAAGATGAAGAGTATGAGTTCCACCTCGCTGTATGCCGCCATCGACCTTGGCTCCAATAGTTTTCATATGTTGGTGGTGCGCGAGGTGGCAGGCAGTATTCAAACGCTGAGCCGCATTAAGCGCAAGGTGCGTCTGGCCGCTGGCCTGAATAGCGATAATGCGCTCTCCGCGGAAGCGATGGAGCGCGGCTGGCAGTGCTTACGCCTGTTTGCAGAGCGTTTGCAGGATATTCCTTCGGCGCAAATTCGCGTCGTCGCCACCGCCACCCTGCGTCTGGCGGTCAACGCCGGCGAGTTTCTGGCGAAAGCGCAGGAAATCCTCGGTTGCCCCGTCCAGGTGATTAGCGGTGAAGAAGAAGCCCGCCTAATCTACCAGGGCGTAGCCCATACCACCGGCGGCGCCGATCAGCGTCTGGTGGTGGATATCGGCGGCGCCAGTACTGAACTGGTGACCGGCACCGGCGCGCAAACCACCTCGCTGTTCAGCCTGTCGATGGGCTGCGTCACCTGGCTTGAACGCTACTTCGCCGACCGTAGTCTGACTAAAGAAAACTTCGATCTCGCTGAAGCGGCGGCGCGCGATGTGCTGCGTCCGATCGCCGATGTCCTGCGTTATCACGGCTGGAAAGTGTGCGTCGGCGCTTCAGGCACCGTGCAGGCGCTGCAGGAAATTATGATGGCGCAGGGAATGGATGAGCGCATCACCCTCAGCAAGCTACAGCAGCTTAAGCAGCGCGCCATCCAGTGCGGCCGACTCGAAGAGCTGGAAATCGAAGGGCTGACGCTCGAACGCGCCCTGGTTTTTCCGAGCGGCCTTGCCATTCTGATTGCTATCTTTAGCGAACTGAATATTCAGTGCATGACGCTGGCTGGCGGCGCCTTACGCGAAGGGCTGGTCTACGGCATGTTGCACCTTTCCGTCGATCAGGATATTCGTAGCCGCACGCTGCGTAATATTCAGCGGCGCTTTATGATCGATACTGAACAGGCGCAACGGGTTGCTAATCTGGCCACCCATCTGGTGGATCAACTGGAAAGCGGCTGGGAGCTGGATCCGCTTAGCCGCGATTTACTCGTCAGCGCCTGCGCGCTTCATGAAATTGGCCTGAGCGTTGATTTTAAACGCGCGCCGCAGCACGCCGCCTATCTGGTCAATAACCTCGACCTACCCGGCTTCACCCCGGCGCAAAAGAAGCTCATCGCCACGCTGCTGCTCAACCAGACTAACGCCATCGACCTTTCTTCGCTCCATCAGCAAAACGCGGTACCGCCGCGTGTTGCCGAACATCTGTGTCGCCTGCTGCGACTGGCGATTCTGTTTGCCAGCCGCCGGCGCGACGATCTCCTGCCAACCATTCAGCTTACCGCCGACGACGAAAAACTGACGCTGACGCTGCCGGATGACTGGCTGGAAGAACATCCGCTGGGCCGGGAAATGGTCGAGCAAGAGTGCCAGTGGCAAAGCTATGTCCACTGGGCGCTGTTGATCAACGACGACGCGGCGAGGTAATTTCCGGCCAGGAGGGCGCATGCGGGAAGAACTGGATTTCAAATCACTACGCTTTTTCTCCGCGCTCTACCGTTTGGGGAATGTCTCTCCGGCGGCGGAAGCGCTTGATATCAGCCAGCCAACCGGAAGCCTGCTGCTAAAAAAGCTACGCGAGCACTTTGACGACCCGCTATTTGTGCGCGTTGGTCAACGAATGGCGCCAACGCCGCGCGCGGACGCTATCGCCCCCACTATTTTTACTCTGCTGCAATTGGCCGATACCGATCTGGCGGCTAAGCCGGAATTTATCCCACAAGAGAGCAACCGTAACTTCACCATCGGCATGACCGATATCAGCCAGATGACGCTTCTTCCTTTGCTGCAAAGCCAGATCCAACGGCTGGAAGCCAGCGACATCACCTTTACGGTGCTGAATATTGACGATCAAACGCTTAGCGCGCTGGAATCCGGGAAATGTGATTTGGCGATCGGGTATCTTACCCAGTTGCCGGATAGCGTCTATCAGCAGCATCTGTTCGATCAATCGTATGTTTGTCTGGCAGCGGACAATCATCCGCGCATTCGTCATCATTTCAGCGCCGAAGACTGGCGTCAGGAAAAGCATCTTGCGGTTCGCGTCAACGGCACCGCCCACGGTGATATTGATAAACTGCTCGCGGAACACAGTATGCCGCGACGCATCGCATTGACGCTGCCCAGCTTTTTAGGCGCAGGCGAGCTGGTTGCCGGCAGCGAGATGATCGCGGTGGTGCCGGAACAGCTGGCGCGCCACATCACCAGACGTTACCCCTGCCGCAGCTGGCCGCTGCCTTTCTCACTGGCTAACATCGCGATTCGCCAGGTCTGGCACCAGCGCCTGCACCGCGACCCAGGGCATATCTGGCTGCGCACGCAGATTGTAGGCCTTGCCGCCTCTGGCGGTTCTATTAGCATTTAAATCATAAAAGAATCGGCTGTATTAGTATTACTGATACGCCGTATTCTATTTGGTTTATTGCTGTCAATACGTCAAACATTTTAATCTCCTCGCATCAGTTCATATCGATAGAATAAATAAAGGAACTTATCATGCGCGGAAAAATCGCTTTAGAAGAACATGTATCCACCCCTGAAAATAATCGTTTGTGGGATTCGACCGGCGAAGCTAACCGTAACGGTAGCGAATATATGCAAGATGTTGAACGCCGCCTGCTTGACCGCAGTATTCAGCTCGAAGAGATGGCGCAACGTAATATTGACCACGTAATTCTTTCTCTGACTTCACCCGGCGCGCAATCTATTTTAGATAAAGCCAAAGCGGTCTCTTTCGCTCGCGACACTAACGACTTTATCGTTGATAATTATGTAAAACCGAATCCGGATAAATTTAGCGCTTTCGCCACGCTGGCGTTACAAAACCCGGAAGCGGCGGCGGAAGAGCTGGAGCGCGCGGTGAAAAAACTGGGCATGAAAGGCGCGTTGATTAACGGCTATACCAACGTCAAAGATAACGAACATGGCCTGTATCTTGATGATGAATCCATGTTGGTATTCTGGGATAAAGTTAACGAGTTAAACGTGCCGGTGTACCTGCATCCGCGTGAACCGCTGGAAGGCCCGGCTCGCGGTATTTATACCGGTTACGAAAGCCTGATCGGTTCCGCCTGGGGCTTTGCGCAGGAAACCGCCGTTCACGCTATTCGCCTGATGATGAGCGGCCTGTTCGACCGTTATCCAAACCTTAATCTGGTGCTGGGACACCTCGGTGAAGGGCTGGTACACATGCTGCCGCGCACTCAACATCGTCTCTATCGTCAGCGTTTCGGCTGCGGTTTGGGCAAGGCGGAAAAACCGTTAATGCACTATCTGCAAAATAACTTTATTGTCACCACCAGCGGTCATTTTAATACTCACTCGCTAAATAATGCGATTGAAGTGATGGGTGCCGATCGCGTGATGTTCTCCGTCGATTATCCGTATGAAGATATTCATCAGGCCTGCGACTGGTTTGATCCATTGGAGATGGAAACAGGGCTAAAAGATAAAATAGCCTGGGGCAATGCCAGCCGCGTTTTTAATATCAAATAATTTAAAAAACACGCTTCAGGGTCTGATTTCAGGCCCTGATTTTATTACAGGGAGAATATAGTATGCCGATAGGTATTTTTGTTTGCAGCGGTTCATTACTCGTTGGCGCAATTGCAGGCGCCTCGCTCAACCGATTTATCCCGGACCACTTTAAGAAAACGCTACCGCTTATTTCCGGGTTAATCTCTATCAGTATGGGCGTGTTCTTCCTTAACAAACTGATCAATCTGCCGCCCATTGCGCTGGCCGTTATCATCGGCACGATTATTGGCGGCCTGTTGAATATTGAGAAGTGGATTGAGCGGGCGGGCACCAAACTACGCACGCCCATCGAGCGCATTTTTCCAGGTCAAAACAACGCAGGTGTAGAAGGCGGGGATTTTATGAACCAGTTTATCGCGGTGCTGATCCTGTTCTGCGCTAGCGGTACCGGTATTTTTGGCGCCCTAACCGAAGGGATGACCGGCGACCCGACCATTCTACTGACCAAGTCGATACTCGACTTTTTCACCGCCGCTATTTTCGCTTCCACGCTGGGCTACATTATCACCGCGATTTTTATTCCCCAGCTGATCATCTTCGTGATTCTGTTCTTCGCCGCCACGTTTATTATGACGTTGATAAGCCCATCGATGATCGCTGATTTTACTGCCTGCGGCGGTATTATTATGCTGGCTACCGGTTTTCGGCTTTGCGGTATTCGCCATTTCCCCACCGCCAACATGCTGCCGTCGCTACTGCTGGTGATGCCATTTTCCACCGCCTGGCAGCAGTTTGTCGCCTGAAGTGTTAGCCCTTTTTCGCCTTCGCCAGCATCGCCTTGATATTCGCGACGTTGGCCTGGCCTTTATGCATGCGTTCTTCCGCGGAGATGACTTTTCGCTCCTGCTCCCAAATCAGATCGTCTTGCGGGAGCTCAAGCAGAAAACGGCTCGGCTCCGGGCGCACCAGCTCGCCATACTGACGACGCTCCTTACAGAGCGTAAAGGTCAACTCTTTCTGCGCGCGGGTGATACCCACATAGGCCAGTCGCCGTTCTTCATCGACGTTATCTTCATCGATGCTGCTCTGATGCGGCAGCAATCCCTCTTCCATTCCCACCAGGTATACATACGGGAACTCCAACCCTTTTGAGGCATGCAGGGTCATCAACTGCACCTGATCCAGCTCTTCATCCGATTCGCCGCGTTCCATCATATCGCGCAGGGTAAAGCGGGTAACCACCTGCGTCAGCGTCATCGGCTCATCTATCTCGCTGCCTTCCAGCATTTCGGTCATCCAGGTGAACAGCTGGTTGACGTTTTTCATCCGCATTTCCGCGGCTTTCGGGCTCGGCGAGGTTTCATATAGCCAGGACTCATAATCAATCCCACGAATTAAATCCCGCACGGCATTAACCGGTTCACGCTCGGTCAATTGCTGAATTTCCCGCAGCCAGTGGGTGAAACGAGTGAGGGATTCATACCCGCGCCCGGTCAGCGTTTGGCTTAATCCCATATCAAAGCTGGCGGTGAATAAGCCTTTATTGCGGCTCATCGCCCATTCGCCCAGCTTTTGCAATGTCGCCGGGCCAATCTCTCGCTTTGGCGTATTGACGATACGCAGGAAGGCGCTGTCGTCATCCGGGTTGGTGAGTACGCGCAGATAGGCCAACAGATCTTTAATTTCCGGACGCGAGAAGAACGACGTGCCGCCCGAGATTTTGTACGGGATACGGTTCTGCATCAGCATCTTTTCAAAGACCCGCGACTGGTGATTGCCGCGATAAAGGATGGCGTAATCTTTGTAGTTGGTTTTATTAATAAAGTGGTGAGCAATCAGTTCGCCTGCGACGCGTTCCGCTTCATGATCTTCGTTATTGGCGGAGAGCACTTTCAGCTCGGTACCGTAGCCAAGTTCTGAGAACAGCCGCTTTTCAAACACGTGCGGGTTATTGGCGATCAAAATGTTGGCAGCCTTCAGAATACGCCCTGATGAACGGTAGTTCTGTTCAAGCTTGATCACCTGCAGCGCCGGAAAATCCTGGCTTAGCAGCACCAGGTTCTGCGGCCGCGCGCCGCGCCACGAGTAGATCGACTGGTCATCATCACCCACCACGGTAAAGCGCGCGCGCTGCCCCACCAGCAGCTTCACCAGCTCATACTGGCTGGTGTTGGTATCCTGATACTCATCCACCAGCAGATAACGGATCTTGTTCTGCCAACGTTCGCGCACCTCTTCATTACGCTGCAGCAGCAGCGTCGGCAGCAGGATAAGATCGTCAAAATCGAGGACGTTACAGGCCTTCATATGCGCATCATAGAGCCCATAGCAGTGGGCGAAGATGCGGTCCCGTTCGCCTTTCGCGCCAGCCGCCGCCTGCGCCGGCGTTTTCAGATCGTTTTTCCAGTTGGAGATCGTCGAGATCAGCTGCTGCAACACCACTTTGTCATCTTCGATCAACCCTTCGGTGAGCTCTTTCAGCAGCGCGACCTGGTCAGTATCATCGAACAAGGAAAAGTTAGATTTCATTCCCAGCGCGGCGTATTCACGTTTGATGATATCCAGCCCCAGGGTGTGGAAGGTGGAAATCATCAGCCCGCGCGCCTCTTTACGCCCCAGCGTTTGCCCGACGCGCTCTTTCATTTCGCGCGCGGCCTTGTTAGTAAAGGTGACGGCCGCGATATGGCGCGCCTGATAACCGCAGCCGCGGATCAGGTGGGCGATTTTATTCGTAATAACGCGGGTCTTACCGGAACCGGCGCCCGCCAGCACCAGGCACGGTCCGGTAACGAATTCGACGGCTTGTTGTTGGCCAGGGTTTAAACGCATGGGAATATTGCTCAATCTTCGAACGGGGTGTGGATTGTAGCAGAAAGCGAGGCTGAGATTTACCGGCTGATGGTAAAGTGTCAGCCACGCAATTTATCCTGAGGCTCTGGTTATGGCAAAAAGCGCAGCGGCCCTGCATATTCTGGTCAAAGAAGAAAAACTGGCACACGAGATCCTCGCCAAGCTGGAACGAGGCGTCAGCTTCGATCATCTGGCGAAGCGCTACTCAAAATGTCCGTCCGGACGTCATGGCGGCGATCTGGGGGAGTTCCAGCAGGGCGCGATGGTCGCTCCGTTTGATAAAGCCGTGTTCAGCTGTCCGCTGCTCAAACCCTATGGCCCGGTACAAACCAAATTTGGCTACCATATCATCAAGGTGCTGTATCGCCGCTAGCGCGTGTTACTATGGCGCCCTGATTTATCCCAACTCAATCAAGGCGCAATCATGGCTAAAACAGCGGCAGCACTGCATATCCTGGTAAAAGAAGAGAAACTAGCTCTCGATCTGCTTGAGCAGCTTAAAAACGGCGCCGACTTCGGCAAGCTGGCGAAAAAACACTCTATCTGCCCGTCAGGAAAACGCGGCGGCGATCTGGGCGAATTCCGCCAGGGCCAGATGGTTCCGGCATTCGATAAAGTGGTCTTCTCCTGCCCTGAACTGGAGCCAACCGGCCCGCTGCATACCCAGTTCGGTTACCACATCATCAAAGTGCTGTACCGGAAATAAACAACAAGGCCTTCTCAAAGAGAAGGCCTTTAATGTTTGCCCCCTCTCCCTGTGGGAGAGGGTTGGGGTGAGGGCATCCGCCCGCACCTTTTGTTTTATCAGCCGGCAACCGCGATACGCTTCATATCGGTCATATACCCGCGCAGTTTTTTACCCACCGCTTCGATAGCGTGGCTGCGAATTGCTTCGTTCACGTCGCGCAGCTGAGCGTTATCTACCGCGCCTTCGGCAATCGCTTTACCCAGGTCGCCGGTCTGCAGGGTAGTCATGAACTCTTTCAGCAGCGGTACGCAAGCATAAGAGAACAGGTAGTTACCGTACTCCGCGGTATCGGAGATAACCACGTTCATTTCATACAGACGCTTACGGGCGATAGTGTTGGCGATAAGCGGCAGTTCGTGCAGTGATTCGTAGTAAGCGGACTCTTCGATGATGCCGGAATCAACCATGGTTTCGAAAGCCAGCTCAACGCCCGCTTTCACCATCGCAATCATCAGAACGCCTTTATCGAAGTACTCCTGCTCGCCGATTTTACCTTCATACTGCGGCGCGGTTTCGAACGCGGTTTTACCGGTCTCTTCACGCCAGGTCAGCAGTTTTTTGTCGTCGTTCGCCCAGTCAGCCATCATGCCGGAAGAGAATTCGCCGGAGATGATGTCATCCATATGTTTCTGGAACAGCGGCGCCATGATCTCTTTCAGCTGTTCGGACAGCGCGTAAGCGCGCAGTTTCGCCGGGTTAGACAGGCGATCCATCATCAGGGTGATGCCGCCTTGTTTCAGCGCTTCGGTGATGGTTTCCCAGCCGAACTGAATCAGTTTTTCCGCGTAGGCCGGATCGGTACCTTCAGCCACCAGCTTGTCGAAGCACAGCAGAGAACCCGCCTGCAGCATGCCGCAGAGGATGGTCTGCTCGCCCATCAGGTCAGATTTCACTTCCGCCACGAAGGAGGATTCCAGAACACCCGCACGATGGCCGCCGGTCGCCGCTGCCCACGCTTTAGCAATGGCCATACCTTCGCCTTTCGGATCGTTTTCCGGGTGTACGGCGATAAGCGTCGGCACGCCGAAACCGCGTTTGTACTCTTCACGAACTTCGGTACCCGGGCACTTCGGCGCCACCATCACCACGGTGATGTCTTTGCGGATCTGCTCGCCCACTTCAACGATGTTGAAGCCGTGGGAGTAACCCAACGCCGCGCCGTCTTTCATCAGCGGCTGTACGGAACGCACAACGTCAGAGTGCTGTTTGTCCGGAGTCAGGTTGACGACCAGGTCAGCCTGCGGGATCAGCTCTTCATAGGTACCCACTTTGAAGCCGTTTTCCGTCGCTTTACGCCAGGATGCGCGCTTCTCGGCGATCGCTTCTTTACGCAGCGCATAGGAGATATCCAGGCCGGAGTCACGCATGTTCAGCCCCTGGTTCAGGCCCTGCGCGCCACAGCCGACGATGACTACTTTTTTACCCTGAAGATAGCTCGCGCCATCGGCAAATTCATCGCGCCCCATAAAGCGGCATTTGCCCAGCTGAGCCAGCTGCTGGCGCAGATTCAGTGTGTTGAAGTAGTTAGCCATGGTGATACCTCGTGATGTTGTGTTGTCGTGCTTATTGTTCGGTTCGCGTTTTGCGAGAATGAACCCACTATATGACAGGAATTTCGTTGCGAAAATTGATATATTCACAACATCACATTGCAATAACTGCAACGTTATTCTCAGGGGATTGAGCCATGGATTTACGCGATCTGAAAACCTTTCTGCATCTGGCGGAAAGCCGCCATTTTGGCCGCAGCGCGCGGGCTATGCACGTTAGTCCCTCGACGCTTTCGCGACAGATTCAACGCCTCGAAGAGGACCTCGGCCAGCCGCTGTTCGTTCGCGATAATCGCACCGTGACCCTAACCGAGGCCGGCGAAGAACTTCGCACCTTTGCCCAGCAGACTTTACTGCAGTATCAGCAACTGCGTCACGCCATCGACCAGCAGGGGCCGTCGCTCTCCGGCGAGCTACATATTTTCTGCTCCGTGACCGCCGCTTACAGCCATCTGCCGCCGATTCTCGACCGCTTTCGCGCCGCGCATCCCTCAGTAGAGATAAAGTTATCGACTGGCGATGCCGCTGATGCGATGGAAAAAGTGGTCACTGGAGAAGCCGATCTGGCCATTGCCGGTAAGCCGGAGACGCTGCCGGGCTCGGTGGCGTTTTCGATGCTGGAAAATCTTGCGGTAGTGCTGATTGCCCCGGCGTTACCCTGCCCGGTGCGCAATCAGGTGTCGGTCGAACATCCTGACTGGGCAACGGTACCGTTTATCATGGCCGATCAGGGGCCGGTGCGCCGCCGCATCGAGCTGTGGTTCCGCCGCCATAAAATCAGCAATCCATCCATTTACGCCACCGTCGGCGGCCATGAAGCCATGGTATCGATGGTCGCCCTCGGCTGCGGCGTGGCGCTACTGCCGGAAGTGGTGCTGGAAAACAGCCCCGAGCCGGTGCGTAATCGCGTGATGATCCTCGATCGCAGCGATGAGAAAACGCCATTTGAGCTGGGCGTCTGCGCACAAAAAAAGCGGCTGTATGAGCCGCTTATTGATGCGTTCTGGAAAATACTGCCTAACCACTAGCCCGCAAGGAAAAAGCGGAACGCCGGGTTATGGGTTTCGTCATGACACTCGTAGCCCAGTTCATTAAGACGGGTTTCGAAGTCTGGCTCATGCTCGCCAAGCTCAAACGCCGCCAGAACGCGGCCAAAATCGGTGCCGTGGCTACGATAGTGGAACAGCGAAATATTCCAGTGGGTGCCGAGCGTGTGCAGAAACTTAAGCAGCGCGCCAGGTGATTCCGGGAATTCGAAGCTAAACAGGCGCTCCTGCAGCGGTTTAGACGGACGTCCGCCGACCATATAGCGCACGTGCAGCTTCGCCATTTCGTCATCGGAAAGATCGACTACGCTGTAGCCGCCTTCGCTTAGCAGCTCGAGGATCTCTTTGCGCTCATCCAACCCGCGGCTCAGCCGCACGCCAACGAAAATACAGGCATCTTTGGCATCGGCAAAACGGTAGTTGAACTCGGTGACCGAACGGCCGCCCAGTAGCTGACAGAACTTAAGGAAGCTGCCTTTCTCTTCCGGTATCGTCACCGCCAGCAGTGCTTCGCGCTGTTCCCCGAGCTCGCAACGCTCAGAAACGTAGCGTAGTCCGTGGAAGTTGACGTTGGCGCCGGACAGGATGTGAGCCAGACGCTCGCCGCGGATGTTATGCTGGGCGATATACTTTTTCATCCCCGCCAGCGCCAGCGCGCCGGAAGGCTCCGCCACCGCCCGCACATCTTCGAACAGATCTTTCATCGCCGCGCAGATAGCATCGCTATCGACGGTGATGATATCGTCCAGATACTCCTGGCATAAACGGAACGTTTCATCGCCGATGCGCTTCACCGCCACGCCTTCAGCAAACAAACCGACGCGCGGTAGATCCACCGGATGACCGGCATCCAGCGCCGCTTTCAGACACGCCGAATCTTCCGCTTCCACCGCTATCACTTTAATCTGCGGCATCAGCTGCTTGATAAGCACCGCCACGCCTGCCGCCAGACCGCCGCCGCCAACCGGGACGAATACGCGGTCAATGTGGGCATCCTGCTGCAGCAGCTCCAGCGCCAGCGTTCCCTGACCGGCGATCACCATCGGGTGATCGAACGGCGGCACCCAGGTAAAACCCTGCTGCTGCGCCAGCTCAATCGCGCGGGCTTTCGCTTCGTCAAAGTTGGCGCCGTGCAGCAGCACTTCGCCGCCGAAGCCGCGAACGGCATCGACTTTGATATCGGCGGTCGCTACCGGCATCACGATCAGCGCCTTAACACCCAGCCGGGATGCGGAAAACGCCACGCCCTGCGCATGATTACCCGCCGAAGCGGTGATCACGCCATTTGATTTTTGTTCCGCCGTCAGGCCGGACATCATCGCGTAAGCGCCGCGCAGCTTAAAGCTATGCACCGGCTGGCGGTCTTCGCGTTTCACCAGAATCACGTTATCCAGCCGCGAAGAGAGCTTATCCATTTTTTGCAGCGGCGTTTTCTGCACCGCTTCATAAACCGGCGCGCGCAGTACCGCCCGGAGATACTCCGCCCCCTCAGGGGCGGCGGATAGGGGTTGCGATTCGGCCATTATTAACCCCCAAGTTTTGATTTATCGCGCACGGCGCCCTTGTCGGCACTGGTCGCGAGGCTGGCATAAGCGCGCAGCGCGAAGGAGACCTGGCGCTCGCGGTCTTTCGGCGTCCACGCCTTATCGCCACGCGCTTCTTGCGCTTCGCGACGGGCGGCGATTTCGGCATCGCTGAGCTGCAGCTGAATACCGCGGTTAGGAATATCGATAGCAATCATGTCGCCATCTTCGATGATAGCGATGTTGCCGCCGCTCGCCGCTTCCGGCGATACGTGGCCGATGGAAAGCCCGGAGGTGCCGCCGGAGAAACGGCCATCGGTGATCAACGCGCACGCTTTGCCAAGACCCATGGACTTCAGGAAGGTGGTCGGATAGAGCATCTCCTGCATTCCTGGCCCGCCTTTCGGCCCTTCATAACGAATAACCACGACATCGCCTTCCACGACTTTGCCGCCGAGGATGGCCTCAACCGCTTCGTCCTGACTTTCATAAACTTTCGCCGGGCCGGTAAATTTCAGGATGCTATCGTCCACGCCGGCGGTTTTGACGATACAGCCGTTTTCGGCAAAGTTACCGTACAGCACCGCCAGGCCACCGTCTTTACTATAGGCATGCTCCAGAGAACGGATACATCCCTCGGCGCGATCGTCATCCAGCGTATCCCAGCGGCAATCCTGCGAGAACGCCTGGGTGGTACGGATCCCCGCCGGGCCGGCGCGGAACATTTTTTTCACCGCGTCGTCCTGAGTCACCATCACATCGTACTGTTCCAGGGTCTGCGGCAGCGTCAGGCCAAGAACGTTTTTAACATCGCGGTTGAGTAACCCCGCGCGATCCAGCTCGCCGAGGATCCCCAGCACGCCGCCGGCTCGATGCACGTCTTCCATATGGTATTTCTGCGTACTCGGCGCCACTTTACACAGCTGCGGCACTTTGCGGGACAGCTTGTCGATATCACTCATGGTGAAGTCGATTTCGGCTTCCTGCGCCGCCGCCAGCAGATGCAGAACGGTATTGGTTGAGCCGCCCATTGCGATATCGAGAGTCATGGCGTTTTCGAATGCCGCCTTGCTGGCGATATTACGCGGCAGCGCGGAGGCGTCGTCCTGCTCGTAGTAGCGTTTAGTCAGTTCAACGATACGTTTACCGGCGTTGAGGAACAGCGCTTTACGGTCGGCATGGGTCGCCAGCAGAGAACCATTACCCGGCTGCGACAGGCCTAATGCTTCGGTCAGGCAGTTCATTGAGTTCGCGGTGAACATCCCCGAGCACGAACCGCAGGTCGGACAGGCGGAACGCTCCACCTGTTCGCTCTGATCGTCAGAGACTTTCGGGTCTGCCCCCTGGATCATGGCATCAACCAGATCCAACTTGATGATTTTGTCAGACAGCTTGGTTTTCCCGGCTTCCATCGGACCGCCGGAGACAAAGATCACCGGAATATTCAATCGCAGGGAGGCCATCAGCATCCCCGGGGTGATTTTGTCGCAGTTGGAGATACAAACCATGGCATCGGCGCAGTGGGCGTTAACCATGTACTCGACTGAATCGGCGATGAGCTCGCGGGATGGCAGTGAATAGAGCATACCCCCGTGACCCATGGCGATCCCATCATCCACTGCGATGGTGTTGAATTCTTTAGCGACGCCGCCCGCAGCTTCAATTTGCTCGGCAACCAGTTTGCCGAGATCGCGCAGATGCACGTGCCCAGGTACAAACTGGGTAAAGGAGTTAACAACGGCGATGATCGGTTTGCCGAAATCGGCATCGGTCATCCCGGTTGCGCGCCACAGCGCGCGGGCGCCCGCCATATTGCGGCCATGTGTGGTGGTGGCGGAACGGTACTTAGGCATGCTCTTTTTACTCCCATCTCTGTTTATGCAATGGGACGGTGCGTGCCGTCCCATTTTTAATCACTTACTTACCGGATCCAGCCAGCCCCATTTATCTTCCGTTTCACCGGTGAAGAGGCCAAAGAAGGCTTCCTGAATGCGTTTGGTCACCGGGCCGCGGCGGCCTGCGCCGACCTGGATACCGTCAACGCTGCGTACCGGCGTGATTTCCGCAGCGGTACCGGACATGAACACTTCATCCGCCAGGTACAGAGATTCGCGGGACAGCACCTGCTCGCGGACTTCGATACCGAGATCTTTCGCCAGTTTGATGATGGCGTCGCGGGTGATACCCGGCAGCGCGGAAGAGGTAAACGGCGGAGTAAACAGCACGCCATCTTTCACCTCAAACAGGTTTTCGCCTGCGCCTTCGGAGATATAGCCGTTAACGTCCAGCGCGATACCTTCCTGATAACCGTGACGACGCGCTTCGCTGCCGACCAGCAGAGAGGAGAGATAGTTGCCGCCCGCTTTCGCTGCGGTTGGGATGGTGTTAGGCGCCGCGCGGTTCCAGGAAGAAACCATCGCATCGATCCCCTGCTCCAGCGCTTCTGCGCCAAGGTATGCACCCCACGGGAACGCCGCGATGATAACGTCGGTTTTGTAACCGTCCGGCGGGTTAACGCCCATGCCAACATCGCCAACAAACACCAGCGGACGGATATAAGCGCTGGTCAGTTTATTGGTACGAATAACTTCGCGGCAGGCTTCCATCAGCTCGTCAACGCTCTGAGAAACCGGGAAACGGTAGATTTTGGCTGAATCATGCAGACGCTGCATGTGTTCACGATGGCGGAACACCACTGGCCCTTTGTGAGAATCGTAGCAGCGGATACCTTCGAATACCGAAGTCCCGTAGTGCAACGCGTGGGACATGACGTGTACTTTCGCCTCGCCCCATGGGGTCATCTCGCCATTGAACCAAATGTAATCAGCTTTCTTCGTCGTCATTTTTTTTATTCCTCTGCGCTCAGGCGCGGATTTGTTGTGATGTGGGTTGCTGGATCTCGACGCAGGCGACGTCGACCAGTTTGCGTAACTGACTAAACAGTAATTCGACGGGCCGCTGACTGGCAACGGTCAGTTCGATATTTATGTTTTGCGCATCCGACGCGGTTTCCATATTCATTGAGCAAATTTGAAAACCGCGATGGCGCACCACGCGCAGCACGCGTTCTAAGGTTTCGGGGTTGAAGCGAGCCTGTAAAGCGACCTGATGTTGCATCATGATAATTTCTCCAGCATTTCTGCATTACTGGCGCCGGGCGGCACCAACGGCCAGACATTCTCAAGTTCATCGATTGAGACATGAAGCAGGTATGGCCCCTGGCTCGAAAGCATGGTGTCGAGTGCCGCTTCAACCTGGTCTTTACGGGTGATGTGCTGGCCTGGAATGCCAAAGGCGCTGGCCAGCGTAAGAAAATCAGGATTATCGGTAAGCGTGGTTTCGCTGTAACGCTCCTGGAAAAACAGCTGCTGCCACTGGCGAACCATGCCTAAACGTTGGTTATCCAGCAGCACGATTTTCAACGGTAACTGCTTACGTTTAACGGTGCCCAGCTCCTGCACGTTCATCATGAAAGAGCCATCGCCGGAGATACAGATAACCGTATCGTCCGGGCGGGCCACCTGCGCGCCAACGGCTGCCGGCAGACCAAAACCCATGGTGCCCAGGCCGCTGGAAGTGATGAAGTTTTCCGGGCGGGTATAGGTCATGTGCTGGGCCGACCACATTTGGTGCTGGCCGACATCGGTCGTCACGACGCAATCCGTCGGTTTGCGATCGGAAAGCTGCTTGAGCAACAGCGGCGCGTAGATTGCCTCGCCGGGATGATCGTAACGCCAGGCGTGCTCCGCGCGCAGCTGTGCGTTGTGCTCGCGCCACGCATCAATGGCCAACGGCTGCTGCAATGCTGGCAGCATGGCGTTTAAATCTCCGGTTAAGGCGACGTGCGCCTGGCGCAGTTTGTTCAGCTCGGCCGGGTCAATATCCATATGGATTACTTTGGCGTGCGGGGCAAAGGTATTCAGCTTGCCGGTAACCCGGTCATCAAAACGGGCGCCGACGGCGATTAATAAATCGCACTCCTGCACCGCCAGGTTTGCTGCCTTGGTTCCGTGCATACCCAGCATGCCAAGGTAATACGGATAATCCGCGGCGACGGCGCCCAACCCTTTCAGAGTGCAGGTTACCGGCATCTGCGTCACCGCCAGAAATTCGCGCACGGCCGGTACCGCCTGTGCCATTCCAACACCGCCGCCCACGTACAGCATCGGCTTGTGGGACTGCGCAAGCATCGCTAACGCCTGCTCGACTTGTGTGTGCGGGAACTCAACATCATCAGGGACGGTGGAGAAATGCGGATCTAATTCGCCTTTAGCCAACTGGATATCTTTTGGAATATCAACCAGTACCGGGCCAGGACGGCCTGAGTTTGCCACCTGGAAAGCTTCCGCAATCACGCGCGGCAGCTCTTCCAACGACTGCACGAGGAAACTGTGTTTGGTGCAGGCCAGCGACAAACCGAGAACGTCCACTTCCTGAAAAGCATCGGTGCCGATAAACGGCGCCGCCACTTGACCGGTGATGGCGACAACAGGTACAGAATCAAGTAACGCGTCAGCCAAACCGGTGATCAGGTTGGTGGCGCCAGGGCCGGAAGTGGCGATGCAAACTCCAGTTTTGCCGGTCGCGCGGGCATAACCGATGGCGGCCATTGCGGCGCCTTGCTCGTGCCGACACAGCAGGTGTTCCACGCCGCCGTCATACAAAGCATCGTAAACCGGCATAATCGCGCCACCCGGATAGCCAAATACCGTGTCGACACCCTGTGTTCGCAAAGCATGTACCACCCACTGCGCCCCGTTCATAGTTACTTCCCCGTCATAGATCGGGAGAAACAGAATTTTATGCTAAAACCCATATTCTGCTCCTCGCTTATGTTTTTTAAGTTATAAAAAAACCCCCGGACCTTTCGGTGCGGGGGTCTTAGTTCGTTAAGGCTTGATTTCTAAGCCTTTCCTCGTCCAAGTGCAGCCCCGCACGGTGGGATAATAATCACCACCACGCTAATCACGACCAGGCTAATCACTCGTAGAAGGGCTGTCATTTTCTGTTCTTTCTGGCTTCTTGTTCGAAGGAATACCTAAAGAGTTACCACAGACATCACATTAAGCACAAGATTTTTTTATGTTCTATTTTCTGATCTTGCTAACGATTTTTATTAAACCAGTTGTTTTTAAAAAGAAAAAAATTAAATGAAAAAAATTCAGCTTATTCTCGCTTTTGCATCCGTGTTTTACGGCATTAAAACGGCGTCATGACGGATTTGCGCGCGCACTTCGAAAACAATGAAAATGCAAAACTTTGCAGACAATTGTCTGGAACAGGCAGCGTAAAGTTAAACATTCATAGGTTCATGAAACCACAGAAATAGACATAATCATTCCGCTCAGGAGGCGTTATGTCACTCGCAATTGTCTATACCCGCGCGGCGCTCGGGGTCAGCGCGCCGCTAATTACCGTCGAAGTCCATATCAGCAACGGACTCCCCGGTTTGACGATGGTAGGTCTGCCGGAAACCACGGTAAAGGAAGCCCGCGATCGGGTACGTAGCGCCATTATTAACAGCGGCTACAGCTATCCGGCAAAGAAGATAACCATAAACCTTGCGCCAGCCGATCTGCCGAAAGAGGGTGGAAGATATGATTTACCTATCGCTCTCGCGCTCCTGGTCGCTTCGCAGCAGCTTGCCGCATCGAAACTTAATCAGTATGAGTTTATTGGCGAATTGGCGCTTACAGGCGCGTTACGCGGCGTTCCTGGGGCAATATCCAGCGCCATGGAAGCGATAAAAGCCGGAAGGCAGATTGTCGTTGCTGGAGATAACGCCGAAGAGGTCGGCTTGATTAACGGCAATGAGTGCCTTATAGCAGGGCACCTGCAGGAAGTCTGCGCGTTTCTGGAAGGGAAACATACTCTGCATCCGCCGGCAGGCGAAATAACAGCGGGAGACGACGATTATGACGATCTCGGCGATGTCATTGGCCAACAGCAGGGAAAACGCGCGCTGGAGATAGTCGCAGCGGGCGGTCACAATTTACTCTTGATGGGTCCACCGGGTACAGGAAAGACGATGCTCGCCAGCCGTTTGCCGGGGATTTTACCGCCGCTAAGCAACCAGGAAGCGTTGGAAAGCGCGGCCATCCTCAGCCTCGTCAATGCTCATTACGTCACGCGTCAGTGGCGTCGGCGGCCTTTTCGCGCCCCTCACCATAGCGCGTCGCTAACGGCGATGGTCGGCGGCGGCTCAATCCCGGCCCCTGGAGAGATCTCTCTCGCGCATAACGGTATTCTGTTTCTTGATGAACTACCTGAATTCGAGCGTCGGGTTCTGGATGCACTACGAGAGCCCATTGAATCAGGAAAAATTCATCTTTCCCGCACTCGGGCTAAGATTGACTATCCTGCGCGATTTCAGCTGATTGCCGCCATGAATCCCAGCCCAACAGGACATTACCAGGGTCAGCATAATCGGGCCACACCGGAACAGACCCTGCGCTACCTGGGCCGATTGTCAGGGCCATTTCTCGACCGCTTCGATCTCTCGCTTGAGATTCCACTTCCTCCACCGGGCGTATTAAGCCGGGGTGGCGTTGGCGAAGAGCGAAGCGCCACCATTCGTCTACGGGTATTCGCGGCGCGCGGCAGACAGATCGCACGGCAGAATAAACTTAATGCACAACTGGATAGCGGGGAGATAAAAGTCTGGTGCAAGCTGAAAGAAGACGACGCTATTTGGCTGGAACAGACGCTCTCAGCGTTAGGGCTCTCAATCCGCGCATGGCAACGTTTACTGAAAGTTGCGCGTACTATCGCCGATCTGAATGAGGATAGGGATATCGAACGTCATCATTTGCAGGAGGCGCTAAGCTACCGGGCTATCGACCGTATGTTAAATCACCTGCAGACGCTGATGGCATAAAAAAAGGGCTTTCGCCCTTTTTTTTAATCGTCGCTTTCAGTGTAGTCTTCAGCGCCTTCAACCTGCGGCTTGCCGCCAGATAAAGTATGAAAACGCTTCGGACGTTTGATTCGCGCCATATACTTAATCCAAACGCGTTCCGCTTCGGTTACCGGCTCACGTTCGCCGTGGCATACCGCAACGAATTGTTTTTCATCTTCGGTAACAGGCTCGCGTTTACCCAATTCCAGCTCATTAAAGGCGTAACCATGACGTTCAAGCAGTTGCGCCTCTTTGATGGTGAAATCACCGTGACGGGAGAACCCGCGTGGATAATTTTTATTGTCGAAAAAACGATTAGTCGTCGTAAAGCTTTCCGCCATCCTACACGCTCCTGATTCTTTGGCCGAGCTATTTATGGCGCGGAGTATTAGTTACGCTTGACAGAGCGTCAAACAAAACATTTAAATCATCACGACAAATAATTTTGCGGAGAAGAGTGTGGACACGGAATTGCTCAAAACTTTCCTTGAAGTGAGCAGAACTCGCCACTTTGGCCGGGCAGCGGAAGCGCTTTATTTAACACAATCAGCGGTTAGCTTCCGCATTCGTCAGTTGGAGAACCAGCTGGGCGTAAATTTATTCACCCGCCATCGTAACAATATTCGTCTGACGTCAGCCGGCGAAAAGCTCCTGCCCTATGCAGAAACGTTGATGAATACCTGGCAGGCCGCGCGTAAGGAGGTCGCCCACTCTTCTCGCCATAATGAATTTTCGATCGGCGCCAGCGCGTCGCTATGGGAATGCCTGTTGAACGGTTGGCTGGGAACGCTCTACAAAGATCCCTATAACCTGCAATTTGAGGCGCGGATAGCCCAGCGCCAGTCGTTAGTTAAGCAGTTGCATGAACGCCAGCTCGATCTCCTGATCACCACAGAATCACCGAAGATGGATGAATTAAGCAGCCAGTTATTGGGTCATTTCACCCTGGCGCTCTATTGTGCCGCACCGGGAAAAAATAAGAATGATTTGAACTATCTGCGACTGGAATGGGGGCCGGATTTCCAGCAAAACGAAGTGGGTTTGATCGGCAGTGATGATGTACCCCTGTTGACGACGAGTTCCGCAGAACTGGCTTATCAGCAACTCAGTACGCTGAATGGTTGTACATGGTTACCCGTTAGTTGGGCACAGCAGAAAACCGGCCTGCACACGGTGACCGATAGCGCGACGCTTTCACGTCCTCTGTATGCCATCTGGCTACAAAATAGCGATAAGCAGGCCCATATTCGCGAGATTCTGAAAAGCAGCATCCTGGAATAGCGATCTGACTCCATGGACGGAGTGACAAAACAACAGGAAAGGCAGAGTAAGAGGAGAAATTAAAGACAAAAAAAATCCTTTGCCGAAGCAAAGGATTATATATGGCAGGGGCGGAGAGACTCGAACTCGCGACACCCGGTTTTGGAGACCGGTGCTCTACCAACTGAGCTACGCCCCTAAATCTTTCTCGCTATTAAGCCCGCTAATATAGCAGGCTTAATATAAATAAGTGGCGGAACGGACGGGACTCGAACCCGCGACCCCCTGCGTGACAGGCAGGTATTCTAACCGACTGAACTACCGCTCCACCGAATTTTTTCTACATCTACCGGTTTAATGCCCCGGTTTTACTGCAAATTTGATGCCTGGCAGTTCCCTACTCTCACATGGGGAGACCCCACACTACCATCGGCGCTACGGCGTTTCACTTCTGAGTTCGGCATGGGGTC
>NZ_JAQIRN010000011.1:0-95977 GCF_050600815.1 Klebsiella sp. 141161 | reverse complement strand
CCTGACCCCATGCCGAACTCAGAAGTGAAACGCCGTAGCGCCGATGGTAGTGTGGGGTCTCCCCATGTGAGAGTAGGGAACTGCCAGGCATCAAACAAGAAGAACCCCGTACCGAAAGGTGCGGGGTTTTTTGCTGTGTGGCGTCTATCCCCCGGTGGCGCTGCGCTTACCGGGGCTACAGACCGGCGTCGCAACCCGTAGCCCGGGAAAGGCGCCTCGCGCCGCCCCCGGGGAAAGCCGCTGTCATACCAACGTAAACGAAAGGCTCAGTCGGAAGTCCGGGCCTTTTGTTTTTGTGTTTTGCGGTCAGACGCGTCGCCATCTTCCCCGGTGGCGCTGCGCTTACCGGGGCTACAGACCGCGTAGCAACCCGTAGCCCGGAAAAGGTGCGCAGCACCGCCTCCGGGAAAATCCCACCTATATCACCGCTATTGCCTCTCTAACCAACTCTCAATAAACGTCGCGATCTGTGGAATATTATTTAAATCCAACAGCGGAAGTGACGTCGCGATGGGCACATCGCTGGCCACTGCTATCGTATGTTCATCAATCACTAACTCTTCTACACGATGTCCGCTGTTTTGCCGGAAAAGCAGGATCTTCGGTACAGGTTCATGCTTAAAACCCTCCACCAAAACGAAATCCAACTTTTCCGGATCCATTCTGCTTACCAGCCATTGAAGATCTAATTCGGGTTTATCAGGGGTTTCTGTCATCAGCGCCCAACGCTGCGCGCTTGCGACAATAGTTTGCGAAGCGCCAGCTTTGCGCAATTCGTAACTATCCTTGCCTGGCTTATCGACATCCATATCATGATGAGTGTGCTTAATCAGCCCCGGGCGTAATCCTTTGGCGCAGAGTTCAGGGATCAGGCGTTTTAATAGTGTTGTTTTCCCGGTACCGCTCCATGCGGCGATCGCCAGTAATGGGATCATGATGACTCCTGCATCTGCTGCAAATCATCCAGCGTATTCACATTGATGAATGCTGATTTCACATCGCTGAAATTCACCGGGTGCCCGCCCACTTGACGCATAAAGACCATCACCCGGCGTTCTCCATGAGCCAGATAAGTCTCCAGCTCTGGAATAATTCGTCGGTGGACTAATGCAACGGCGGGATGATCGCGCTCGCCATCGTGTACCCAAACCACCGGCGCTGAAGCTTTCTGTTGTACTAAACGCTCGACCAGAAAAGAGGGGATGAACGGCGTGTCGCAGGGGCAAAATACAAACCATGGGCTATCTATCTGCTGCATAACGGCAAGCATTCCGGCCAGTGGGCCTGGATAATCAGCTTGGGTATCGCGATAAACGGCATATCCGCTGGTATGCCAGTACTCAAGATTACGATTAGCGCTAATCACTAAACTGGCTACCTGCGGCTCTAATGTATCCGCGACGTGACGCCAGAGAGGACGACCATTCAGCAACTGCAATCCCTTATCAACACCGCCCATGCGCGTAGCTCTTCCACCCGCCAGCACGACGCCGGTTATTGCCTCGCTTTGCATATTAATATCGCCTCTTTCATTGTGGGATTGACCCTGTTAACTTGTCCCTATCAAGAGTAAGGAGCATGACTATGAAATGTAAACGCCTGAATGAAGTAATTGAACTTCTCCAGCCCGCCTGGCAAAAAGAACCTGAACTGAACCTGATGCAATTCTTGCAGAAACTGGCGGCTGAAGCAGGTTACAAAGGTGAACTAGCCGATCTTTCTGATGATATTCTGATTTATCACCTGAAGATGCGTGATTCATCGAAAGAGGCTGTCATCCCGGGTATTCAGAAAGATTATGAAGAGGATTTTAAAACCGCACTGTTACGCGCGCGCGGTGTTATTAAAGAGTAAAAGGTTGTAAGTGCTGCCGCGAAACCGGCTACGAGATGATATCCTGAAGCATTCGTACGATTATCGGATGTCAGGATGCACGATAAGGCTTTTACTTTTCAGACGCTTCACCCGGATACCATCATTGATGGATTATTCGATCTGGGAATGCGGGTCGACTCCGGTCTGACTCCGCTTAATAGCTATGAGAACCGTGTTTACCAGTTTCAGGACGAAGACCGCCGCCGCTATGTGGTGAAGTTCTATCGTCCTGAACGCTGGTCTGCAGAACAGATCCTCGAAGAACACCAGTTTGCGCTTCAACTCGTAGAAGATGAAGTGCCCGTTGCCGCGCCGCTCTTATTTAACGACAGCACGCTACATCAACATCAACATCAACATCAAGGATTCTTCTTTGCCGTCTTCCCAAGCCTCGGCGGCCGCCAGTTCGAAGCGGATAATCTTGACCAAATAGAATGGGTCGGGCGCTATCTTGGCCGCCTGCACCAGACCGGTCGTAAGCAGCGTTTTAATGCGCGCCCGGAGATTGGCGTACAAGAATATCTGTTGGAACCACGTCAGGTATTCGAACAGGCGACGCTTATTCCATCTGGCCTGAAGGCTGATTTCCTGAGTGCGGCTGATAAACTCATCGATGCTGTCAGGGCACGGTGGCACGGGCGTGCGGATACGCTTCGTCTGCATGGCGACTGCCACGCCGGCAATATCCTGTGGCGCGATGGTCCGCTGTTTGTTGATTTAGATGATGCCCGCACCGGCCCGGCAGTACAGGATCTCTGGATGCTGCTGAATGGCGATAAAGCCGAACAGCGCATGCAGCTGGAGACCATCATTGAGGCCTATGAAGAATTCAGTCCGTTCAATACGGACGAAATCGCTCTCATCGAACCTTTACGCGCCATGCGTTTAGTTTATTATCTGGCGTGGCTGCTCAGGCGTTGGGACGATCCTGCTTTCCCTATAAATTTCCCATGGTTAACCGGGGAAGATTATTGGCGCGGGCAGACTGCAACATTTTTTGAGCAGGTGAAGGTTCTGCAGGAACCCCCTCTTCAGTTAACGCCAATGTATTAATGTGATATATCAGGAGAGAAATAATCATGAAAAAAATTTGGCTGGCGCTGGCTGGTATGATTCTGGCTTTCAGTGCATCCGCTGCCCAGATCACCGACGGCAAGCAGTACACCACCCTTGATAAGCCGGTTGCAGGCGAACCTCAGGTCCTTGAGTTCTTCTCATTCTACTGCCCGCACTGCTATCAGTTTGAAGAAGTGCTGCACGTTTCCGACAACGTACGTCAGAAACTGCCGGAAGGCACCAAAATGACCAAGTATCACGTTGAATTCCTGGGCCCGTTGGGTAAAGACCTGACCCAGGCGTGGGCTGTGGCGATCGCGCTGGGCGTTGAAGATAAAGTAACCGCGCCGATGTTTGAAGCGGTACAGAAAACCCAAACCGTGCAGTCCACTGCCGACATCCGTAAAGTCTTCGTTGATGCGGGCGTGAAAGGTGAAGATTACGACGCGGCATGGAACAGCTTTGTGGTGAAGTCTCTGGTCGCCCAACAAGAGAAAGCCGCAGCCGATTTACAGCTGCAGGGCGTTCCCGCGATGTTTGTTAATGGTAAATACCAGCTGAACCCGCAGGGTATGGATACCAGCAATATGGACGCGTTTGTCTCCCAGTACGCAGATACTGTGAAACAACTGGTTGAAAAGAAATAAAAAAAATGCCGGTCACTGACCGGCTTTTTTTATCGACTAAATAGTTACGACTTTTCGTTACCTTGCATAATGTCAGTGAGCTGGCGATCTTTTTCTTCCCAAAGCCCATTCAGCCAGCGCTGGAAACCGCGCTTAAAGTTTTTATCATTGACGTAATCACCGTGTAGTTCCTCGCCAATCGGCACCAGATTAATACGTACCACGATGCGCGTCAGGCGACCGCTTAACATATCGTAAAACGGCCTGGCATTATTGTCCGGATAGCACAGCGTAACGTTCAGTAGCTTATCGAACTGTGCGCCGAGGACGTTTAATGCCATCGCAATGCCCGCAGCTTTAGGCGGCAATAGGTTGTGGTAAGGCGAGCGCGTCTCGCGCTTCTTTTCTACGGTAAACCTTGAACCTTCAACGAAATTGACGATGGTTGTCGGATGAGAACGGAATTTTTCACATGAGCGGCGAGTCGTTTCGACGTCTTTACCGCGACGTTCCGGGTGGCGCAGTAAGTAGCCGCGCGAATAACGGCGCATAAAAGGCATATCAAGCGCCCAGCAGGCCAGACCGATAAACGGTACCCAGGCCAACTGCTGCTTGAGGAAGTATTTATTCATCGGGATATGCTTGCGAAACAGAACGCAGAGCACCACGATGTCCGCCCAGCTGTGATGGTTGCTGATAAGCAGATACCAGTTCTTTTTATTCAGCCCTTCCAGCCCCTGAATATCCCATTTCAACCATGGGTTGAGATGCAGCAGCAGCGCCAGTCCTTCGCACCAGCAATACATCATAAAATTGCAAAAAACGGAAATAGAACGCCATACCGCCGGGATAGGTACCAGCAGTTTAATCAGTCCGGCGATGATAATCGGTACGGAACAGATAATGGTGACTAAGATGGTAAGGGCGATACTCAGCGGGAGTGTTATCGCAGCGAGTAATCTCGACATAGTTAGTTTATTCAGAAAGTTAGGCCGGTAAAGAACGTTCTTAAACCGCGCAAGGGGCTGATTTTACCAGAAAACGCGGCAAATAACGGGTCTTACCAGAACAGAAAAAAATGCGAATCTTATATCCACATGGAACATTGAGTCATCATGAAGCATATATAGCCCTGGGTGCATATTTAATTCATTGATATATAATGATTTATAAGATTCTTTGTTACATGGTTTAGGCTTTTTTGGCTGAGGCGATAAAACTATGCACAAAGTTATCCACAGATAATATTGTGCAGCGATTTCCCTCTGCGATGAATCTTTTCGGCTAAATGCGGGAAAAATTCAGGATTTCATGCCCGTCTGTGGCATCCTTTACCCATAATCTGATAAACAGGCACGGAAATTATGGTTCAGATCCCAGAAAACCCTCTCATCCTCGTCGACGGCTCCTCTTACCTATATCGGGCTTACCACGCCTTCCCACCGCTAACCAATAGCGCCGGGGAGCCTACCGGTGCTATGTACGGCGTGCTGAATATGTTGCGTAGCCTGATCCTGCAGTATCAGCCGACGCATGCCGTCGTGGTATTTGATGCCAAAGGGAAAACCTTCCGTGACGAATTGTTTGAGCATTACAAATCACATCGTCCGCCGATGCCGGACGATCTACGTGCGCAGATTGAACCGCTGCACAAGATGGTGAAGGCGATGGGGCTGCCGCTGATGGCGGTGCCTGGCGTTGAAGCGGATGACGTTATCGGCACGCTGGCCCGCGAGGCGGAAAAAGTGGGCCGCCCGGTACTGATCAGCACCGGTGATAAAGATATGGCGCAACTGGTGACGCCGGGCATTACGTTAATCAACACCATGACCAACACTATCCTCGGCCCGGAAGAGGTCGTGAATAAGTACGGCGTACCGCCGGAACTGATTATTGATTTCCTCGCGCTGATGGGCGACTCCTCGGATAACATACCTGGCGTCCCGGGCGTTGGGGAAAAAACGGCGCAGGCGCTACTGCAGGGATTGGGTGGTCTGGATACGCTCTATGCGGAACCAGAAAAAATCGCCGGGCTGACCTTCCGCGGCGCGAAAACGATGGCGGCGAAGCTGGAGCAGAACAAAGAGGTGGCCTACCTCTCTTATCAACTCGCCACAATAAAAACCGATGTGGAGCTGGATCTGGGTTGCGAAGAGCTGTTAGTTGCGCAGCCGGCGGCTGATGAACTGCTGGTGCTCTTTAAGCAATATGAATTCAAACGTTGGATCACCGATGTCGAATCTGGCAAATGGCTACAGGGGAAAGGCGCTAAACCAGCGGCGAAACCAGCTGAAGCCGCGGTGATTGTGGAAGAAGAGGTCGCCGCGACGCTCTCTGCTGAGCATTATGTGACAATCCTGGATGAAGCGACGCTGGTTGAATGGATTGCCAGATTGAAGAAAGCGCCGCTATTCGCTTTTGATACCGAAACGGATAGCCTCGATAACATTTCCGCCAATATGGTGGGTCTGTCATTCGCGATTGAGCCTGGCATCGCGGCTTATGTGCCGGTGGCCCATGATTATCTCGATGCGCCGGACCAGATCCCTCGTGAACGCGTGCTGGAGCTGCTCAAGCCGCTGCTGGAAGATGACAAGGTGCTAAAAGTAGGGCAAAACCTGAAGTACGATCGCGGCATCCTGGCCAACTACGACATTGAACTGCGTGGTATTGCCTTCGACACCATGCTGGAATCCTACACCCTCGACAGCGTCGCGGGCCGACATGATATGGATAGCCTGTCCGATCGCTGGTTGAAACACAAAACCATCACCTTTGAAGAGATTGCCGGTAAGGGGAAAAATCAGCTCACCTTTAATCAGATTGCGCTGGAAGAGGCAGGGCGTTACGCCGCGGAAGATGCTGACGTGACGCTACAACTGCATCTGAAGATGTGGCCGCAACTACAGCAGCATGAAGGCCCGCTGAATATCTTTAAAAATATCGAGATGCCGCTGGTGCCGGTGCTGTCGCGGGTTGAGCGCAACGGCGTGAAGATCGATCCGGCGGTGCTACATGCGCATTCGCAGGAGATCGCTAAGCGTCTGGTTGAGCTGGAACAACGTGCCCATGAGATTGCCGGTGAGGAGTTCAACCTCTCTTCTACCAAACAGTTGCAAACCATCTTGTTTGAAAAGCAGGGCATCAAGCCGCTGAAGAAAACGCCTGGCGGCGCGCCGTCGACTTCTGAAGAGGTGCTGGAGGAACTGGCGCTGGATTATCCGCTGCCGAAGGTGATCCTCGAGTATCGTGGGCTGGCGAAGCTTAAATCGACCTATACCGATAAGCTGCCGCTGATGATTAACCCGAAAACCGGCCGCGTTCATACTTCTTACCATCAGGCGGTGACGGCGACCGGGCGTCTCTCTTCGACCGATCCTAACCTGCAGAACATTCCGGTGCGTAATGACGAAGGTCGCCGTATTCGTCAGGCGTTTATCGCGCCTGAGGATTACCTGATTGTGTCTGCCGACTATTCGCAGATTGAGCTGCGCATCATGGCGCATCTGTCGCGCGATGAAGGGCTGCTGAAGGCTTTTGCTGAAGGTAAGGATATTCACCGTGCCACCGCGGCAGAGGTGTTTGGCTTACCGCTGGAAAGCGTCAGTAATGAACAGCGCCGCAGCGCGAAGGCGATTAACTTTGGCCTGATTTACGGCATGAGCGCATTTGGTCTGGCGCGTCAGCTGAATATCCCGCGTAAAGAAGCGCAGAAGTATATGGATCTCTATTTCGAACGCTACCCGGGCGTACTGGACTACATGGAACGTACCCGCGCGCAGGCGAAAGAGCAGGGTTATGTCGAAACGCTGGAAGGGCGTCGTCTGTATCTGCCGGATATCAAATCCAGCAATGGCGCGCGCCGCGCGGGCGCGGAACGTGCAGCGATTAACGCTCCGATGCAGGGAACGGCGGCGGATATTATTAAACGGGCAATGATCGCCGTTGATGACTGGCTGCTGAGCGAAAAACCGCGCGTGCGGATGATCATGCAGGTGCACGATGAACTGGTGTTTGAAGTGCACAAAGACGATCTGGATAGCGTATCGAAGAAGGTGCATGAGTTAATGGAAAACAGCACCACGCTTGCAGTGCCGTTATTGGTGGAAGTCGGTAGCGGTGAAAACTGGGATCAAGCGCACTAAGTGGGCAATCTGTAAGGCTCTTTTTTGTAAGTTAGCAACATAACTTATAGATTTTTGTGATGGTCATTTGAATTTGTTATGTAAATAGTGAAAAAAAACTACAAAAAATGCTTTATCCATAACCGAAAGAAGAGTAAAGTTATTCGCGTAGGGTACAGAGGTAAGATGTTCTATCTTTCAGACCTTTTACTTCACGTAATCGGATTTGGCTGAATATTTTAGCCGCCCCGGTCATTTATGACCGGGGCGTTTTTTATTGCGCGAAAGAAAAGTTTTACGCGCTGACAACAGCGTAAAATGAACGTCCGGATAGGGCGCTGGGCGCCATTATCCGGAAAAAGCGGGGGTTACTCTGCGTCTTCGGCGGCTTCTTGCGGCGGGATTTCGTTAAACCAGCTATCCAGCTTCTGACGCAATTTATCCACGCCAGTTTTTTTCAGCGAAGAGAAAGGCTCAACCTGGATATCGCCATTGAAGGCCTGTACCGCTTCACGCACCATATTGACCTGCGCTTTACGCGCGCCGCTGGCGAGCTTATCGGCTTTGGTTAGCAGGACCAGCACCTGAATATCGCTTTCTACCGCCCATTCGATCATCTGCTGATCGAGATCTTTCAGCGGATGACGGATATCCATTAACACCACCAGGCCTTTCAGGCACAGACGTTTTTCAAGATACTCACCCAGCGCCTTCTGCCATTTGATTTTCATCTCTTCCGGCACCTGCGCATAGCCATACCCCGGCAAGTCGACCAGGCGTTTACCTTCCGCGACTTCAAACAGGTTGATAAGCTGGGTACGACCCGGCGTTTTTGACGTACGCGCCAGGCTTTTCTGGTTAGTCAGCGTATTAAGGGCGCTGGATTTGCCCGCATTTGAGCGGCCAGCGAATGCCACTTCGATTCCGGTATCGGATGGAAGATGGCGGATATCAGGCGCGCTCGTGACAAAATGCGTCTGTTGATAATTCCAGTTGGTCAAGACTGTCGTCTCCGTAAAATCAGGCTATGGCGGGGATTATACCTGAAAGGGAGAAAAAGACTGTTTTTACCGCACGTCGGCGTTGTAAGTAAAAACCATGCGGTTTGTGAGACATTGTCCATAAGGACTATACGAAATTTGTGAGAAAAACCTGACGCCAAATTCATTGATTATCGTTAAATCAAACTGTTACAGGAAATTCTATATCCTTAAGCTGGCTTTTCATCCTACAGGTGGTTGTCGATTTTCGGCAAAGCGGTAAAGTAGTGGGCAAAGGCGAGGATGCCGGAGGATTACGACTCAGGACGAGGGGTCAGGAGCGCCAGGAGGCGAAGACCAGGATTGTCAGGATGACAAACGTCTGGAGACGTTTTAAAAGGGAAAGGGACAGAACAAGGACCGTTGGAAGCTAAGGGAAAGACAGGGTAAGTCGATAGCTGACATGGAAAGTGGAAACCCGTTAAGGGTTGTGAGTGCGGAAAAAGGCGACAGATTAATCTGTCGCCTTTTTTCTTTGCTTGCTTTCTGCTAGATTCCGCCTCAATTCTATACTGAAGAAAACTGTCTGAAGATCACACATCATGAAAAAACCGGCATCCGCATCGCGCGGTAAAGCACGTGGTAAGTCGCGTGAAGAGTTGAACCAGGAAGCACGCGACCGTAAACGTCAGAAAAAACACCGCGGCCATGCCGCAGGCAGCCGCGCCAGCGGCGGCGATGCTGCTTCAGCAGGCAAAGGCCGCAGCCAGCAGCTGGACCCACGCATTGGCAGCAAAAAACCGATCCCGCTGGGCGTGACTGAAAGCACCCCGGCCGTTAAGCAGCACAAACCAAAGAGCGAGAAACCTATGCTTTCACCGCAGGCTGAGCTGGATTTGCTGGAGAATGATGAGCGCCTGGACGCGCTGCTGGAACGTCTGGAAGAGGGCGGTACCCTGAATGCTGAAGAGCAGGCCTGGGTCGATGCTAAACTGGATCGTATTGACGCGCTGATGCAGCAGCTTGGCCTCTCCTATGATGACGACGAGGACGAGGAAGAAGAAGAGCGTCAGGAAGATATGATGCGTCTGCTGAAGGGTGGAAACTAACGTTTGCATCCCATCGGATTCCCGGTCCTGCTTATAACCCTTCTGGTTATATGTTATCTGCTGTGGTTATTCGTTAAACTAAGACGGTTGTCGCGGCGTCAAAAATGGCTGCGCAACCGGCTCATGACCCGAGGTGCGGTTGGGCCGGCACGGCGTACCCGTCGGCGGCATCATCGGAAGGAGTGAGCATGTCTGAGCAGTTAATCGACTGGGATCTGGCCCTTATCCAGAAATATAACTATTCCGGGCCGCGATATACCTCGTATCCCACCGCGCTGGAGTTTTCTCCGGCGTTCGGCGCTGCTGATTTTGCCGCCGCCGTCGCCCGTTACCCGCAGCGCCCGCTGTCGCTGTACGTCCATATCCCGTTCTGCCATAAGCTCTGCTATTTTTGCGGCTGTAATAAGATTGTCACCCGTCAGCAGCATAAGGCTGACCAGTATCTTGATGTCCTTGAGCAGGAAATTATTCACCGCGCGCCGCTTTTTGCCGGCCGTCAGGTTAGCCAACTGCACTGGGGCGGCGGTACGCCGACCTATCTCAACAAAGCGCAAATCAGCCGCTTGATGAATCTGCTGCGTGGCCACTTCAGCTTTAACGCCGATGCGGAAATCTCCATCGAAGTCGATCCGCGTGAAATCGAACTGGATGTACTGGATCATTTACGATCCGCAGGGTTCAACCGTTTGAGCATGGGGGTGCAGGATTTCAATAAAGAAGTACAGCGCCTGGTGAACCGTGAACAAGATGAAGAATTCATCTTTGCGCTGCTGCGTCATGCGCGTGAGATTGGCTTCACATCGACCAACATCGATTTGATTTACGGTCTGCCGAAGCAAACGCCGGAAAGCTTTGCCTTCACGCTGCAGAAAGTCGCTGAACTCAATCCGGACCGTCTGAGCGTATTTAACTACGCGCATCTGCCCACGCTATTCGCTGCGCAGCGCAAAATTAAAGACGCGGATTTACCGAGCGCAGAGCAGAAACTGGATATCCTGCAGGAAACCATCGCTTCGCTTACCGACGCTGGCTATCAGTTTATCGGTATGGATCACTTTGCCCGGCCGGACGATGAACTCGCAATTGCCCAGCGTGAAGGCGTGCTGCACCGCAACTTCCAGGGGTACACCACCCAGGGCGATACCGACCTGCTCGGAATGGGCGTGTCGGCGATCAGTATGATTGGCGACTGCTATGCGCAGAACCAGAAAGAGCTGAAACAGTATTATCAGCAGGTCGATGAAAGCGGCACCGCGCTGTGGCGGGGTATTGCGTTAACCCGCGATGATTGTATCCGCCGGGATATCATTAAGGCCCTGATTTGCAACTTCCGTCTTGAGTTCTCGGCGGTTGAAACGCAGTGGGATCTTATCTTCAACGATTACTTTGCCGAAGATATGAAATTGCTGGCGCCGCTGGCGAAAGACGGGCTGGTGGATGTGGATGAAAAAGGAATACAGGTTACGGCAAAAGGCCGTCTGTTGATTCGTAATATCTGTATGTGCTTCGATGCCTATCTGCGGCAGAAAGCGCGCCTGCAGCAGTTCTCTCGCGTTATTTAAGCGAATCCCGGTGAGCCAGCTCACCGGGCGTTCATTTCACCGCTGAGTCCGGTGTTATTCCATTCCCAGCTCTTTTAGCTTCCGCGTTAACGTATTTCGCCCCCATCCTAGCAGACGAGCAGCTTCCTGCTTATGCCCTTGCGTATGGCGCAGCGCGGTGGTGAGCAGTGCACGCTCCATCTCCGGCTGCGCTTCTGATAGCAGGTTTTGATGACCGGAACGCAGGGCGCGGTCGGCCCATTGCCCCAGCAGCGTCGCCCAGCTATCCGGTTGGAGTTGCGTTGGGCTATCGGGAATCGACGTTTCGAACAGCTCGGACGGCAGATCTTGGGTCAGTACCTCCTGGCCTGCTGCCATCACCGTTAGCCAGCGACAGGTGTTCTCCAGCTGTCGCACGTTACCGGGCCAGGCCAGTCGCGTCAGCGCCGCTTCCGTTTCCGGATGCAATTGCTTGGCTTCGACGCCCAGTTCACGGGCGGCAATCTGCAGGAAGTGGCGCGCCAGGCGTGGAATATCTTCCCGGCGTTCGCGCAGCGGCGGCAAATGCACGCGAATCACGTTCAGGCGATGGAACAAATCTTCACGGAACTTTCCTTCCTGCACGCGTAGCTCAAGGTTCTGGTGAGTCGCGGCAATAATCCGCACATCGACTTTCACCGGCGCATAGCCGCCAACGCGATAAAATTGGCCGTCAGCCAGCACGCGCAGCAGTCGCGTCTGAACATCCAGCGGCATATCGCCAATTTCATCAAGGAACAGCGTACCGCCATCGGCCTGCTCAAAACGCCCCTGACGGACGGTATTGGCGCCGGTAAAAGCTCCTTTTTCATGGCCGAACAGTTCCGATTCAATTAAATCTTTCGGAATGGCCGCCATGTTAAGGGCGATAAACGGCGATTTGGCGCGTGGACTGTGGCGATGCAGCGCGTGGGCGACCAGCTCTTTACCGGTACCTGATTCGCCGTTGATCAGTACGCTGATTGAGGAGCGTGACAGGCGGCCAATGATGCGAAACACATCCTGCATCGCCGGCGCTTCGCCAATAATATCGGCCGTCGGGCTGCTGACCGGCGTATTACGCGGCTGCTGCTGCTCCTGATAATGGCTAATCGCACGGTCAACCAGCGCTACAGCCTCATCAATATCAAAAGGTTTCGGCAGGTAATCAAAGGCCCCCTGCTGATAGGCGCTGACGGCGGCATCGAGATCCGAGTGCGCGGTCATAATGATGACCGGAAGCATCGGATGGCGTTGTTTAATCTGCTTTAACAGCGCCAGGCCGTCCATCCCAGGCATGCGAATGTCGGAAAGTAAAACGTCCGGCGTTTTGGTAGTGAGGGCATCAAGCACCTCATTGCCGCTCTCAAACGTGGTGCAGCTTAAACCCGCTCCGGTGAGTGCGCGTTCAAGCACCCAACGGATGGAGCTATCGTCATCGACTACCCAGGCTATCCCTCGTTGCATAAACACCTCTATTTCCGAATAGGCAGGTATACCGAGAACTCGGTATGGCCAGGCCAACTGGTAAATTCAATTTTGCCGGAGTGCTGATCGATAAGACTGCGGGCGATGGAAAGCCCAAGACCGGTGCCGCCTTCGCGGCCGCTAACCATGGGGTAAAACAGCGTATCCTGCAGATGGGGCGGGATACCGGGCCCGTTATCTTCCACGTCGATACGCGCCGCCAGACGGTAACGTACGCCGTGGAGCGTGAGCTGAAAGGCGGTACGGGTGCGCAGGATGATTTCGCCGCCTTCGGGCCCCAGGGCCTGCAGCGCGTTGCGCACGATATTCAGCAACACTTGCTCGATTTGTTCCGGGTCGTGGGCCAGCTCAGGCAGGCTCGGGTCGTAATCACGGATCAGTTTGACGTTATCCGGCAACTCCATGGAGACCAGCGCCACCACGCGCTCCGCGACTTTATGAATGCTTTCTGTGATGTGCATACCGGGATGCTGCGGCCCCAGCAGGCGATCGACCAGGTTACGTAACCTGTCTGCCTGTTCAATAATCACCTGGGTATATTCCATCAGCGCGGGATCCGGTAGCGCTTTACTCAATAGCTGTGCCGCGCCGCGCAGGCCGCCGAGTGGGTTTTTAATCTCATGCGCCAGACCGCGCACTAAATCGCGCGCCGCCACCTGCTGAGCATGCTGCAGCTGTTCCTGGCTCAAACGTCGCTGATTATCCATCGGCGACATCTCAAGCAGGATATAGCCTTCAGGCAGGCGCTGAGCGGTGAGGGAGAGAATGTGCGAGCGGCCGTCAATCACCAGCGTCACTTCATTATCCGTGAAGCCCTGACCCGCCTGCAGGCTCTCCTGCATCAGGCCAATGTTTAACGAAAAGTAGCTCAGCAATTCTGGCAGCGGTGTACCGAATAATTTACGCGAACTTTGCGCCAGTAACTGCTGGGCAGCCGGGTTGGCATAATGCACCGCGAGGTCGTCATCGACTAATAAAATGCTGTGGATCAGCGAGTTGAGGATCTGCCCAGCATCGGGCTGTGTGCCTGTTGCCATCTGACAGTCTCCTGAAATGGTTGCACTATTTTAGTGCAGTATAGCTTTTTATTGGTAAAAAGCGCGAGAGATCAGCGTGTTGCTGGTGAAAAAAGCCCATCCTGAGATGGGCTGAAAGTTTCCACGGCAACAAAACATCCCTGGTGTCCCGTGCCACAACACGGGAACACCATGGATTTACAGCAAAATCAGACGCTGTAGTACAGTTCGAACTCAACCGGGTGCGGAGTCATACGTACGCGGTCGTTTTCTTCAATGCGCAGGGCGATGTAAGCATCGATAGCTTCGTCAGTGAAGACGCCGCCTGCGGTCAGGAACTCGCGGTCTGCGTCCAGAGCCTGCAGGGCTTCTTCCAGAGAACCTGCAACCTGCGGGATTTCTTTCGCTTCTTCCGGCGGCAGATCGTACAGGTTTTTGTCCATCGCATCGCCAGGATGGATTTTGTTTTTAATACCGTCCAGACCGGCCATCAGCAGCGCGGCAAAGCACAGGTATGGGTTGGCAGCCGGGTCCGGGAAGCGCACTTCGATACGACGCGCTTTCGGCGAGGCAACCACCGGAATACGGATGGAAGCAGAGCGGTTACGGGCGGAGTAAGCCAGCATAACCGGCGCTTCGTAACCCGGGACCAGACGCTTGTAGGAGTTGGTGGTCGGGTTCGCTAGGGCGTTGATCGCTTTAGCGTGCTTGATAACGCCGCCGATGTAGTGCAGCGCTTGCTCAGACAGTCCCGCGTATTTGTCGCCGGAGAACAGGTTTACGCCGTTCTTGGACAGGGACATGTGGCAGTGCATGCCGGAACCGTTATCGCCAAACATTGGTTTTGGCATGAAGGTTGCGGTTTTACCGAAACGGTGAGCGACGTTGTGTACAACGTATTTGTAGATCTGAATTTCGTCCGCTTTTTTGGTCATGGTGTTGAAGCGGGTGGCGATTTCGTTCTGACCTGCAGTTGCCACTTCGTGGTGGTGAGCTTCAACAACCAGGCCCATCTCTTCCATGATCATACACATGGTAGAACGGATGTCCTGAGAGGAGTCTACCGGCGGAACCGGGAAGTAACCGCCTTTCACGCCCGGACGGTGGCCTTTGTTGCCGCCTTCGTATTTGGTAGAAGAGTTCCATGCGCCTTCGATATCGTCAATGGCCACGTGGGAACCAGAGATGGATGCGCCAAAGCGGATGTCGTCGAACAGGAAGAATTCTGGTTCCGGCCCGAACAGCACGGTGTCGGCGATGCCGGTGGCGCGCAGGTATTCTTCAGCGCGCTTGGCGATAGAGCGCGGGTCGCGGTCGTAGCCCTGCAGGGTGCCTGGTTCCAGGATATCGCAGCGGATGATCAGCGTCGGTTCTTCGTAGAACGGGTCGATCAGCGCCGTGGTGGCATCCGGCATCAGGACCATGTCGGATTCGTTAATACCTTTCCAACCGCCAATCGAGGAGCCATCAAACATTTTGCCTTCTTCAAAGAATTCGGCATTTACCTGATGGGAAGGAATCGTGACGTGCTGTTCTTTACCTTTGGTATCGGTGAAGCGCAGATCGACAAACTTCACTTCGTGCTCGTTCAGCATCGTCAAAACGTGTTCAGCGGACATACTTAAACTCTCCCGGATTGGTCATTGTCGTCGTGGTAACGAACTTCTTACTGCTTAAAAGTGGCGTTGTTGCCTTAAAAAATATAAAGCGAAATCTGTGCCAACTTTTAAAAGTACGGTAAAACGCTGTATCATGCGCACCATAGTGCAAAAGGACTGCACCATGATGGAGATAATGCACCAAAATAGTGCTTCAATGTGAACGTTGAGCACCATTTTGGTGCAATTTTTATTACGGTGCCCTTTTATCGCTCCGTGAAAGCGGTCACAAACAAACTCTGCAATACTTGTTTGCGGAGGATCTTTGTGATCCTGTTCAGTCCTTCGCTTAATACGTGTACAATAACGCGCTATTTCTAATGCCTGAGGCAAAGTTGTGATCGAAAATCTGCGTAATATCGCCATCATCGCGCACGTCGACCATGGTAAAACTACCTTGGTTGATAAGCTGCTACAGCAATCCGGTACGTTCGACGCACGTACTGAAGCACAAGAACGTGTGATGGACTCCAACGATTTGGAGAAAGAGCGTGGGATTACCATCCTCGCTAAAAACACTGCAATCAAATGGAATGATTACCGTATCAACATCGTTGATACCCCAGGGCACGCCGACTTCGGAGGTGAAGTTGAGCGTGTTATGTCCATGGTTGACTCTGTGCTGCTGGTGGTTGATGCCTTTGACGGCCCGATGCCGCAGACGCGCTTTGTTACCAAAAAAGCGTTTGCTCACGGTCTGAAGCCGATCGTGGTCATCAACAAAGTTGACCGTCCGGGCGCGCGTCCGGATTGGGTTGTCGACCAGGTATTCGACCTGTTCGTTAACCTCGACGCGACCGACGAACAGCTGGACTTCCCGATCGTTTACGCTTCCGCGCTGAACGGTATCGCGGGTCTGGACCACGAAGACATGGCTGACGACATGACCCCGCTGTACCAGGCGATTGTTGACCGTGTACCGGCGCCGGACGTTGACCTTGACGGTCCGCTGCAGATGCAAATCTCCCAGCTCGACTACAACAACTACGTTGGCGTAATCGGCATTGGTCGCATCAAGCGCGGTAAAGTGAAGCCGAACCAGCAGATCACTATCATCGATAGCGAAGGGAAAACCCGTAACGGTAAAGTCGGTAAAGTACTGACTCACCTGGGCCTCGAGCGTATCGAGAGCGATGTAGCCGAAGCCGGCGACATCATCGCGATCACCGGTCTGGGCGAGCTGAACATCTCCGACACCATCTGCGACCCGCAGAACGTCGAAGCGCTGCCGGCGCTGTCTGTTGATGAGCCGACCGTATCTATGTTCTTCAACGTCAACACCTCTCCGTTCTGCGGTAAAGAAGGTAAGTTCGTTACCTCTCGCCAGATCCTGGACCGTCTGAACAAAGAGCTGGTGCACAACGTTGCGCTGCGCGTTGAAGAAACCGAAGACGCCGATGCGTTCCGCGTTTCTGGCCGTGGCGAACTGCACCTGTCCGTTCTGATTGAAAACATGCGTCGTGAAGGTTTCGAGATGGCGGTTTCCCGTCCGAAAGTTATCTTCCGCGAAATCGATGGCCGTAAACAAGAGCCATTCGAAAACGTAACGCTGGACGTCGAAGAGCAGCACCAGGGGTCTGTCATGCAGGCGCTGGGCGAGCGTAAAGGCGACCTGAAAAACATGAATCCAGACGGTAAAGGCCGCGTACGTCTCGACTACGTGATCCCAAGCCGTGGTCTGATCGGCTTCCGTTCAGAGTTCATGACCATGACTTCCGGTACCGGTCTGCTGTACTCCACCTTCAGCCACTACGACGATGTTCGTCCGGGCGAAGTGGGCCAGCGTAACAACGGCGTACTGATCTCTAACGGTCAGGGTAAAGCGGTTGCGTTCGCACTGTTCGGCCTGCAGGATCGCGGTAAGCTGTTCCTCGGCCACGGTGCTGAAGTTTACGAAGGTCAGATTATCGGTATTCACAGCCGTTCTAACGACCTGACCGTAAACTGCCTGACCGGTAAGAAACTGACCAACATGCGTGCGTCCGGTACTGACGAAGCAACGGTTCTGGTTCCGCCGGTTAAGATGACCCTGGAGCAGGCTCTGGAGTTCATCGATGACGACGAACTGGTAGAAGTTACTCCGACGTCTATCCGTATCCGTAAACGTCACCTGACCGAGAACGACCGTAAACGCGCTATGCGCGGTGCGAAAGAAGAGTAATTACCCTTCTTGTTGCAAGCTAAACCCCGCCACAACGGCGGGGTTTCTTTTTGGGCGCTTTTCACGCCGTCGATAGTCAAACCTCTTCTTTCCCGCTACAGTTAATCTTCAACGGCGCGGAAGGAGACAAAAATGCTCTATATCTTTGATTTAGGTAATGTGATTGTCGACATTGACTTCAACCGGGTGCTCGGAACGTGGAGTGATTTGACCCGCATTCCGCTGGCGACGCTAAAGCAAGACTTTGTCATGGGCGATGCCTTCCACCAGCATGAACGCGGGGAGATCAGCGATGAAGAGTTTGCCGCCGCGATGTGCCACGAAATGAACATGCCGCTGAGCTATGAACAGTTCGCCCACGGCTGGCAGGCCGTTTTTGTCGCCTTGCGTCCAGAAGTCACCGACATCATGCAAAAACTTCGCGACCAGGGGCACCGCGTGGTCGTACTCTCGAACACCAACCGATTACATACCACTTTCTGGCCAAGCGAATATCCACAAGTGCGTGCTGCCGCAGATCATGTGTATCTTTCGCAAGAGATGGGGATGCGCAAACCCGAAACGCGTATCTACCAAAGCGTGCTGCAGGCGGAAGGATTTTCGCCGCAAGACGCGGTCTTTTTTGACGATAACGCCGATAATATAGCTGGGGCTAACCAGTTGGGGATCACCAGTATTCTGGTCACGGATAAGGAGACCATCCCCAACTACTTTGCGAAGCAGCTATGCTAAAAAGCGTTCATCAAAAAACCAAATACCATACCAGGCCGCTGGTGGCCTGGCTTAAGCTGCTGTGGCGGCGAATTGAAGAAGACAACATGACGACGTTGGCGGGGAATCTTGCCTACGTGTCTTTACTTGCGCTGGTACCGCTGATCGCCGTGGTTTTTGCCCTGTTTGCCGCCTTTCCGATGTTCTCCGACGTCAGCGTGCAGATCCGCCATTTTATCTTTGCCAACTTCATTCCGGCGACCGGCGATGTCATTCAGGGATATATCGAACAGTTTGTGGCGAACTCCAGCAGGATGACGGCCGTCGGCGCCTTTGGGTTAATCGTCACCTCATTACTGCTGATGTACTCGATTGATAGCGCGTTGAATACCATCTGGCGCAGCAGTCGGACGCGACCAAAGATCTATTCATTTGCGGTCTACTGGATGATCCTGACTCTCGGGCCGCTGTTGGCTGGCGCCAGTCTGGCAATCAGTTCCTATCTTCTCTCACTACGTTGGGCCAGCGATCTCAATAGTGTCATTGATGATGTACTACGTATATTCCCGCTAATTTTATCGTGGGCGGCGTTCTGGATGCTTTATAGCATCGTGCCCACCACCCAGGTGCGCAATCGCGATGCGGTGATTGGCTCGCTGGTGGCGGCACTGCTTTTTGAAGCCGGTAAAAAGGCTTTTGCTTTATATATCACCATGTTTCCGTCATACCAGCTGATTTATGGCGTGATTGCGGTAGTACCCATTTTGTTTGTCTGGGTTTACTGGACCTGGTGTATCGTCTTGCTTGGCGCTGAAATAACTGTCACTCTCGGTGAATACCGCAAACTCAAAAAAGAAGAAACAGAACAACCATGATTGCATTAATTCAACGCGTATCCCGTGCAAGCGTTACCGTGGAGGGTGAAGTGACGGGTGAAATCGGGCCGGGGCTGCTGGTGCTGCTGGGGGTCGAGAAAGACGATGACGAACAGAAGGCCAACCGTCTGTGTGAACGGGTGCTCGGCTATCGCATTTTCAGCGACGCCGAAGGCAAAATGAATCTTAATGTCCAGCAGGCGGGCGGCAGCGTGCTGGTGGTTTCGCAATTTACGCTGGCGGCCGATACCGAGCGCGGCATGCGCCCGAGTTTTTCCAAAGGCGCGGCGCCGGACAGAGCGGAAGCGCTGTATGAATATTTTGTTGAGCGCTGCCGCCAACAAGAAATGAATACTCAGACCGGGAGATTCGCTGCGGATATGCAGGTCTCGCTGGTAAACGATGGTCCCGTGACCTTTTGGTTGCAGGTATGAGTCAGCTTCCGGGCAGGCTGCGGGTAACAAAAGAGAGTACAGCTATGTATCACCTTCGTGTACCGCAAACAGAAGAAGAGTTAGAAAGCTATTATCAATTCCGCTGGGAGATGCTGCGTAAGCCGCTGCATCAGCCTAAAGGATCGGAACGCGACGCCTGGGATGCCATGGCGCATCATCAGATGGTCGTCGATGAAGAAGGCAACCTGGTTGCCGTCGGCCGGCTGTATATTAATGCGGAGAATGAAGCCTCGATCCGCTTTATGGCCGTACATCCTTCCGTTCAGGATAAAGGTTTAGGCACCCTTATGGCGATGACTCTTGAGTCAGTCGCCCGTCAGGAAGGGGTGAAGCGGGTGACCTGTAGCGCCCGTGAAGACGCGATGGAGTTCTTCTCTAAGCTGGGCTTTGTGAACCAGGGTGAAATCACCACGCCGACAACCACGCCGATTCGCCACTTCTTGATGATTAAACCCATTGCTTCGTTGGACGATATCCTGCACCGCGGCGACTGGTGCGGCCAGCTGCAGCAGGCCTGGTATCAGCACATTCCGCTGAGCGAAAAGATGGGAGTGCGCATCCAGCAGTACACCGGGCAAAAATTTATCACCACCATGCCCGAAGCGGGGAACCAGAATCCGCACCATACGTTATTTGCCGGCAGCCTGTTTTCGCTCGCTACCTTAACCGGCTGGGGGCTAATCTGGTTAATGCTGCGCGAGAGGCACCTTGGCGGCACGATTATCCTTGCGGATGCGCATATCCGTTACAGCAAGCCGATCAGCGGGAGGCCGAATGCCGTGGCCGATTTGGGCTCGCTAAGCGGCGATCTCGATCGCCTGGCGCGCGGGCGTAAGGCTCGCGTGCAGCTTCAGGTCGAACTGTTCGGTAACGATAAGCTGGGCGCCGTTTTTGAGGGAACCTATATCGTACTGCCCGCGAAGCCGTTCGGTTCGTATGAAGAGGGCGGGAACGAGGAAGAGTAACCCGCCTCCGGCATTATTATTGGCCTGGCGTTCGCGTATGCCAGGCAATATCGCGCATCGCCTGCCTTGCCGCGAGGCTTATCCCGCCTAACTGAAAGAAACCGTGTATGACGCCCAGATAGCGCTGGCAGGTGCTTTCTATTCCCTGTGCTATTAACCGCCGGTACAGCGCTTCTCCCTCATCGCGCAAAGGATCAAATTCGGCCGTCAGGATATGAACCGGCGGCAGCCCGTTAAAATCTTCGCGCCACAGCGGACTGGCTTCCGGATGGGTGGCGGGTGTGGCCGCTAAATACATCTCGTAGCCGCTAAGCAGCGTATCCCGGGTAATGATGTAATCCTCGCCGTTGCAGGCGTAGCTTGCCATGCTGGCGGTAGCGTCGAGCATAGGGTAAATCAGGATAAGCTGCGCAGGTTGCCATACTCCCGCTGCTTTCAGGCGCAGAGCCGTGACCAGGGCGAGGTGGCCGCCGGCGCTGTCGCCGGCCAGCGTGATGCGAGCGGCGTCAACGCCAAGCCGCTGCGCATACCGATGGACAATGTTGGCGCCTCGTTCCGCATCATCGTGCGCCGCCGGAAAAGGGGACTCCGGGGCGAGGCGGTATTGCACGGCGATCACCCGGCATCCACTGAACCAGGCAAGCTGGCGCAATTGGTTGTCATGGGTGGCAAAGCCGCCGCTCACAAAACAGCCGCCGTGGTAATACACAATGGTGGGTAGCAAGCCGTTGCTTTTTGGCGGCGAGACGACGCGAAAGGTTATGCCATCGAGCGTGATGTCTTCAACCTGCACACGCGTTTCAGTTTCCCCTGCGAGAACGGCGCTGGCGAGATAGCCGTTTCTCCGGTCATCAATACTCTGTTCTCGTGCTGATGGCCGCCCCGCAGCAATAAACTCCTCAACCAGCGAAGCAATACCTTTTTCCAACGTCATGGCAAGTCCCTTTTACTGGATTAATATCCAGTGTTATAGCCTGGTTTTTGCGAAAAAGATATACCGAATAAAGCCGCGATCGCTTTCTGGAAAGCGGCTCGCAAAAGCGTATTTCTCAGCAAAGATCTGCTTCTTCTGTTGAACAATAGCTGGAGAAGCAGGATCGGGATAAGGAGAGCATTTCCGGCGTGGTCACGCCGTATGAATGATAACGAGCGACCTGAGTCGCCCGTTATAGGTGCGCAGAACTTACTCCCCTTCGCCGGGGAACATGAACGGGTTAATTGAGCTTCTGGCGAAGCCTTCCTGTTCCATGCGAGCATCGAGTACCAGCGAGGCTAAATCGTCGGCAACGGCTTCGACTTTCGGGTCTTTCTCCTGATACATAATCTTCAGGTAGCTCCCGCAGTCGCCGCAGCTTTCGGCTTTCACCGCCGCCTGCTCGTTATCCAGCGACCAGTAGTGCAGGTCGCGGCTCTGTTCGCAGTTGCTGCATTTTACGCGTACCACATGCCATTCGGTTTCACACAAGTTGCAGTGCAGATAGCGCAGCCCCTGAGTGGTGCCGATTTGCACGATGCTGGAGACCGGCATCGAGCCGCAAACCGGGCAGAACTGGCGATGCTCGCCGTATTCGGCGCGCGCTTTCCCCGGGATCAGGCTGGCCATTTGCGCCCAGTACAGCGACAGCGCGGCCCAGATAAACGGCGCTTTGTCGCTGCTGACCGAGGCGAAATCGGAAACAAACAGCGCGCTGGCCATCTCTTCCAGTTCCGGCCCGGAGGCTTTTTCCAGGTTCTCGATAACCGACAGCGCCGGGCCGCTCATCTCAGGTTTCAGCTCGGCGATCAGTGAATGCAGTAGCTTGTGCCAGTGTTTATCACGCGGTAATACGTGAATATCCAGCGGCGGCTTGCCCTGATCGTTGGCCTCTTTAATGCGGGCAGTCAGATCCATCTGCAACGGATGGTCGTACAGCACCACTTCCTGCGCATGAGCGATCAGCGCGGCAAAGCGCAGGTAATCGCCCAGCGGGTTGTTGGCGGCCAGCTCGCGCAGGCGCTCTGCGCGGCGGTTATAAAGATTCTTCAGTCTGGGGAACAGTAGCGGCGGAATTGCTTCCGCCGTGCGTTTCTCGCTCGAACCCAGCTCGTCTTGCGGGATTATGCGAATACTCATGCAGTCTATTTTTCCTGTTTCTGGCGGACTTCACGGTACCAGCGCGGGTGATGTTTCTTCGCCCACGTTTTGGTAACCCAGCCTTCCACCATCGCGGTAATGGTGCCTTTCACCCAGAGGGCGGCGTAGATATGCACCATGATAACCACAATTAACGCGACTGCGGCAAAAGAATGCAGCATCAGCGCGAATCGGATCACCGGGATTGAGAATGCAGGCGCAAAGTACGGACGCCAGATGATCACACCGCTCACCAGCAGCAGCACCAGGAAAATAATTGCCGCCCAGAATACGCATTTCTGGCCGAAGTTATAACGCCCGGTATCGCCTACCTCCTCGTTGACGACGATCTTACGAATATTCTTCGCCCAAAAGATATCATCCCGATTGATTAGGTTATGGTGCCAGTAACGGAAAAACATGATGATAAACGACGCGAACATCACCACCCCGACGAACGGGTGGAGAATACGCGCCAGCTGCGGCGTACCGAGAATATGCATCAGCCAGTTAAACGACGGGAAGAAAAAGCCTAACCCGCTTACCGCCGCCAGAATAAAGCAGAAGGCGGTTATCCAGTGGTTGATGCGTTCCGGCGCCGTGTAGCGCACGATGGTGTCACGTTTTCTCATTTGCGCACCTCGTCTTTCTCTTCATGCAGGTTGTCTTCTTCCTCATCTGCGCGGTTCGGACCGACGCCGACGTAGTGGAAGATGCTGGCTGCGAAGGTCGCAGCAAAGCCGACCGCCGCCAGCGGTTTCCAGATACCTTTCCAGAATTTCACCGTTTGGCTGATTTCCGGATTCTCTGGCAGACCGTGGTACAGATTCGGTTTATCGGCATGGTGCAGCACGTACATCACGTGGGTGCCGCCGACGCCAGCCGGATCGTACAGGCCCGCCTTGTCGTAACCGCGGGTTTTCAGCTCTGCGACGCGCTCGCCGGCCAGCGTTTTCATATCCTCTTTCGAACCAAAGTGGATAGCGCCGGTTGGGCAGGTTTTCACGCACGCCGGCTCCTGGCCGACGGTCACGCGGTCCACGCACAGCGTACATTTGTAGACACGGTTGTCTTCCGGGTTCAGACGCGGTACATCGAACGGGCAACCTGCGATGCAGTAGCCGCAGCCGATACACTGCTCAGACTGGAAGTCGACGATGCCGTTAGCGTACTGAATGATTGCGCCTTCTGACGGACAGGCCTTCAGGCAGCCCGGGTCAGCGCAGTGCATGCAGCCATCTTTACGAATAAGCCATTCCAGCTTGTCGTTTTGTTCCACTTCCGAGAAGCGCATGACCGTCCATGACTTGGCGGTCAGGTCCGCCGGGTTGTCATACACCCCAACGTTGTTACCCACTTCGTCACGGAGATCGTTCCATTCGGAACAGGCCACCTGGCAGGCTTTACAGCCGATACAGGTGGTAACGTCGATAAGCTTCGCCACTTCCTGCTGGTGGTCCCGCGCCTGAGGCGCGGGAGTGAAACCGTTAGTCGCGGAACGACGAATAATATCTTGCGATTGATAAGCCATAAGTCGTCTCCGTTACACCTTTTCCACGTTCACGAGGAAGGCTTTAAACTCCGGCGTCTGCGTGTTGGCGTCGCCGACAAACGGCGTCAGCGTATTGGCGATAAAGCCTTTTTTCGCCACGCCTTCGTAGCCCCAGTGAATAGGAATACCGATGGTATCCACCTCTTTACCGTGAACCTGCAGCGTACGAATACGCTTGGTCACTACCGCCTTGGCTTTGATATAGCCGCGGTTAGAGGAGACTTTCACGGTATCGCCATGGCCGATGCCGAGCTTATTCGCCAGTTTTTCGCCGATCTCCACAAACTGTTCCGGCTGCGCGATGGCGTTAAGCAGCGCGTGTTTGGTCCAGTAGTGGAAGTGTTCGGTCAGGCGGTAAGTGGTGCCGACGTACGGGAACTGCTCGGCCTTGCCCATCTGCTCGAGATCGCCTTTAAAGACGCGAGCGGCCGGGTTAGAGACCACGTTTGGATGCAGCGGGTTAGTCCCCAGCGGCGTTTCAAACGGTTCGTAGTGTTCCGGGAACGGCCCCTCAGCCATCTTATCAATAGCGAACAGACGCCCCATCCCTTCAGGCTGCATGATAAACGGACCGACGTCGCTGCCAGGGGCGGCGGCGCTGTAATCCGGAATATCCACACCACCCCATTTCGCGCCGTCCCATTTCAGCAACTGACGCTTCGGATCCCACGGTTTACCCTGCGGGTCCGCGGAGGCGCGGTTATACAGAATGCGGCGGTTTAGCGGCCATGCCCAAGCCCAGCCCAGCGTATTGCCGAGGCCTGACGGGTCGGCGTTATCGCGGCGCGCCATCTGGTTGCCTTCCGGCGTCCAGCTACCGGCGAAGATCCAGCAGCCGCTGGAAGTCGTGCCGTCGTCGCGTAGCTGTGCGAAGGAGCTCAATTGCTGCCCTTTCTTAACGATTACCGCGCCGGTTGCCGGATCGGTAATATCCGCCAGCGCTTTACCGTTGCTTTCCATCGCCACTTCTTCCGATGCCGGCTCGTGCGGCGTGGAGTAGTTCCACGTCATGTTGAGCACCGGCTCCGGCGTTGGACCGCCTTCTTCGGCATACATCTTACGCAGACGCGAGAAGATACCAGCGAGGATTTCGCCATCGGTCACGGCTATCCCCGGGGCGTCCGCGCCTTTCCAGTGCCACTGCAGCCAGCGGCCGGAGTTCACGATAGAACCGTTTTCTTCGGCGAAGCAGGTGGACGGCAGACGGAACACTTCGGTCTGGATTTTCGCCGGATCAACATCGTTGGACTCACCGTGGTTTTGCCAGAAGGTGGACGTTTCGGTGTTGAGCGGATCGATGGTCACAAGGAACTTCAGCTTCGACAGGGAAGCTACTACCTTGTTTTTGTTCGGGAACGAGGCGACCGGGTTAAAGCCCTGGCAAATGTAGCCATTCACTTTGCCCTGATTCATCATCTCGAAATACTGCAGCACGTCGTAGCTCTTATCCCACTTCGGCAACCAGTCAAAGCCCCAGCTATTTTCTGCCGTAGCTTTATCGCCGAAGAAGGCTTTCATCATGGAGACGAAGAACTTCGGATAGTTGCCCCAGTAGTTCACCTGATCTTTCAACAGCGGTTTCGGCGTGTTGGCGCTCAGGTAGGTCTGCAGGTCGGCCTGTTTTTCATTAGGCAGCGACATGTATCCCGGCAGGCTGGTTGAGAGCAGGCCGAGGTCAGTCAGACCCTGGATATTGGAGTGACCGCGCAGGGCATTGACGCCGCCGCCTGCCATCCCCATGTTGCCAAGCAGCAGCTGGATCATCGCCATGGTGCGAATGTTCTGCGCGCCGATGGAGTGCTGGGTCCAGCCGAGAGCATACAGGAACGACGCGGTTTTATCGTGCGCGCTGGTTTCTGCAATATATTCGCAAACTTTAAGGAAATCGGCCTTCGGCGTACCACAGATGTTTTCGACCACATCCGGCGTATAGCGGGAAACGTGCTGTTTTAGCAGATTCCAGACGCAGCGTGGATGCTGTAGCGTGGTATCGCGTTTGGCGAAGCCGTTTTCATCCAGCTCATAGTTCCAGCTGGTTTTGTCATACTGGCGTTTTTCGGCATCGTAGCCGCTGAACAGACCATCATCAAAGCTGTAGTCCTCACGCACGATCAGGCTGGCGTTGGTATAGGCTTCGGTGTATTCACGGTTGAATTTTTCGTTATTCAGCAGGTACAGGATGACGCCCGACAGGAAGGTTATGTCGGTACCGGAACGAATCGGGGTGTAGAAATCAGCCACCGACGCCGTACGCGTAAAGCGCGGATCGATAACGATGAGCTTGGCGCCGTTATGAATTTTGGCTTCCATCGCCCAGCGGAATCCCACCGGATGCGCTTCTGCGGCGTTACCGCCCATCACCACGATCAGGTTGGCGTTTTTAATATCAACCCAGTGGTTGGTCATCGCACCGCGACCAAATGTTGGAGCAAGACTTGCTACCGTTGGTCCGTGTCAGACACGCGCCTGGTTATCCACCGCCAGCATCCCGAGGGCGCGGGTGAATTTTTGCGTTAAATAGCCGGTTTCGTTACTGGAAGCGGAGGCGCACAGCATACCGGTGGTCAGCCAACGGTTAACGGTGGTGCCGGCGCTGTTTTGGGCGATAAAGTTGGCGTCACGGTCTTCTTTCATCAGCTTCGCGATGCGATCGAACGCTTCGTCCCAGCTGATTTGCTGCCATTTATCAGAACCTGGCGCGCGATATTCCGGGAATTTCAGGCGGCTTTCAGAATGGATAAAGTCCACCAGACCGGCCCCTTTCGGGCAGAGCGCACCACGGTTTACCGGATGATCCGGATCGCCTTCGATATGGAAAATGGATGCTTTGGCGTTTTTCGCACCGTCGCCGAGGCTATACATCAATAGCCCGCAGCCAACGGAACAGTACGTACAGGTGTTGCGGGTTTCGCGAGTACGCAGCAGTTTGTACTGCCGGGTTTCCGCGAGCGCAGTAGCCGGGGCAAAGCCCAGCGCTGCTGCCGTCGTGCCTGCCATACCGCCAGCGCAGATCTTAAAGAACTGCCTTCTGCTGACCTGCATGGTTCGCTCCTTGTTTCGACATTGTCACATGTAGTTATTTACTTTGCGGTGAAGGCCGCAAAGGTTCAGAATTGAGTTAATTTCCCTCGGTCCTGGAGGGATATAAAAACAGAATACCACATTGTGTGTATGCCTGTTCCAATACGGTTAAATGAAAGTGAATAAGAACCTTCCTGAACAAATCAAAAATGTGACAGATGTCACAGGTTATCGCCAGATTACCCTCTGGAAACGTGAGGATTTACAACATCCTCAGCCAGACGAGGTAGCAGAAGAGGTACCCGTCGCTCTGGTCTATAACGGCATCTCGCACGTCGTCATGATGGCGACGCCACGTGACCTGGAACATTTCGCCGTCGGTTTTTCCCTATCTGAAGGGATTATACAAAGCCGACAAGAGATCTACGGGATGGACGTGGTACAGGCCTGTAACGGGGTTGAAGTGCAAATAGAACTCTCCAGCCGCCGGTTTATGGGGCTGAAAGAGCGCCGCCGGGCGCTCGCCGGGCGTACCGGTTGTGGGGTATGTGGCGTCGAGCAGCTAAATGATATTGGTAAGCCCGTCGAGCCGCTGCCCTTTAGCCAGACCTTTGCGCTCTCTCATCTCGATCGCGCGCTCAAACAGTTAAATGAGGTTCAGCCTATCGGCCGCCTGACCGGCTGTACGCACGCCGCCGCGTGGGTGCGCCCTGACGGTGAACTGGCGGGCGGGCATGAAGATGTAGGCCGTCACGTTGCGCTGGATAAACTGCTGGGGCGTCGTAGTGAAGAAGGAGAGGGCTGGCAGCAGGGCGCGGCCTTAGTCTCCAGCCGCGCCAGTTATGAGATGGTACAGAAGGCCGCGATGTGCGGGGTGGAAATCCTGTTTGCCGTCTCTGCGGCGACGACGCTGGCGGTTGAAGTCGCCGAGCGTTGTAATCTGACGCTGGTGGGGTTCTGCAGGCCAGGCAGAGCGACGATTTATACTCATCCGCAGCGCCTCATTGCCGGTTAAATGTTGGTCAGTTTTTTTGAAAGATGACAGCAAATCCTTCCGCTTTTAGTTACGGGATGTGAAGATTATTATTTATCACATCAAGGCACGGCGCCTTATCCAAACAACTAAATTAAAGGGTTTATATCATGAAAAGCATCAAAACTTTTGTCGCTGTTATCGCTCTGGCCGCTTCTTTCGGTTCTTTCGCTGCACAATCCGTGACCGCCACCGCTTCCACTATGGACGCCGCGGAAGCGAAAATCGCCGCTCAGGCGCAGGCTGCCGGCGCGTCTTCTTACACCATTACCGAAGCGTTTAACGGTAATCGCGTGCATATGACCGCTGAACTGAACAAATAAGTTAGCAAGTAACTACCGTCGAAAGAGCGCCTCAGGGCGCTTTTTTAGTTTATACCCGCCAGGCGTAGCAACGCCGTCACCACCGCCGCGGCGATAATCACCACGATAAGCGGCATCTTGCGCCAGGCAAGGAACACGGCAAAACCGACGCCAAGTACCCGCGCCATGCCGGAAAAATGCTCGCCTTCATAAAAGGTGGTTGCCAGCGCCACGGAAAACAGCAACACCGTCGCGGCATCAGAAAGCAGCGCCTGTGAGCGCTCGGAAAACGCTAAACGGCTGCCGAGCTTTGCCCCGCCCAAACGCATCAGGTATGTGCCGATCGACAGAATCGCGATCCCGGCGATAAACAGCGTCATATTAGCCATTATTTTTTCCTCGCCAGTAAGCCAAACAATGAGAGCAGAACCGGTAATCCAACCGGCGCGAAGGGCACGGCGGCAAGCGAAATAACCGCGCCGCTGCAGGCACGAATCAGTGTGGTACGTTTTTTAAAAGCCGGTACCACCAGCGCCAGCAGAATAGCCGGGAATACCGCATCCAGGCCGATGGTTTCTGGAGCGGGTAATAATTTACCGACGCCGGCACCCAGCAGGGTACCGAGCGGCCAGATGAGCGCCACGCCTAGCCCGCAGAGCCAGTAGGCGGCTTTACGTTGCTCCTGGGTTTTCTGCGACAGGCCGAACACCACGCTCTCATCATTCATGATGTGGCAGCCGAGCAGGCTGGCGGCGCGGGCGCCGACCAGATCGCGCACGGTGACGCCAAAAGGAACGTGGCGGGCGTTCACCAGTAAACCTGCCGCCGCCGCGGCGAGCGGGTTACCGCCGCTGGCGACAATACCGATAAACATAAACTCAGAGGCACCGGCCAGCACCGTAATGGAAAGGACAAACGGCACCCACAGCGGAAAACCGTAGGCCATCGCTAATGAACCGTAAGACATGCCAACCACGCCGACCGCCAGGCATACCAGAATGATTGCTTTAATGGTGTCTCCACTGAGACAGGAAAATTTGTAACGCATACGCTTTAGCCATATCGAACGAATTTCCATTATAATGAACGCAACAGAATGGTTTTTCAAGACGAACGATTCGTTCGATATAAAATACGAGGAGCGGTGTATGACACAGCCCATCAGCGTAATTGCTAAAAGCCTGGCGCGCGAGCGTTCGCGCACCGGGCTCTCACTGGCGGAGGTGGCGCGCCGCGCCGGGATAGCCAAATCGACCCTGTCACAGCTGGAGTCCGGCAATGGCAACCCTAGCCTGGAAACATTGTGGGCGCTGTGCGTGGCGCTGGACATTCCCTTCGCCCGCTTACTGGAGCCGCAGGCCAACCAGACCCAGGTGATTCGCCGCGGCGAAGGCACTAAAGTGGTTGCTGAGCAGGCCAACTATCAGGCCATTTTGCTGGCGGCTTGTCCCCCCGGCGCGCGTCGCGACATCTATCTGCTGTTGACGCAGCCCGGCGCCGATCGGATCTCGCACCCGCACCCGCCCGGGTCGGTCGAACATATTATTATCACTCAGGGGCGCGCGCGCGTTGGTCTTACCGAAGCGCCGGAAGAGCTGGGGGAAGGGGATTACATCTGCTACCCGGCCGATCGGGAACACCTCTTTCAGGCGCTGGAGCCGGATACCCAGGCGCTGCTGGTGGCAGAGCAAAATTAGTCATAATCTGCGCATTTTATTCTGATGCGCAGAAGATTATTTCATTTCCCATTAATGATTGAGTGAATTATTTATTCACTCAATTTCTTCATTGTTTTTCCATTTTTGTTTCCTTCCGTTTTGCCTGAAAACATGGGATTGATGTCACTCTTCCTTCCGGAAGGGGTTCGTATACTTAATTCGTGACATTGGGGCCTATTATGTTTTTAGAAGAACGTAGAAAGCATATCCTGAAATATTTAAACGATCATGAGCGTGGTTTTGTTAATTATTTTGCTGCTTATTTTAGTGTTTCAAAAGAAACCATTCGCAGTGATTTAAATATTCTTGCAGAAATGGGGTTGGTGCAACGTTGTTATGGCGGAGCGATTATTTCCCGGCACAATTTAAAGGCTGAACTTATTTCTGAAACCGGTGATAGTTTCGGCGTGCTGCTGCAGCCGATTAACCATCGGAAACCTACGGCGAGCGGTCAGCAGAAAGGAAAATCGATGAACGGCAAAGTGTGTGTATTCGGCTCATTTAATGTGGATATCGTGGCCCGAGTGGAGCGTTTTCCGCGCGGCGGAGAATCGCTACTGGCGCTCGCCAGCAGCCTTGGGCCCGGTGGCAAGGGGGCGAATCAGGCGACAGCGGCCAGTAAAGCCGGCGCGCAGGTCCATTTTGTCGCTAAGGTGGGCAAGGATCAGTTTAGCCACCTGGCGGCCGATCATCTCACTCGTTCAGAAATACACTCCTATACGCTTTATCAATCTGAGAGCGAACCTACCGGCAATGCCATTATTTATGTTTCGCAGGAAAATGGCGAAAATATGATTGCTATTTACTCTGGCGCCAATACTACAATAACGCATAATGAGATTGAGGCGATTATTCCAGAGTTGTCCGCCTCCGACGTTTTACTTGTTCAGCTTGAGAATAATTTTGACGCCACCCATTCGCTAATAAAAATCGCCAGGGAACTCGGTAAGACAGTCATTCTCAATCCGGCGCCATACTCGGCGGAAATAATCAAAAGCATCCCTTATATCGATGTGATTACACCGAATGAAACCGAGGCTTCATTATTATCCGGTATCGACATTCACGATGTTGATACTGCCAAAGAAGCCGCGCTGCGCATCGCTGAATTAGGTGTAAAGAAAGTTCTGATTACCATGGGGTCGCGCGGAGCGCTGCTGCTGGATAATCTCCAGTTTAGCCAAATTCGCGCCTTTCCGGCGGTCACCGTCGATACCACCGGCGCTGGCGATGCGTTTAATGGCGCGCTCGCCGCCTCGCTGGCTGCCGGCAACACCCTGGTTCAGGCCGCGACCTGGGCCTCTGCTTTCGCCTCTCTGGCCGTCGAGCTGGAGGGGGCTTCCAACATGCCTGACTTTGCGCAGGCAAGTGCCCGACTCCGTACCCTCTAATCCAGGAAAAATAAGATGAAAACGATTAACGGTGTTGTACCCGTCATGCTGACCCCTTTTACCGCTGACGACCAGATTGATTATCCGGCGCTGGCGAAGCTGATTGATTGGTATCTGGCAAAGGGCGTGGATGCGCTTTTTGCCGTCTGCCAGTCCAGCGAAATGCAATATCTCAGCCTACAGGAGCGTGTCGAGCTGGCGCGTTTCGTGGTGCAACGCGTGGCGGGACGCATTCCAGTCATTGCCTCGGGCCATATCAGCGATGATCTGGCGGCGCAAAAAGAGGAGTTGCTGGCAATGGCGCAGACCGGCATTGATGCGCTGGTGCTGGTCACTAATCATCTCGATCCGCGTAATGAGGGCAGTGAAGTCTTTTTCGCTACCCTGCAATCGCTGTTAGCGGCTTTGCCTTCTTCCATGCCGCTGGGGCTGTACGAGTGCCCGGCGCCGTATCGCCGCCTGCTTAGCGACGACGAGTTCGCCTGGTGCGCCAACAGTGGTCGTTTCGTGGTGCTGAAAGATGTGAGCTGCGATCTGCCAACCGTTGAGCGCCGCGTGCGTCTGGCGCAGGGAACCCCGCTGAAGGTCATTAACGCCAATGCCGCGATTGCCTGGCCGGCGATGCTGGCGGGCGCCGAAGGTTTCAGCGGCGTGTTCACCAACTTCCATCCCGAACTGTACGGCTGGCTGTGGCGGGAAGGCAAAAATCAGCGGGCGCTGGCCGATGAACTGGCGATATTTCTGTCGCTGGGTGCGGTAACCGAAACGCTGGGCTACCCGAAAAACGCCAAAATTTACCATCAACGGCTGGGGACCTTCGACAGCGATGCCTGCCGGGTTAATAAAGACGATGTGCTGAGCAAATTCTGGGGGCTGACGGTGATCCTCGACCAGATCCGCGCCGGGACTGAACTGTGGCAGCAGCGGATCGCCGGCTAAGGGAGGGATCGTTATGATCGTATCGAGTCTGCAGGCGTGGTCTGCGCAACAGGCCGCGTTTCATCCGGCGATCCGCCAGGCGCTGGCGTTTATCGCCAGCCAGGATTTCCAGCGCTTCGCGCCGGGGAAAATCGACCTGATCCCGGGGAAACTTTTCTGCCTGCTACAGGAGATGGAGAGCGTGCCTTTCGCGCAGGCGCGGCCGGAGTCGCACAAGCAGTTCATTGATATTCAGTATCTGATTTCCGGCGAGGAGCGGATGGGTGTCAGCCGCGCTGAAAGCGGCAGTCATTGCGTTACCGAGGATCGGACGCCGCAGCAGGACATCTTGTTCTGGCAGGTTGAAGAAGAGGAGACGCAGATAACCCTGAAACCCGGCATGTTCGCCATTTTCTTTCCCCAGGATATCCATCGCCCCTGCTGCCATCCGCGCGATGGCGAGCGGCAACATATCCGTAAAGCGGTGATGAAAATCGATCGCGCCTTGCTGGAGGAGGGTTTATGAGTTCGCTAAATCAAACGGCGGCTGAAGCGATTGCGGCGCCGAAACTCTCGCGTCGACGTTGGGGCATTATTTTAATCCTGCTGCTGGCCGCGGTGGTCAATTACCTCGATCGCGCCAACCTGAGTATCGCGAACACCACCATCGCCAGGGAGTTTGGCTTCTCTGGTACTGAAATGGGGCTGTTATTGTCAGCGTTTCTCTGGCCCTATGCGCTGGCGAATTTACCCGCCGGCTGGCTGGTAGACCGCTTTGGCGCGAAGAAAATGTTCAGCGGCGCGCTGGGGTTATGGTCAGCGGTGACGTTCTTAATGGGCTTCGTGAACACCTATAGCTTCTTCTATGGTTTGCGCATGCTGCTGGGCGTGGCGGAGTCACCGTTCTTCACTTCCGGTATCAAGATCACCCAGAGCTGGTTTGCGGAGAAAGAACGCGGTTTGCCAACGTCAATTATCAATACCGGTTCGCAAATCGCCAATGCGATAGCGCCTCCGGTGCTGACTATTTTGCTGTTATGGATCGGCTGGCGCGGCATGTTCATGGTTGTCGGCCTGCTCGGACTGCCATTGTTGCTGGCGTGGCTTAAGTTTTATCGCGACCCGGACGCGCGCGAGGCGATGCTGATACATACCGGGAAAGTCATACGTCCCGAAGGTGAGCAGCCGAAGGTCAGCTGGGGAGAACTGTTTCGCCGGAAAACCACCTGGTTCATGATTGCCGGTAACTTCTGCATCATGTTTACCATTTGGGTTTATCTGACATGGCTGCCGGGATATCTGGAAACCTCGCTGGGCTTTAGCCTCAAGCAGACCGGTTTTATCGCCTCGATACCTTTCTTTGCCGGTATTATCGGCGTGCTGTGTGGCGGGATGCTTTCTGACAGACTGGTGCGTAAAGGGATGAACGCCGTTACCGCGCGTAAAGTGCCGATTGTGGCGGGTGCCGCGCTGGCGGCCTGTTTCGTGATGCCGATTCCGTTTGTTGATAATAGCGGCGTTGCGATCGCCCTGCTGACGCTGGGCTACTTCTGTTCACAAATGCCTTCCGGCGTGATCTGGACGTTAGCGACCGATATGGCGCCGAAAGAACAGGTCGCCTCATTGGGTGCTATCCAGAACTTTGGCGGCTTTCTCGGCGCGGCGCTGGCGCCGATTATCACCGGCATTATTCTTGATGCTACCGGGCACTTTACCAACGTATTTATTCTCGGTGGGATACTGCTGTTTATGGGCGCCTGCTGCTACGGTTTCTTTGTGCGCAAAAATGCCTAATCCCTCTGGTAGCAAAAACGCCTGATTGCTCAGGCGTTTTCTTTATTACGCAAGGTAAAACACTTCACTCAGTTCAGCGCTTAGCGGGCTGTTATCCGGATTCGTCGGCATCACCTCGCGCATATACCGCCACCAGCGTTGGCAGACCTCTGTTTCCGCCACCGCGTTCCAGCGGGCCTCCGATTCAATTTCCACCGTGGCGAATAGCAGATGGCGCTGTTTGTCGAGGTAGATTGCATAGTGGTGCGCGCCATGCGCTTTCAGCGTGGCTTCCAGTTCAGGCCAGATGGGATTATGACGGCGCTGATACTCCTCGTGGGCGTCGGGATTAACCTGCATCACGAAGGCTTTGCGGATCATAACGCCTCCAGGTATAACTCGCGCACCTCGTCGCGGCTGGCGCTGCGCGGGTTACACGGCGCGCAGGGGTCGGCCAGCGCTTTATCCAGCCAGCCTTCGATGTCGGCCTTACTGACGCCAAGCTGGCTAAAGCCTTCAGGAATACCGACTCGTTTGCTCAACGCGCGAATCGCATTAATCGCCGCCATGCTGGCGGTTTCGTCGCTCATGCCGCCCGTATCGACGCCCACCGCCTGGGCGATGCGGGCAAAACGCGCTACCGCGTTCGGGCGGTTAAAGTTTTCGATGATCGGCAGCAGGATGGCATTACAAACGCCGTGCGGCAGATTGTGGGTCGCGCCCGGCTGGTGCGCCAGCGCGTGTACCAGACCAAGACCTGCGCTGTTGAACGCCATTCCTGCCAGATACTGACCGTATGCCATCTGCTCGCGGGCCTGCAGATTGTGCCCGTCATCAACGGCCAGCGGCAGCCACTGGTGAATTAAGCGAATCGCTTCCAGCGCGTTGGCGTCGGTCAGCGGATGGGCGCCGACGGAGACAAACGCCTCAATAGCGTGGGTTAACGCATCCATACCGGTCGCGGCGGTAACCGACGGCGGAATATCGAGCATCACGCTGGCGTCGTCGACGGCAATATCCGGGATGATGTTTGGGTCGATGATGACCTCTTTCACCTGACGTTCGCTATCAATAATCACCGCGTTGCTGGTCATTTCAGCGGCGGTTCCGGCGGTGGTGTTTATTGCCACCAGCGGCACGCCGGCATTCTTCACTTTGCCCACGCCGGAATAGGCGGTCGATGGCGCCGGGTTAGCGCTGAGAATTTTCACCGCCTTAGCGGTATCGATCGGGCTGCCGCCGCCGAAGGCGATAATATAGTCGCACTGCGCCGCACGGAATGCGGCGATACCTTGCTGAACCAGCGCTTCGGTTGGGTTCGGAAAGACGTTATCGAACAGATGATAAGACAGTTGATGCGCTTCCAGCGCCTGAAACAGGCTATCGAGCAGGCCCATTTCCACCAGATGGCCGTCGGTGACAATCAGCGCTTTTCCCCACTGCTTGTCCGCCACCAGGCTCACCATATCGCCGATCGCGCCCGCGCCATGCAGGCTGATTTTCGGCAGTGCCAACATAAAGCTCATGATTATTCTCCTTACAAAGCGACTCGCTTTCTTAGAGCGCCAGCGCGCTGGCCAGCGGCGTGACGCCAAAGCGTTGGCCTAACGCAATCAATTCTTCGCGGCTAATCGTCTGTTTCATGCCGCCCATCGAATAGACTTTCACCAGCACCTCGGCGGATTTCTCGGCGGTATCGATTAGGCCGAAAGTCTCATCCAGCGTCGGTCCGCTGCCGAAGACGCCGTGGAATGGCCACAGCACCAGAGAGTGTTTCTGCATTTCACCGGCGGTCGCCTGGCCAATCTCGTCGGTGCCCGGCACCATCCACGGCAGAATGCCGACGCCGTCCGGGAACACCACCAGGCATTCGGTGCTGCCTTCCCAAAGCTTGCGGGTGAACAGATCGCTGTTGTTCTCCAGCACGTAGGTCAGGGCGATCAGGTTGGTGGCATGGCAGTGCATGATCACGCGATCTTTGCCGCCGGTGGCTTTGATGCGCTCGCAGTGCGACAGGAAATGCGCCGGCAGTTCCGACGTCGGCACGGCTTCTTCCGTTAACCCCCACAGAATGAAGTAGCCCGCGCCGTCGTTGTCTATTTTCACCACTCCGAGATTGGCGGCGGGATCGAGCTGCACATTACGGAAGAATTTACCGGAACCGGTAACGATAAACGGCTGATTAGCCAGTTCCGGCATCGGCTGGCTTAAGGCGATATAGCGCGGCTGAGCGTGAAAATCGGCTTTGAATGGCGCGATATCCGCTTCATCCAGGCGCAGCGTCAAATTACCGCCGTTACGCTCGTCCCAGCCTTTAAGCCAGGCGTCGGAGGTGGCTTTGATCATGCCCTGAACGAACCATGAATTGATGATGTTGTGCATAGTCTTGTCTTTCCTGTTGATTCGTAATAGGTGTGATTCCCCGGATAAACCCTGTACGGCGCAATCCGGGGAAAGTCAGGCATTAGCCGCGCTGGCTCAGCACGTCTTTTTCATAGGTCCGCACGTTTTCCAGCCACTGGCTGCCTGCCGGCGTATCGTGACGCTGGCAGTACATCTCCCAGATGGCCTGCCACGGCAGAGATTTCTGCTCTTCGAGCAGCGCCAGACGGGCGGTGTAATCACCGTCGTTTTCCAGCTGGCGCAGCAGCGCCGTCGGCTCGAGCAGCGCGCGCAGCAGGGCTTTTTTCATGTTGCGGGTGCCGATTACCCACGCCGCGATGCGGTTAATGGAGGCATCAAAGAAGTCGAGGCCGATATGCACGCGGTCGAACAGGTTGTGGCGGATAATTTCGCTGGCGATGGCCTGGGTTTCGTCATCCAGCAGCACCACGTGATCGCTGTCCCAGCGTACCGGGCGGCTGACGTGCAGCAGCAGGCGTGGGATATAGAGCATGGCGGCGGAGATTTTGTCGGAGATGACTTCCGTCGGATGGAAGTGGCCGGCATCCAGGCACAACGCGGTTTGACGACTGGCGGCGTAGCCCATGTAGAATTCATTGGAGCCCACGGTATAGCTTTCAGCGCCGATACCGAACAGCTTGCTCTCAACGGCGTCGATATGGTGCGCCGGATCGAGCTTTTCGCTGATGACCTCATCCAGCGCGTTCAGCAGCCGCTGGCGCGGGGCGAAGCGATCGACGGTAATATCTTTCATGCCGTCCGGCACCCAGATATTCATTACCGATGGCGTCCCAAGTTGTTCGCCGAAATAAGCGGAGATGCGGCGGCTGGCTTTACAGTGATCGATCCAGAACTGACGAATCTCCGGGTTGGCGTGCGACAGCGTAAAGCCGTCGGCGCTTAGCGGATGCGAGAAGCAGGAAGGGTTAAAATCGAGCCCCAACTGGTGGCGTTTCGCCCATTCCACCCAGTGCTTAAAGTGTTCCGGCTTGATTTCATTACGCGCGACCGGCGTGGCGGACTCAAGATAAATCGCGTGCAGATTAAGGCGCTTCGGCCCCGGTATCAGGCTTAGCGCCTGTTCGAGGTCGGCGCGTAGCTCCTGGGCATTGCGCGCTTTGCCGGGATAGTTGCCGGTGGCCTGAATGCCGCCGGTTAAGTTGCCTTCCGGGTTTTCAAAGCCCGCCACGTCATCGCCCTGCCAGCAGTGCATTGACACCGGCAGACGGTCCAGCTGACGCAGAGCTTCCTCGGCATCTACGCCGATGGCGGCATAGCGCTGCTTAGCAATTTCCCAGGCTTGTTCAAGTTGAGTGGTCATGCGCAAAGCTCCTTTGTAGGTTGTGGCTGAAATTGCGCGACGAAGCGGGCAATTTCGCTATCTGAATGTGGGGTGAACGTGGTGAGCGACGCGTTGTCGCGTACCACCTGACGGAATTCATCGACGTTGTGCAGTTCATCCAGCGTCATCAGCTGGATGCCGATATTGCCAAGCGTGGAGGCTTCAATGGGGCCCGCCACCGCCGGCAGGCCGCAGGCATCGGCGCACAGTTGGTTAAGCAACGCGTTCTGGCAGCCGCCGCCGACGATATGTAACTGGCTAAAAGGGTGGCCGCGGAGTGCTGCAAGCTCGCCCAATACCCGGGCATACAGCAGCGCCAGGCTGTCAAAAATGCAGCGCGCCAGTTCGGCGGGAGTGACCGGAATCGGCTGGGCGGTCTCCGCGCAGGCGGCCTGAATTTCGGCACTCATATTGGCCGGGTTAATAAAGCGATCGTTATTGCAATCAATCAGGTAACGGCAGGCTGGCAGCATCGCCGTGTCGACAATCAGCGCCTGCAGATCGCTAATGTTCTGCTCTTGCAGTACCCGCTGCAGCAGCCATAGGCCCATGATGTTTTTCAGTACCCGATAGCGTCCCTCAGCGCCGCCTTCATTAGTGATATTCGCCTTCAGTGCTTGCTGGCTGGTGTAAGGCGTTTTACTTTCAAAGCCCATCAGCGACCAGGTGCCTGATGAGAGATAGGCGGCATTTTTATCCGCCAGCGGCGAGGCGATCACGGCGCTGGCCGTATCGTGGCTGGCGACGGCGACCACCGGGATGCGGTTACCCTGCGGGCAGATCCAGTGGCCGATAACATTGCCCGGATGCGTCGGCGTACCGAACCAGTCCGGCTGCGCGCCGCTCCAGCGGAGCAGCTCGTCATCCCAGTTATCGCTATTGATATTAACCAGTTGCGTGGTGGTGGCGTTGGTGTATTCCCAGTTCATCGCGCCGGTCAGGCGGTAGCTGAAGTAGTCCGGGATCAGCAGCGCATGGGCGACCTGTTCCACCAGCGTCGGCTGCTGGCTGACCAGCGCCCGCAGCTGATAAAGGGTGTTGAACGGCAGAAATTGGATGCCGCTGCGGCAGTAGATATTGGCGCGGCCGAGGTGTTCGATTGCCTGCGCCATCAGGCCGTGAGTGCGGCTATCGCGATAGGAAACCGGCAGGCCGACGCGCTGGCCGTGCTTATCCAGCAAGACGAAATCAACGCCCCAGGTGTCGATGCCGATACTGTCGATCAGGATCCCCTGTTCGCACACTTTCACCAGCCCACGGCGAATTTCCGCTTCCAGGCTATCGATATCCCAGCAATCGTAGCCGCCCACTTTCAGGAGGCGGTTGGTGAAACGGTGAACTTCACGCAGCGTCAGCGCGCGCGTCGCGGTGTCATAATTCGCAAGCATGACCCGACCGCTGGATGCGCCTAAATCAACGGCGACACAATGACGAATACTCATGGCACGACCCTTCTTAAAATCATTACAGGCAGTCTAAAAAAGGCGTCTCTGCGTCACCTTCTCGCTACTGACAGCGAAAGCGGGCGGCTGGCAACACAGCAAAGGTGACCGTGAGAAGCGTCACAGTTTCGTTTTATGGGCGGCGCGAGGTGCGGTGTGATGTTGGCCGCAGTTCCGGAAATTTCCGGCTGGTTCTTGAAAAAACGGCAGGTTTTACGCGGTTCGCGGTCAAAAATTGAAGGCCGGATTGCCGGCCCTTAATTACTATTTGCGGCGACGGTTGATAATTTTTCTCATTCGTGGAGGCTGCTATGACCGTGTTGCACAGTACGGATTTTTTTAAGGCCGGCGTCTCGGCGGTGGCGATTGAACCGCGCCTTCCTCAAGCGGCCTTTCCAGAACATCACCATGATTTTCATGAGATTGTCATCGTTGAACAGGGTACGGGCATTCACGTTTTCAACGGCCAGCCCTATACCATCAGCGGCGGTTCGGTCTGCTTTATTCGCGATCACGATCGCCATCTTTACGAACACACTAATAACCTGTGTCTGACCAACGTGCTCTACCGCGCGCCGGATGCTTTTCGTTTTTTGACCGGCGTGAACCAGCTGCTGCCGCAGGAGCAGGACGGCAACTATCTGTCACACTGGCGAGTCAACCAGACGGTACTGCAGCAGGTGCGGCAAATCGTCGGTCAGATGGAAAAGGTCGGGCAGGGCATCGAACCCCATACCATCGCCAGCCGTGAAATCCTTTTTATGCAGCTACTGGTGCTACTGCACAGCAACAGCCTGGCGGAAGGCGCCGGCAACCACGAGGCGCGGCTGAATCAGCTGATGGCCTGGCTGGAAGACCATTTTGCCGAAGAGATATGCTGGGAGGAGGTAGCGGCGCAGTTTTCGCTCTCTTTACGCACCCTGCATCGCCAGCTAAAGCTGCAAACCGGGCTGACGCCCCAGCGCTACCTCAACCGGGTGCGCCTGATGAAAGCGCGGCACCTGCTGCGCCACAGCGATGATAGCGTGACAGAAATCGCTTATCGCTGCGGTTTTGGCGACAGTAACCATTTTTCGACGCTATTTCGCCGTGAATTCGACTGGTCGCCGCGCGATATTCGCCAGGGGCGCGACGCTATTCTTCAGTAACGCGAGAAGAGTCAACGTATTGCCTCACCAAAATGCGAATAATGGTTGGTTTCCGCGTCGGGAGTAAGAGTTGTGGCAGGTCAGCTGGTGCTTCGCAAAGATGAGTTTTTTGCCTCTCCCTCGCAGGCGGTCGCGGTGGCTGACCGCTACCCGCAAAACGTCTTCGCCGAGCATACCCATGAATTTTGCGAGCTGGTGCTGGTGTGGCGCGGCAACGGCCTGCATATCCTCAACGATCGCCCGTGGCGGATTACCCGCGGCGATCTCTTTTATATCCGCGCGGAAGATAAACACTCTTATGCTTCGGTCAACGACCTGGTTCTGCAGAATATTATTTATTGCCCGGATCGACTGCGGCTCAATTTTGACTGGGCGGCGCATATTCCGGGATTATTCGGCACGACCTGGCAGCCGCACTGGCGGATCGGCAGCAGCGGCATGGCGCAGGTCAGGCAGGTGATTAACCAGCTGGAACACGAAAGCGCGCGGCAGGATGCGCAGGCGGACAGCATGGCGGAACTGCTGTTTGCCCAACTGGCGCTAACGCTCCAGCGCTATCGCTACGCCACTGATAATCTGGCGGCGACGCAAAGCGAAACTCTGCTCGACAAACTGCTAACGGCGCTGGCCGGAAGTCTGAATCGCCCCTTTAATCTGGATAGCTTCTGTCTGCATGAAGGCTGCAGCGAACGCGCGTTACGCCAGCAGTTTCGCCAGCAAACGGGAATGACGATAACTCACTATTTGCGCCAGCTGCGGATCTGCCATGCGCAGTATTTACTGCAGCATACCGAGCGGCTAATCGGCGAGATCGCCATGCAGTGCGGGTTTGAGGACAGTAACTATTTTTCGGTGGTGTTTAATCGGGAAATTGGCATGACGCCGGGACAGTGGCGGCAGCGCAGTCGCGCCGCCGCGTAAGGGGAAATCAGTTAGCCATTCCCAGGCCGACGATATTCGCGGCGATGATAATCACCACGCAGCCGAGGCTGAGCACGCTGACCGGGCGGCGTCCGGCGTTGTTCCACTCTTTCAGCACCAGCCCGACCAGCCCGCCGCACAGTACGTAGAAGCTCATATGCAGCATCCAGCTCATGTAGTCATACTGCGCCGGGATACTGGCGTGGCCCCAGGCATAGAAGAAGAACTGCAGATACCACATTAGCCCGCCCAATGCGGAAAGCAGAATGTTGCTGATGATAAGCGGTTTTGCCAGTGAGAAGTCGGCTTTTAGCGACAAATCCTTCACTTTGGCGAGGCGAATATAACAGAAGCCGAGGTTAACCAGTGCGCCGCCGCCCATGATCACCACGTAGCTTGGCAGCGCGGTATACAGCGGATCGACGCCCAGCGCCGCGGCGGCTTCATGCATTGGTTTAGCGGCGTTCATCGCAAATGACATGCCGGCGGAGAAAATACCGCACATCACCGCCAGCATCAGCCCTTTTTTCAGGTTGAACTCTTCCGCTTTGATGCCCATTTTGCGCTCTTTAAGCTGGCCGGCGCGGGTGACGATACCCACGCCAATCACCGCCACCAGCACGCCGAGCAGGGTCATTTGTCCGCCTTTGGTGTGAATCAACACATCAAAGTGGCCGTTGAGGATCGGCGTCATTAAGGTGCCGACGATAAGCGTAATGCCGATAGCGATACCGATACCCATCGACATCCCCAGATAGCGCATGGTCAGGCCATAGTTGATGTTACCGATGCCCCACATCGCGCCGAACAAAAACACCGGCAGCAGCGTGGAAGCGCTAAATGAGCGATAGTAGGCCCAGAAATCGGGCAGCAGCATGGCGCTTATCGCCCACGGCAGAATTAGCCAGGAAACAATCCCGCCGATCGACCACATGGTTTCCCACGACCAGTGTTTCACCTTCTTGAAAGGGGCATAAAAACAGGCGGCACTGGCGGCGCCAATTAAATGCCAAAAAATTCCCATCGTAATCGCATGATTCATTGCCTTTACCCTCATCTGTGTTGGGTTGGATAGACTCTCTCCGATGCGATGAGTGTAAAAATTGCGCAGTTTTTACGCCTTTGAGCTGTTGCCACCTCAGACGAAACTCTGGCAATCAGGGGCTTAATGGGTTGTTTTAGCTCACAAACCGGCGTGTATCTATTTTGGGTATAACCTTAGTAAAACTACGGCATTGATAATCATTTTCAATATCATTTAATTAACTATAATGAACCGACTGCTTACGCGGCGTTAACACCCTCTGCCGCCCGATAATAATGGAGATGATTATGAGTTATACACTGCCATCCCTGCCGTACGCTTACGATGCTCTGGAACCGCATTTCGACAAGCAGACGATGGAGATCCATCATACTAAGCATCACCAGACCTACGTTAACAACGCTAACGCAGCGCTGGAAAGCCTGCCGGAATTCGCTAACCTGTCCGCGGAAGAGCTGATCACTAAGCTTGATCAACTGCCGGCTGACAAAAAAACCGTACTGCGTAACAACGCGGGCGGCCACGCTAACCACAGCCTGTTCTGGAAAGGCCTGAAAACCGGCACCACCCTGCAGGGCGACCTGAAAGCCGCTATCGAGCGTGATTTCGGTTCTGTGGACAACTTCAAAGCTGAATTCGAAAAAGCGGCAGCTACCCGCTTTGGTTCCGGCTGGGCGTGGCTGGTGCTGAAAGGCGACAAACTGGCCGTCGTTTCTACCGCAAACCAGGACTCCCCGCTGATGGGCGAAGCCATTTCCGGCGCTTCAGGCTTCCCGATTATCGGCCTGGATGTGTGGGAACACGCTTACTACCTGAAATTCCAGAACCGCCGTCCGGACTACATCAAAGCCTTCTGGGACGTGGTGAACTGGGACGAAGCAGCAGCGCGTTTTGCCGCCAAAAAATAAGGTTGCATTGTGCTAAGAGAGAAGCGAGTCTGATGACTCGCTTTTTTTATATCCGTAGCAAGGAGAGCAGCAATGCATTATCCGGTGAATGTCTTTGTCGGCAAAATCAGGGACTACGACGGTAGCCGCCCCAGCGCAATTGGCAAAATCCAGGTCGATGGCGAATTACAGCTCGGCGATCTCGGGCTGGAAGGGGACGAGCAGGCGGAAAAGAAAATTCACGGCGGGCCGGATCGCGCGCTGTGCCACTATCCCCGCGAGCATTACCTCGACTGGATCCGCGAATTCCCGCAGCAGGCCGATCTGTTCTGCGCCCCCGCATTCGGCGAAAACCTTTCTACCGAAGGGCTAACGGAAAAAAACGTCTATATCGGCGATATCTTTCGTTGGGGCGAAGCGCTGATTCAGGTCACTCAACCGCGCTCTCCCTGCTTCAAACTGAATTACCATTTCGGTATTAGCGACATGGCGCAACTGATGCAAAACAGCGGCAAGGTTGGCTGGCTCTACCGCATTATCGCCGGCGGCCGGGTTTCCAGCGATGCGCCGCTGGAGCTGGTATCGCGTCTGAGCGACGTGAGCGTGCATGAGGCTGGTGCGATTGCCTGGCATATGCCGTTTGACGACGACCAGTATCACCGTCTGCTATCGGCGGCGGGACTGTCGGTGAGCTGGAGCAGAACCATGCAGAAACGGCGTTTAAGCGGGCAGATCGAGGATAATTCGCGCAGATTATGGGGGAAATAATTCCCCCATATTGAACGTTGCAACCAGTAGCCCGGCTCAGCGTAGCGCAAGCCGGGACAGGGTTAAGTACGCTTATACAGCGGCAGCCAGATTGTTAAACGCAGCCCACCCAGCGGGCTATCGTCGGCTTTAACCCAGCCGCGATGTTGCTGAATCGCCGTTTCGACAATCGCCAGCCCCAGACCGGTGCCGCCGGACTCGCGATCGCGAGCCTCGTCGGTACGATAGAACGGACGGAAAATCTGTTCGCGATCCTCCGGGCTGACGCCCGGGCCGTCATCATCGACGTTGACCGTGATTCCGTCTTTATCCACCGAGAAACTGACGGAAATTTTCGTGTGCGAGTAGCGCAGCGCGTTGCGCACGATATTTTCCAGCGCGCTTTCCAGCGCATTAGGGTTACCGTACAGCGGCCAGGGGCCCGGCGGATACTCAACGGTAAATGATTTCCCCATCTGTTCGGCTTCAAATGCCGCGTTGTCCAGCACTTCGCCCCACAGCTGATTCGCTTTCACCGTCTCGCTGACCAGCGCGTTTTTCGCCTGATTACGCGACATCACCAGCAGGTCGTTAATCATGCTATCCAGCCGGTGCGCTTCGGTTTCGATACGCTCCAGCTCTTTGCTTTCACCGCTGCGGCGGCGCAGCAACGCAGTGCCTAACTGCAGACGGGTTAACGGCGTGCGTAGCTCGTGCGAGATATCCGACAGCAGCCGCTGCTGGCTGGTCATCATTCGCTCAAGCGCGGTCACCATCTGGTTGAAGCTGGCCCCGGCGGCCAGAAACTCCTGCGGACCGGCTTCCAGTTCAGGATGCTGCCGCAGGTTACCCTGGGCAACTTCGTCGGCGGCGTTTTTCAGTTTGCGCGCCGGTTTCGCCAGACTCCACGCCAGCCAGAGCAGCAGCGGGGCGCTGACCAGCATCGTCACGATAAGCAGTAATAGCGGACGGTCAAACAGCAGGTTGATGAAGTCGGATTGTGAAGTGCTGGCAGGGCGGATGAGATAAAGTTGATAATTATCTTCACCATCCCTGACGGAAAACGGGCCGACCATCTCCAGGCGTCCGTAACGCTTCTTCTGCGGATGATCGGCATTATCGGCCTGGCCGATAAAGTTACGAATGATCTGCATTTCGTTGCGTTCTGCGCCGATCACGCGGCCTTCGCTGGTGACCAGCAGCAGTCGCTGCCCCGGCGGCGCCCACTTATCGATGGCGCGAAACAGGCGTCGCCACCACATCAGGTCGTTCGGCGGGTCGTTCGCCAGTTCGGCCTCGACGTGCTGCTCAATCATGATGCCCTGACGTTGCTCGCTTTCCAGCAGCTCGGTCATCTGGCGCGAGTCCAGCTTGGGCAACATCAGTACCAGCATCAACACCAGCGCCAGCGTGAGCCAGAAGATGGCGAAGATGCGTGCGGTTAAACTTCCAATCATGAAGCAGAAACCATCAGATAGCCGCGTCCGCGCAACGTTTTAAACCACGGATGGCCGTCTTTGCGCTCCGGCAGCTTACGCCGCAGGTTGGAAATATGCATATCGATAGCGCGGTCGAACGGCGTCAGCCGCTTGCCCAGCACTTCCTGGCTTAAGTGTTCACGTGACACCACCTGACCCAGATGCTGTGCCAGCAGATACAGCAGAGTGAACTCGGTACCGGTCAGCTCCAGCGTTTGCCCATCAAAATTGGCTTCCTGACGACCCGGATTGAGGCTTAACGCATCCACTTCCAGGGTCGGAGAACCGGATTCAGTGGTCTGCTGCTGCTCGCTCCAGTGGGAACGACGCAGAATCGCGCGTATACGGGCCACCAGCTCGCGATCGTTAAACGGCTTAGGCAAATAGTCATCCGCCCCGAGTTCGAGGCCGAGAACGCGATCCAGCTCGCTTCCGCGCGCCGTTAGCATGATAACCGGGGTCTGGTGTGTCTGACGTAATTCTTTAAGCGTGTCGATACCGTTTTTCTTCGGCATCATCACATCAAGCAAAAGGAGATCAATGCTGTCGTCAAGAAGCGCCAGCGCCTGTTCACCGTCATGGGCAACGAGCACATTAAAACCTTCCATATCGAGCAGCTCTTTTAACAGGGAGGTGAGCTCCCGGTCATCATCAACTAACAGGATTTTATTCATTGTTTAAATACCTCCGAGGCAGAAATTACGTCATCAAGGCTCGCTAATCCATGACTTTACGTTGTTTTACACCCCCTGACGCATGTTTGCAGCCTGAATCGTAAACTGTCTCTCGTTGAATCGCGACACAAACGTTTTGGGAGTATGTGATGCGCAATGTTATCGCTGCCGTCATGGCCTCAACGCTGGCGCTAAGTGCTACTAGCCAAGCCGCTGAAGTCGTTACCGGCGTTAACTGGCTCCACGGTGAAGAGGGAGCCCAGCGCAGCGGCCAGAGCCATATGTTTGACGGCATAAGTCTAACCGAACAGCAACGACAGCAGTTACGGGATCTTATGCAACGGGCGCGCCATGACCGGCTCCCTGTTAATGTTAGCGAACTGGAGACAATGCATAGTCTTGTCACCGCAGATAAATTTGATGAAAGCGCTGTGCGCGCTCAGGCAGAAAAGATGGCGCAGGAACAGGTTGCCCGCCAGGTAGAAATGGCGAAAGTCCGCAACCAGATGTACCACCTGCTAACCCCTGAGCAGCAAGCGGTTTTAAATGCTAAGCACCAGCAGCGTATGGATCAGTTGCGTGAGGTTGCAAGGATGCAGAAAGGCTCAGCCATGATGCTTTCCAGTAGTAGCAGTACCGTGCAACCCAAGTAACAAACCCTGTTTTCCTTGCCATAGACACCATCCCTGTCTTCCCCCACATGATGTGGGGGTTTTTTTTGTCTTTTTTTCGCCTCAGCCGCCGCATGCCCGTTCATCTTCCGGGTAAAAGTTCAGGTTATACTAAGCGCATCGCCGGAAAAGGAGCGTTTATGAATCAATCTTATGGGCGGCTGGTGAGTCGCGCGGCTATTGCCGCGACGGCGATGGCCTCCGTGTTACTTTTGATCAAAATTTTTGCGTGGTGGTATACCGGTTCGGTGAGTATTCTGGCGGCGCTGGTGGATTCGCTGGTGGATATTGCCGCCTCGCTGACCAACCTGCTGGTGGTGCGTTACTCACTACAACCCGCTGATGAAGAACATACTTTTGGCCATGGGAAAGCGGAATCGCTGGCGGCGCTGGCGCAGAGCATGTTTATTTCCGGTTCGGCGTTGTTTCTGTTCCTGACCGGGATCCAGCATCTGATTCGCCCTGAACCGATGCAGGCGGCAGGCGTCGGGATGGTGGTAACGCTGATTGCCTTGATAAGCACCCTGATGCTGGTGACCTTTCAGCGCTGGGTGGTCAGAAAAACCCAGAGCCAGGCCGTGCGTGCGGATATGCTTCATTATCAGTCTGATGTTATGATGAACGGCGCTATTCTTATCGCCCTCGGCCTCTCCTGGTACGGCTGGCACCGCGCCGATGCGCTGTTTGCATTAGGGATTGGCATCTATATTTTATATAGCGCCCTGCGTATGGGTTACGACGCGGTGCAATCGTTATTAGACCGCGCGCTTCCGGATGAGGAACGTCAGGAAATCATCAGTATCGTGAATAGCTGGCCCGGCGTCAGCGGCGCGCACGATCTACGAACGCGGCAGTCAGGGCCGACTCGCTTTATTCAAATACATTTGGAAATGGAAGATAACCTCCCTCTGGTACAGGCGCACGTGATTGCCGACCAGGTGGAGCAGGCTATTTTGCGCCGTTTCCCGGGATCGGATGTCATCATCCATCAGGATCCCTGTTCTGTGGTGCCGCCGGCGCGGCAGGGCGTTTTTTGAGCTTTCGGTTATAGTCTGTAAACTCGATGTAAAAATGTGGGGCGGGTAGGCATTTTTTGTATAAATTACCGCCATTTGGTCTGACCTGAATCAATTCAGCCAGAAGCGTTTGATATACTATTGCAATTATCGTCGTGCACTCCTGGTATGGGAGCGCTTCAGGCAACAGGATTATTTTTTGCTTCCTAAGTTCAGAGGTAGTCATGATTAAGAAAATCGGTGTGTTGACAAGTGGCGGTGATGCGCCGGGCATGAACGCAGCAATTCGCGGCGTTGTGCGCGCGGCATTAACGGAAGGTCTGGAAGTTTTTGGAATCTATGACGGTTACCTCGGCCTGTATGAAGATCGTATGGTTCAGCTTGACCGTTACAGCGTGTCCGACATGATCAACCGTGGCGGTACCTTCCTCGGCTCCGCTCGCTTCCCGGAATTCCGTGAAGAGCATATTCGCGCTGTCGCCATTGAAAATATGAAAAAGCGCGGCCTGGACGCGCTGGTTGTTATCGGCGGCGACGGTTCCTATATGGGTGCGATGCGTCTGACCGAGATGGGTTTCCCTTGCATCGGCCTGCCGGGCACCATCGACAACGACATCAAAGGTACTGACTACACCATCGGTTTCTTTACCGCGCTGAGCACCGTTGTTGAAGCGATTGACCGCCTGCGTGACACCTCCTCTTCGCACCAGCGTATCTCTGTGGTGGAAGTGATGGGCCGCTATTGCGGCGATCTGACTCTGGCGGCGGCGATAGCCGGCGGCTGTGAGTTCATCATGGTGCCGGAAGTAGAATATACCCGCGACGATCTGGTGGCCGAAATCAAAGCCGGCATCGCGAAAGGTAAGAAACACGCGATCGTGGCCATCACCGAGCACATGTGCGACGTTGACGAACTGGCGAGCTTCATTGAGAAAGAAACGGGCCGTGAAACCCGTGCTACCGTGCTGGGTCACATTCAGCGCGGCGGCTCTCCGGTTCCTTACGACCGTATTCTGGCTTCCCGCATGGGCGCATATGCTATTGAACTGCTGCTGCAGGGCTTTGGCGGCCGCTGTGTCGGTATCCAGAACGAGAAGCTGGTTCACCACGACATCATCGATGCTATCGAAAATATGAAGCGTCCGTTCAAGTCTGACTGGATGGATTGCGCGAAGAAACTGTACTAAGTTTCTCGGCATAACAAAAAGGCCTTCTCACTGAGAAGGCCTTTTTTCGTAGCGTATAAAACCGAGCGAGCCATGCTCGGTATGCTATTTATCGACAAGCGTGGGATTCGATTTCAAGGGCGAAATTGAACCTTGCGTTGCAAATGATAATTTTCTAGCGATTGGCTTAACAGCTCAGAAAAAACAGAATGATTTTCTTGAGCGATTGTTAATTTTAACGCCGCTTCTAAAGTATCTATTTCTTCATCTTCAAGTGGTCTGCCGGTGGCTATCTCCAGCCGATTTTCTTGCCAGCGGTAGCGCGTAGGGATCGTATCGTGCCAGGTTCTGTATTGGCTCTGGGGATTAGTCGCTTCACCCCATGTCTTGACGCCTTTTCCCGTCGCTTTCTTTTGTGTAACGTTTATCATCTTTTCGGTATCTGAAAAGTATTTTGCCATCTCTCGCAAAATTTGTTGTTTTTGCGAATTGTCCAGCGTTGCAAATTGCAGTGTTACCTGGGTCGATGGATAGCCAACGATTTCTTTGTATTCCTTTTCAAAGGTCGCTGCGTTACGTGGAAGAGATACCGCACCGATAAATATAATGAAAGCTGCTCCTAAGCGTAATGACGCAGCAAGGGCATAGGGCGGTTGGGCTAAAATCAGGATGCGAAATCCTCGATATAGTAGCCATGGTATCGAAATAAAGCTGAGGAAATAGAGTATTTCATGCAAGTCATGCACTCCTTTGCGCTTGTGTGAGCGATTAACCATCCTGGTTATAAAGAAAAGGCAGGCTGCGCCTGCCTTTCAATGCTAGTGCTATTCGATATCCAGCGCATCCTCGGAAAGGATGATACCGGTATTGTCAGCATACAGATGATCGCCGGAGAAGAAGGTAACGCCGCCGAAGTTGACGCGCACGTCGCTTTCGCCGATACCTTCCCCAGCAGCGGCCACAGGAATGGCGGCTAACGCCTGGATACCGATATCTAAATCTTCCAGGTCGTCAACCTGGCGCACCGCGCCATAGACCACCAGCCCTTCCCATTCGTTCTGTACCGCCAGACGCGCCAGGTCTGCGTCAATTAACGCGCGTCGTACGGAACCGCCGCCGTCGATAAGGAGAATATGACCACGGCCATTCTGCTCGAGCAGATCGTAGAGCAACCCGTTATCCTCGAAACATTTTACCGTAATGATCTGTCCACCAAACGACGACCGCCCTCCAAAGTTGGAAAACAGCGGTTCCACGACATTGACATCTTCCTGGTAGATGTCGCAAAGCTCGGAAGTATCGTATTTCATAGGCTTAACGTTCAGTTGCTGCGAGAATTTTTAGTATATCCCGTGAACTGCATTGTTTGCAAAATCATCAATTGTTAATTGATATTTGTCAGTTATGCCGCCAGCTTACTGCCGATAATCCCGATGACAAACAGCAGGTTGGTTAATAATGCCGCTTTGACCGTGCGTTCGAGCATCGGACGCATCGCCACCGGTTCGCGCTCACGCATGACGAAACGCGCCTGTTTCACCAGTAGCGGAATGGCGAGAATAAACAGCCAGCCCCACAGGCTGCGCAGCGCCAGCAGGTTAAACAGCGCCAGGCAGAGCGGAGCGCCGAGCAGCAGGACGCTGTGATAACGGCGGGCGTTCACCGGCCCCAGACGGACCGCCAGCGTATTTTTACCGTTCTGACGGTCGCTATCGATATCGCGCAGGTTATTGATATTCAGCACCGCGGCGGCCAGCAGACCACAGGCTGTAGCGGGCAGGAAAATAACCGCGTCGATGCTGTGCGCCTGTAGATACCAACTGCCGACAACGCTCAGCCAGCCGAAGAAAACCAGCACCGAGATATCGCCAAGGCCAATATAGCCGTAAGGACGCGTGCCGACGGTATAAGTGATAGCCGCGATAATCGACAACCCGCCGAGCACCATAAAGCCGATGAAGTCCGCCATTGTCTGCCAGGCGGAGAACAGCAACGCCAGGCCGGAAAGGCAAATCAGCGCTACCGTTACGATCAGCGCGCGTTTCATCTGCGATTGGGTGATGGCGCCTTTTTGCATTCCGCGCAGCGGCCCGATACGGTCAGGTTTATCGCTGCCTTTAACGGCGTCGCCATAATCATTGGCGAGATTAGATAAAATTTGCAGCAAACCGGCGGTAATAAGCGCCAGCAGCGCGACCAGCGGATCGAAGTGGCCTTGCTGCCACGCCAACGCGGTGCCGACGACGATAGCGGCGAACGCCAGAGGTAATGTTTTGGGACGCAGGCTTTCAAGCCAGGCCTTAGTGCGTGTTATCGGTTGTTCAGTCATTTCTTTCAGCCAAAAAAATGGGGCTATCATAGCCCCATCGTGTGTGATGAAAATGCATTGAACCGGATTATAGGATAAAACGGCTCAGATCTTCATCTGCCACCAGAACATCCAGGTGTTTACCGACATAATCACCGTCGATGGTCACCGTCTGGCCGTTCATTTCGCTGGCATCATAAGAGATGTCTTCGATCAGACGTTCCAGCACCGTGTGCAGGCGACGCGCGCCGATATTTTCGGTGGTTTCGTTAACCTGCCATGCCGCCTGAGCGATACGCTTGATACCATCTTCAGTGAATTCGATATTCACGCCTTCGGTGGCCATCAGCGCTTTGTACTGCACGGTGATGGAAGCATTCGGCTCGGTCAGAATACGTTCGAAATCATGGGTGGTCAGCGCTTTCAGCTCAACGCGGATCGGCAGACGGCCCTGCAGTTCCGGGATCAAATCTGATGGGCTGGCGACCTGGAATGCGCCGGAGGCGATAAACAGAATGTGATCGGTTTTCACCATCCCGTGTTTAGTGGAGACGGTGCAGCCTTCCACCAGCGGCAGCAGGTCGCGCTGAACGCCTTCACGAGACACATCCGGGCCGGAGGAGTTGCCGCCGCGCTTACAGATTTTGTCGATTTCGTCGATAAACACGATCCCGTGCTGTTCAACGGCGTCGATAGCTTCTTGCTTCAGCTCTTCCGGGTTAACCAGCTTCGCCGCTTCTTCTTCGATAAGCAGCTTCATCGCGTCTTTGATTTTCAGCTTACGCGGTTTTTGTTTCTGGCCGCCCAGGTTCTGGAACATGGACTGCAGCTGGCTGGTCATCTCTTCCATGCCCGGAGGGGACATGATTTCAACGCCCATCGGCGCCGCGGCGAGGTCGATTTCGATCTCTTTGTCGTCAAGCTGGCCTTCGCGCAGTTTCTTGCGGAATGCCTGGCGCGCAGCGGAAGGTTCCTGCGGCTGTTCAGCCTGGCCCCAGTTATTTTTCGCCGGCGGGATCAGTACGTCGAGGATACGCTCTTCGGCCATTTCTTCGGCGCGATAGCGGTTTTTATCGATGGACTGCATGCGGACCATTTTGATCGCGGCGTCGGTCAGATCGCGGATGATGGAGTCCACTTCTTTACCAACATAGCCCACTTCGGTGAACTTGGTCGCTTCAACTTTGATGAACGGCGCGTTGGCCAGTTTCGCCAGGCGACGGGCGATTTCGGTTTTACCGACGCCGGTCGGGCCTATCATCAGAATGTTTTTCGGCGTGACTTCATGACGCAGCTCTTCATTAAGCTGCATACGGCGCCAGCGGTTACGCAGGGCGATAGCAACAGAACGCTTGGCTGCGTCCTGGCCGATAATATGTTTGTCCAGTTCGCTGACAATTTCGCGTGGGGTCATTTCAGACATGGGAGATCCTTACGCTTTAGAAGGTAATTCTTCGATGGTGTGGAAGTGGTTGGTATAGATGCAGATATCCCCTGCAATATCCAACGCTTTCTCGGCGATGTCGCGAGCGCCCATTTCGGTGTTTTCCAGCAGCGCGCGAGCGGCGGCCTGGGCATATGGCCCGCCGGAGCCAATCGCAATCAAATCGTTTTCTGGCTGAACCACGTCGCCGTTACCGGTGATGATAAGCGACGCGTTTTCGTCAGCGACGGCGAGCAACGCTTCCAGTTTGCGCAGCATGCGGTCGGTACGCCAGTCTTTCGCCAGCTCAACGGCGGCTTTCACCAGATGGCCCTGATGCATCTCGAGCTTACGTTCGAAAAGTTCGAACAGGGTGAAGGCGTCAGCGGTGCCGCCAGCGAAACCAGCGATCACTTTGTCGTTGTACAGACGACGCACTTTCTTCACGTTGCCTTTCATCACGGTGTTGCCCAGCGTGGCCTGGCCATCACCGGCGATAACGACATGGCCGTTACGGCGAACACTAACTATTGTTGTCACGAGCAGACCCCTTGGTTGCAAAAGCGGAATAGGGGCCCCGCGCGTTACGCGGGGCAGAATGCAATTATAGATGGGGGGGATTTTTGGGGTTTCAACCCCTGGCGGCGAGACGAATGCAGTTTGCGTGCCCGGCCATCTTGAGACGGTTGATCATATCGTTGGCGTTCTCTTTGCCTTTCAGCGGCCCAATCACCACCCGATTCCAGCCGTTGTTGGTGGTGATATGCGAAGCAAAGCCCTCAAAAGCCAACTGAGCGCGTACGGTTTCGGCCTGCTCAGCGCCTTTAAAGGAACCACACTGAACCATCCAGCTGCGATCGTCTTTCTTTTCGGCGGCTGCGGCTTTCGGCGCTTCCTCCACGCGGGCGACCGGCGCGGCGGCCTGGCTTTTCGGTTGCGCGGTGGTGTTATGCGCCGGCGTCTGCAGCAGATCCTGGTACGGCTGCTGGTTGGACGCGGTTTGCTTCGGCTGCTGTTGCTGCACCGGCTTCGGCTGCTGGACGCGCGGCTGTTGCTGCACAGTTTGCTGCTGAGTCTGCGCCCACTGTTGCTGCTGCGCCTGCTGCTGTTGCTGCGCCAGACGTTGACGCTGCAGCGTCTGCTGACGCTGCGCCGGCGTTTGTTCGTTCCACGGCACTTCGGTCAGCTGCGTGGGCTGCTGACGCATATCCGCCTGCATTTGCGCCAGCAACTGGCGCTGCTCGTCGGTAAGCTGCTCGGGTTTCATCACTTCGCCGCCGGCGGTTGGCTCAGTCGGCGCGCGAACGCCCGGCTGGCGGCTTTCCAGCTCTTTAATATAGCGCCAACGCTCTTCCGGCTTCGGCGGGAGACCATTGCCTGCCGCCTGACGGTTCTGCAGCGCTTCCGCTTCTTCTTTCTTGTGATGGGTAATGAAATACAGACCACCGATAAAGGCCACCAGCACGGCCGCTGCGATCGCAACCATAGTCGGTGAAATCGCCGGAAGGCTGCTTTGCTTGTTCCTTGAGCTTCGGGAGCTGCTCTTTTTGCGCCGCGAAGGAGCCGGTTGGCTGCGGCGTACATAATCTCGTTGTGCCACTATCGTTTCGCTGTCTTATATTCGTTCGTCAGCCCGCCATGTTACTTAAGCGGCGGGCCTTTGACCAGAAGAGCAGGCCCGAAAGCCTGATGGTTATCGTCTGATTTTTTGCGTACTGCCGCGAACGATCAGTTCGCAATCGAGCAGACGCGAGCCGCTGTTGACGTTACGGCCCTGCATTTGCTCGAGTAAAAGCAGCATTCCTTCACGGCCGATATCAAAACGCGGCTGTGAAACGGTGGTTAACGGTGGATCGCAAAATTCAGACAACGCGATGTTATCAAACCCAACAATCGATAAATCTTCCGGCACCCTCAGGCCGCGACGTTTGGCCAGCGACAACGCGCCCAGCGCCATAACGTCGCTATGGCAAAAGACCGCCGTCGGCGGCACCGGCTGCGCCAGCAGTTGCTCCAGCGCGTTGGCCCCGGCTTCAAAGGTAAAGTTGCCGCGGGCGATGTAGTGCGGATCGACGGTGATACCGCTGCGGCGCAGCGCCTGAACGTATCCCTGCAGCCGGTAATGGCACAGCGGCATATCCTCCGGCCCGGCGATACAGCCGATACGTTGATGCCCCAGTTCGTGGAGATAATTAACGGCATTAAACGCGGCGGTCAGGTTATCGATATGCACGGTAGGGAGCTCCAGCTCCGGCGCAAACTCGTTCGACATGACCATCGGCGGCAAATTACGCTGCTCTTCGACGCTGGCGTCGAACGGCAGGCGCGAGCTCAGCAGCACCATACCGTCAATTTGTTTGGTGATAATGAGATCAATAAAGGTTTTTTCTTTCTGATTCTGATGGGCGCAATCGCCGATCAGCACCAGATAGCCTTCGTCGGCGGCGGTCACTTCAATGCCGCGAATCACCTCACTGAAGAAGGGATCGCAAATATCCGGCACGATCACAAGGATCGTCCGCGACTCATTGCGTTTCATGTTACGCCCGAGCGATTGCGGTAAATAGCCGACTTCCTGCGCCGCCTGCTCCACCCGACTGCGGGTTGCCTGCGACACTTTGTCGGGATTCATTAGCGCACGGGATACGGTTGCCGTTGAAACGTTTGCCTTCAGGGCGACGTCTTTCATGGTGGCGGCAACCATTTGTTTTTTGGGCTTCACCTGGTTTCTCCTCGCTGACTGCGCAGACACATCCCTTGCGTGCTGACATCAGCAACATTTTTAACAGATAGTACAGCCTGAGAGTTACAGAATTTTCATGAAAAACGTGACGGTTGTTGAATTTTTCGATCCGCCTCGCAAGAGAAGACTTAGCCTTCAATAGGATCGACATCCAGCACCCACTTCACTTTACGCGCTTCCGGCAAGGTGTTTATCAACGCCAGCGTACCGCTGACGATATGTTGTAGACGTATGCGGGAAGGGTGCTGCAGCAGAATTTGCCAGCGCCAGCGACCGCCGCGCTTTGGCGCCAGCGCGGGGACCGGGCCGAGTACCCACAGTTTATCATCGGCCAGCGGGCTGGCCTGCAGCAGGTTACGTAACTGCTGTAAAAACAGCGGCGCCTGCTGGTTATTATGGTCTTCGGCGCGGATCAGCACGTGACTGGTCCACGGCGGTAGCTGCATGGTTTGCCGTTCCGCCAGCGCCTGCTCGGCAAACGCATCGTAGCCTTTATACAGTAGGGTTTGCAGCAGCGGGTGTTCCGGATGGTGGGTTTGCAGGATTACTTCACCCTGTTTGCCCGCGCGCCCGGAACGGCCGGAGACCTGGGTATAGAGCTGGGCAAAACGCTCCGCCGAGCGGAAATCGGCGGAAAACAGCGCGCCGTCGACATCCAGCAGCGACACCAGGGTGACGTCCGGGAAATGATGTCCCTTAGCCAGCATTTGGGTGCCAATCAGAATGCGCGCGCCGCCGCGATGGACGTCGGCAAGATATTGCTCCAGCGCCCCTTTACGGCTGGTGGTATCGCGGTCGATACGTGAGATTGGCACATCAGGGAACATCGGCGCCAGCGCCTGCTCCAGCTGTTCGGTCCCGAGACCCACTGGCACCAGGTGTGTCGATCCGCAGGAAGGACATTGGCGTGGAATGGGACGCTGGCTGTCGCAGTGGTGGCAGCGCAGATGGTGCTGCGCCTGATGCAGGGTGTAGTAACTATCGCAGCGCGGGCACTCCGCTATCCAGCCGCAGTCGTGGCACAGCAGCGCCGGGGCGAAACCGCGGCGATTTAAAAACAGGATCACCTGATTGTCGGCCTGCAGATGCTGTCGCATGCGGTTAATCAGCGCAGGCGATAGGCCCGCCTGCAACTGCTGGCCTTTTAAATCCAGCACGTGCTGCTGTGCCGGACGGGCATTGCCCGCGCGTTTCGTCAGCTTTAACTCACGGTACTTACGCTGGCGTACGTTGTAGAGCGTCTCCAGCGCCGGGGTTGCCGAGCCGAGGATAATCGGGATCTGTTCGCTATGGGCGCGCCAAACTGCCAGGTCGCGAGCGTGATAACGCCAGCCTTCCTGCTGTTTATAGGAGCTATCGTGTTCTTCGTCGATGACAATAACGCCGAGATCTTTAAACGGCGTAAACAGCGACGAGCGGGTGCCGATGACGATCGGCGCTTCGCCATTTTTCGCCTTTAACCATGATGCGAGGCGCTCGCTGTCGTTGAGACCCGAATGCAGGACCTCCACCGGAGCGTTAAAACGCTGGCGGAAGCGGGCGATAGTCTGCGGCGTCAGGCCGATTTCCGGCACCATTACCAGCGCCTGCCGACCCTGCGCCAGCACGTTCTCCAGCACGCTCAGATAGACTTCCGTTTTCCCTGAGCCGGTAATACCCGCCAGCAGCCAGGCGGAGAAACGGTCCGAGGCGCTATGAATTGCCCCGACGGCGGTCGCCTGCTCGGTATTCAGGCGCAGCCGTTCGCCGGGCACAGCGAAGCTGGTCCGCCAATCGCTAATGGCTGGGGATTCGCTGGCCAACTCCGCCAGCCCTTTGCCGCGCAGCGCCTGTAGCGCCGCGTCATTGAATTCAAGTTCTGCGACCTGATAGCGCCAGATTTTGCCCTGGCGCAGCGCTGCCAGCGCCTGCTGCTGTTTCGGCGAGCGTTTAAGGCTGTTGATATCCAGCGCTTGTCCCTGTTCCGTCGCAAACCAGTACCACATTGGCGCGGCGCTGGCCGGTTTGCCCTGGCGCAGCATAATCGGCAGCGCGTGGAACAGCACATCGCCGATGGGATGATGATAGTAATCCGCGGCCCATAGCAACATGCGCCAGACGGTAGAGGAAAAAACCGGTTCGCTATCCAGCGCTTCGGCGACCGGTTTGAGTTCGGCGAGCGGGAGTTCGCTACGCTCGCTGACCGACACCACGATACCGATTCGCTCCTGTTTGCCGAACGGCACGCGTACGCGACAGCCTGCTTTGACCAGGATGCCTTCAGGCAACAAATAGTCAAAGGTGCGGGGCAGCGGAACGGGCAGGGCGACATGAGCGACGGACATGGAATCTTCCTGACTTGAAATCTGGCGGGATAGTATACACATTACCGAAGGCGACGCGGATAAGTTTGCATCTGCTGGTCAAATTCTGTATGATTCGCCGCCTTTGGTGCGCTTTATGCCGCATCAAACATCCCAAAACCCGGGAAATTCGTTAAGCTGGTATGCGCCAGCTGTGCGAAGGTCGTCGGGAAATTATTAATATCGCGTGGTGTCTGGCGTTAGGGCTGGAAGAGCGACGCGGCCTTAACTGAGGTTCTCCCATGAAAAAAGGTATTCACCCAAATTACGAAGAAATTACTGCTACCTGTTCTTGCGGTAATGTCATGAAAATCCGTTCCACCGTTGGTCACGACCTGAACCTCGACGTGTGCGGTAAATGCCACCCGTTCTACACCGGCAAACAGCGTGATGTTGCTACCGGTGGCCGTGTTGACCGCTTCAACAAGCGCTTCAGCATCCCGGGCAGCAAGTAAGTTGCCAGAAAGAGCCGCCTCAGGGCGGCTTTTTTGTATCCTTCGTCTGGCCAGGCCGAGGGATAAAAAAAGCGGAAGATGTCTTCCGCTTTTTTTATGTCTTAGTATTCCCACGTATCCGGGTCGATACCCAGTTCACGCATAATCTCTTTCGCCGCTTCCGGGATTTCATCGCTGCGCTCTTTACGCAGGTCTTCATCGTTAGGTAACGGTTGACCGGTAAAGGCATGCAGGAACGCCTCGCACAGCAGTTCGCTATTCGTGGCGTGACGCAGGTTATTCACCTGACGACGCGTGCGTTCATCGGTGAGGATCTTTAACACCTTCAGAGGAATGGAAACCGTAATTTTTTTTACTTGCTCACTCTTCTTACCGTGCTCAGCGTATGGGCTGATATATTCGCCGCTCCATTCAGCCATGAGATACCTTAATCCTCTGTTTATTAGTTAAGGGCCAGAACATTACGCCCGGCCATAATTGCGCGTAGTTTACCGTATGAGCGCGCTTTCCGACATGAGATAAGCCGCCGCCGACGTGCGCTAATGCATATAATTTTAACGGCTATTTGTCTTTTGCTCAATCTATACGCAAAGAAGTTTAGATGTCCAGATGTATTGACGTCTATTGTGACAATGATTACTCTGAGGCCTGACTTCTCACCGAACAGCCCAGGAACTGTCCAAACATGACGCGTAAACAGGCCACCATTGCAGTGCGTAGCGGTTTAAATGACGACGAACAGTACGGTTGCGTTGTCCCGCCGATTCACCTCTCCAGCACCTATAATTTCACCGGTTTCAATGAACCTCGCGCCCACGATTATTCCCGTCGCGGCAACCCGACTCGCGATGTCGTACAGCGCGCGCTGGCGGAACTGGAAGGCGGCGCGGGCGCGGTACTGACCAATACCGGAATGTCGGCTATCCTGCTGGTGACCACGGTGTTCCTGAAACCGGGCGATCTGCTGGTGGCACCGCACGATTGTTATGGCGGCAGCTATCGTCTGTTTGACAGCCTGGCGAAACGCGGCTGCTATCGCGTGCGCTTTGTCGATCAAAGCGATGAGCAGGCATTACGTGAAGCATTAGCGGAACAACCGAAGCTGGTGCTGGTCGAAAGCCCGAGCAACCCATTGCTGCGGGTGGTCGATATTGCGAAAATCTGCGGGCTGGCGCGTGAAGCCGGCGCAGTGAGCGTGGTGGATAACACCTTCCTGAGCCCAGCGTTGCAAAATCCGCTGGCGCTGGGCGCCGATCTGGTGTTGCATTCGTGCACCAAATATCTCAACGGCCACTCTGACGTGGTCGCCGGGGTGGTGATTGCCAACGATCCTGAAACTGTCACCGAACTGGCATGGTGGGCGAATAATATCGGCGTCACCGGCGGGGCGTTTGATAGCTATCTGTTATTGCGTGGTTTGCGTACCCTTTCTCCGCGAATGGAAGTGGCGCAGCGCAACGCGCAGGCGATAGTCGACTATCTGAAAACCCAGCCGCTGGTGAAAAAGCTGTATCATCCGTCCCTGCCGGAAAATCAGGGGCACGAGATTGCAGCGCGTCAGCAAAAAGGTTTTGGAGCGATGCTAAGCTTCGAGCTCGATGGCGATGAGCAGACGCTGCGTCGCTTCTTGAGCGGTTTATCGCTCTTTACGCTGGCGGAATCGTTGGGGGGCGTTGAGAGCCTGATTTCCCATGCGGCGACGATGACGCATGCGGGCATGGCGCCGGAAGCGCGTGCGGCGGCAGGGATCTCGGAAACGCTCCTGCGTATTTCGACCGGTATTGAAGATGGTGAAGATTTAATTGCCGACCTGGAAAATGGCTTCCGGGCAGCAAACGAGGAATAAAGATGAGTGTGATTGCGCAGGCAGGGGCGAAGGGTCGTCAGCTGCACAAATTTGGTGGGAGTAGTTTAGCGGATGCGAAATGTTACCTGCGCGTCGCCGGGATCATGACCGACTATGCGCAGGCAGGCGATATGATGGTCGTTTCTGCCGCCGGTAGCACCACCAACCAGCTGATTAGCTGGCTGCAGCTAAGCCAGACCGATCGTCTTTCTGCGCATCAGGTGCAACAAGCGCTGCGTCGCTATCAAATGGATCTGATCGCCGGCCTGTTGCCGGCGGACGCCGCTGACGCGCTGATCGCGACGTTTATTCACGATCTTGAACGTCTGGCGGGCCTGCTGGATAGCGGCATCACCGATGCGGTATATGCTGAAGTCGTCGGCCACGGCGAAGTGTGGTCCGCGCGCCTGATGGCGGCGGTACTGAACCACCTTGGCGTTGAAGCCGCCTGGCTGGACGCGCGCGCTTTCCTGCGCGCGGAACGTGCCGCGCAGCCGCAGGTTGATGAAGGCTTGTCCTACCCGTTGTTACAACAGTTGATGGCGCAGCACCCCAACAAACGGCTGGTGGTGACCGGCTTTATCGCTCGTAACAATGCCGGGGAAACCGTACTGCTGGGCCGTAACGGTTCCGACTACTCCGCCACCCAAATTGGCGCGCTGGCCGGGGTCTCCCGCGTCACCATCTGGAGCGATGTGGCCGGGGTTTACAGCGCCGACCCGCGTAAAGTGAAAGATGCATGCCTGCTGCCGCTGCTGCGTCTTGATGAAGCCAGCGAGCTGGCTCGCCTGGCGGCGCCGGTACTGCACGCGCGTACGCTACAGCCGGTTTCCGGCAGCGATATCGATTTACAGCTGCGCTGCAGCTACACCCCCGACCAGGGTTCGACGCGCATTGAGCGCGTGCTGGCATCCGGCACCGGCGCGCGTATTGTCACCAGTCACGACGACGTCTGCCTGATTGAATTCCAGGTGCCTGCCGGGCAGGATTTCAAGCTGGCGCATAAAGAGCTGGATCAGATTTTCAAACGCGCGCAGCTGCGCCCGCTGGCGGTGGGCGTGCATGCCGACCGTAAGCTGCTGCAGTTCTGTTACACCTCTGAGGTGGCCGATAGCGCGCTGAAGCTGCTGGACGAGGCGGGCCTGCCGGGCGAGCTGCGTCTGCGCCAGAAGCTGGCGCTGGTCGCGATGGTCGGCGCGGGCGTGACCCGCAATCCATTGCACTGCCACCGTTTCTGGCAGCAATTGAAAGGGCAGCCGGTAGAGTTTACCTGGCAATCGGAAGAGGGTATCAGCCTGGTGGCGGTACTGCGCGCCGGCCCAACCGAGAGCCTGATTCAGGGGCTGCATCATTCCGTGTTCCGTGCTGAAAAACGCATCGGTCTGGTGCTGTTCGGCAAAGGCAATATCGGTTCCCGCTGGCTGGAGTTGTTCGCGCGCGAGCAGAGCACGCTTTCCGCCCGTACCGGCTTTGAATTCCTGCTGGCCGGGGTGGTGGATAGCCGCCGTAGCCTGCTGAACTATGAAGGCCTGGATGCCAGTCGCGCATTGGCATTCTTTGAAGATGAAGCGGTTGAGCAGGATGAAGAGTCGCTATTCCTGTGGATGCGCGCGCACCCTTATGATGATTTAGTGGTGCTGGACGTGACCGCCAGCGAGCAGCTGGCCGATCAGTATCTGGATTTCGCCAGCCACGGCTTCCACGTGATCAGCGCCAATAAGCTGGCGGGCGCCAGCAGCAGCGATAAATATCGCCAGATCCACGACGCCTTCGAAAAAACCGGCCGTCACTGGCTGTATAACGCCACCGTCGGCGCAGGCTTGCCGGTTAACCATACGGTGCGCGATCTCATCGACAGCGGCGATACCATCCTGGGGCTGAGCGGTATCTTCTCCGGTACGCTCTCCTGGCTGTTCCTGCAGTTTGACGGCACGGTGCCATTTACCGAACTGGTGGATCAGGCCTGGCAGCAAGGGCTGACCGAACCGGATCCGCGCGTTGACCTGTCAGGTAAAGACGTGATGCGCAAGCTGGTGATCCTGGCGCGCGAAGCTGGTTACAATATCGAGCCGGATCAGGTGCGCGTGGAATCGCTGGTTCCGGCGCATTGCGAAGAGGGCTCGGTTGACCACTTCTTTGAGAACGGCGAAGAGCTGAACGAACAGATGCTGCAGCGCCTTGAAGCCGCCCGTGAAATGGGGCTGGTGTTGCGTTACGTGGCGCGTTTTGATGCCAACGGTAAAGCACGCGTCGGGGTCGAAGCGGTGCGTCAGGAGCATCCGCTGGCGGCGCTGCTGCCGTGCGATAACGTCTTCGCTATCGAGAGTCGCTGGTATCGCGATAACCCAATGGTGATTCGTGGGCCAGGCGCGGGTCGCGATGTTACCGCCGGGGCTATTCAGTCAGATATTAACCGTCTGGCGCAACTGCTGTAATCTCTCAAGCCGGCCCGCTGGGCCGGCCTTCATTATGCGGATTCCCGCGCGACGAGCTGCCCGGAGAGGGTGATATGCTGCGTCGGCAGCGTGGGTTCTTTGATCTTGCGGATAATTAACGCGGCGGCCTGACGGCCGGTCTCTTCGCTGGCGGAGGAGACATAGGTAAAGGACGGCGAGGTCAAATTCACATGCATCATATCTTCGAAACCCACCAGCGCCACCTGCTGGGTAAGAAAAACATCTTTACCTACCGTCCGCCCCACCTGATGAATACCGTTGAGACAGCCAATCATCGCGTCCGGCGAATGGCACAGCAGCGCGGTAATAGCGTTGTTCTGTTCCAGTAGCTGACGGGTGGCGATACTCGCGGCCTGCGTGTTGTCGTGACAGGCAGGCGCAAACTCTTCGCGCACCGCCATGCCGTTTTTCTCTAGCGTGCTGTAAAAGCCGAGCAATCGCTGCTGGCGGATGAGATCGTTTTCCTGACCGCCGATATAGGCAATGTAGCGATGGCCGCGCTCGATCAGATAACGCGCGGCGATGCTCGCGGCCTGACGGTTATCGCGGACCACGCGATCGCGGTTGTCGATTAACGGCGTTTGCGAGACGGCCACTAGCGGTAGCGGGCAACGCAGCAGCGCTGCTGGCAGCGTATTGCTGGTGGTATCAGCATCAAGATAAATCACGCCGGCGACGCCCTGTTGTTTAAATGACAGCAGGCAGCGATCCAGATAGTCGCTATCGTTAAGCGGCTGACCGAGAAAAACCATGTAGCCCTGTTTCTCCAGTTCCTGCACGATATTGGCCATCACTTTGATGGAAAAACTGTCGTTGAAATCGCGAAGAATCAGGCCGATCAGATTGGTGGTGTTGGCGCGAAGGTTGGCGGCGGCGACGTTATGCACATAGCCGAGCTCCTGGATGGCAGCATTGACTTTTTCGATGGTGGCGTCGGAAATCTTCCCTTTTTGACGTAATACCAGCGAGACCGTAGAAACGGAAACTCCGGCCAGTTTCGCCACATCTATAATGCTGACTTTCTTCAAAATCGCTCCATGAAAACTGTTGTATGACAGTCAGATAGCAGAAGATCGCTTCTCCAGGACAAGCGATCTTCCACACCATAACATCTTCTGCTTATTTGCCAATCATCCCCGACATGGTTTGGGCGATAAATTGCGCCCTGGCGCCAAAAATTATCTGGATACCGTTATCACCGACGAAGACTACGCCGCGCGCGCCGATACTGTTGAGGCCGTCTTTATCTACCGCATCGCGTTCGGCAACCTCCAGACGCAAGCGGGTGATGCAGGCGCCAACCGAGTCGATATTCTGCGAACCGCCGAGCAGGCTGACTATTTCGGTTGCCAGTTCGGTGTCGGTTTTATCATTGGCCGTTACGGTGATATCGGTACGTCCCGGCGTTTTCACATCGAAGCGGCGGATCACGAAACGGAAGGTGAAATAATAAATCAGCGCCATCGGCACGCCAACAATCACCGCGCTGAGGAAGTTTGTCTGATAGCCGTTCATGGAAGGCAAAATACCGAAGGAGATATAGTCGATAAGCCCGGCGGAGAACGACTTGGCAATATGCGCGTGCAGCAGGTACATGGTCATGTACGAGAGCCCCGCCATAATGGCGTTAAAGACGTACAGAATCGGCGCCACGAAGATAAAGGTGAATTCGACGGGTTCGGTGATGCCGGTCAGGAAGCAGGTCAGCGCGGCGGAGAAGAGAATACCGGCCGCGATTTTTTTATTTTTAGTATGCGCTTCGTGATACATCGCCAGACAGGCGGCCGGCAGAGCGAACAGCATCAGCGGGAATTCACCCTGCATAAATTTGCCGGCGTTTTGATAACTGTCGGTGCTAAAGGATTTCACCCCTTCTTCCAGCATCTTAAACCAGATGGTCTGGTCGCCGTGGATCATCTGGCCTGCCTGGGTAGTGTAATCGCCGAAGGAGTACCAGAAGGAAGGGTACCAGATGTGGTGCAGGCCAAGCGGGATCAGCGCGCGTTCAACGAGGCCGAAAATAAAGGTTGAGGCGGCCTGGTTATCGCCGTTAATCACCATCGACAGGGAATCAATACCGGCCTGGATATGCTGCCAGACATAAGGTAGCAGCAGGCCGAGGATGAACGACAAGAAGGCGGTGGCGATCGCCACAAAGCGCTTACCGGAGAAGAAGCCGAGGAATTCCGGTAATTGCAACGTATGGAAGCGGTTATAACACCAGGCGGCGAGGATCCCGCAGATTAGCCCGCCGAATACCCCCATCTGTAACGTCGGGATGCCGACCACCATCGCGTATTTCCCGCCCTGTGCGGCCATTTCCGGCGTGATACCGAGCACGGTACCGATGGTGATGTTGGTGACGAAAACGGAGACGGCCGCCGATAGCGCGGCGATACCGGATTCTGACGCCAGGCCGACCGCGGAGCCGATAGCGAAGAGCATCGGTAGGTTATCGAAAATAATACCGCCGGCATTCATCATCAGCGGTAAATGGAATTTGTCCCCGAAGGCCAACAGCAAGCCGGCGGCCGGGAGGAGCGAAATCGGCAGCATTAAGGCGCGGCCGATCATCGACAGTTTTGATAATGATTTTATGAACCCTGACCACAGACTCATGCTGATTACCCCGAATAGATATTATTGGCGATGATACATTAAGTAGAACGTTCTAGTAGAACGTTCTACTTAATGTGGATCAAGGCGGGCGTTGCTGCAATAGTAATCGTCATGCCAGGGGGGGAGATGTGCGATTTTTTGAACTACTTCAAATTACGTTGTGGACAAAATCTGAAAACAACGCCAGGGCGCGCCTGGCCTGACGCCAGATGAACTTTTTTCACTTTGACTGAAAATTCCTCACTGTTTACGCAGATTTTTCTATTGACGCCCGCCCGCTTTTCCGTCATTTTTACATCTGGACGTCTAAACGTATAGAAGTTCGCAACACGACTGATAAATATAATGCGATTGATGAGGTAAGGTATGAGCTTTTTTCACGCCAATCAGCGGGAAGCCCTGAATCAGAGCCTGGCGGAAGTCCAGGGCCAGATTAATGTGTCCTTTGAATTCTTTCCGCCGCGTACCAGTGAAATGGAGCAAACCCTGTGGAAATCCATCGATCGCTTAAGCAGCCTGAAGCCGAAGTTTGTTTCCGTCACCTACGGGGCGAACTCCGGCGAGCGCGACCGCACCCACAGCATTATTAAAGGCATTAAAGACCGCACCGGTCTGGAAGCGGCGCCGCACCTGACCTGTATCGACGCCAGCCGCGATGAACTGCGCGCGATTGCCCAGGATTACTGGAACAACGGTATCCGCCATATTGTCGCGCTGCGCGGCGACCTGCCGCCGGGTAGCGGCAAGCCGGAGATGTACGCCGCCGATCTGGTCACGCTGCTGAAAGAAGTGGGTGATTTTGATATCTCCGTCGCCGCCTATCCGGAAGTCCATCCGGAAGCCAAAAGCGCGCAGGCCGATCTGTTAAACCTGAAACGTAAAGTAGAAGCCGGCGCTAATCGCGCGATCACTCAGTTCTTTTTTGATGTCGAAAGCTACCTGCGTTTCCGTGACCGCTGCGTCTCCGCCGGTATCGACGTGGAAATTATTCCGGGCATTCTGCCGGTCTCTAACTTCAAGCAGGCGAAGAAATTTGCCGATATGACGAACGTGCGTATTCCGACCTGGATGTCGAAAATGTTCGAAGGACTGGATAACGATGCCGAAACGCGCCAGCTGGTAGGGGCGAATATCGCCATGGACATGGTGAAAATTTTAAGCCGCGAAGGAGTGAAAGATTTCCACTTCTACACCCTGAATCGCGCCGAAATGAGCTATGCCATTTGCCATACTCTGGGCGTGCGTCCGGCGTAATCACCTGCTTTACCTCTTGTTTCATCCTTACCGGGGCGGCGAACTGCAGTTTGCCGCCCTCTTTTTTAGCACGAAAAGTGCGCTCTGCCTTTAAGCAACCTGCCGCCAAAGCGAGTATAGTGCCCGCAAAAATAATGACGGTGGAGAAGTTATGACGGTTGCAAGGAACAGCAATCTCCTGGCCGGTTGCGGCCTCGTCCTGCTGACGCTTATCTGGAGCTACAGCTGGATTGCGATGAAACAGGTAACGCTCTATATCGGAGCCTTCGATTTTACCGCACTGCGCTGCATCTTCGGCGCGATTGTGCTGATGGCGGTGCTGGCGCTGCGCGGTCGCGGCATGCGGCCGACGCCGTTTGGCTATACCCTGGCGATTGCGCTGCTGCAAACCTGCGGCATGGTCGGCCTGGCGCAGTGGGCGCTGATGAGCGGCGGCGCCGGTAAAGTCGCCATTCTCAGCTACACCATGCCGTTCTGGGTGGTGATCATGGCGGCGCTGTTTTTAGGCGAGCGCATGCGGCGGCTACAGTATGCCGCTATCGTACTGGCGGCGTGCGGTCTACTGCTGGTGCTGCAGCCGTGGCAGTTGGATTTCTCCTCGATGAAAAGCGCGCTGCTGGCGATCCTCTCCGGCATCAGTTGGGGAGCGAGCGCCATTGTCGCTAAACGCATGTATCGGCGCTATCCGCGCCTCGATTTACTATCATTAACCGCCTGGCAGATGCTATATGCCGCGCTGGTGATGAGCGTGGTGGCGTGGCTGGTGCCGCAGCGCAGCATTGACTGGCAGCCTGGGGTTTTTTGGGCGCTTGGCTATAGCGCGATCCTGGCTACGGCGGTGGCCTGGAGCCTGTGGCTGTATGTCCTGCGTAACCTGCCTGCCAGCGTCGCCGGCCTGAGTACGCTGGCGGTACCGGTCTGCGGCGTGCTGTTTTCCTGGTGGCTGCTGGGTGAAAATCCGGGGCTGGTGGAAGGCGCCGGCATTGTGCTGATTGTCGCTGCGCTGGCGATTATCAGCCTTAAAAAGCGCCACGCTCAGGGGCAATCTGTTGAGCGGCCGGCGACGGCGGCAAAGTAATCATTCAATGTGGCCGCAGGGCGCGGCCACTTTGTCTATTAATTTTATCCCTTGATGTGGTACAACGGTTCACCCGCTTTCACCTGACCCTGCGCTTTGATTTCCAGCTGCGCGAACTCCTCTATATTGCTGCAGAGCACCGGGCTTACCATCGAACGCACGTTAGCTTCGAGGTACACGAGATCCATTTCGAGAATCGGCTGACCTGCGACAACGGTAGCGCCTTCTTCCGCCAGCCGGGTAAAGCCCTGACCCGCCAGCGCAACGGTATCAATCCCCATATGCACCACGATCTCAGCGCCATCTTCGGTTTCAAGACAGAAGGCATGATTAGTGTTGAAAATCTTGATGAGAGTACCCGCCGCGGGTGAAACCACAATGTTGCTGGCCGGCAGGATGGCGACACCATCGCCGACGGCGCCGCTGGCAAAAGCTTCATCTGGGACGTGCTTCAGCGCGATCAGCTCACCGCTTACCGGTGCGACGAGCTCGATAACTCGCAATGCATTCGCTGCCTTGCGTGGACTGTTGTGGGCCTGCGCGGTGACGCTGGGTAGCGCCTGCGCGGCATCGACATGGCCCGCTGTTTTCATGGCGGTGGCGATTTTTTCCGCCACGAAGCCAACGATTATCTGCACATTGCTGGAGTTGAGGCGAATGACCCCGCTGGCGCCCAGGCGGCGAGCCAGCGCTTCATCGACCAGCGTTGCATCCTTAACGCCAAGGCGCAGGCGGGTGATGCAGGCGTCGATATTGGTGAGATTATCGGAACCGCCGATGGCGGCAATGTACTGGCGCGCCAGCGCGCTGATATCCTGCTGTTTTGCGGCGCTCAGGTTTACATCTTCGCCGTCGGCGGCGCTGCCGGCAACGGCCAGTTCGCGGCCCGGCGTCAGCAGGTTGAAGCGGGTGATGGTGAAGCGAAAGACCAGATAATAAATCGCGAAGTACACTAGTCCCATGGGGATAAGCAGATACCAGTGGGTTGCCAGCGGATTGCGTGATGCCAGTACCATATCGACCAGACCGGCGCTGAAGCCGAATCCGGCAATCCAGTGCATGCTGGCGGCGATGAAGACGGAAACACCGGTTAAAAAGGCGTGGATGACGTACAGCGCCGGGGCCACGAACATGAAGGAAAATTCCAGCGGTTCGGTAATGCCGGTGAAGAAGGCGGCAAACGCGCCAGCCATCATAATCCCCATCACTTTCGCTCTATTTTCCGCGCGGGCGCATTGGTACATGGCCAGCGCCGCGCCCGGCAGACCGAACATCATGACCGGGAAAAAGCCCGCCTGATAACGACCGGTAATACCGACCACCGCTTTACCGGAGGCGATGGACTGCGCGCCGCCGAGGAAATTAGGGATGTCGTTAATCCCGGCGACGTCGAACCAGAATACCGAGTTCAGGGCGTGATGAAGGCCGACCGGGATGAGCATGCGGTTGAAAAAAGCATAGATCCCCGCGCCTAATGAACCCAGTTTCTGGATATGTTCACCGAAGCTAACTAGTCCGCTAAAGACCACCGGCCAGATGAACATCAGGACAAACGCCACGACAATCATGGTGAATGAAGTGAGGATCGGCACCAGACGACGTCCGCTGAAGAACGAGAGCGCTTTCGGTAACTCCGTGCTGCTAAAGCGATTATAGAGTTCAGCCGAAATAATGCCGACCATGATGCCGATAAACTGATTTTTAATCTTCGCAAAGGCCGCAGGCACCTGCTCGATTGGGATCTGTTGGATCATGGCGACAGCTGCTGGCGAACAGAGCGTGGTTAATACCAGAAAGCCGACAAACCCGGCCAGCGCGGCGGCGCCGTCTTTATCTTTCGACATGCCGTAAGCTACCCCGACGGCAAACAGGACGCCCATATTATCGATAATGGCTGAACCGGACTGAATACACAGTGCCGCCAGCGCGTTAGAACTGCCCCAGCCGTTGGGATCGATCCAGTAACCGATACCCATTAAAATGGCGGCGGCAGGTAAAGTGGCGACGGGCACCATCAATGCCCGGCCGACTTTTTGTAGATAACCCAAAATATTCATATGAATTCCCTTAAAATAATAAATCCTGAAGCCGCATGTAATAAAGCGACTGACCTGTATAACGATGGGCAGTTAAATTTAATTAGGCTTATTTTTTTATTGTGGATTAGTTTTAAAGGATTTCAGGAGGTGTTTAATGTTAGCCAGGTCGCATTTTAATAAATATTAAAAAGGACTTAGGCTATTAATAAATAGAAGGAATGACAAAGCAGCGGTTATTTTTCAATAACCGCCATTGTTAAATGATATGGAGATGAATTAATTAATTTATTGACCAGGCTACCGTACCGCGACAATAGGTTGTATTCACCTGATAATTATCTTCAAGTACAACAATATCGGCATCGTATCCGCGCTGTAATTTCCCTTTTCGACTATCAAAACCTAATAACCGTGCCGGGTTAATGGTGCAGGATTTTAACGCTGCGCTAAACGGCACCATTGCTCTTTCGACCATATTATATAAGCCGCGATTGAGCTGTAGCGTGCTGCCGACCAGGACGCCGTTATCCCGCCGGGTCGCGCCATCATCGCCAAGCACCATCGGTTCGCCGCCGAACATATAGCGCCCCGGAGGACAACCTTTCGCCTTCATCGAGTCGCTTATCATGATGATGTCATTATCATTTTTGCTACGATAAAGGTGGGCGGCGGAAACCAGGCTGACAAAGATACCGTCGGCAATCACCTCGCCGTACAGGCCGTCAAGATTCAGGGCGGCGCCAAGCAGGCCGGGCTCGCGATTGACGTATTTCGCCATGCCGTTATACACGTGGGTGACATTTTTAGCGCCGTTGGCGACCGCCGCCAGCGCCTGCTCGAAAGAAGCATCCGAGTGGCCCATATTGACCGCAATCCCTTTCTGCGCGCAGTAGCGGGTCAGCGCAAACTGATGGTCTTCTTCCGGGGCAAGGGTAATGGCGATAATGTGGTCGCGCGCCGCCTTTTCGAAAGCCTGAAACTGGGTGACATCGGCAGGGCGAATCTGTTTTTCCGGCTGCGCCCCGCGATAAAGCTGGCTCAGGAACGGGCCTTCGAGATGGATGCCCAGAATTTCCGCGCCGCTATATCCTTCGTCCATGACGCGGGAAATATTGTCCAGCGCCGCCAGTAGCGTCGCGTTTTCATCGGTAACGGTAGTTGGGCAAAAGGCGGTGACGCCTTCTTCCGGTAGGCGTGAGGCCCAACGGCGTAGCCCCTGCGGATCATTTTCGTTGGTGTCGTAATCCCAGGCGCCGTGCGCATGGCTATCGATAAGGCCGGGAATAATACGCCGTGCCCCGTAATCCTTATCCACGCGGGAGCTAAGCCCGGGAGTGATAGCGCTGATAAGTCCATCCTCAATAGTTATTTGCGCCGGATAAAAACCACCGGCCAGCCACACTCTTTCGCTCTGGATTATCATATGCTCACCTTTAGGCGCTGATAAGCGATGCCGCTTCACGGTCGCAAATGATGGTGACGTCCGCGTGCATCAATAGGAAGGAGGCAGGGAATTGCGGATCGATGCGCGTGCACTGGTGCAACTGCTTGATAACTTCGGCTTTTGATTGACCGTTAGCAATCAGCACAATCTTTTTGCTGCGCAAGATGGTCCCCATACCTAAAGTGATGGCCTGCCGGGGAACATCATCCTGGCTGACGAAGAAGCGGGCATTCGCCGCAATGGTCTCTTCGTTAAGGTCGATGATATGGCATACCGGGCTATGGGTAGTATGGGGTTCATTGAAACCAATATGGCCATCGTGGCCAATGCCGAGAACGGTAATATCAAAATCGCCATGGCTTTGAATCAGACGTTCGTAGCGAACGCATTCGGCGTGCAGGTCGGGAGCCAGAATATCCGGTACAAAGGTATTTTCGTCAGCAATGTTGGCATGTTGATAGAAGTGCTGTTGCAGGAAATAATAATAACTTTGCGGATCGTTTTTGGCCAGTGGGATATATTCGTCGATATTAAACGAGAGGGCGCAGGAGAAATCGGCTTCGCCATCTTTCGCCATTCGACTCATTTCAGCCAGGAGACCGACCGGAGTTCCGCCAGTCGGTAAGGCCATCACTAAATCCGGCTTTTTATTCAGCGCCTGGGCAATATGTTCTGCCGCCTGAGCGCTCATTTTTTCGTAGGTGTCGGTAATAATAAAGTTCAACATGTTAATCCTTAACCGCCAATGGTGGCTTTTAGTCCAATATCTTCAGCGTATTGTTTAATTTGTTCCGTGACTTCGCGTTGGCATGCCGGGATGTTGTGCAGAAAATAGGGCATACCAAGCTTTTGATATTTCCCGATGCCATAAATATGGTATTCGAGAATATCAACCTGTAAAACTGCCGGGCCGAGCTTACGAATAAAGTCGAGACGCTGGCGAATATCCTCGGGATCGTCGTTACGCGTCGGCACGATCACCATACGCGCGAGGATCGGTTTGCCCATGGCGGCGATCGCTTTGGCATTGTCGAGGATCCGCCGATTGTCTACGCCGGTACAGGCGAGGTGGGTCTCGGAGTTGAAAGCTTTAAAGTCGTAAGAGACCAGATCGACCGTTTCAATCAACGGGCGCAGTTTTTCCCAGCGGACATTCCCTGCGGTGTCGAGACACACATGCACGCCCTGCGCTTTCAATATTTGCGCTGTTTCTTTGACGAACTCCGCCTGTAGCGCCGGCTCGCCGCCGGAAAAGGTCACGCCGCCTGCGCTTGAGTCGTAAAATGTTTTGTCGCGCAGTAGTAATTCCGCCAACTCGTGCGAGGTCATCTCTTTAGCGACTTTTTCATAGCCGTCGTAGGGACAGAGATCGACCATATCCAGCAAATTGTTGCAATTTCTACGGTCTATATTGACGCCATTGCCCGGTTCAGCAAGGGTAATGGCGTGGTTGTTCGCCGCCTGTACGCAGGTACCGCACTGGCGGCAGCGTTCTTTAAACCAGAAAACGTTGTGGCCTGGCCCGATGGTTTCCGGATTCGCGCACCACTGGCAGCGCAGGTTGCACTGTTGCATAAAGACGGTGCTGCGTATTCCTGGGCCATCTTTGGTGGAATAACGTTGAATTCGGGAAATCAGGCCAGTTCTCATCGCGTTTCCTCTCTTACCAGCTCAGTTCGGTGCGCGCGATAATCGCATCCTGCGCTTCCGGCATCAGCGTTGAGAACAGCGCGCAATACCCGGCAACGCGCACCATCAGATTCGGGTAATCCTGCGGATTCGCCTTTGCGGCGCGCAGAATATTGGAATCAATGATGTTGAACTGGTTATGGAAGATGTTTTTCTCACGGCTGGCTTCCATAAAGGCGGTAAATTTCTCCAGATTATTATCGCCTTCCAGCGCGCTTGGCGTGAACTTCATGTTCAGCAACTGGCCGCCGGCGATTTTCTGGTTCGGCAGTTTCGCAACCGAGTTAATGACCGCCGTCGGGCCTTCTTTATCCGCGCCGAGGCACGGAGAGGCGCCTTCATTCAGCGGTAGTGTCGCCAGGCGACCATCCGGCGTGGCGCCGACGTCAAAACCATTCGGCACGTATGAAGTAATATTAGAGGTCGACATGGTATAGCCGCAGCCTTTCGGCCCCTTACCATAGCGATCGGTTTTGTATTTCGGCAGTAATTTGAGATAGGACTCGAATACATCGGCGACGATATGATCGACATAGTCGATATCGTTACCAAACTTCGGCGCATTGCGGCACAGTTTGCGCACGCGCGCGCCTTCCAGACCTGCAAAGTTGCTATCCATGGCGTCGCGCAGCTGTTGAAGCGTCAGGACTTTATCGTCGAAGACCAGCTTTTTCACTGCCGCCAGGCTGTCGCCGACCACGGAAGGGCCGATGTTGGAGGAACTCACGAAATCATATTCCGCGCCGCCGTTTTTCAACGTCTTACCGCGTTCAAGTGAACAGTTAATCGTGGCGGAGGCAAAGGCATCGGCATCGTGATATTTCAGCGCCCGGTCGCAGACCAGATCGCAATCTACCGCCAGATCGGAGTAAAACTCCAGTAGCTGGTTCCATGCCGCCCATACTTCATCATAAGACTGATAGTTTATCTCGCGGCCTTCTTTACCGTTGATTTTAACTAACTGCACGCCGGTTGCCGGATCGCAGCCGTTGTTCATCACCAGCTCAAGGATTTTGCCAAAGTTCACGTAGGTCATGCCGGTGGCGCGATGCCCCCAGCGGCCTGGGATCGCGGTTTCTACGCAACCCATTGAAGCGTATTCGCGGGCGACTTCTTCCGTCAGGCCCAGCGTCATCATGGCAGGGATAACCACTTCGTCGCAGAAGATCGACGGCATACCGAAGCCTTTACGAATGAGCTTTGCAGAATCCTGCATCAGCGAATGCGGGGTATCTTTTGAGAAACGAACGCTGAGGTTTGGTTCCGGCAGGCCGGTTAGCGCCATAGCTTCCAGCGAAAGATAGGAAAGATCGTTAGTGCCGTCGCTGCCGTCAGGCTTCATGCCGCCAACCATCAGGTTGGAGTAAAGCGGATAGCCCCCGCTGTACTGAGTATGGCCCCACGGGCGCACTTTATTCAGGCTGTTGGTCATGATGAAGAAGTGGGTCAGGATCTCCAGCGCTTTCTCTTTGCTGATCTTCCCGGCTTTGATATCGGCTTCGTAATACGGCCAGACGTACTGGTCGAAGCGGCCAAAGGAGAAAGAGTGGCCGTTGCTTTCAATCATCATCAGCAAATGGGTAAGGTAGACGGTTTCCACGGCTTCATAGAAGCTACGGGCTTTCCCTTCCATCAGATGGGCGAACATGTCGCTCATCGCCAGCAGTTCGTCGCGGCGTTTGGCATCGGAAACTCTCGCCGCTTCGGTTTTAGCAAGCGCGGAGAAGCGCTTGCAGTATTTCAGCGCGGCTTCCATGGTAATAATAACCGCCTGATAGAAATCTTTTTGCTCGTCGGTCAGGTTGTCGTCATTTTCCAGGTGCTGTTTGGCGATATCGCGCATACCGCCATAGCCAACTTCCAGTACGAAATCGTGGTTCGGAATGATATGGCCGTCGCCGGACATGCTGATGCCGCCGCGGTGCAGCACGCCCTGTTTTTCCGCCAGACGGTTAATTTGCGGTAGGTTGGCAAGCACTTCATCCTGATGGGTTTTTCCTTGCCAGTAATCCTGCAGGGTACGCAAGCGGGCTTTGGTGGATTCGGACACGCGGAAACTATCACCGGAACGCTTATCAAATTCGTCCAGTTCATCGATAACCCAGTTAAAGGAGAATTCCGGGAACACCGGGGCGGCAAAATTGGCGCTCGCCTGGTTGCCGACAATCAGCATATCCGGTTCGATATAGATGGTCATTTTCTCCAGAATATCGGCTAACGCCAAAGCCCGGCGAATCACGATGGACTGGCCTTCGGAGCGTTTAAACGACTCGGTGATGATCTCTGCTCGTTCCGGACACAGCGTCGCTACGCGATGGAACATCTGATCCTGTTTTTTAGCGATACGCGCGAAGTCGCAATCGTCGTTGGTAGGTTTGAAGCTCAGTAATCCGTTCATAAAGACCTCAATTCTGGAGGGGGTATCGATATTCCACGCCTGAGGTGTTCTTTTGTCAATTTATTTATGATCTTTTGTGTTCTATTTATCATTAATAAATCTAAAAAGAACATTTAGAAAAAACGGAAAAGAACAAACGCCCGTTGCCGGGCGTGAGGTTACGCTGCGCTGTCGGCCAACAGCAGCTCGGTTTTTTGCGCAGTCAGCAGGGAGAGGATGTCGGCAGGGAGGCCATCCTGACTAATAACGATGTCAAAATCGTCCAGTCGGGCATGCCCGGCAAGGAAAGTTTGCTCGAATTTACTTTTATCGGCGAGAAGGATTTTTTGTCGTCCGGCGCGTAGCAGCGCCCGCTTGACGTGGGCATCGGTCATTTTAGGGACCGTTAGCTCGCCATGCTGGTTAATACCCTGGGTGCTGATAAAGACCTTATCGGAATGAATGGTGCTGAAAAACTCCGCGGTACTGAAAGAGATCATCCCCTGGGTATCATCTTCATATTCCCCCGGGGCGACGATTAGCTTGATGTTTTTTCGCCCCTTTAGCAGATTCACTACCGGTACTGAGTTAGTGATCACCATAATTTTTTTATCGAAAATAGATTGCGCCAGCGCCAGCAGCGTGGTCCCGCAGTCGATGATGATCGTGTCGCCGTCTTCAACCAGTTCTGCTGCTTTACGGCCAATCAGGTGTTTATCGTCAACCATCTGCACGGATTTAAGCTGGAAGCTTGGCTCGACGCTGGCGCCGCTGGTCAGATAGGCGCCGCCGTAGGTCGTTTTAACGATTCCCTGTTTTTCAAAGAATGACAGATCCCGACGAATAGTCATTTTGGTGACGCCGAATTTCTCGGCCAGTTCGTTCACAACGACTTTTTTGTCCTGCTGCAGAATGGCGTAAATGCTCATTCTTCTATCTGATGATTGCATAACAACGGTTCGCCCAAAGGAAAAACGCACTATAAAACACATCCAGCGTGCGGGCAATTGGCGATAAAAGGAACATGAAAGAACACGCCCGGCAAACGCCGGGCGTAACGGGAAAGGTTATTCCCACTCTTGCAGGAAACGCTGACCGTATTGGTCGGCCACCAGCAGCGCGGCGTAAACCTGATCGGCGCAGGCGCCGCCCGGCATATTGTGGATGGTTTCGCCTTCGGCGCAGGCGGCTTCCGCGACCGTGCGCATTTTAGCCGGGATATCGCCTTTAATATCGAGCTGCGCCAGCGTGATGGGCAGGCCGACGCTGTGACAAAGCGCCGCCGCGGTCTCAATCTCTTCCACCGGCGCGTTTTCCAGCACCAGCTGCGTCAGCGTACCAAATGCGACTTTCTCGCCGTGATAGAAGTGATGGGCGTCCGGGATGGCGGTCAGGCCGTTGTGAATCGCGTGCGCCGCCGCCAGCCCGCCGCTCTCAAAGCCGACGCCGCTCAGGTAGGTGTTGGCTTCGATCACCCGTTCAAGCGCTGGAGTGACTACATGCTGCTCGGCGGCAAGCATCGCCTTTTCGCCTTCTTCAACCAGCGTGTTGTAGCAGAGTTCCGCTAACGCCAGCGCCGCCTGTGTGCACTTACCGCCCGCCATTGTGGTCGCGCCGCTGCGCGAGCAGGCGCGGGCTTCAAACCAGGTCGCCAGCGCATCGCCAATCCCGGCGGCCAGCAGGCGTGCTGGCGCGGCCGCGACGATCTGCGTATCAACAACCACCATGTTCGGGTTGTGCGGCAGCATCAGATAGCTTTCGAATTCGCCATCATCGGTATAGATAACAGACAACGCGCTGCACGGCGCATCGGTGGAGGCGATAGTTGGGGCTACTACCACCGGCAGATGCATATAGTGAGCCAGCGCTTTCGCGGTATCCAGCGTCTTGCCGCCGCCGATGCCGAGCACCGCATGGCATTGGGCGCTGCTGGCGATATCGCGCAGGCGGTTGATTTCATTTTGCGAACATTCACCGCCGAACGGGGCGATTTCGGCCACCAGACCAGCGCCGCTCAGGCTGGTACGCAGCTGCTCTTCGGCAAAGCCGAGAACGAACTTGTCGCCGATGATTAGCCAGCGTTCAGCCAGCGGTTTGAGATATTCGCCGAGGCGCTTGATGGCGCCAGCGCCCTGGATGTATTTACCGGGTGATTGAATAATGCGATCCATTTCGATTCCTCCTCGATGACCGTGCAAGCCGCCTGTTGGCGGCCGACGATCGGATTACAGGTTCAACGTGCCAAATGCGTTATTCCAGTCCTGCTCGAACTTCTCTATGGCTGACTCTACCGCAGGGGTGCCGAGCATTTGTTGCGCTACGTCTAAGGGGAGGGTGATAGCTTCGCAGCCGGCTAACAGGCAATCCAGCGCCTGGCGCGGGGTTTTGAAGCTCGCGGCCAGGACTTTGCTTTCCGGGGCGTGCATTTCCATCAGGGATTGCAGTTCTTGCACCATGCGAATACCGTCACCGCCCTGGGCGTCGACGCGGTTGACGTACGGCGCGACGTATTTCGCGCCGGCCAGCGCCGCGAGCAGCCCCTGGGAAGCGCTATAGACCGCGGTGCCAAGCGTCGGGATGCCTTCTTTTTTTAGTACTTTGATGGCGGCGAGACCTTCGGCGGTAACCGGGATCTTAACCACGATTCCTGGTACGGCGTTACTCAGGCGTTTGGCTTCAGCCACCATACCTTGCGCATCGCGACTCATGGTCTGCGCGAACAGAATACCTTCCGGGCCAACGGCTTTTTGCAGGCGCGGCAGCACGTCCCAAACCGGGGTTTTGCCGGCGGCGATGATGCTCGGGTTGGTGGTGACGCCAGCCAGCGGATAAATGCGGGCCAGACGTTCAACTTCAGCGACGTTCGCGGTGTCCAGATAGAGTTCCATAACCATTCCTCGATGTGTAATTCAATGATGTTGAGGTAAGGATACGGCTTCCGTTTGCCTGCCCGCCAGATGACAAATTTGCCAAAAACTGGATAAATGTACGCATTACGGTTAAGAGTGATTTAGATCACGTTTGTCCGTGTGATAGTACCTCCAGGCTGAAATAGCCTGCAGGTAGAAATCAGTAACTTACAAAAATCTAGTTTTACGGCGCAGAGGGGTTTTCCGTCAGCTGGCTATGGTACTGGCGGCGATACTCGGAAGGTGAACGTTCAGTATTCTTGCGAAACAGGCGGCAGAAGTAATTGCTGTCGGCGAAGCCGCAGGCGTGGGCGATATCTTTTACCTTCATATCATGACCCTTCAGCAGCATGCGCGCCTGTTCGAGACGGATATGATTGAGGTATTCGTTAAAGCCCATAGGTCCGCACTTCTGAAACAGATGCGAGAGATAGTTGGGAGAGAGATAAAACGCCTGTGCTACGGATTCCCGGCTCAGCGGCTCGGCGAAATGAATATCGATATATTGGCGGATCGCCTCGAATAGCGCCTGGCTGCGCGATGAGGTTTGCGCCTGGCTACCCAGTAGATCGGTACAGTGGCTGAGTAGGCTAATGACGATGCAGCGGGCGGTTTGCTGCTCCTGCGGCTGCATGCGTATTTCATTTAGCGCCTGTAGCAGAAATGAACCCACGCGCGGCCCGCGGCGCGGTACCTGAATCTTCTGGACCAGGGTTAGCGCTTCTCCGTTCCAGCGCTGCAGCGAAAATTCCAGCTGCTGTTTGCCGAATAAGATGCTTAGCAGCAGGCATGGGGTGTACCATCGCGGCCAGTTCCAGCTATCGCTCGCAATATAGAGTACGTCACGCGCCTGCAGCGGCGCGGCGTTATCGCCGAGGGCGAGATCGTACAACTGCCCCTCAATGACGATATTCAGACGTGGAAAATCAACCTTGATCGCGGCGTCGGCTGGCGGGCGTGATTCTCCGGCAAAATGCACTTCTGCAATGCAGGTTTGTTTTTTCACTAATGAATCAATGAGCTGATTGATGCTGTTATCCATCTTTACCCCGCCAAAACGCCACGCATTTCATCATACCGGACATTTTTCCAGCGGTAAAAGTACGAACTCATCGTTATTGCTTCCCGATTAAGATATGTTATATCGTAACATTTTGTCGCAATCGATATTTATCTCAGGAGAGAGTAATGACCCGAAAGATCCCCATGCTCGCGTTTAGTTTCGGCATAGCGCTTGCCGGCGCTCAGGCTTTTGCCCACGGTAATCATAGTCATGGCCCGGCGTTAACTGAAACAGAACGCCAGGCCAGCGAAGGCATTTTTGCCGATAAAGATGTGAAGGATCGCGCGTTGAGCGATTGGGATGGCGTCTGGCAGTCAGTCTATCCGTATCTGCTGAATGGCGACCTTGATCCGGTGCTGGAGCAGAAGGCGAAAAAGCCCGGCGCCATGAGCGTGGAAGAGTATCGCGCCTATTACAAGAAAGGTTACGCCACCGATGTGGAGCAGATTGGCATCGAAGATGGGGTGATAGAGTTCCACGTCGGCAAGACCGTTAATAGCTGCAAATATACCTACTCAGGCTACAAAATTCTGCAATACGCCTCCGGCAAGAAGGGGGTTCGTTACCTGTTTGAGTGCCAACAGGGCGATGGTAACGCGCCGAAATTCGTCCAATTCAGCGACCACATTATTAGCCCGCGTAAATCACAGCATTTCCATATATTTATGGGCAATGAATCTCAGGAAGCCTTGCTGAAAGAGATGGATAACTGGCCGACCTATTATCCTTATGCGCTGCATAAAGAGCAGATCGTCGATGAGATGTTGCATCACTAAAATGAGAGGGAAAATCCCCCGGCCGGGCGGCCGGGGGAAACGGTGACTAGCCGGTATTACGCATCCCTGCCGCGACGCCGGCAATGGTGACCATCAGCGCTTGCTCAACGCGCGCATCCGGTTCCTCGCCTGCTTCTTCGGCCTGGCGCGAACGGTGCAACAGTTCGGCCTGCAGGACGTTAAGCGGGTCGGTATAGATGTTACGCAACTGGATGGATTCGGCGATCCACGGCAGGTCGGCCATCAGGTGGGAGTCATTAGCGATAGCCAGCACCACTTTGATATCGGCGGTTAACAGCTGACGTAGCTCTTCGCCTAGCTTCCACAGTTCCGGTTTCACCAGCCGCTGATCGTAGTACTCCGCCAGCCACAGGTCGGCTTTTGAGTAGACCATCTCCAGCATTCCGAGACGGGTCGAGAAGAATGGCCAATCGCGGCACATGCTTTCCAGCTCGCTTTGCTTACCGCCCTCGACCACTTTCTGCAGCGCGGCGCCGGCGCCCAGCCAGGCCGGCAGCATCAGGCGGTTCTGGGTCCAGGCGAAGATCCACGGGATAGCGCGCAGTGACTCGACGCCGCCGGTCGGGCGACGCTTCGCCGGGCGCGAGCCAAGCGGCAGTTTGCCCAGTTCCTGTTCCGGGGTCGCGGAGCGGAAATAAGGGACGAAGTCTTTATTCTCACGCACGTAGCCGCGATACATCTTGCAGGAAACGTCGGACAGCTCGGCCATGATTTCGCGCCACTGCGGTTTTGGTTCCGGCGGCGGCAGCAGGTTGGCTTCCAGAATCGCACTGGTATACAACGACAGGCTGCTGATGGTCACTTCCGGCAGGCCGTACTTAAAGCGGATCATCTCGCCCTGTTCGGTGACGCGCAGGCCGCCTTTCAGGCTGCCCGGCGGCTGCGAGAGCAGCGCCGCGTGGGCCGGCGCGCCGCCGCGACCGATGGAGCCGCCGCGACCGTGGAACAGCGTCAGTTCAATACCGGCTTTTTCGCAGGTTTTGATCAGCGCGTCCTGGGCCTGGTACTGGGCCCAGGAGGCGGCCATGACGCCAGCATCTTTGGCCGAGTCGGAATAACCGATCATGACCATCTGTTTGCCCTGAATAAAGCCGCGATACCAGTCAATATTCAGCAACTGAGTCATGACGTCGTTGGCGTTGTTCAGGTCGTCCAGCGTTTCAAACAGCGGCGCAACTGGCAGCGCGAAGCCGATACCGGCTTCTTTTAACAGCAAATGAACCGCCAGCACGTCGGACGGCGTTTTGGCCATTGAGATCACATAAGCAGCGATCGATCCACGCGGCGCTTCGGCGATCACTTTGCAGGTGTCGAGAACTTCGCGGGTCTCTTCGCTCGGCTCCCACTGACGCGGCAGCAGCGGGCGTTTGGAGTTCAGTTCACGGATCAGGAAGGCCTGCTTGTCGGCTTCCGACCAGCTTTCATAATCGCCGATCCCGAGGTAGCGGGTCATTTCGCCCAGCGCTTCGGTGTGGCGGGTGCTTTCCTGACGAATATCGATACGCACCAGCGGTACGCCGAAAGATTTCACCCGGCGCAGGGTATCAAGCAGTTCGCCGTTGGCGATGATGCCCATGCCGCAGGCCTGGAGCGATTTATAGCAGGCATACAGCGGTTCCCACAGCTGTTCGTTTTGCGTGATAAGCCCTGCCGGTTTCGGCAGTTTTTGCCCTTTCAGGCGAGCTTCCAGCCAGGCCTGGGTCTCCATCAACTGACTACGCAGCTTTTTCATCAGATAACGATACGGCTCTTGCGCGCCTTCCGCGCCGGCCAAATCGCGGAGCTCGTCGGTGCATTCGACCATCGACAGCTCAGAGATAAGCACCTGGATATCTTTCAGGAACAGATCGGTCGCTTTCCAGCGGCTGAGCAGCAGCACGTGGCGGGTGATATCGGCGGTGACGTTCGGGTTGCCGTCACGGTCGCCGCCCATCCAGGAGGTGAAGCGTACCGGGACGAAATCAACCGGTAGCTGGTAGCCGAGGTTGGCTTCCAGCTGTTCGTTCAGCTCGCGCAGATAGTTCGGCACGCCTTCCCACAGGCTGTTTTCAACTACCGCGAAACCCCATTTGGCTTCATCGACCGGAGAAGGACGGTGCTTACGAATTTCATCGGTATGCCAGGACTGGGCGATCAGCTGGCGCAGGCGGCGCATCAGCTGATTGTGCTCGTAGTCGGCGATATCTTTGTTATCCAACTGCTTAAGGCAGTTGTTGACTTCCACCATTTTATGGATCAGCGTCCGGCGGGTGATCTCGGTCGGGTGAGCGGTTAACACCAGCTCCAGCGACAGGGATTCCACCGCTTTTTTAATGGTGTCTTCGTTGAGATTGGGTTGGTCTTTGAGTTTTCTCAGGGTACGAGCAATAACTTCCGGATTGCTGGCGGCTTCGCCGTTGGGCGAAATGCTGTGATATTGCTCGGCGGTATTAGCCAGATTCAAAAACTGGCTAAAGGCGCGCGCCACCGGCAGCAGCTCGTCGTTGGACAAGTTTTGCAGCGTGGTAAGCAGCTCCTGGCGATTGGCCTCATTGCCCGCGCGAGAAGATTTGGACAACTTACGGATAGTTTCGACTCGATCAAGAATGTTTTCTCCTAGCGCATCCTTGATGGTGTCGCCCAGCACCTTACCGAGCATACTGACATTACTACGCAAAGCGGAATATTGTTCGTTCATGTTACCCCAGACACCCCATCTCATTTTATTTTGTTATATCCGGCGCTCCGTGATTTGAGCAGTGGATAAGCAACCCGTCTTTTATAAAGCCACGTAAATACCCCCGCGTCAATTGCTGCGAAATCGCTTCAGCAAACGAATAAATAGCGATAATTTGCGAAAGTTAACTCAGCGGTCGGCGGATAAGCATTACTTATGGAAGTGTGACGATCGTCACTCTCCCGCCTCCGGACGCGAAGGCGGGAAAATAGCAGCGATTAATGCCAGCAGAAGTGATGGACAACCTGGGTGATGAGCTCGCGCGTCGGCTTAATAAACCGCGTCTCCAGATATTCATCCGGCTGGTGGGCCTGGTTGATGGAGCCCGGACCTAACACCAGCGTAGGACACAGCGTCTGGATAAACGGCGCTTCGGTGCAGTAGTTCACCACTTCGGTCTGCGCGCCGAGCAGTTTTTCAACCACTTCTACCAGCTTGTGGTCCGGAGGGCATTCATAGCCAGGGATCGGCGGATGCAGCTCAGAGACCGTCAGACGCCCCGGCCAGCGTTCGCTCACCGGCGCCAGCGCTTCATCCAGCAGGCCGTTCAGGTCGTTAAGCGTCATACCCGGCAATGGACGAATATCCATGTGCAGCTCGCAGCAGGCGCAGATGCGGTTGGATGCATCGCCGCCGTGAATAGCGCCCAGGTTGAGCGTCGGATAAGGCACGGTGAAGGCGGCGTAGTGGTAACGCTCTTTTAAGTCATCGCGCAGTTGCATGATGCGGCCAATCGCATCGTGCATCAGTTCGATAGCGTTCACGCCGCGCGCCGGGTCGCTGGAGTGGCCGGACTGGCCCAGTACGCGTACCGCTGTTGAAATGTGCCCTTTATGCGCCCGTACCGGCTGCAGCGAGGTCGGCTCGCCGATGATCGCGCAATCCGGGCGCAGCTGTGTGGTTTCGGCGAAGTAGCGCGCGCCCGCCATGCTGGTTTCTTCGTCAGCGGTAGCCAGTATATACAGCGGTTTTTTCAATTTACTGACGTCAACGTCGCGCAGGGCATCGAGGATAAACGCGAAGAAGCCTTTCATATCGGCCGTGCCGAGTCCGTAGAGTTTGTTGTCGTGCTCGGTAAGGGTAAACGGGTCGCGAGTCCAGCGGCCATCGTCGAAAGGCACGGTATCGGTATGCCCGGCGAGCAGCAGGCCGCCAGCGCCGTGGCCGGTACTGGCCAACATATTGAATTTATTACGCGTCTCAGGTACCGGCTGGATCTCGACGTTAAAGCCCAGATCGCGGAACCAGCCGCCGAGTAAATTGATTAAAGACTCATTGCTTTGATCCAGCGCTTCTTCGGTCGCGCTGATGGAAGGTGTGGCGATCAATGCGCGGTAAATCTCGATAAAGGGCGGTAAATTGTTTTTCATTGTTGACACACCTCTGGTCATGATAGTATCAATATTCATGCAGTATTTGTGAATAAAAATACAATATCGTTGAGCGCAATAAAACCCATCGAATGTAAGGAGATGCTCTTCCAATGCTAAATACGCTGATCGTGGGAGCTAGCGGCTATGCCGGCGCAGAGCTGGTGGCCTATGTAAATCGCCACCCTCATATGAACATAACCGCTTTGACCGTCTCCGCGCAAAGTAATGATGCTGGAAAGTTCATTTCCGATATACATCCGCAGCTGAAAGGTATTGTCGACCTGCCGCTGCAGGCGATGTCTGATATCAGCGAATTTAGCGCTGGCGCGGATGTGGTGTTCCTCGCGACCGCGCATGAAGTTAGCCACGATCTGGCGCCGCAGTTTTTGGCCGCGGGCTGCGTGGTGTTCGATTTGTCCGGCGCGTTTCGCGTCAACGATGGCGCGTTCTACGAAAAATACTACGGTTTCACTCATCGGCATCCGGACCTGCTCAAACAGGCGGTATACGGCCTGGCGGAGTGGAACGTCGAAGCATTGAAAGAGGCGAATTTGATCGCGGTGCCTGGCTGCTACCCGACGGCGGCGCAGCTGTCGTTAAAACCGCTGATCGATGCCGGTCTGCTGGATCTGAAGCAGTGGCCGGTGATCAACGCCACCAGCGGCGTCAGCGGCGCCGGTCGTAAGGCGGCGATGAGCAATAGCTTCTGTGAAGTCAGCCTGCAGCCGTACGGCGTTTTCAATCATCGCCATCATCCAGAAATTGCCACCCATCTGGGCGCAGAGGTGATCTTCACTCCCCATTTGGGCAATTTTAAACGCGGTATTCTTGAAACCATTACCTGTCGCCTGAAGCCGGGCGTCGGTAAAGAGCAGGTTGCAGAGGTCTTCCAGCAGGCCTATGCCAATAAGCCGTTGGTCCGTTTATACGATAAAGGCGTACCGGCGCTGAAAAATGTGGTTGGGCTGCCATTCTGTGATATCGGTTTTGCCGTCCAGGATGAACATATTATCGTCGTGGCCGCAGAAGATAACCTGCTGAAAGGCGCGGCAGCGCAGGCCGTGCAGTGCGCTAACATTCGTTTCGGCTTCGCTGAGACGCAGTCTTTAATTTAAGGTGTGATGATGAACAATCCATTGATTATCAAACTTGGCGGCGTGTTGTTGGATAGCGAAGAAGCGCTGGAACGTCTGTTTACCGCGCTGGTGCACTACCGCGAAACACACCAGCGTCCGCTGGTTATCGTCCACGGCGGCGGCTGCGTGGTGGATGAGCTGATGAAACAGCTTAATCTGCCGGTGAAAAAGAAAAATGGCCTGCGCGTAACGCCTGCCGATCAGATTGACATCATTACCGGCGCGCTGGCGGGAACCGCCAACAAAACGCTGCTGGCATGGGCGAAAAAGCATGGTCTGGCTTCGGTAGGGCTGTTCCTCGGCGATGGCGATAGCGTGAAGGTGACTCAGTTGGATGAAGAACTGGGCCACGTTGGTAAAGCGCAGGCAGGCTCGCCGACGCTTATCAATACGCTGTTGGCGGGCGGCTACCTGCCTGTCGTGAGCTCGATCGGCGTCACCGACCAAGGACAACTGATGAACGTCAACGCCGATCAGGCAGCGACGGCGCTGGCGGCGACGCTGGGCGCGGATCTTATCCTGCTGTCCGATGTTAGCGGCATTCTCGACGGTAAAGGTCAGCGGATTGCGGAAATGACTGCCTCCAGGGCCGAGCAACTGATTGAACAGGGCATTATTACCGACGGCATGATCGTGAAAGTGAACGCGGCGCTGGACGCGGCGCGCGAGCTGGGCCGTCCGGTAGATATCGCCTCCTGGCGCCATGCCGAGCAGCTGCCGGCATTATTTAACGGTACCCCGATCGGTACGCGTATTTTGGCTTAAGATTGAATGCCCGGCGGCGCGTTGCTTGCCGGGGCAACAAGACCGTAGGCCGGGTAAGCGTAGCGCGGCCCGGCAGAACTCACGAATTAAGGAAGCATGTTATGGCACTTTGGGGCGGGCGTTTTACACAGGCAGCAGATCAGCGGTTCAAACAATTCAACGACTCTTTACGCTTTGACTATCGTCTGGCGGAACAGGATATCGTGGGATCCGTCGCCTGGTCCAAAGCGCTGGTAACCGTAGGCGTACTGACCGCCGATGAGCAACTGCAGCTGGAAGAGGCGCTGAACGTCTTGCTGGAAGAGGTACGCGCCAACCCGCAGCAAATCCTTGAATGCGATGCCGAAGATATCCATAGCTGGGTCGAAGGAAAACTGATCGATAAAGTCGGCCAGTTGGGCAAAAAACTGCATACCGGACGTAGTCGTAATGACCAGGTCGCCACCGATCTCAAGCTGTGGTGCAAAGAGACCGTCACCGAGCTGCTGTCCGCGACCCGCCAACTGCAAAGCGCGCTGGTGGAAACCGCGGGCAACAATCAGGACGCGGTGATGCCGGGTTATACCCATCTGCAGCGCGCCCAGCCGGTGACTTTTGCGCACTGGTGTCTGGCCTACGTTGAAATGCTGGCCCGTGATGAAAGCCGCCTGCAGGATGCGCTCAAGCGCCTTGATGTCAGCCCGCTGGGCTGCGGCGCGCTGGCGGGAACCGCTTATGAAATCGACCGTGAACAGCTGGCCGGTTGGTTGGGTTTCGCATCGGCGACCCGTAACAGCCTCGATAGCGTCTCCGATCGCGATCACGTGCTGGAGCTGCTTTCCGATGCCTCTATCGGCATGGTGCACCTGTCGCGTTTTGCCGAAGATCTGATTTTCTTCAATACCGGCGAAGCGGGTTTTGTTGAATTGTCTGACCGCGTTACTTCCGGCTCGTCACTGATGCCGCAGAAGAAAAACCCGGATGCGCTGGAACTGATCCGCGGTAAATGCGGCCGCGTGCAGGGCGCGCTGACCGGCATGATGATGACCCTGAAAGGGCTACCGCTGGCCTACAACAAAGATATGCAGGAAGACAAAGAAGGGCTGTTCGATGCGCTGGACACCTGGCTCGACTGCCTGCACATGGCGGCGCTGGTGCTGGACGGTATCCAGGTGAAACGTCCGCGCTGTGCGGAAGCGGCGCAGCAGGGTTACGCCAACGCTACCGAGCTGGCGGATTACCTGGTAGCAAAAGGCGTTCCGTTCCGTGAAGCACACCATATCGTCGGTGAAGCGGTGGTTGAAGCGATTGCTCAGGGCAAAGCGCTGGAAGATTTACCGTTAAGCGACCTGCAAAAGTTCAGCAACGTTATCGGCGATGACGTCTATCCGATCCTGTCGTTGCAGTCCTGCCTTGATAAACGTGCGGCCAAAGGCGGCGTCTCGCCGCAGCAGGTGACGCAGGCGATTGCCGACGCCAGACAGCGCCTGGTGTAAGAGATTGCACCGGTGTTGAATGAGCCTGGGTACTCCCCGGGCTTTTTTACGTAAAAAAAAGCGGACACGAAGTCCGCAAAAGTTCACGTTGGCTTTAGTTGTTCGGGTAGGGAAACTGTGAGGCGACTCAATGATTTTCAGATGTTCTCCTCGTTTCTGTGGTTATTATTGAACAGAAAACTTGATAGGGATAATCGTTCGTTGCTATTCTATCTATCGCCATGGACTATCGTGGCGATGGAGGATGAATAATGAATATTCGCGATCTTGAATACCTGGTAGCGCTGGCTGAACATCGCCACTTCCGACGTGCGGCAGATTCCTGCCACGTCAGTCAGCCCACGCTCAGCGGACAAATTCGCAAGCTGGAAGATGAACTTGGGGTGATGTTGCTGGAGCGCACCAGCCGTAAGGTTCTGTTCACTCAGGCGGGTTTGCTGCTGGTGGATCAGGCGCGTACCGTGCTACGCGAAGTAAAAGTGCTCAAGGAGATGGCAAGCCAGCAAGGGGAAACCATGTCCGGGCCGCTGCATATCGGCCTGATCCCGACGGTGGGGCCATATTTGCTGCCGCACATAATCCCGATGCTGCATCAGACTTTCCCGAAGCTGGAAATGTATCTGCATGAGGCGCAAACCCATCAGCTGCTGGCGCAGCTCGATAGCGGTAAGCTCGACTGCGCGATCCTCGCGCTGGTCAAAGAGAGTGAAGCCTTTATCGAAGTGCCGCTGTTCGATGAGCCGATGATGCTGGCTATCTACGAAGACCATCCGTGGGCAGAGCGCGATCGCGTTCCGATGGCGGATTTAGCGGGTGAAAAGCTATTGATGCTGGAAGACGGACACTGTCTGCGCGACCAGGCGATGGGCTTCTGCTTTGAAGCGGGTGCGGATGAAGATACCCACTTCCGGGCGACCAGCCTTGAAACGCTGCGCAACATGGTTGCCGCCGGAAGTGGTATTACGCTGCTGCCGGCGCTGGCGGTGCCGCAGGAGAGAAAACGCGATGGCGTGGTCTATATTCCGTGCATTAAGCCGGAACCAAGACGTACCATCGGGCTGGTTTATCGTCCTGGTTCGCCGCTGCGTAGCCGCTATGAGCATCTGGCGGAGGCCATCCGCAGTACTATGGATGGCCACTTTGATAAGGCGTTAAAAGAGGCGGTTTAAGCCGTTTAACGCCGCTACCCGATAGGCTTCGGCCATGGTCGGGTAGTTAAAGGTGGTGTTAACGAAGTACTCAATGGTGTTACCGCCACCTTTCTGCTCCATAATCGCCTGACCGATATGAATAATTTCGGCCGCGCGCTCACCAAAGCAGTGGATACCGAGGATCTCTTTCGTCTCACGATGGAACAGAATCTTCAGCGTACCTACGCTCATACCGACGATTTGCGCCCGCGCCAGATGTTTAAACTGCGCGCGACCCACCTCATAAGGCACCTTCATGGCGGTTAGCTGCTGCTCGGTTTTACCCACTGAGCTGATTTCTGGAATGGTGTAGATCCCGGTCGGGATATCTTCAATCAGATGCGCGGAGGCTTCGCCTTTGATCAGCGCCTGTGCGGCGATGCGCCCCTGATCGTAAGCCGCTGACGCCAGGCTCGGATAACCGATAACGTCGCCGACGGCATAGATATGCGGCAGAGCGGTCTGATACATGCTGTTCACTTTCAGCTGGCCGCGGCTGTCGGTTTGCAGACCGATATTTTCCAGCGCCAGGGTGTCGGTGTTACCGGTACGGCCGTTGGCATACAGCAGACAGTCAGCTTTCAGCTTCTTACCGGATTTCAGATGCATGATCACGCCATCATCAACGCCTTCGATTTTCTCGTACTCTTCGTTGTGGCGGATAACCACGCCGCTGTTCCAGAAGTGATAGGAGAGTGAATCGGACATCTCCTGATCGAGGAACGCCAGTAGACGATCGCGGGTGTTGATCAGATCGACCTTCACCTCCATACCGCGGAAGATCGACGCGTACTCGCAGCCGATCACCCCGGCGCCGTAAATGATCACATGGCGCGGTTCGTGGTGCAGGCTAAGAATGGAATCGCTGTCGTAAATACGCGGGTGGTGGAAATCGACGTCGGCCGGATGATACGGGCGCGAGCCGCAGGCGATAACGAATTTCTCGGCGGTGACCGTTTCTACGGTGCCATCGTGACACTCCAGCGCCAGCGTGTGCTCATCAACAAAGTGGGCGTTGCCCTGCAGAATTTCGCAGTGGTTGCGCTCATAGAAACCCTGACGCATATGGGTTTGCTGGTTAATGACGCTGTCGGCATGGTTGAGGATGTCGGCGAAGGAAGAACGGAGAAGACGGGAATGGTCGCTGTAGAGGGGGTTTTGGTTAAACTCAATAATACGGCTGACGGCATGGCGAAGCGCTTTTGACGGGATGGTTCCCCAGTGGGTACAACCACCGCCGACGTTATGGTAGCGCTCGATAACGGCAACACGAGCTCCCTGTTTCACCAGTCCCATCGCGGCGCCTTCGCCGCCAGGACCGGAACCAATCACTATTGCATCATAATCCCAAGAGTGTGACATGGCATTACTCACCTGTTTTATACACAAAATAAACACGATGATAACATTTGGCGAGCTTTAACCCAATTATCGTTGTGCTTTTTTGCGGCATAAAAGCAGAAACGGCTCATAAACAATCATTCACAATCCAGTACAAACCGATTAGTTTTAATCTCTGGTATAGTGCCGACAGGGCTATTGGAAGGATTCATACATCGTGATGGGCGTAAGAGCACAACAAAAAGAAAAAACCCGCCGCTCGCTGGTGGAAGCGGCATTTAGCCAACTTAGCGCTGAGCGAAGCTTTGCCAGCCTGAGCTTGCGCGAGGTTGCGCGGGAAGCAGGGATCGCGCCGACGTCCTTTTATCGTCATTTTCGCGATGTCGATGAGTTAGGCCTGACAATGGTAGACGAAAGCGGGCTAATGTTGCGCCAGCTGATGCGCCAGGCGCGCCAGCGCATTGCGAAAGGCGGCAGCGTGATCCGCACCTCCGTCTCTACCTTTATGGAGTTTATTGGTAACAACCCGAACGCTTTCCGTCTGCTGTTGCGTGAGCGTTCTGGCACATCCGCGGCGTTTCGAGCCGCTGTAGCGCGCGAGATCCAGCATTTCATCGCGGAACTTGCCGACTATTTAGAACTCGAAAACCATATGCCGCGCGCCTTTACTGAAGCGCAGGCTGAAGCTATGGTCACCATCGTATTCAACGCCGGTGCGGAAGCGTTGGACGTTAGTCCGGAGCAGCGCCGACAGCTGGAAGAGCGGCTGGTACTGCAGCTCAGAATGATTTCAAAAGGCGCGTATTACTGGTATCGCCGTGAACAAGAAAAAATGTCACATCATTCCGAATAACGTGAAGGACGAGCAATGAAACACTCAGTTCAAGATAAAGGTACGCTACTGCTGGCGCTGATCGCGGGTTTGTCCATTAATGGCACCTTCGCCGCGCTGTTCAGCTCAATCGTTCCCTTTTCCATCTTCCCGGTTCTGTCGCTGCTGCTGACGGTGTACTGCCTGCATCAGCGCTATCAGAACCGCAGTATGCCAGTCGGGCTGCCGGGGCTTTCCGCCGCCTGCTTTATTCTCGGCGTCCTGCTGTATAGCACCGTGGTGCGCGCAGAATATCCGGATATCGGCTCTAACTTCTTCCCGGCGGTGCTGTCCGTCGTGATGGTGTTCTGGATCGGTTACAAGATGCGCAACCGCAAAGATACCGCGGCGGAGTAATCCGCCAGGCAATAACCCGGCAACGTTGCGTTCGCCGGGTTTTTTTATGCGTTTATTTCTTCGTTAACAGGACGCCGCATTCCATATGGTGGGTATACGGGAACTGATCGAATAGCGCCAGGCGGGTGACATTGTGCGTCTGGCTGAGGGTTTCCAGGTTCTGGCACAGTGTTTCCGGGTTGCAGGAGATATAGAGAATTCGCGGATAGGCCTGGACCATTTTTTCTGTCTCGCTATCCAGCCCGCTGCGCGGCGGATCGACAAAAATGGTCTCGCACTGATAGCTCTGCAGATCGATGCCCTGCAGGCGATTAAACTGCCGCACGCCGTTCATCGCCTGGGTAAACTCTTCCGCCGCCATGCGGATAATTTGCACGTTATCGATATGGTTGGCGGCAATATTGTATTGCGCGGAGGCGACTGACGGTTTAGCGATTTCCGTCGCCAGCACGCGCTCGAAGTTACGCGCCAGCGCCAGCGAGAAGTTGCCGTTGCCGCAGTAGAGCTCCAGCAGATCGCCGGTGGAACCTTTGGTGACGTCCAGCGCCCACTCCAGCATCTGAATATTCATCGCCGCGTTTGGCTGGGTAAAGCTGTTTTCCACCTGACGATAGATCATTTCGCGCCCGCCAACCGGCAGACGTTCATCGACATAATCCCTATCGAGCTCAATTTTGGTTTTAGTGGCGCGGCCAATCAGCTGCACGTTGAGGTTTTGCGCGCGTAGGGCATCGCGCAGCGCTTCCGCCTGCTGGCGCCACTCGTCGTCGAGCTTTTTATGATAGAGCAGCGAGACGATGGCCTGGTTGCTCATGGTCGTCAGATAATCAATCTGGAAAAGCTTATGGCGCAGGACCGGGTTATGGCGCACGCCGTCGAGCATTGCCGGCATCAGCTGGTTGATGAGCTCGCTGGCGGCCGGGAAGGTATCGACGCGAATACGCGACTTGGTCTGCTGATCGAAGATGATGTGATAGAGGTCGTCGCCGTCGTGCCACAGGCGAAATTCAGCGCGCATCCGGTAGTGGCTGACCGGCGAACGAAACACCTCCGGAACCGGCGCGGCAAAAGGGGCCATCATTTTCTGCAAACGGACGACTTTTTCTGCCAGTTGCGCTTCGTATTGCTCGGTAGGAAGGTGTTCGGGGGTCATGATGCATCCTGAATAAAATAAGTACGCGGGGATTGTAGGGAAAGCATTGGGGATGTCCAGCCCTCGTTGCGGATGAAATATCGTTATAGCAGTCTGGACATCTATATGTTTCTAATTGTAGCATCTTGCAACCGGTCCTCTGAGTTAATAGGGAATCCAGTGCGAATCTGGAGCTGACGCGCAGCGGTAAGGAAAGGCGAGAAATAAGCGCACTCGGTGCAGACACTGCGGTTAGCCGTGGGAAGTCATTATTTCTTAAAGCAGCCTCCAAGCCCGAAGACCTGCCGGATACGTCGCATTTGGTTTCTATCATCGCGAGCTACTGATAGAGCCGGCGGCATCCTCTCTATATTATGGATGCTTTTACAATGATTAAAAAAGCTTCGCTGATGACGGCTTTATCCGTCACGGCATTTTCCGGCTGGGCGCAGGACAGCAATTCAAATACGTTAGTGGTGACGGCAAACCGTGTGGCGCAACCTATCGAGACCGTGCTGGCGCCGGTGAGCGTGGTGACGCGGCAGGATATCGATCGCTGGCAGTCAACCTCTCTCACCGATGTGATGCGCCGCCTGCCGGGCGTGGACATCGCGCAAAACGGCGGCATGGGGCAGCAGAGCTCTCTTTTCGTACGCGGCACCAACTCCAGCCATGTCTTAATTTTGGTGGATGGCGTGCGTCTGAATCAGGCGGGCGTCAGCGGCTCTTCCGACTTAAGCCAGTTCCCTATCGCTCTGGTGCAGCGCATTGAATACGTTCGCGGCCCGCGCTCGGCGGTCTACGGCTCAGACGCGATTGGCGGGGTGGTGAACATTATTACCACTCGCGACCAGGACGGCACAACGCTCAATGCCGGCGTGGGCTCAAATGGCTACCAGAACTATGGCGGCAGCACGCAGCAGACTTTCGGCGGTAATACCCGCGTCACCCTGGCGGGAGACTATACCTATACCAAAGGCTTTGATGTGGTTGCGGAAGGCAATACCGGCGGCGTTCGCCAGCCGGATCGCGATGGCTTTATGAGCAAAACGATCTACGGCGCGCTGGAGCATAGCTTCTCCAATGAGTGGAGCGGCTTTGTGCGCGGGTACGGCTATGACAACCGGACGGCCTACGACGGCTCTCCTTATGGCGGCGTATTAGTCGACACTCGCCAGCTGTACAGCCAGACCTGGGATGCCGGCCTGCGTTTTAATCAGGATATCTTCCACTCGCAGCTGACTTCCAGCTATAGCCACAGCAAGGACTACAATTACGATCCGCGACTGGGGCGCTATGACACCTCGGCGACGCTGGATGAAGTGAAACAGTACAACGTGCAGTGGGCGAACACGGTCGATGTTGGCCACGGCAACGTTGGCGCTGGAATCGACTGGCAGAAACAAACCACCGAGCCTGGCACGAACTATGTGACCGAAGGCTACGAAATCCGTAATACCGGCCTGTTTCTCACTGGCTTGCAAAAGTTGGGCGATTTCACCCTGGAAGGGGCGGCGCGTAGTGATGATAACTCGCAGTTTGGCCAGCACGGTACCTGGCAGAGCAGCGCCGCGTGGGAGTTTATCGACGGCTATCGCTTTATCGCCTCTTATGGCACCGCCTACAAAGCGCCGAATCTCGGCCAGCTGTACGGCTTCTATGGTAATCAGAATCTCGACCCGGAAGAGAGCAAGCAGTGGGAAGGGGCCTTTGAAGGCCTGACGTCTGGGGTGACATGGCGGCTGTCCGGGTATCGTAATGACATCGATAATCTGATCGACTACGACTCGCAGCTGATGAAATATTACAACGTCGGCAAGGCGCGTATTAAAGGTATTGAAGCGACGGCGTCGTTTGATACCGGGCCGCTGGCGCACAGTATCAGCTATGACTATGTCGATGCGCGTGATGCGAAAACCAACGAGCTGCTGGTGCGCCGGGCAAAACAACAGGTGAAATACCAGCTGGACTGGCAGGTTTATGATTTCGACTGGGGTGTGACCTATCACTATCTTGGCACCCGTTATGACAACACTTACGACCCGGTAACCTATGCGCCTGAGAGCGTTAAGTTGGGCGGCGTCAGCTTGTGGGATCTCGCAGTTTCGTATCCAGTCACCTCACATCTCACAGTTCGTGGTAAAATAGCCAACCTGTTCGATAAAGATTACGAGACAGTATATGGCTACCAAACTGCAGGACGGGAATACACCTTGTCTGGCAGCTACACCTTCTGATCCACGTCCCACCGTGCTGGTGTTTGATTCCGGCGTCGGTGGGTTGTCGGTATATAACGAGATTCGGCAGCTTCTGCCGGATCTACATTACATTTATGCTTTCGATAACGTTGCTTTCCCCTATGGCGAGAAGAGCGAAGAGTTTATCGTTGAGCGTGTTGTTGAGATCGTGACTGCCGTTCAGCAACGCTATCCTCTGGCGCTGGCGGTCATCGCCTGTAATACCGCCAGTACCGTTTCCCTGCCAGCCCTACGTGAAAAGTTCGCTTTCCCGGTGGTCGGCGTGGTGCCGGCAATTAAGCCTGCCGCGCGCTTAACGGCAAACGGCATTGTTGGCCTGCTGGCGACGCGCGGTACCGTCAAGCGTCCTTATACCCGTGAACTCATTGACCGCTTTGCCAATGAATGCCGCATCGAAATGCTGGGTTCCGCTGAACTGGTGGAATTGGCAGAGGCGAAGCTGCACGGCGAAGCGGTACCGTTAGAAGAGCTGCGTCGAATTCTGCGTCCGTGGCTACGGATGCAGGAACCGCCCGATACGGTCGTATTAGGTTGTACGCACTTCCCGCTACTGGCGGAAGAACTGCAACAGGTTATGCCGGAAGGAACGCGGTTTATCGATTCCGGCGCGGCGATTGCTCGACGCACCGCCTGGCTGCTGGAGCATGAAGCGCCGGATGCCAAATCGAATGATGCCAATAAGGCTTTTTGCATGGCGATTACCCCGGATACTGAACAGCTTTTACCCGTTTTACAGCGTTACGGCTTTGAAACGCTGGAAAAACTACCGCTTTAATGGCGTTTTGCGCAAAAAAAAGACGGTTGAAAAGTTTTTTGAAAACAGGGCTTGTCAACGTCTCAGAACTCCCTATAATGCGCCACCACTGACACGGAACAACGGCAAACAAGCCGTCGGGTCAGCGGGGTTCCGGTGAGAACCTCGCGGAGAAAAGCAAAAATAAATGCTTGACTCTGAGGCGGGAAAGCGTAATATGCACACCCCGCGCCGCAGCGAAAAACGAAGCGGCACTGCTCTTTAACAATTTATCAGACAATCTGTGTGGGCACTCAAAGTGACATGGATTCTTAATGTCTTCGGACAATAAATGAATACCAAGTCTCT
>NZ_JAQIRN010000010.1:0-151774 GCF_050600815.1 Klebsiella sp. 141161 | reverse complement strand
CAAACGCCAACAGCCGTCCGTGCGGCGATACCACTGGCTATCTGGCCAATCCGAAGGAGGTCTAAAATGGGAAATGGATGGCATGAATGGCCGCTAGTTCTGTTTACGGTACTGGGGCAATGCGTAGCTGGCGCAGTCATCGTCAGCGGCCTGGGCTGGGTGTCGCTCTCCGGTCAGCGCGAATCGCGAGAGCGGCTGGTGCGCAGTATGTTCTTTATCTGGCTATTGATGGGAATAGGTTTTCTCGCGTCTGTAATCCATCTAGGCTCGCCGCTACGCGCATTTAATTCACTGAACCGCGTTGGCGCTTCAGCGCTCAGTAATGAAATCGCCAGCGGCGCCCTCTTCTTCATCGTCGGCGGATTCTGGTGGCTATTGGCGGCGGTGGGAAAAATGCCCTCGGCACTTGGCAAAATCTGGTTGTTTCTCACCATGTTGCTGGGGCTGCTATTTGTGATGGCGATGACCCGTGTCTACCAAATTGACACCGTGCCGACGTGGTACAATGGCTACACTACCAGCGCGTTCTTCCTGACGGTACTACTCAGCGGGCCGCTGTTCGCCGCCCTGCTGCTGAAGCTGGCGAAAGTTGACTTCAACGGCTGGTTTTTTGCCGCGATTAGCGTTGCCGCCCTCATCATCAGCGTGGCCGTTGTTGTCTTGCAAAGCGCTGACCTCGCCACGATCCACAGTTCAGTACAACAGGCGAATGCCCTGCTACCGGATTACGGCGGACTGCAGGTGCTACGGCTGCTCCTGCTGGCGCTCGGTCTCGGCTGCTGGCTGTGTCCGTTAATCCGCCGCCAGCCGCCGCGCGCCACCGGGTTATTGATCGGGCTGATAATGGTTTTAGTCGCGGAGTGTATAGGCCGCGGCCTGTTTTATGGCCTGCATATGACCGTGGGTATGGCGGTTGCGGGTTAACGAGACGGCGCGCCTGTGCGCGCCGCAGTAAGGAATAGGGTAATGATGCAGATCCCAAATCGCGACGCCGTCGCACTAAGCGCCCGCACGTTGGGCGCGCTGTTCTCTTATGCGCCGAATAGCGAGCAAAACGCACAGCTGGTCGCCGCTTTTCTCGATGGTAGCTGGCAACCGCAGTGGCCGTTCCCGGTCTCCGATTCACTGGCAATAGACTTCGCCGCCAGCAGCGACGAGGCGCTGCCGCAAGCCTGGCAGCGTCTGTTTATCGGCCCATGGGCGCTGCCCGCTCCGCCATGGGGCTCGGTGTGGCTGGATAAAGAGTCGGTGTTATTCGGCGACTCTACGCTTGCGCTGCGCGAATGGATGCGGGCCAGCGGTATCGCGCTGGATATTGAGCGCAACGAACCCGAAGACCACTTCGGCACCTTGCTGCTGCTGGCCGCATGGCTGTGCGAAACAAATCAGGATGAGTTGTTTACTCAACTGCTGGCCTGGCATTTACTGCCGTGGTCCGGGCGTTTCCTGAGCGTCTTTATTGAAAACGCCGGGCATCCGTTCTATCGGGCGCTGGGCCAACTGGCGCAGTCGACGCTGGCTAACTGGCAGGAAAATTTGCCCATCGCGGTGGCGGAAAAGCAGTTGTATCGTTAACTCACCCGCCGCGTCGATCCCCGGCGCGGCACTTATAGCTTTTGCATCTAAGGTTATTCCCTATCACAATAACGCTATGACTCCCAATTTCACTCCCGCCCATGCATCGTCTTCATAACTATCCTGATGTGCAGGTGATGTTCCGTCGCCTGATCATCGCCACGCTCGTCGGCATCTTTGCGGCGCTGGCCGTGGCGCTGTTTCGCCACTCGATGCTGGCGCTGGAAACATTATTTCTCGGTAACGATAGCGGTAGCCTGGTGAACGCCGCGCAGTCGCTGCCGTGGTGGCGTCGGCTGCTGACGCCAGCGCTTGGCGGGCTCGCCGCCGGGACATTGCTGTGGCTATGGCAACGGCGTAGCGTCTCGCGTCCGCACGCCCCGACCGATTACATGGAAGCGCTGGAAACCGGCGATGGCTGTTTCGATACGCCGGCAAGCCTCGTGAAATCGCTGGCGTCGCTACTGGTGGTTGTAACCGGCAGCGCCATTGGCCGAGAAGGAGCCATGATCCTGCTGGCCGCGCTGGCCGCCTCGCTGTTCGCCCGCCGTTTTACGCCGTGCGCTGAATGGAAGCTGTGGGTCGCCTGCGGCGCTGCCGCCGGGATGGCCAGCGCCTATCATGCGCCGCTGGCGGGTAGCCTGTTTATTGCCGAAATTCTCTTCGGCACCCTGATGCTGGCCTCGCTCGGGCCGGTGGTGATCTCTGCGGTGATCGCCCTGCTGCTGACCAATCTACTCAACGGCGGCGCCGCGCCGCTGTACCACGTCGTCTTTCAGCAAGACCTGACCGCGCTGCATTACGCATTAATGCTGGCAACCGGCCTGCTGGCCGGGCTGTGCGGGCCGCTATTCATCTGGCTGATGGACTACAGCCACCGTGGCTTCGTGAGACTGAAACTGTCGCCGCCGTGGCAGCTGGCGCTGGGAGGCCTCATCGTCGGCATGTTATCGCTTATTACCCCGGCGGTGTGGGGCAACGGTTATAGCGTTGTGCAAAGCTATCTGCTATCGCCGCCGCTATTTAGCGTCATTATCATCGTCTTTGTCTGTAAGCTGTTGGCGGTGCTGGCCAGCAGCGGCTCCGGCGCGCCGGGCGGCGTTTTTACCCCGACGCTATTCGTCGGGCTGGCAATAGGAATGCTGTTCGCTGCTTTTAGCGGTCTGTGGCTGCACGGGGATCGCGATATGGCGATTATGATTGGTTTAACCGGAATGGCGGCGTTTCTCGCTGCAACAACGCATGCGCCGATGATGTCGACGCTGATGATTTGTGAAATGACCGGGCAGTATGTGCTGCTGCCCGGTTTATTGATCGCCTGCGTACTGGCGTCGGTACTGTCGCGGACGTTACGCCGGGATTCGATCTATCGCCATTACGCTGCCGAGAACGTCTAAGTCAACATACTGGCTGAGTTCGCGCTGTTCGGCGCGCGGCAGATAAGGCAGCTCGCCAATCAGCGGCGCGGGCAGCTTTTTGCTCAGCACATCGATGATTTCAGCGTAGTGCGCAAGACCAGGGTTAATGCGGTTGGCGACCCAGCCGATTAACGGCAGACCATCGTTGGCCACCGCCTGAGCGGTCAATAACGCATGGTTGATACACCCTTCCTGAATGCCCACCACCAGCACCACCGGCAGTTGCTCCTGCACCACCCACTCGGAGAGCGGGCGTAAGTCGTTCATCAGGCTGCGCCAGCCGCCGGTACCTTCCACCACGACATGATCCACTTTGCCGCTGAGCTGCTGTAGGCCGTCGCTTAATAAGCCGTAGTTGATCGGGCAGCTGTGCGCCACGCTGCTTTCTTCTTCACTTAACGCGATGGGATTGACAGCATCATACGGCAGCGACAGCGTCGACACGCTCTGTAAGACCAGCGCGTCTTTATTACGCAGTCCGTCCGGCGTCTCTTTGCTGCCCTTCGCCACAGGCTTATACCCGGCGACGCTTTTACCGCTGGCAGCAAGTGCCTGCAGCAGCGCGCGGGAAACCACCGTCTTCCCGACAGCAGTGTCAGTACCTGTTATAAAGAAACGCTTAAACATCACTAACCCCAAAGTTGTGTATACGAAAGATACATAAGAGAAATAATCAACAGTGGGAAAAGTCTACGCGAAGCCGTCGGGGCCCAGATTGAGATAGCGCAATTTTTGGTGCGACTATGAAAAAATGTTAACCCTGTAACAGTCGGATAAGGAGCGATCCGTTATAGAGGGCGTCTTTCACCAAAGCCGCGCCAGCCATCGTTCCGCGGTTTGAGAACTGGGTACTCTCAACCGCGATATGACGACTATAGGCCGGTAGCGCCTGTTGCCGAATACAGTCAGAAATTGCCGGAAACAAAATATCGGACGCCTGGTTGAACGGCGAACCAATAAGGATTTTTTGCGGGTTAAACAGGTTGACCATGATAGCCAGAATACGCCCTACATGGGCGCCAACGCCGGTAATGATATCCCGCGCCAGTAAATCACCCTGCTGCGCCGCCTGGCATAACCATTCAACGCTTAACTGCTGTTGATGCAGCATAGAGCTCATCGATTTTGCCATGCGCATCTGCGCCAGCTCCAGCACGCTTTCGACGCTGGCGATGGTTTCCAGGCAGCCATGGTTGCCGCAATAGCAGCGTTTACCATAAGGATCGACCTGGGTATGGCCAATCTCCACCAGGCTGCTGCTGCCGGCGTGCAGCAGGCGGCCATCGGTGATCACTCCCGCGCCGACGTTGTGGTCGATCACCACCTGGATGACGTCGCGCGCGCCCCGTGATGCGCCAAACAACGATTCGGCCATAGTCCAGGCGCTGATATCGTGCTGTATATAGACCGACACCCCGGTGTGATTAGCCAGCGCTTCGCCAAGCGGCATGTCTTTCACATCATCGTAAAATGGCATCCGGTGAATGATGCCGTTTTCAGTATCGATGATCCCCGGCAAGGTGATGGCGATAGCGGTAAGGCGCTCAAGCTTGTGCTGATGGCGAATAAAAAACTGATCGATTTGCTCGATGATCCGCGTCAGCAGCGGTTGCGCATGCTGCAGCGGCAGATCCAGTTGTTCTTCCACCACCAGCTTGCTGCTCAAATCGCGCAGCGCCAGGTGGATTTCCCCCCGACTGATGCGCAACGACAAATAATGCCAGGCTTCCGTTTCAACCATCAGCCCGACCGCAGGGCGGCCGCGGCTCCCCGGCTCCTGGATTTCTGTCTCCTGCACCAGATGCGCTTCCAGCATCTCGCGAACAATTTTGGTAATGCTGGCCGGCGCCAGTTGCGCAAATCGGGAAAGGTCGATACGCGATACCGGGCCAAGCTGATCAATCAGGCGATACACTGCTCCTGCGTTGGTCTGCTTTATTTGATCGATATGGCCTGGTTGACTGTCCGCTACCACCATTGACTCCCTTATTTTCGCGCTTCGAAATAAACTTCCGGCTATGGTGAAGCACTTCGATGGTACACGTCAAATTTTTACTTAGCCTTGTGATTTACCGCACGTTTTTGGCTCTTTTTTGTCTCATTTTGCTAATGCGGCGGCGGCGAGAAGATAATCGCGAAAACGCTGCGCCGCCAGCCCCTGTTCGCGGTGTTTGGCCCACACCAGCCACATTTCCGATACCGCATCGGGTTCACTAATCGGCAGCCAGCGCATTTCATTCAACTGCACCCGCTTAAACGACGCCGGTAGGATCGATACCCCAAGACCAGAAGCCACCAGGCCGATGATGGTCATTGCTTCGCCGACCTCCTGGGTGATAACCGGCGCGGTACCGTAGCGGCGCATCAGCCCGAGAATATCGTCATACAGGCCGGTACCAACGTGCGGATCGAAAAAGACAAACGGCTCGCGCGCCAGCTCAAGCAGACTGACCGCCTGTTGACGAGCCAAAGGATGATCGCTGGGCACCATCGCCAGTAGCGGTTCGCGCAGCACCTTTTCCCAGCACAACGTATCCGGCAGTTGCGTGTTGCGCATCAGGCCAAGGTCAAGCGCCCCTTCATTCAACGGCACTATCTGTTCGCGGGTGTTGGTTTCGCGGGTTTGAATATGAACATCGGGAAATCGCCGACGAAAAGTAGAAAGCGTATCGGAAACCGCTTTGATGAACGGCGCGGATGAGGTGAAGCCAATACGCAGTTCACCGGTTTCGCCGTGATGCAGGCGACCGGCGCGGGCGGCGGCGTCTTCAACCTGCGACAGAATTTGTCGGCTATCGGCGAGGAACTGCTTCCCCGCAGGAGTCAGGCTAACGCTGCGGTTGTTGCGGGCAAACAGCCGCGCGCCAATTTGCTGTTCGAGAATCTGAATTTGCTGGCTTAACGGCGGCTGGGAGATGTTGAGGCGCGCCGCCGCGCGGCCAAAATGTAGCTCTTCCGCCACGGCGACGAAGTAACGCAGATGACGCAGCTCGATATTCATATTTAAAACATCTTATTTGAGATTATTAATATATTAGACGGAATATTTACAATTTTATACCCTAAAAATGTGAGCTGAATGGTCACATCAGTTTGTTTGTAATCCAGCGGTATATAAGCAAGGAATTCTCCGTGAGTAACACAACAACCGCCGGCACCGCGCCGGCGAGCAGCGCCAGCGATAAGGCCGTAAACCAGCCAAATCAATTTATTAAACGCGGTACCCCGGCGTTTATTCGCGTCACCCTGGCGCTGTTTTCCGCCGGACTGGCGACATTCGCCCTGCTCTACTGCGTGCAGCCTATTCTGCCGGTGCTGTCGGGCGAGTTCGGCGTAAGCCCTGCCAGCAGCAGTATTTCGTTATCGATTTCCACCGCGATGCTCGCCGTCGGGCTGCTTTTCACCGGACCGCTGTCTGATGCCATTGGTCGTAAACCGGTGATGGTCACCGCCTTACTGTTGGCGGCGTGTTGCTCATTATTATCAACGATGATGACCAGCTGGCACGGTATTCTGATCATGCGCGCGTTGATCGGCCTGTCGCTCAGCGGCGTGGCCGCCGTGGGAATGACTTATCTCAGCGAGGAGATCCACCCAAGCGTGGTGGCGTTTTCGATGGGGCTTTACATCAGCGGTAACTCAATAGGCGGCATGAGCGGCCGCCTGCTCACCGGGGTCTTTACCGATTTCTTCGGCTGGCGCGTGGCGCTGGCGGTGATAAGCGCCTTCGCCCTCGCGGCGGCAATTATGTTCTGGCGTATTCTTCCGGAGTCTCGCCATTTTCGCCCTATTTCGTTGAAACCGAAAACGATGCTGATTAACTTCCATCTGCACTGGCGCGATCGCGGCCTGCCGCTGTTGTTCCTCGAAGGCTTCCTGCTGATGGGCGCATTTGTGACCCTGTTCAACTATATTGGCTACCGCTTGATGATGTCGCCATGGTCGCTGAACCAGGCGGTGGTTGGCCTGCTGTCGGTCGCCTACCTGACCGGGACCTGGAGTTCGCCAAAAGCCGGCGCGCTGACGGTGCGCTATGGCCGCGGGCCGGTGATGTTGTTCTTTATTGCGGTGATGCTGTTTGGCCTGCTGATGACGCTATTCTCGCCCCTGTGGCTGATTTTCATCGGCATGCTGCTGTTCTCCGCCGGCTTTTTTGCCGCGCACTCGGTCGCCAGCAGTTGGATCGGACCACGGGCGCGTCGCGCGCGCGGCCAGGCATCCTCGTTGTACCTGTTCAGTTACTATCTCGGTTCCAGTATTGCGGGGACGCTCGGCGGGGTCTTCTGGCATCATTACGGCTGGAACGGCGTCGGCGGCTTTATCGCGCTCCTGTTAATGGCCGCGCTGCTGACGGGCGCCTGTTTGCACAACCGCCTGAAATAATCGTTAAACGACGTGACCTTACGGGTCACGTCCGCTCACCACAGCCCGAGCACCGACGGCAACCCCAACAGTTCTCTGAGAGCATCCATAGAAAGCAGTGCGAAAAACACCCACGTGAACGGATTCATACTCGCCTCCGCTGACAGCCAGCGCCTGTAATTAGTGTAGTCGCTGGCGAGGCGCGCCGTCCGTTATGGTATTCACATACGCATTTTTCGCCGCACGCAAAATGTCGTTCCCACGACTCGACCAAATCCCCCCGACGCGCTAGTGTACCCTCTGACAACAGATTTATTTCACTCGCCACAGGCCAGCAGAGACTATGACTGAAAACAACAACTATCAGCAGCTCACCCGCACATTCCAACGGCTCTCCCGCTTCTCTCACCTTGCCGCCATCGCCGGCTGGGATATGTTCGCCATGATGCCGCCCGGCGGCAGCCGCGCGCGCGGCGAAGCGCTGGCGGAGCTCGGGGTGCTGCAGCACCAAATTTTGACCAACAAGAAGGTTGGCGAATGGCTGCGGCACGCCCAACAGGAAGACCTTAACGACCTGGAGCAAGCTAACCTGCGCGAAATGACCCGGCAGTACCAGCAGGCGGCGCTACTGCCGGAAAGCCTGGTGGAGGCGAAATCACTGGCCGGCAGCCGCTGCGAACATGCCTGGCGCAGCCAGCGTCCGGCTAACGACTGGCAGGGATTTGCCGAAAACCTGCGCGAAGTCGTTAAGCTCAGCCGCGAAGAGGCGCAGATCCGAGCCGAAGCGAAAGGGTGTTCCCGCTATGACGCCCTGCTGGATATTTTTGAACCCGACATGACCAGCGCGCGTCTTGACGTGCTATTCGCCGATCTGAAATCCTGGCTGCCGTCGCTGCTGGCAAACGTCGTCGATAAGCAAGCGCAGAAAACGCTGCTCGAGCCGCAGGGGCCCTTCGCCATCGCCGATCAGCGCGAGCTGGGGCTGGAAGCGATGCGGGTTTTAGGCTTTGATTTTGACGGCGGGCGTCTGGATATTAGCGCACACCCCTTCTGCGGCGGGGTGCCAGAGGACGTCCGGATCACCACCCGCTATAACGAAAACGATCTGCTCAGCGCGCTATTTGGCGTGATCCACGAAACCGGCCACGCGCGCTATGAACAGAACCTCCCGCGTAACTGGGTCGATCAGCCGGTTGGGCTGGCTCGCTCAACGGCGATTCATGAATCTCAGAGTCTGTTCTTCGAAATGCAGCTTGGCCGCAGCGAAGCCTTCCTCAACCGCCTGCTGCCCGCCGTGCGTCAACGCTTTGGCGACCAGCCGGCGTTCAGCGCGGAAAACTTTATCGCCTGGAACCAGCGCGTGAAGCCGGGCTTCATTCGCGTCGATGCCGACGAAGTCAGCTACCCGGCGCACGTCATTCTGCGCTATGAAATCGAGCGGGCGCTGATCGACGGCGATATTGAAGTAGACGATATTCCAGCCCTGTGGGATGAGAAAATGCAGAGCTGGCTGGGTATTTCGACCCTCGGCAACTATCGTGACGGCTGTATGCAGGATATTCACTGGACCGATGGCGGTTTCGGCTATTTCCCTTCCTATACGCTGGGGGCGATGTACGCCGCACAGTTAATGGCGGCTGCCAGACGCGCGCTACCGAATCTCGCGCAGGATATCGCCGGCGGCGATTTTAACGCCCTGTTCGACTGGTTGCGGCAAAATATCTGGCAACACGGCAGCCGCTTTACCACTTCGCAGCTGATTAAAAATGCCACCGGCGAAGATCTCAACAGCGAGTATTTCCGCCAGCATCTTACCGCCCGTTATCTCTAAGCCTGTGCGCCGGGGCCTGCTCCGGCGCGTTTCGCCTGACCAGACGGGTATTGTACAAACGGTTACACGCCGATACCAAACACTCACGGAAAGCTCGAAAAGACAAGCATATAGTTACTTCAACGGCCCCGCAGTGGGGTTGAAATGAAGAAACCTTTTCGAGGATATCAGAATGAAAAAAGTATTAGCTCTGGTCGTTGCCGCTGCTATGGGTCTGTCTTCCGCTGCTTTCGCTGCTGATGCAGTAAGCACCACTCAGGCACCTGCTGCTGCAACTCACAGCACCACTGCCAAGACCACTCACCATAAGAAACATCACAAAGCTGCCGCCAAACCGGCTGCAGAACAGAAGGCCCAGGCTGCCAAGAAACACAAAAAAGCCGCGGCAAAACCTGCAGTAGAGCAAAAAGCTCAGGCTGCGAAAAAACACCACAAAGCCGCCGCTAAACCGGCCGCGCAGAAAGCTCAGGCTGCCAAAAAGCACCACAAAACTGCCGCTAAACCAGTAGCGCAGAAAGCTCAGGCTGCCAAAAAACACCACAAAACCACTAAACACACCGCGGCTAAACCTGCTGCTCAGCCGGCTGCATAATCTTTCCGGTTAGTCTGGTCTTGTATAAATCGGCGCTGTTTCAGCGCCGTTTTTTTCTGGAGAGCGCTATGCTGCGACGTTATCGTTTTGAGCTCATCCTGATACTGCTGATAATCTGCGCGCTGGTGGCAACCCGCTTTTTCCTCTACTAGGCGTCGCTATTCATCCCCCTCAATGGGAAAACCGGCTGCACGTATCGCCTGACGGCAATCGCTGACTCCCGCCGCATATCCCGCTTCAATTTCGCATACCGGGCTCGCGCTGGAGAAAGGTAAGCGAATCGGCGTCGCCAGTTGACGTTCCAGCTCGCTAATTTTTTGCCGCGCCGCCAGCAGCTCCACCGCCAATTCAGCGGTCGACACTTCGCTATCTGCTCCTGCAACCACCGCCCGTAATCGCGTCTCATCGATAGTCATCATATCCGCCAGTTCTGCATTCACTGGCGGATATTATAGCCCACGCCACCTCACGGCGCTGGCGGGTCATTACAGGGCATGTACCGCCTCAATGACGAGATAGCCCATCGCGCCCCACATAAAAATTGAAACCAGCGAAACATAAACTAATGCGCGAATACCTTGTTTAGACATACACCCTCCCACTGCGGGAAATGACATTGCGCTTATGATGGCCGGGTCAACCTCACATTTCACTCAATGGGAACCAGCGAAAACGATGTTTACAGTGAGAAAATGTTTCGTAGTGAAAATAATTGAGAAGATGGTAAAAAAACGCCAATGACGATGAACTTTCGTGCTCGCAAGGCGACTAAAACACCCGCAAAAAATTGCGCTTTGCGAATGTCCTGCAAGGCAAAGTGATTATTTTTCCCGCGCTTTACGTACGTTCCGATACACGAATTATGTTGCGTTACCCGCCGCTTTCTGCGGAAATGACAACAGCAGAGATAATGCGTTAACCATCTGAATTCACATGGTTCTTGCATAGATGAAATGACTTCAGGATTCATTTTAACTGCCGTTTGGCTTAATAAAAATTATTCTTAACTTTCATAAACTTAAATCTCCTGCTACTTTCAATAGACATAATTATCTCCCCAGAGAGTGATATGCGTAGAGACGTACTGTTATTACTGTGTTCGTTTTGTATTTTTCCTCTGTTTGCTCACGCCGATGATGACGGCATGAGCGCGAAAGATATCAAAACGCTTTTTTTCGGCCATGACGATCGTAAAGCAGTCAGCGACCCGGCCAGTTCCCCTTGGGATGCCATCGGCCAGTTAGAAACCGCCAGCGGTAATTTGTGTACCGCAACGCTGATTTCGCCGCATCTGGCCCTCACCGCCGGTCACTGTTTGCTGCAGCCGCCGAAAGGCAAGCCGGATAAGGCCGTCGCGTTGCGTTTTATCTCGCGTAAAGGTAATTGGGTCTATGAAATTCACGGGATTGATGGCCGTACCGATCCGTCGTTGGGTAAACGGCTTAAAGCGGACGGCGATGGTTGGATTGTTCCGTCTTCCGCAGCCCCCTGGGACTTTGGCCTGATCGTCCTGCGCTACGCGCCCGGCGGCATTACGCCAGTTCCGGTTTTCCGCGGTGATAAAGAAGCGCTAACCGCGGCGCTGAAAGCAACGGACCGCAAAGTGACGCAATCCGGTTACCCGGAAGATCATCTGGATAGCCTCTATAGCCATCAGGATTGTCTGGTGACGGGATGGGCGCAGGCCTCAGTTCTATCACATCAATGCGATACGCTACCGGGAGACAGCGGTTCTCCGCTGCTGTTAAAAACGGAAAACGGCTGGCAGGTCATTGCGGTGCAAAGCTCGGCGCCGGGCCCGAAAGATCGCTATCGCGCCGATAACCGGGCTATTGCCGTGACCGGTTTTCTCGACAAGCTGGAAGCGCTGGCCAATGAGTGATTATCCCTGCTGCTGGCGCAGTTGAAGCAATGAATCGATCGGCATCGGTTGACTGAAATAATATCCCTGAAGTCGATCGCATCCCGCCCGCCGCAGCAGCGCCAGCTGCTGCTGACTTTCAACCCCTTCGGCAACCACGGTGATCCCCAGCGCATTAGCGATACGTACCGTGCCGCGCACCAGTTCTGCCGCCTGCGGGTCGACATCCACCAAGCCGGCTAACGACTTATCAATCTTCAGACTATCAAAACGACAGCTGCGTAGATAACCAATACTGGAATAACCAATACCGAAATCGTCCAGCGCGACGGTGATACCCAACGATTTCAGGTTTTCGATAGCCATGCGGGCGCGCTCCGGGTTTTCCAGTACGTAGCTTTCGGTCACCTCAAGCTGCAGGCGGCGCGCAGGAAACTGACAGCGTCCCAGGGTTTGGATCACCCGCGTTTCAAATTCCGGGTCGCGGAACTGCGCCGGTGAGATATTGACGGAAAGGAGCAGATCTCCCATCGGCTGTAAATCGTAACAGGCTTGCGCTAGCGCAAACTGACCAAGCGCGTAGATCAATCCGCTACTTTCGGCGATGGGAATAAAAGCATCCGGCGCCAGCGGGCCTTCAGGGCGCCGCGACCAGCGCAGCAACGCCTCTACGCCTTCCATCACCAGCGTATCGGCGTTGACAATCGGCTGATACCAGACATCAAATTCGCCTTTTTCGAGACCTTCGCGGATGCCATTTTCGATGTGTAGCTGGTGCTGGCGCGTTTCGTTAAGGGTGTCATCATACCAGGCCGCTCTCCCCTTACCGCTCTTCTTCGCGTGGTACATAGCCATGTCTGCACGACGAAACAATTCGGTACTGGAACAAACCGCCGGCACGCCGCTGGCAATACCGATACTGGCGCTGATATATATTTTGCGCGCGCTGAGTTCAATGGGCGATTTTAATAATTCCAGTACCGCCCAGGCAAACGCCGAAGCCTGATTAACCGCTTGTTCACCGCCGACGGTCATGGCGAATTCATCCCCGCCCATCCGCGCCAGCATCGCCCCCGCCGGAACCCGATCCTGCAGTTCGCGGGCAATATGCGCTATCAGCGCGTCGCCAACGTCATGGCCGTAGTTATCATTAACGTCTTTGAAACCATCGAGATCGATAAATACCACGCTTTGCATTTCATTCTTGCCGCAGTCGCCCATCGTATTCAAACGTTCGATCAACGCCCGACGGTTCGGCAAACGGCTCAGCCAATCGGTCAACGCATTTTTTCGCGCCTGCTGTTCGCCGCGCGCCAGTTTGTATAGCCCCAGGCTGCTGAGCAGAATGAATAGCAGAATTAAACTCGCCGCCAGAATGGCGATAAGCCTGATGCTGTTTGACGCGGCGCGCGCCGCCTCAGCACCAGGGAGGCGCGGCTGCCAGCTCAGATATGCCAGCGTTTCGCCGCCTTCTGTACGTAATGGTACGCTGTATTCGCCGGCGAACTGCGTCGTATGCAGGCGATTAATCTGGAAAGTAGTCCCCAGGGTTTCCAGCATGGTCGGATTAATGTGGCGGGTAATCACCAGATAGCGACGGGTCTTGTCATAAACCGGCAAGCGGCCGATCGTCGGGCGAATCAAGCCGATACCGACAAACGCGATACCTGCGCGAGTACGGGTAATACCAGCAAAGGCATTTTCACCGCGTCTCAGCGCATCCGCGTGCTGCTCGATGAGGGTTCGCAAGCCGCCGCCGAAAAAACCAATATCGGGTTCGGTAAAGGGCTCGCTGCGAAAAGCGCCCCACAGGATGCGGTAGTTTTCATCCAGGATAAAAGTGCCGTCGTAGAGATTATTAATCTTAAAACCCGATCCCCACGAATCATACAGCCAGTGTGAGTCAAGATGGGGCGTATAGGTTTGTTTAACCGCATCATCCCAAATCGAATTATCCAGTACCAATGACAGCACCCGATTGACCGATGTCTGTACAGCCCCTTCCACCGAGAGCATCGTACGGTGCTTATCAATTTCATTGGTTTTAATACTGACCAGGTGTTGTGACAGATAGAAGAGAGAAATAACGGAGACCACCAGCCCCAGGCCGGCGAGAAAGACCAGTACGGAAAGAATTTTGGCAGAGGGGATATTCCGCCAGCCTGGCAAAGGGATCATGCGCTGTCCTCATAGCGGCCTACAGAAAGGAAGCCGAATCTGCTTTTTAAGCGTAATACAGAGGACAGAATTTGCCGCCTGCCTACGCAGGCGGCATCATATCAAGCCAGTTTTATCAATACCATGCCGGCTACCAGCAGCACGACGCCTACCCAGCCTTTATGATTAAGGCGTTGTCCGAAGAGGATCCAGCCGGCGGCGATAGTCGCCGCGATCCCAAACCCGCCCCATAACGCATAAGCGACGGAAAGGTCGATACCTTTTACCGCCTGCGACAGGGCGCTGAAAGCGCCTAGCACCGCCGCCAGCGACAGAATACCGTAGGTCTTACGACGGAAACCGTCGGAAAACTTCAGAAATACGTTCGCGGTAATTTCCAGTACGATAGCCAGCGCCAGCCAGGCGCCGTGAATCCACTCAAACTGTTGCATGAGCTTTCTCCTCGCGCTGTTTCACCGCTTTCCTGGTGCCGGACTTAATCAGCACAATACCCGCGACCAGCGTTGCCAGCCCGGCCAGTTTTACGATAGACAGGCTTTCGTCAAACAGCAGCACGCTGAATACGGTAATTAATAAAATACCGATACCTTCCCATAGCGCATACGCCACACCGAGAGCAATTTTTTTAACGGCGAAGGCCAGGAAAATATATGAAAGCGCAATCATTGCCAGCATTAAAATATAGCCTGTATGACCGCCGCTGACGCTGGCCCATTTCATAGACAGCGTGCCGGTTATTTCAGCAACGATAGCTAAGGCTAATAAAATCCAATAAAACATAATCCCTTCTCCTGCTTGAGAATACAATCCATGACGGCTCACGAAGGTAAACCGAAAAAATTCTGACGTAGTTTTAGCCGTGCGCGGTGCGCCAGCTCAGGCAGAGAGAATGGGACTATAGCGCTGAGCGCCAGTGCTGTTCGCCAGCAAATCGGGAAAGGATGAAAGGTAATGCGTGATGAGTCGAAAAATAAAGGCTGAACTGATTGTTCATAAAATTACAATTATCCGCGGTGTTGCTTCTCGTCATTGCGGAAAAAAATTGTCCTCGGTAGTTAAACACAAGTAAATTTGTACCATAGTGTTAATATTAACTCAAAGTCTTTGCAATTCTTTACGTCCAAGGTGCGATTTCGATTAGTATTTTCTCAAACTGATCTCCATCATAAACGCGAATAGCAAAGTCGCTATGATCAAGGACGTTTTCATCTCCAGCGTAAGGAACCCAATGGCCAAACCCATCATCACCCTTAATGGACTCAAGATCGTCATCATGCTGGGCATGTTGGTTATCATCCTTACCGGCATCCGCTTTGCCGCCGATATTATCGTCCCCTTTATCTTAGCGCTGTTTCTGGCGGTGGTCATTAACCCGCTGGTCCAGCTGATGGTGCGCTTCCGGGTGCCCCGGGTGCTGGCGATTTCTCTACTGGTGGGCGCCATCGTGCTGCTGGCGGTGGTACTGCTGGCGTCGCTTGGCACATCGCTTAACGAACTGGCGCGTACCCTGCCGCAATACCGCACGTCGCTGGCCGAACCGCTAAAAACGGTCACGCCATGGCTACAGCGCTTTGGATTTACCGTCTCCGCCATTGAGCTGAATAAGTATATCGACCCCAACGCGGTGATGACGCTGGTGACCAGTCTACTGACCCAGTTGTCGAATGCGATGTCGTCCATTTTCCTGTTGCTTCTCACCGTGGTATTCATGCTGTTGGAAGTGCCGCAACTGCCCGCCAAGCTCCAGCAACTGATGTCGCGGCCGGTTGAGGGGATGGGCGCCATTCAGCGGGCGATTGATAGCGTGTCCCACTATCTGGTGCTGAAAACCGCGATAAGCCTGGTCACCGGGCTGGTGGTCTGGGGCATGCTGGCGCTGTTGGACGTCCGCTTTGCTTTTATGTGGGGGCTACTGGCCTTTGCGTTGAACTATATTCCCAATATCGGTTCGGTACTGGCGGCCATCCCGCCGATTCTGCAGGTGATGGTATTTGGCGGCCTGTATGAGGCGCTGATCGTCACTGCCGGTTACCTGATTATCAACCTGGTGTTCGGCAATATTCTCGAGCCGCGTATCATGGGCCGCGGGCTGGGGCTCTCCACGCTGGTGGTGTTCCTGTCGTTAATTTTCTGGGGCTGGTTACTTGGCCCGGTCGGCATGCTGCTGTCGGTGCCGTTGACCATCATTGTGAAAATCGCCCTTGAGCAAACCAACGGCGGGCAGAGTATTGCTTTCTTACTTAGTGACTTAAGTAAAGAATAACCGGCAATCGGGCTGGCTTATCCGCCAGCCTTCTCCTCTTTTCATCTTTTCCGCTTAGACCGTTACTCCTTTCTTATTATTGATCCCCATCACAAATGGGCATATCCAATCATTACTCTAAAGCTAACGATTAGCCGGCGTGCTTAATTGATGCGCAGCGCCGCGCCGCGCACACTAACTTCCACCAGGACAAACGAAACGATTTGTCGAATCAGGAGGTTAACAATGAATGCTGAACAAACGACGGGACGGGTCTGGAACCGTCGCCGGACGGAAAAACAGCGGCGGCTGGCCGAAGCGAAGATTGCCGGCAAAGTCATCCCCACTGACCAACTGGTCAGCGTACTGGAAAATCTGCTCGCCCCGGGCGATCGGGTGGTACTGGAAGGCAACAACCAGAAACAGGCTGATTTCCTCTCCCGCATGCTCGCCGAGGTTAATCCGCAAAAAATCCACGACCTGCATATGATTATGCCAAGCGTCGGGCGCAGCGAGCATCTGGACCTGTTTGAAAAAGGCATTGCCCGTAAACTGGATTTCTCTTTCTCCGGCACGCAGAGCCTGCGAATTTCGCAGCTGCTGGAAGATGGTCTGCTCGAAATCGGCGCCATCCACACCTATATCGAACTCTACTCCCGCCTGTATGTCGATCTGTCGCCAAACGTCGCGCTGATCGCCGGCTATAAAGCGGACCGTAAAGGCAACCTGTACACCGGGCCAAGTACCGAAGATACCCCGGCGCTGGTCGAAGCCGCCGCCTTCCATGACGGCATTGTGATAGCCCAGGTCAACGAACTGGTGGACGACGAATGCGATCTGCCGCGCGTCGATATTCCCGGCTCGTGGATTGATTACGTGGTGGTCGCCGATAAACCGTTCTTCATTGAACCGCTGTTCACCCGCGACCCGCGTCTGATTAAGCAAGAACACATTCTGATGGCGATGATGGCGATTAAAGGCATCTACGCGGAACATCAGGTGCAGTCGCTTAACCACGGTATCGGCTTTAATACCGCCGCCATTGAGCTGTTACTGCCCACCTACGGCGAACAGCTCGGACTGAAAGGCAAAATCTGTAAACACTGGACGCTGAATCCGCATCCTACCTTAATCCCGGCCATTGAAAGCGGCTGGGTGGAAAGCGTGCACTGCTTCGGCGGCGAACTGGGGATGGAAGAGTATATCCGCGCCCGCCCGGATATCTTCTTTACCGGCCCGGATGGCTCAATGCGTTCCAACCGCGCCTTCTGCCAGCTGGCAGGTCAGTACGCGGTAGATATGTTTATCGGTTCGACCCTGCAGGTTGATGGTCTGGCTAACTCCTCAACCGTCACCCGCGGTCGTCTTTCCGGTTTCGGCGGCGCGCCGAACATGGGTCACGACCCGCACGGTCGTCGCCACGCCACCCCAGCCTGGCTCAATATGATCACTGAACCAGACCCGATGCAGCGCGGTAAAAAACTGGTGGTGCAGATGGTCGAAACCTTCCAGGCCGGCGTGAAACCGACCTTCGTTGAAACGCTCGATGCGGTCGACGTCGCCAAAACCTCCGGCATGCCGCTGGCGCCGGTGATGATTTATGGCGATGACGTAACCCACGTGCTGACCGAAGAGGGTATCGCCTACCTGTACCGGGCGGAGAGCCTTGAAGAGCGCCGGGCGATGGTCGCCGCGGTGGCCGGGATCACCGATATTGGCCTCGGCGTGGACGCCAAACGCGTCGCCGCGCTGCGCCAGAGCGGCAAAGTCGTCTACCCGGAAGATATCGGCATTCGCCGCAGCGATGCCACCCGCTCGCTACTGGCCGCCGGCAGCGTCGCCGACCTGGTGGAATGGTCCGACGGACTGTACAACCCACCGGCAAAATTCCGGAGCTGGTAATGAAAAATCTCTCCCCCCTACACGCAGAAAGCCGCGTCAGCTGGCTGGCGCATACCGCCAGCGCGTGCCTGATTGACGAAGCCCGTCTGAGTCCGAAACCGGGACTGGTCGATAGTCGCGGCAGCGGCGCGCATCAGGATCTTAATCTGGAACTGATGGAACGCTCCGCCCGCAGCCTGCAGCCGACCTTTCACGCGCTGGCGCAGCAAAGCTGGCAGCGTCCGGCGGATATCGCCCTGCGCGAAACCGTCGGCCGCCTCGGTCGCGAAGGCGAAGCGCAGATGATGATGGCCACCGGCGGGGTCAATACCCACCGCGGCGCCATCTGGGCGCTGGGCCTGCTGGTCAGCGCGGTGGCGATGTTGGGTGGAGAGGGTCAATCACAGGCGATCGCCGCCGCCGCCGCCGCCCTCGCCCGCCTGCCTGACGGCTTCGCGCCGAAAAGCTTTAGTAAGGGGCTGCGCGCCAGCCGCCGTTGGCAGGTGCCGGGCGCACGCGAGGAAGCGCAGCGCGGATTTCCGCATGTTATCACCCTGGCGCTGCCGCAACTGCAACAAAGCCGGGCGCGAGGCGCCAGCGAGCCGCAGGCGCGTCTCGACGCGCTGATGGCCATCATGACCTCGCTGAGCGATACCTGCGTGCTGTCGCGTGCCGGCATGAACGGCCTGCACGCCATGCAGCAAGGCGCCCGCGAGGTTCTGGCGGCTGGCGGTTGCGCCAGCGCCGCCGGTCGCGCCGCGCTAGCGCGCCTTGATGCGCAGATGCTGGCGCAAAACGCCTCGCCGGGTGGCGCGGCCGATCTCCTTGCCGCCACCCTGTTTCTCGACCGGGTTTCCGGCTAACGCATTCAGAGGATGTTATGGAACAGATTACATTGTCATTTCCTGCCAACCGCGCCCTCAGCGGCAAAGCATTGGCAGGGGTCGTAGGTTCAGGCGATATGGAAGTGCTTTATACCGCCGCACAGGGCGCCACGCTCAACGTACAGATCACCACCTCAGTGGATAACAGCCAGGCGCGCTGGCAGGCGCTGTTCGACAGGTTGAACCTGATCAACGGTCTGCCCGCCGGGCAGTTGATTATCCACGACTTCGGCGCCACGCCGGGCGTCGCTCGTATTCGTATTGAACAAGTATTTGAGGAGGCCGCTCATGCGTAACGATCGCAGCTTTATCGAACTGCGCGCTCGCGAACGCGCCCACGCCCTGCTGGACGACGGCAGCTACCGCGAACTGCTGGATCCGTTTGAAGGCATTATGTCGCCGTGGCTCGGCGCGCAGGGCATCGTCCCACAGTCCGACGACGGTATGGTGGTCGCCAAAGGCACGATCAACGGCCAACCTGCGGTGGTGATTGCCATCGAAGGCACCTTCCAGGGCGGTAGTATGGGCGAAGTCTCCGGCGCCAAAATGGCCGCCGCGCTGGAGCTGGCGGCGGAAGATAACCGCAACGGTATCCCGACGCAGGCGGTACTGTGCCTCGAAACCGGCGGCGTACGTCTGCAGGAGGCCAACCTCGGTCTGGCCGCCATCGCCGATATTCACGCCGCGATTGTCGACCTGCGCCGCTACACCCCGGTGGTCGGCATTATCACCGGTACCGTCGGCTGTTTCGGCGGCATGTCCATAGCCGCGGCGCTGTGCAGCTACCTTATCGTTACCCGTGAAGCCCGTCTTGGCCTCAACGGCCCGCAGGTTATCGAGCAGGAGGCCGGTATTGAAGAGTATGACTCCCGCAACCGACCGTTTATCTGGAGTATGACCGGGGGTGAAATTCGCGCCGCCAGCGGGTTGGTCGACGCGCTGGTTAACGATGGCGTTAACGCCGTTAAAACCGCAATGAACGAGGCCATCGCCAAAGGCGTACCGGCACAGCACCGCAGCGACAATTATGACGATTATCTGCGTCGCTTGAGCCAATTCGATACCCGCCAGCAGGCGGATACCGCGCAGATTAAACAGCTTTTTGCCCGGGAGGATAAATAATGAGTCAGTTCCCAAACCGCGCCGCGCTATGGCTGAACAAACTGGCGCCCAACGCGCCGCTGATGAGCGGGCTATGCCCTTCGGTACAGGTCGCAGATGGCCAGATTAATGGCGAAAACGTCCGCTTTATCGCCGTGGTGCCTGACGCCAACAACCATTACCCGCGCGCCGCCGGCGGCGAAGTCGGCCTGCTGGAAGGCTGGACGCTGGCGAAAGTGGTCAATGAAACTATCGCCGCCGACGCCGATCGGCCTGGCAAACGACCGATCGTCGCAGTAATTGATGTCCCGAGCCAGGCCTATGGTCGCCGTGAAGAAGCCTTCGGCATCCACCAGGCGCTGGCCGGAGCGGCAGGCGCCTACGCCAAAGCCCGTCTTGCCGGCCACCCGGTGATTGGCCTGATCGTCGGAAAAGCGATGTCCGGGGCGTTTCTGGCCCACGGCTATCAGGCCAACCGCCTGATCGCCTTTAACGATAGCGGCGTGCTGGTCCACGCGATGGGTAAAGAATCGGCAGCGCGCATTACGCTGCGTACCGTCGAAGCGCTGGAGAAACTGGCGGCGACGATCCCGCCGATGGCCTATGACGTCAGCAACTACGCTACGCTCGGCCTGCTTTCCGCCCTGCTCGATATCAGCAATCCGGATGCGCCAGACGAAGGCGATCTGTCGCTGGTCAGCCGTACCCTGCGCGACGCCATCGCTGACGCGCGCACCGATACCTCACTGAAGTGTCGCCTGGGCGCGGAAAACCGCCGCAGCTCACAGCTGGTTCGCGATCGCATGCGCGCCAGCTGGTAAGACGTTCGTACGTAAGTAGTAGAAGAAAACCTGCCGGAAGCAGTCTCCCGGAGCGCGGAATAAACGCTCCGGGAAGGGACGGCTTTTAGAAAAAATAACAATCGCGCCAGTACTCTATTTTATTTACAGGTGATTTATGACTTATGTGATTATTCATGCTCTCGCGCCCATTTTCGTTATCATGCTGCTGGGTTTCTGGGCCGGAAAGGCCGGGATGGTAGATAACAAAAACGTCTCGCTGCTTAATATTTTTGTAATGGATTTTGCCTTACCCGCCACGCTATTTAGCGCGACGGTACAAACACCGTGGGCCGGTATCGTCGCCCAGTCGCCGCTAGTGCTGGTGCTGACCGGCGCGATGTGGATCACCTATGCCGCGATCTACTTCCTCGCCACCAGCGTGTTCAAACGCACGCCGCAGGATGCCGCAGTGCTGACCCTCACCGTCGCCCTGCCAAACTATGCCGCGCTGGGTCTGCCGATCCTCGGCAGCGTGCTGGGTGAAGGCGCGTCAACCTCGCTGTCGGTGGCGGTCTCTATCGCCTGCGGCTCGGTACTGATGACCCCGTTCTGCCTGCTGATTCTGGAACGTGAAAAAGCCCGCGCCGCAGGTGAAAACAGCGGTTCTACGCTGGCGATGCTGCCGGTGCTGATGTGGCGTTCGGTGAAAAAACCGATCGTTTGGGGCCCGCTGCTTGGGGTGGTACTTTCCGCTATCGGCATTAAAATGCCGGACCTGCTGCTGGCGTCGATCAAACCGCTGGGACTGGCCGCCACCGCCGCCGCGCTGTTCCTCACCGGGGCGATCCTGTCGGCACGTAAACTGCAGCTCAATGCGCTGATCGCTACATCAACCATCGTGAAACTGCTGGTGCAGCCGTTTATTGCCTGGGGCCTGGTGATGTTACTTGGTCTGCACGGCTCTATCGCCATTACCGCGATCCTGATGATTGCGCTGGCCGCCGGCTTCTTCGGCGTGGTCTTCGGCAACCGCTTCGGCGTGCAGTCTCCGGATGCTGAAGCCGTGCTGCTGTTGAGCTCGGTTCTGTGTATCCTGTCGCTACCGCTGTTTATCTCTTTGACTTCAGGACTGTAAACCATGTCATCAACGCCGCGTCCCCACGATTTAGTTTGGTTAAACCACGCCAGCGCCCTGGAAGACATTGCCGAGCCGTGGGTGGTTCAGCAGTGGCGAGCCGCGCTGCCGGTGGTGGTGAGACGCGACGTTGACGGCCAGGCCCGCATCCCGGTTGGGGTGCGGGGCATGAAGCGCGAACAACGCGCCGCCGGCTGGGTTCAGCCGCACAATATCGTGCGCAGCGTCAGCCCGGAGATGCTTGTTGATCGTGAGGTCTTGCTCCATTCGCCTTTTGTTTCGCAGCCGCCGGTCCAGGCGGCTATCGCCCTCACCTTACACCGCTGGCCCTGGGGCTGGGGCGTCACCGGCAGTACCGGCTACGCGCTGGCAACCGAAATCCCGGTGCTGCATGCGGCAAGCGATCTGGATTTGCTGATCCGCGCGCCGCAGCCGCTGGACCGCGAGGCATTGCTGGAATGGCAGGCCCGGGTGGCCCTACTACCGTGCCGCGCCGATACCCAGATAGAAACACTGTACGGCGCCTTCGCCCTTAATGAGTGGCTGCGCGATGGCCGCGCGCTACTGAAAACATCCCGCGGCGCGCGCTTAACCGCGACGCCGTGGCACAGGGAGGAATGATGAAGATTATATTTACTTTTCCCGGTCAGGGCGGCCAGCGCCCCGCAATGCTGGCGGCAATCCCCGATCGCGAGGCTATCCTCACCCAGGCGCGCGCCGTGCTGGGGGATGAAGTCGATACTCTCGATAGCGCCGACGCGCTAAAGCATACCCGTGCAGTACAACTCTGTCTGCTGATCGCCGGAGTAGCCTGGGCGCGCGAACTACAGCGCCAGGGCGTGGATCCGCAGATGGTCAGCGGGCTCTCTATTGGCGCGTTTCCGGCAGCGGTGATTGCTGGCGCGCTCGATTTCGCCAGCGCGCTGCGGCTGGTGGCGCTACGCGGCGATTTAATGGAGCGGGCTTATCCCGAAGGTTACGGGCTGACGGCGATTATGGGGCTGACCCGCCCGCGGGTTGAGGCGCTGATGCAGGGCCACGAGGTTTATCTCGCCAACCTGAACGCCGAAACGCAAATCGTGATCGCCGGGCGCGATGAAGCCATGGCCGAGGTGGCGCAGCTGGCGCTGCAGGCTGGCGCCAGTAAAGCCCAACGGCTGGCGGTCAGCGTGCCGTCGCACTGCGCGCTGTTGGATAAACCTGCCGCAGCCCTGGCAAAAGCCTTTGCCGACGTCACCTTAACGCGCCCTCAGCGCGCCTATTTAAGCGGCTCGACGGCGCGCGTGCTGTGGGATCCGCAGCGGATCGCCGACGATCTGGCGATGAACATGGCGCGCACCGTGCATTGGCAGGAGGCGATGATCGCCGCTGATGAACGCGACGCAAGGCTGGCAATCGAGATGCCGCCCGGCGGCGTGCTCACCTGCCTGACCCGCCAGGCGGGTTGGCGCGGCGAGACAATTTCGCTGGAGCGCAGCGGCGTAGACGTCGCCCGCCATCTGGCGCAGCGGCTTAGCGATTAATACTGCGGGCGTACATGCGCCCTTCCGCCGCCAACGCCAGCAGGTCGGCATCACGCTCGCGATGGTGTGAATAGACGATAGAGATCAGCTGGCGCATCTGATAGGGTTCCGCCAGCTTTAACAGCTGGACATCGTTTTCATAGACTTTCTTCATCCGCCCCGGCAGCAGCGCGAAGCCCACGCCCGCCTGCACCAGGCTTATCATCGAAAAGATATCATTCACCCTGGTCACAATTTCCGGCTCAAAACCGGCTACCTGAAAGGCCTCCTGAAACCCGGCATAAGTCGCAAATCCTTCCGCCAGCGAGACAAACTTGCGATCGGCGTAATCGCGTAGATCGGCGAGCTGCGAGGTATCCAGCTGTTCCGTCGCCGGCGCGGCGAGAAAGATATCGTCTTCAAACAGCGGCACTACGTCGAAAGCCGAATTATTGTATTCGCCTTCATTGGTCGCGATTAAGATAGCGTCAAGGGCATCGTCTTCCAGCATATCCAGCAGCATCTGATTGGAGCCCATCGTCAGATCCAGTTCAAGCTCCGGGCGGCGTAATTTCATCCCCATAATGATGCGCGGAACGGTTTCCAGCGTCAGCGAATAGAGTGTACCGATGCGCAATCGCCCCTGACCGACGCCGGCGACTTTACGCGTCGCCTCAAGCCCGCGGCTCATCAGACTCATCACATCCTGGCAGTATTCGAGCAGCGTCCACGCCGCCTGCAGCGGCAGCAGGTTGCGTCCTTTGTGAACAAACAGCGGGCAGCCGACACCCTCTTCGAGCGTATGCAGCGCGCGGTGAACGCTAACGCTGCTGAGCTTCATGGCTTCGGCGGTTCTGGCGATATTGCCCTTCGCCATAAACATCATAAAGACCGATAGCTTGCGGAAGGTGATCTCCTGGTTAATATCGTCTCTCATAGCCCTTCCACACTCCTGGTTTAATTTTCTTTTTCAATTCAAACCAGTATATCTTTTATGAGGCCAAAGTTGCAGGCAGCGCGCGGCCTCAGCCGGTAAATAACGCAAAAAAGGGAAGACCATGGTCTTCCCTTTTGTTCACTGCCCGGATGCGTCGTTACAGCGCCATATCGTGCTGTGGCGAGGCCTCGCGCGGCGTCTCTGCCGGTTTGGCGGTCGCGGTCGGCGCCGTCTCTGGCATCTGAATGACCGGAGGCTTGGTCAGTTGCAGCGCCGCGGCGGTGTCATCCCAAACCTGCTGGGTCAGGGCCACGTTGCCGTTTAACTTCTCGCCGTAGCTCGGCACGATAGCGCGAATGCGGCTCTGCCATTCCGGCGAGTTAAACTGCTGCGGGAACATCTGCTTGAGAACGTTCAGGGTGATCGGCGCGGCGGTGGAAGCACCTGGCGATGCGCCGAGCAGCGCAGAAATCGTTTTCTGCTGATCGACCACCACTTCGGTACCGAGCTTCAGCACGCCGCCCTTTTCCGCGTCTTTTTTGATGATCTGCACGCGCTGACCGGCCTGAATCAGTTTCCAGTCTTCTTTACGCGCGTTCGGGTAGTACTCTTTCAGCGCCGCAAAGCGGTCATCATCGCTGAGCATAACCTGGCTAACCAGGTACTTCACCAGATCGAAGTTGTCGAGGCCAACGTGGGTCATCGGCAGCACGTTGCTGGTGGTGGTCGTGCTCAGCAGATCGAAGAACGAACCGTTTTTCAGGAACTTGGTGGAGAAGGTGGCGAATGGCCCGAACAGCACCACGCGCTTACCATCGAGGTAGCGAGCATCCAGATGCGGTACCGACATCGGCGGCGCGCCAACTGAAGCCTGACCATAAACTTTCTGCTGGTGCAGTTTTGTCAGCTCCGGGTTCTCGGTCATCAGGAATGAGCCGCCTACCGGGAAGCCAGCATAGTTGTCCGCTTCCGGAATACCGGTTTTCTGCAGCAGCTTCAACGCGCCGCCGCCGGCGCCGATGAAGACATATTTGGCGTCGATAGCCTGCTCTTCACCGCTCTGCACGTTCTTAATCGTCACGTGCCAGGAGTTGTCGGCATTGCGTTTAAAATCGGTGACTTCAGAAGAGGTCTGCAGCGAGAAGTTGCTGCTCTTTTTCAGGCTGCCGATCAGCTGACGGGTAATTTCGCCGTAGTTCACGTCGGTACCGACAGGCGTCCAGGTGGCAGCCACTTTTTGCTGCGGATCGCGTCCTTCCATGACCAACGGCGCCCACTGTTTAATTTGCGCGTGATCGGTGGAGAATTTCATTCCCTGGAATAAGGTGGTCTGCTGCAGCGCGTTATAACGTTTTTGCAGATAATCAACATTATCGCCCCACACGAAACTCATATGCGGCGTGGAATTAATAAACGAATGCGGGTCGTGCAAAATACCGCGTTTGACCTGCGCCGACCAGAACTGGCGCGAAATCATAAACTGCTCGTTGATATCCAGCGCTTTGCTGACATCAATAGAACCGTCTGCACGCTGCGGCGTGTAGTTCAGTTCCATATTTGCCGAGTGACCGGTACCGGCGTTATTCCAGCCGTTGGAGGACTCCAGCGCGACGCCGTCGAGTTTCTCCACCATCACCTGTTTCCACTCCGGCTGCAGCTCCTGCAGCCAGGTGCCCAGCGAGGCGCTCATGATGCCGCCGCCGATCAGCAGAAAGTCAGTTTTTTTCGAGGTATCGCCATTTGCGTAGGTCGCCGTACTGACGAACATCGCTAATGCGGTCATAGATATAATCGTTTTTTTAATTGCAGGCATAATAGAAATATCGCGTAGCAAAAGTGTAATAAGAGCCGCCATATTAACGCACTTTTACTTTATTTTAAAATATCATTTACACTTCGATATTTTAATGCAAACAGTTTTTTAACTTAAAAAAGTAGTTTATTTATTTCACTGGCATTCATTGTGAAAATAGCGGCGGAAAATCAGGATGATTCAGGCGATAAGAAATCTGGCGCCGGTTTATTTAGTTATTTAACAAACCGGCGCGGCGAGGAGTTTAATTGACGTTACTTGGCGTTTTCTCTTGCGCTTCACGTAAGGCGATACGCAAATGGTTGTTGTTTTCGCTGAGTAGATCCCGCGCCTGCCAGGCATCAAGCCCCGTCATCAGCATCAGAATCGCCGTCCGACAATGCTGATTGCAACTGGCCAGCGCGGCTTTGGCTTGCGCGCGCGTACACTCTGTGGCGGCCATCACCATGGCGATTTGCCGCTCCTCCCAGCGCGGGCTGGTTGCCTGTAGGTCCACGCGCAGGTTGCCGAACACCCTGCCGCTGCGTACCGCCAGGCCAGTGGTTAACAGGGTGAGGATCTGCCGCTGCGCCAGTTGCGCTTTCGGGTTGCCATAACCCGCCACCGCTTCCGGCCCGGTCTGCGGCGCAATCATAATATCCGCCAGCTGCGCGGCTTCGCTATCAGGCTGCTGCGTCAGGATAGCAATCGGTGTGCCCAGCGACCAGGCGTGACGCATAGCCCCCCACACCCACGGCGTTTTGCCGCTGACGGTGAGCGCCAGCAGCATATCGTTGGCGCTCAGGGACAATAGCTGCATATCCCGTAAGCCCGCGTCATAATCGTTAGCCGCCCGCTCGGCGGCCTGCAGCGCGCTCCCTTCACCACCGGCAATCATCGCCACCAGTGAGTGATTGGCTTCAGGGGAATAGTCATTAACCGTTTGCAACGCCGCCTGTCCGGATGCCCCGGCGCCAACGATCACCAGCCGTCCTCCCCGGCTCAGAGTCGCCGCGGCGTTATCCACCAGCCGGGTAATCTGCGGCAGGCAGGCATCGATAGCAACGGCTATCTGTTTGTTATCCTGCTGCAGCAGGGTCAGCATATCGAGGGTGGCGAGCGTATCGATATGGCGCGTTTGCGGGTGGCGTCGTTCCAGCATTGATGCGGTTGGCTTACTGCTCATAAAACCTCCATTTAAAACCGAACTCACTGCGGCTACATCAACAGCGGTGAAATATCCATTCATTCATCACGGCTATTTGATTGATGCAGCCAGTGTAAAGCCTTCATCCACGGCTTTACCGCCACGGGGGTCACAGTTTGTTCACTCGACACCTAATCGCGGCGCGACTGCGCGTTATCCGAGCATGAGGGCTACGCATGTCAGGCAGCGGATATCCAGAAAGCGGTTTTACTGTTATTACACGGCTTTATGAAAGCCGCCCTATCGGCGATAATGATCGTTCAACGAATCGATCGGGGTTGTCATGAAGGAAGCCGAGCTACAGCCGCCCGCCCGCAAGCGCGCCCGCAACCTGAAATTAAGTACCGCCGTCACGCTAATGATTGGCAGCGTTATCGGCGCGGTGCTTCTACTGGTCTACGCGCTATGGTTTATGCAGATCAGCAACGCCACCCGCGACGGCTTAAAAGAGACGGCGCTGGCGGTGGCGCGCACCATGGCCGATATGCCGCAGGTAAAGCGTGGTCTCGGCGAGCCGCCGCAGAGTAATATCATTCAGCCGCTGGCGCAGGCCATTACCCGGCGTAACGATCTGCTTTACGCGATTGTGACCGACATGCGCGGCATTCGCTATTCGCATCCGGATAGCGCCATCATCGGTAAACCGTTTATCGGCGAGGATATCCGCCCGACCCTCGCCGGGCGGGAAAACGTGGCGATTAACCACGGCGTACTGGCGCCGGCGCTGCGCGTGTTCACCCCGGTATTCAATGAACAACATCAGCAGATTGGCGTGGTGGTGGTAGGTATTTCGCTGAGTAAAGTCGACGAACAGATCGCCAATAGCCGCTGGGACGTCCTGCTGACCATTCTGTTCAGCGCGCTGGTCTGCGCTATCGGCACCTGGAGCCTGGTGCGCGGCTTGAAACGCATTCTGCTCGGGCTGGAGCCGCAGGATATCTCCACCCAGTTTCAGCAGCGTCAGGCGATGCTGCACTCGCTGAAAGAAGGCGTGATCGCCGTGGATAGCAGCGGCCAGGTCACGTTGATTAACCCGGCCGCCCGCGGCATGTTACTCAGCGGGCCGGATAAAAGCATCGATCGCACCCCGCTGCTGGCGGACTTGCAGGAAGTTTTGCGCAGCGGCGAACCCATTTATGACCGCGCGCTCGGCTGTAATGGCTTGTTGCTGATCAGCAATACCGTCCCGGTGCGCAGCCAGAACGCCATCGTCGGCGCCATCAGCACCTTCCGCGATAAGACCGAGATGAGTCAACTGGTGCAGCGTCTGGACGGCATGATGAGCTACGTTGATGCCCTGCGCACCACTTCGCACGAGTTTATGAACAAGCTGCACGTGATCCTCGGCCTGCTGAATATGAAAAGCTATGACAAGCTGGAAGAATATGTGCTGCAGACCGCCCATGCCTATCAGGCCGACATCGGCGAAATTCAGCACCGGATAAAATCGCCGGTGGTCGCCGGCTTCCTGATTGGTAAAATCCAGCGCGCCAAAGAGCGAGGCTTCTCTTTGAACCTCGCCGAAGAGAGCCTGGTGCCGGATTGTCCCAATGAAAAACAGGTCACCGTGCTGGTGACCGTGTTGGGCAATCTGATTGAAAATGCGCTGGACGCGATGAGCGGCCAGACGGAAGGCGAAGTGAGCCTGCTATTGCACTATCAGGATGGCTGGTTAAGCGGCGAAGTGAGCGACGACGGCCCGGGGATCCCGGCGGCTAATATCGACGCCATCTTTAATAAGGGCTTCTCCACCAAAGGCGAGAATCGCGGCGTCGGCCTGTTTCTCGCCAACCAGCAGCTCCACGAACTCGGCGGCACGTTGTCAGTCGAGTCCGAGCCTGGCGTATTTACTCAATTTTTTGTTCACCTGCCCTGGGATAGTAAAAGGAAAAAAGCGTGATAAATGTATTAATTGTTGACGACGATGCGATGGTTGCCGAGCTGAACCGCCTGTACGTGGCGCGCATCCCCGGTTTCAGCTGCTGCGGCACCGCGTCGACGCTCGGCAAAGCCCAGGAGATGATTAACGACCCGCAGATGGCGATCGATTTGGTGCTGCTGGACGTTTACATGCAGCAGGATAGCGGCCTCGATCTGCTGCCGACCATTCGCGCCAGCGGCCGCGCCATCGACGTGATTATGATAACTTCCGCCGCCGATGCCGCCACCGTTCAAACCGCTATGCACTATGGCGTGGTGGATTATCTGATTAAGCCATTCCAGTTCCCGCGCTTTGAAGAGGCGCTGACCGCATGGCGTGAAAAACGTAAACTGATGACCGGCCAGCCCTATTACGAGCAGGCGGATGTCGATCGTCTACTGCACGGCGGCACGCCGGAAGCGGTTGACGCGCGTAAGCTGCCGAAAGGCTTAACGGCGCAGACCTTACGCACGCTGTGCCAGTGGATTGATAGCCACCCTGATGTGGAGTTCTCTACCGATGAACTGGCGGCGGCGGTAAATATCTCGCGCGTCTCCTGCCGCAAGTATCTGATCTGGCTCGCGCAGATCAATATTCTCTACACTACCATCCATTACGGCGCGACCGGCCGACCGGTGTACCGCTATCGGCTGGTCGCCGAGCAGTACGGCCTGCTCAAGCAGTACAGTCAGTAATCTGATAGCCGCTGTCGAGCAGTTGAAAGCGGATGCGCTGCGGTGACGACAGAATCACGCCGCGGTTTTTGGTGACAAAAATCGCTTCAATGTCGTCCCGCAGGCGCAGCGCCGCGCAACCCTTCTCCACGCCAAGACCATACAGCAGCGTGGTCCAGATATCGCCGTCCAGTGAATCCGCGGAAATGACCGTGACGCTGTCGAGTTCGTTATCCAGCGGATAGCCGCTGCGCGGATCGAGGATATGGTGCCAGCGTTTGCCATCCTGCTCGAAATAGCGTTCATAGGTGCCTGAAGTGACAACCGACTGCCCGGCAACGGCAATCGAGCCGATAAGTTCCTGCTCAGCGGCAAAGGGTTTTTTCAGCCCAATCGACCATTCCCCTAATGTATGTACATTGCCGCCGAGGTTAATCAGCGCCTGTTCAATCCCCTGCTGGCCCAGGTAATCGCGTACCCGGTCGGCGATATATCCTTTGGCGATTGCGCCAAGGTCTATTTCCATTCCGGCCTGTGCCAGCCACACGCTCTGCTTTTCGTCATCAAGAATGACATCCTGCGGGCGGGTTAACGGCAGCCGCGCCGCAATATCCGCCGCCGACGGCACGCTATGACCCTGAAAGCCAATGCGCCACAGTTTAACCAGCGGGCCGATAGCCAGATTAAAGGCGCTGTCGCGCACCATACTGGCGGCTTTAGCGCACTTAATCAGCTGGTACACCGGACGGCTAACGGTAACGGGATGATGCCCGGCGGCATGGTTGATATCCATCACTTGCGACTGCGCGCGGTTAACGGTGAGCAGATCTTCGTAGCGTTTAATTAACTGAAAGACGCGGGAGGCCAGCGCCTCATCGTGGGAATAGAGTTTGAGCAGGATGGGCGAGCCCATCAACACGGCGGAGTAGCTATAGACGCGGTTATCGGACATTGGGCTCTCCTTAGAAGGGATAAGCCGGGCGGCTAAGCCAGCCCGGCATCAGCATTTACCTATTATCCTCTGGCACGTTTCGCCGCCTGATGGCCCGCGAGGGTACCGAAGATGATGATATCCGCGACCGCGTTACCGCCGATGCGGTTACCGCCATGGATACCGCCAACCACTTCACCCGCGGCGTAGGCGCCGCGAATCGGCTGCTGCGCCACATTCAGCACTTCGCCATCGGTATTAATGGTCACGCCGCCCATAGTGTGGTGCACCCCTGGGGCAATACGAATGGCGTAGAACGGGCCTTCGTTAATCGGCGCGCGCAGCGCGGTTGTGCGGCCAAACGCTTCATCGTGCTGTTTTTCCACTGCGCCGTTGTAGCATTCCAGCGTAGCGAGGAACGCATGGTAATCCATCCCCAGCTTCTCCGCCAGTTCACGCGGCGAGCTGGCGCTGGTGACGAAGCCTTTGGCGATATACTCGTCGGCGGCTTTGTTTTTCGCCCGCACATGCTCGTCGAAGACGATGTAAGCATAGTGTTCCGGCAGCGCGATAATCGCCGCAGACACTTTATCGCGGGTCTCCATCTCGTTGAAGAAGCGGTTCCCCTGCTGGTTAACGAGAATAGCGCCGCCGCCGCGAATCGATTCGGAAATCAGGTACGAGGTCTGCTGCTCGACGGTCGGGTGAATTTGAATTTCGCCCATGTCCACGGTGCCGGCGCCAATGCGTTCCAGCAGCGCGATACCGCTACCGGTCGCCCCTTTATGGTTGGTGGTCACGAAGCCTTCGAGGTCAGGACGATATTTCACCACCATCGCGCTGTTGGCGCTGAAGCCGCCGGTCGCCACGATGATGCTTTTGGTCTGCACGTCGATGATCTCTTGTTCATCGTTGATAAGACGCACGCCGCTCACTTCGTCGTGGCGCATCAGGATCTCTTCTACCGAGGTATCCAGCAGCACATCGATACCGCGTTTGGTGATATTACGCACCAGACCGCTAATCAGGTAGCCGCCAACCGCCGATCCGTCGCGCGGACGGTGGGTACGGTCGATACTCATCCCGCCGGTGGTGGTGATATCGTTAAGCATAATCCCACGGTCCGCCAGCCATTCAATGGCTTGCGGCGCGTTTTCAACGAAACGGCGCAACAGCTGCGGGTTATTTTTATTGTGGCCGCCCTTCAGGGTTTCCTGGTAGAACAACTCCTTACTGTCTTCGATACCTTTCACCCGCTGGAAGCGGGTTTCCGCAGCGTTCATCCCGGCGGAAGCTTTAATGGTGTTGCCGCCAATAGTCGGCATTTTTTCGACGATCAGCACGCTGGCGCCTTCGTCGTGGGCCTGAATCGCCGCGGCCAGACCGGCGCCGCCGCTCCCCACCACCACAACGTCATAGCTTTTCGGCGCGGCATCGTTGCCGCCCTCTTCCGCGGCCAGCGCTTTGCTGGATTTCAGCATCGCTTTGGACACCGCTTTTTTCACCGCTTCGCTCTGGCTGGTCGCGCCGGAGATAGCATCGACGTGCGGCGTGTTGGCGGTCAGAATACGTTCGCGGATCTCTTCGAAGCTGGTGGTAAATTCAACGCTCTGCACCGGGCTTGCGGCCAGCTCGATATCCGCAATGCGATCGTTTTCGAGGCTGACGTTAATGACCAGTTCGTTGGCATCGTCCTGAACGGTTTCGACAAACACCCCCGGTTTAAATTTCGCGTCGCCCATGCTCATGTCGCGGATCATCGCCTCGACCAGCGAGAAACGCCACAGCGGTTCCGGAATATTCAGCGCCTCGCGCTGGGTGCTGTCGATAAAGAGTTCCAGCTCTTCGCCGGCGGCGATACGTGAAGCCCAGTCCGGATAGGCGATGCAGGCGCGGCCGACGGCCATCAGATCATAACCGTGATCGAGGCCCTGTTCGGCGTCGGCGGCGTTAACCACCCCGCCGACGCCCATCACCGGCACCTGCGCCAGCGTTTCAGAACGCATGGCGCAGTACTTTTCAATCAGCGGCGTCGGATCGCTGGTATCAACGATAGACGGGCGCAGCGTCGCGCCAACCGAGAAATGCAGATAATCGACGCCGCGGGCGGCCAGTTTCTCCAGCAAATACATGGTGTCGTCGAAGCGGATCCCCGGGACTTCCATCTCTTCCGGCGAGAAGCGATAGCCGATAATAAAGGCATCGTCAGCGTACTGGCGGGCCATTTTATGCGTGATGTCCAGTACCGCCAGCGGGAATCTGGCGCGGTTGTCGCGGCTGCCGCCCCACTCATCGTCACGCTGGTTGGAGTTCGGCGAATAGAACTGTTGAATAAGATAGGTGTTGGCGCCGTGGATTTCGACGCCGTCGAAACCGGCGAGAATGGCGCGGCGAACGCCGTCGCCAAATTTGGCAATCATGCCTTCGACTTCTTCACCACTGAGGGCGCGCGGCATGGCGGCGCCGTCGCGCGGCGCGGCAATAGCGCTCGGCGCCACCGGCTGGCGACCGCCAATCAACTGTGGGTCAACCATGCGGCCGCCATGGTAAATCTGCAAAATTGCTTTTGAGCCTTCCGCTTTAATCGCTTCGGCGATTTTCGCCAGCCCGGCGATTTTTTCATCGTTATCGATGCCGATAGCGCCCGGGAAGGCCAGACCATAATCATCAATAAAGCAGCATTCAACGATGATAGTCCCGATGCTGCCGGCGCGGGCGCGATAGTATTCAACGAGCTCGCTGGTGACGGTACCATCGAAATAACCGGTGCAGGTGGTCATTGGCGCCATTAGCAAACGGTTTTTCAGTTCAGTCCCATTCGGTAAAGTAAATGGCTGCAGAATTCGTTCGTTACTGGTCATATTAATACTCCAGATTTTAAATATTGAAATTCAGAATTGGGTGACGGAAATTTTATTGATTGTTTATTTTCATTCCTGTTGTCATGCCAATAATATAGCGTGTTTTTTAGTTACTAAATTAATTACGTTAGTTAAAAAACTATTTAATACCTGCAATAACAGCAATACCTCCATTGTATTATTAAATTTATATATCGCATTTACATAATACAAATGAATGATAACATTTCGGTCACTCTTGTTAACGCTAGAAAAACGCACAAAACAAAAATAAAACAAGAAATTTCAATAACTTAAATAATTAAATGCTTTAGCCATTTATTATTTTTTAAGCGTTCCCTTAACAATTGACGTTTCTTGCGGATAATAACCACATCATCATATGTGGTTATTACCAAACGAAAAAAAAGATCCAGATCACCTGTTTTTTTTGATCTCGATCAATTGCAATGCAACGTGAAAGCGCAATATATAAATACCCAATGAATTTAATTTAACGCCGCGAAAAACGCGTTAAATAACCGTTTAAGCAACAAGCAATCTCGACAATTAATAATTAAAGAAACTTTCGCAACTAAAAAAATCGAGCGTTGTAAGCGAAGACGGAACCGTATTTTCAACTACTAGCAGATACTCATTATGAAAGAGAAAAAGACAACCATACCGCCTGCCGGTGCCGCGTCTAACGCGGCGTATAAACGTCTGATCATGATGGCGTTGCCCATTATCGTCGCCGTACTGCTGCTGTTCGTCCCGGTGCCTGGCGGCTTACCGCCTTTCGCCTGGCACTATTTTGCTATCTTCGTCGGCGTCATCGTCGGCCTTATCTTCGAACCGCTGCCGGGCGCCGTTATCGGTATCACCGGGGTGGTGGTGATTGCTTTATGTAGCCAGTGGCTGCTGTTCAGCCCGGAACAGATGGCGGCGCCAAGCTTTAAGCTGGCCGGCGCGTCATTTAAATGGGCGGTGAGCGGCTTTGGCAACTCTACCGTGTGGCTTATCTTCGGCGCGTTCATGTTCGCCGCAGGCTATGACAAAACCCAGTTCGGCCGCCGTCTGGCGCTGATTCTGGTAAAATATCTTGGCCGCCGCAGCCTGACGCTGGGCTACGCCATTACCTTCGCTGACCTGCTGCTGGCGCCGTTTACCCCGTCCAACACCGCACGTAGCGGCGGGACCATCTACCCGATTATTGCTAACCTGCCGCCGCTGTACGGTTCTAAACCTAACGATCCGAGTGCACGCCGTATTGGCTCTTATCTGATGTGGGTAGCCATTACCGCCGCCTGTATCACTAGTTCTATGTTCCTGTCGGCGCTGGCGCCGAACCTGCTGGCGCTGGCGCTGGTAAAAAGCATCGTTGGTATCAACATCTCCTGGGGGACCTGGTTTATCGCCTTCCTGCCGCTCGGTATCCTGTTGATTCTGGCCATGCCGCTGCTGGCGTACTGGTTCTATCCGCCAGAAGTTAAAATCAATAACGAAGTACCGCTGTGGGCCGCTCGTGAATTAGAGAAACTGGGCAAACTGTCGCGCAATGAAATCCTGCTGCTGGTGTTTGTTTGCTTCGCGCTGATGATGTGGATCTTCGCCGCCGACTGGATTGAACCGGCGCTGGCTGCTCTGCTGGTTATCGTGCTGATGCTGTGGACCGGCGTGCTGTCCTGGAGCGATATCACCAATAACAAAGCGGCATGGAATACCTTTGTCTGGTTCGCCACTCTGGTCGCGCTGGCTGACGGTCTTTCCTCCACAGGCTTCATCGCCTGGCTGGGTAAAGAAGGCGGCGCGCTGATGAGCGGTATTTCTCCGGGCGTTGCGACCATCGTCCTGCTGCTGGCGTTCTATCTGCTGCACTACCTGTTCGCCAGTACCACTGCGCACACTACCGCGCTGCTGCCGGCCATGCTGACCATCGCTTCGACTATCCCGGGAATGAATATGGAAGTCTTCGTCCTGCTGATGGTGACCTCGCTGGGCGTGATGGGCATCATCACTCCGTACGGTACCGGCCCGAGCCCGATTTACTACGGCAGCGGCTATCTGCCGACCAAAGATTACTGGCGCCTCGGCACCATCTTCGGCGCCATCTTCCTGGCCGCCCTGCTGCTGATTGGCTATCCGTGGATGTCCATGATGTTCTGATTCATAACCGCCGGGTCTTCCCCCGGCGGTTTTTATCTTTATGGAGTATGTGAATATGTCGACGAAACCCTTTGTTTATCAAGACCCGTTCCCGATGGCGCATGACGATACCGAATACTATTTGCTCAGCAAAGAGCACGTCTCCGTCGCCGAATTCGATGGTCAGGAAGTATTGAAAGTTGAACCACAGGCGTTAACCCTGCTGGCGCAGCAGGCCTTCCACGATGCCGCTTTCATGCTGCGCGTCTCACATCAGCAACAGGTCGCGGCCATCCTGCTCGACCCGCAGGCCAGCGAAAACGACAAATACGTCGCGCTGCAATTCCTGCGTAATTCCGAAATCGCCGCCAAAGGCGTGCTGCCAACCTGCCAGGATACCGGCACCGCCATCATCATGGGTAAAAAAGGCCAGCGCGTATGGACCGGCGGCGGCGATGAAGCCGCGCTGGCGCAGGGCGTCTATAACACCTATACCGAAGACAACCTGCGTTACTCGCAGAATGCGCCGCTGGATATGTATAAAGAGGTCAACACCGGCACCAACCTGCCGGCGCAGATCGATCTCTACAGCGTCGATGGCGACGAATATAAATTCCTGTGTATGGCGAAAGGCGGCGGTTCCGCCAACAAAACCTATCTGTACCAGGAAACCAAAGCGTTAATCACCCCGGCGAAGCTGAAAAACTACCTCGTCGAGAAGATGCGTACCCTCGGTACCGCGGCCTGCCCGCCCTACCACATCGCCTTTGTGATTGGCGGCACCTCGGCGGAAGCGACGCTGAAGACCGTTAAGCTGGCTTCCGCCCGCTACTATGACGACCTGCCGACCGCGGGCAACGAGCACGGTCAGGCGTTCCGCGATGTGCAACTGGAGCAAGAGCTGCTGCAAGAAGCGCAAAACCTCGGTCTCGGCGCGCAGTTCGGCGGGAAATATTTCGCCCACGATATCCGCGTCATCCGTCTGCCGCGCCACGGCGCGTCGTGCCCGATCGGCATGGGCGTCTCCTGCTCCGCCGACCGCAATATCAAAGCTAAAATCAACCGCGACGGCATCTGGATTGAAAAACTGGAAAGCAACCCGGGGAAATACATTCCTGAACACCTGCGCCAGCAGGGCGAAGGCAATGTGGTTAGTATCAATCTGAACCAGCCGATGAGCGAGATCCTCACGCAGCTGTCGGCGCACCCGGTCTCCACGCGTCTGAGCCTTAACGGCACCATTATCGTGGCCCGCGACATTGCCCACGCTAAGCTGAAGGAACTTATCGATAACGGCGAAGCGCTGCCGCAGTACGTGAAAGATCACCCGATCTACTATGCCGGCCCGGCCAAAACGCCGGCCGGTTATGCCTCCGGTTCCCTCGGTCCGACCACCGCGGGACGTATGGATTCTTATGTCGATCTGCTGCAATCGCACGGCGCCAGCATGGTGATGCTGGCCAAGGGCAACCGCAGCCAGCAGGTGACCGATGCCTGCCATAAACACGGGGGATTCTACCTCGGCAGTATTGGCGGCCCGGCGGCAGTCCTCGCGCAACAGAGCATTAAGAGCCTCGAGTGCGTGGCCTATCCGGAACTGGGTATGGAAGCTATCTGGAAAATCGAAGTCGAAGATTTCCCGGCCTTTATTCTCGTTGATGATAAAGGTAACGATTTCTTCCAACAGATCCAAAATCAGCAGTGCGCCGGTTGTAAACAACACGGCTAATTCCCTCCACGCCCGGCGGCTCATCGTCGGGCGTGTTCTCCCCCTTTATTCTTGAATTCACCCGACGCTGAACTATGCTCAATCCAGCAGCTGCTCAGAGTTTGACCAGCTGAAAAATAACAATAATTCCCCCTTTTCCGGTGTCGCATATGAACAGGATCCAGGCGTTATTAACGGCGTGTTTTCTGCTATGGCTGGCCTTTCCGCTTTCGGCGGCAGAACCTCGTCAGCAGCCCACCGCTCGCGAGCAGGCGCGAACCGTCGCGATTTTCCATCAACCGATCGTCATGCTGCAGGCCACCTTCGGCCAGACCACGCCGGAAGAACGGGTTCTGCGCATCCGCAATACGCTACGCGCCTTTACCGAGGCCGATATCAGCCAGCCGCTGCAGGTGGTGCCAGTCACCCGCTACAACCAGCCGGGACGGCTGTTTCTGATGAATGGCAAACCTATTATGTTGCTAAGCCAGGCCGACCTTGATGAAGGCGACGATCTTACCCTCGATCAGGCGGCGCAGCGCGTTCTTGCCCGTATGGAAGCGCAACGGACGTCGCTGCGTGAACAGTACAATACCCGCTATCTGCTGCTGGCGGCGTTAAAATCCGCCGCCGGCGCGTTGCTCCTCGCCCTGGCTGGTTATCTCGCGTTCCGTTCGTGGCGTCGAGTACGGCGCTTTTTCCATCTGCGGATCCTCGAAAAACGCAGCATGATCCCACATAACTGGCGGCGTTTTCTCGGCAACATTGAAAGCCGGTTATACGCGCTGCTGGTCCTACTGCTTGGGGTACTGGCGGGTTATGTCTGGCTGAGTTGGGTATTCAGCCTGTTTCCGTGGACCCGGGTATGGGGAGAATCGCTCGGTGAGTGGTCGGTAGGGGTAATTCGTGATATTTCGCTGTCCATCGTGTCGGCGCTGCCGGGATTGATGATCGTACTGCTTATCTTTCTGATTACGTGGTTTATCATCCGCCTGCTGAAGGTGGTGTTGGATCAGGTCGCCGCCGGGCGTCTGCAGATCCCCGGCCTGCATCCGGAAACCGTCGGCGCCACGCGAAAGCTTATCGCCGTGGTTATCTGGCTCTTTGCGCTCTCCGCCGCCTATCCTTTCCTGCCTGGCGCAAACTCTCTGGCCTTCAAGGGGATTAGCGTATTTTTCGGCCTGATGTTGACGCTGGGCTCAGCGGGGGTGATGAATCACGCCATGAGCGGCCTGGTGCTGATTTATACCCGCGCGCTGCATAAAGGCGACTGGATCCGCATCGCCGATAACGAAGGCCAGGTCAGCGAGATCGGCATGCTGGCGACCAAAATCCTGACCCGCGAGAACTATATTGTCACCCTGCCGAACGCGGTGGTGGTCAGCGGTAAAATCACCAATCTCAGCGCCAGTGACCCGCAACAGGGAATCAACCTTACCACCGGCGTGACCATTGGTTACGACACGCCGTGGCGGCAGGTACAGGCGATGCTGGAACTGGCGGCCCACCGCGCCCAGGGAGTGGATCATCAGGTGGCGCCGGTGGTTCGCAAACTGGGATTGCTCGACTGGTATACGTCGTATGAACTGCAGGTGCGGCTGTTACCGGAAACGACGCTGCCGGAGGGGCGCAACGCGCTGCACAGCAGCATTATCGATGTATTTAACGAATTTGGCGTGCAGATTATGTCGCCCAATTTTGTCATGCAACCGAAAAGCGCGGTGGTGGTCGCCAAAGAGGATTGGTATACCGCCCCGGCCGTCGCGCCGCAGGAAGGCGACAGATAACGACATCCTACGCCAACGCAGCGTCACCAGGTAATGCCGGATGGCGCTGCGCTTATCCGGCCTACAACTCAAAATCCCCGGTGGCGCTACCGCTTACCGGGGCTACAGCGCCGTGCGATTTAGTAGCCCGGACAAGGCGCAATGCGCCGCCCCCTACGCCTGCGCGGCGTCGATCTCGGCAAACACCTGCTGCGCCAGATGCAGCGTGGCATTTGCCGCTGGTAAGCCGCAGTACAGCGCCGAATGCATAATCAACTCTTTCAGCTCATCACGGGTCACGCCGTTATTAAAGGCGGCGCGCAGATGCATCTTAAGTTCCGCCTCGCGGTTCAGCGCAATCAGCATGGCGATGGTGATCATGCTGCGGGTATGGTGATCGAGACCCGGACGGGTCCAGGTTTCTCCCCAGGCGTAACGGGTGATGAAATCCTGAAACTCCTCGTTCAGCGGCGTCAGATTCTGCAGAGTACGGTCAACGTGAGCATCGCCTAATACCTTGCGGCGAACCTCCATTCCTTGCTGATAACGTTGTTTATCTTCCATTTTGCTCCCCCAGCAAAAAGCCGTTCAGCGCGGCGTTAAAGGCGGCTGGCGCTTCGATATTCGACAGATGCGACGCGCGCACCACCACCACCTGTGAATCGGCAATCTGCTGATGCAGGAAGTTAGCGTCGGCGACAGTCGTGACAGGGTCACTTTCCCCGGCAATAATCAGTACCGGAATCGAAATTTGCCCGACCTCTCCCCGCAGGTCTGCCGCCGCCAGCGCTTCGCAGCAGGCGGCGTAGCCTTCAGCGTCGCTATGGGTCAGTTGGTGACATAACGCCTCGACCACATCCGGCGCGCGCTGGCGGAAATTATCAGTAAACCAACGGTCCGCCGCCCCTGCGGCAACCACATCCATCCCTTCCTGACGCACCGCGCGGGCGCGGGAAAGCCAGCCCGACTGATCGCCGATCCGCGCCGCGGTATTAGCCACCGCCACCGCGTAAAAACGTTCCGGCGCAAAGCGCGCCAGCCATAATCCCGTCAGCCCACCCATCGAAATACCGCAAAACAGCGCCTTACCGATATTAAGGTGATCGAGCAGCGCAAGTACGTCTTCGCCCAGTTGCGCCAGGGTCACCTTGCCGTTTTTCGTCGTTTTACCATGGCCATGGGTGTCATAACGCAGTACGCGAAAATTCGCCGTCAGGGCCTCCATTTGCGGTTGCCACATGGCGCGCGTGGTGCCAAGCGAGTTTGACAGCACGATAACTGGCGCGCCTTCCGGCCCGTCGAGTTGATAATCAAGATTCATGATGTTGCTCCTGATAACGCGCCAGTACCTGGCGCACAAAGCGTTCGGCGCTACCGGTGGCCGTTGCCGGATCCAGTAGCGAGTTTAAACGTTCGCGGGAGAGATACTGACTGACCTGCGGGTCAGCCGCCAGCAGATCGACAAGTAAACCGTGACTGTCCAGAGCCTGGCGGCACAGCGCTTCTACACGATGATGCGCCTCGGCTTTGCCGATAAACTCCGCCAGCGCCAGGGTCACCGCTTCCGCCATAATCAGCCCGTGGGTAATATCAAGGTCGGCACGCATCTTATGCACGAAAACCTGCATCTCGCGCACCAGCATGTCGGTTTGCGCCAGCGCCCCGCCCACCAGCATGATCAGTTCCGGTAGCGTTTCCCATTCGGCCTGCCAGCCGCCGAGCGCGCGCTCATGCTGTTGGATTTGACCGGCGTAAAGGGTGGCGACCAGCCCCGGCGTGCGCTGCGCCGCGGTTAAAATCGCCGCGCAGGAGACCGGGTTACGTTTGTGCGGCATGGTCGAGGAGCCCCCGCGCCCTTCCGCCAGCGGTTCGCCGACTTCAGCGACCTCGGTTTGCATCAGCAGCGAAAAATCATTGGCGAATTTTCCCAAGGTACCGCAAACGCCAGCGAACCAGGCGCCGACCTCGAGGAAACGGTCACGCTGGCTATGCCATGGCGTATCCGGCAATTGTAGGTCAAGGGTTTGCGCCAATGCCTGCGCCACCTGCGGCGCCTGCTGTTTCAATGAATCAAGCGTGCCCGCCGCGCCGCCAAACTGCAGCGCCAGCACCCGTGGGCGCATCTCAATCAACCGCTGCTGCCAGCGCAACAGCGCATCCAGCGTCCCCGCCAGTTTAAGGCCAAAGGTGACCGGTAGCGCATGTTGCATCCAGGTGCGTCCCGGCATCACCGTATGTTGATAGCGCTGGGCCTGTTCGGCAAGCGCGTCAATCAGGCTTTGTAGCAGGCTATCCGTCGCCGCTAGCGCGCCGCGCAGCTGCAGAACAAAGCCGGTATCGATAGCGTCCTGGCTAGTGGCGCCCCAATGGACATAGCGCGCGGCGTCCGGATCCTGTGCTTTCACCCGCGCGGTCAGCTGTTTGACCAGCGGAATAGCCAGATTGCCGGCGCTGGCCGCAGCCTGTCCAAGCGCGTCGAAATCAATAAGCGCATGCCGGCAGGCGTTGACTATCGGCAAGACTGCCGTCTGCGGCACCAGCCCGCAGTCGGCCTGCGCCTGCGCCAGCGCGGCTTCGAAATCCAGCATGCCCTGTACCCGCTGCGCATCGCTAAACCAGTCGGTTAGCGGACTGCTGCGCAACATGGGGGTCAACAAACTCATCGCGACTCCTTAAACGCGTTCAATAATCAGCGCAATCCCCTGGCCCACGCCGATACACATGGTGCACAGCGCATAGCGGCCGCCGGTACGCTTCAACTGATAAGCGGCGGTCATCGCCAGACGCCCGCCGGAAGCCCCCAGCGGATGGCCCAACGCGATGGCCCCGCCGTTGGGGTTAACGTGGGCGGCATCATCCGGCAGACCTAAATCACGGGTAACCGCCAGCGCCTGCGCGGCAAAAGCCTCATTCAGTTCGATGACGTCCATCTGCGCCAGCGTCAGCCCGGTTTGCGCCAGCACCTTACGCACCGCCGGCGCCGGGCCGAAGCCCATAATCCGCGGCGCCACCCCCGCTGTCGCCACGCCGACAACCCGCGCCAGCGGCTGTAAATCATTCGCCGACATCGCCTGTTCACTGGCCAACAGCAGCCCGCAGGCGCCGTCATTGACGCCGGAGGCGTTACCGGCGGTAACGCTGCCGTCGGCACGGACCACGCCGCGCAGTTTAGCCAGCGCCTCCAGCGAGGTGCTGCGCGGATGTTCATCGCGGCTGAAACGCAGCGGCTCACCTTTGCGTTGCGGTACCGACACGGCGATCAGTTCATCGGCGAAACGCCCCGCCTCCTGCGCCGCGGCGGTACGCTGCTGGCTACGAAGCGCAAAAGCGTCCTGGTCGGCGCGAGAAATGGCGAACTCATCGGCGACGTTTTCCGCGGTTTCGGGCATCGAGTGCACGCCGTACAGCGCTTTCATCTGTGGGTTAATAAAGCGCCAGCCAATGGTGGTATCTTCCATTTGCATCGAGCGGCTAAAGGCGCTCTCGGCTTTCCCCATCACAAACGGCGCGCGCGACATACTCTCCACCCCACCGGCGATCATCAGTTGAGTTTCGCCGCTTTTAATGGCCCGCGCCGCGACGCCGATCGCATCAAGGCTCGAGCCGCACAGGCGGTTAATCGTGCTGCCGGGAACGCTCTGCGGCAGCCCGGCCAGCAACAACGCCATACGCGCCACGTTACGGTTATCTTCTCCGGCCTGGTTGGCGCAGCCGTAGATAACATCGTCAATTAGCGCCGGATCGAGACCCGGATTACGCTCCAGCAGCGCTTTCAGCGGCAGCGCCGCCAGATCGTCAGCGCGCATACTCGATAATGCGCCGCCAAAACGGCCAAACGGCGTACGTACCGCATCACAGATAAATGCCTGATTCATCATAGGTTCCTTACGCGCTTTCCGCCAGTTGTTCAAAAGTCAGCGCCACCGGTGTGATGCGCTGTAGCTCTTCAAATGAGAGACCGTTAAAGATTTCACGGACCACCGGGCCGCGGTCGGTAATATCGATGACCGCCAGATCGGTATAGATACGGCTGACACACCCGACGCCGGTTAGCGGGTAGCTGCACTGTTCGACCAGTTTGCATTCGCCATCGCGGGTCAGATGGTCCATCATCACAAACACCTGGCGGGCGCCGATAGCCAAATCCATCGCCCCTCCGACCGCCGGGATCGAATCCGGCGCGCCGGTGCTCCAGTTAGCGAGATCGCCGCTGGCGGAAACCTGATAGGCGCCCAGCACGCAGATATCGAGATGCCCGCCGCGCATCATGGCGAAGGAGTCGCCATGGTGGAAAAAACAGCCTCCCTGCAGCAGAGTGACATACTCTTTACCCGCGTTGATCAGTTCCGGGTCCTCTTCGCCGGACTGCGGCTTCGGCCCCATTCCCAGTAGCCCGTTTTCACTGTGCAGGAACACCTCTTTATCGGCAGGTAGATAGTTGGCGATACGGGTTGGCAGGCCAATACCGAGGTTTACGTAAGCGCCTTCTGGAATATCGCGGGCGACGCGCTGGGCCATTTCGTCACGAGTCAGTTTTTGCATGTTCGGCTCCTCAGGCGCTTTGCGCGACGGACAGATTTTCCAGCGAGAATACGCGCTGGACGAAAATCCCCGGGGTGATGATGTTTTCCGGGTCGAGTTCGCCAAGGGCGACCAGCTGCGAGACTTCAACAATGGTAGTTTTGGCGGCGGTCGCCATAATCGGGCCGAAGTTGCGCGCCGCTTTGCGGTATACCAGGTTGCCCCAGCGGTCGCCCTGATGGGCTTTAATAAGAGCAAAATCGGCTTTAATCGGATACTCAAGCACATAGTGGCGGCCGTCGATTTCCCGGGTTTCTTTGCCTTCCGCCAGCGGCGTGCCGTAGCCGGTCGGGGTAAAGACTGCGCCGAGACCCGCTCCAGCGGCCTGGATCCGCGCCGCCAGATTGCCCTGCGGCACCAGTTCCAGCTCAACCTTGCCGCGGCGATAGAGGTCATCGAAAATTTGTGAATCCACCTGACGCGGGAATGAGCAGATCATTTTGCGCACCCGTCCGGCTTTGAGCAGCGCCGCCAGCCCCACTTCGCCATTGCCCGCGTTGTTATTAATAATGGTTAGGTCGCGGGCGCCCTGTTCAATCAGAGCATCAATCAGGTACGTCGGCTGCCCGGCGGGGCCAAATCCGCCAATCATGATGGTCGCGCCGTCGTGGATCCCGGCAATGGCCTCACTCAGCGTCGACACGCTTTTATCAATCATCAGGTCGCTCCTTAACGTGCGGTAATCGCACTTATATGCGTTGTTCGCACAAAATGTGACCCGCTTAACGATGCTGGTCAAGGGCGATAATCGAAATATGGTGCGATAATCGAACATCGTATATCTTTAGCGAAAGAATGTGATCGATGGCAAATACGGAGAACAAAATGGACAAGCATCCAGATGATGTAGTGGCGGGCGACGGCGATCCGTTTAAGGGCGACCCGAACTTTATGGCGTCGCTGGCGCGGGGGCTGGAAGTCATTCAGGCTTTTACCCCGCAGCGCCCGGTGCTGTCGATTTCGCAGATCAGCCAGAAAACCGGCATTCCTCGCGCGGCGGTACGGCGCTGCCTGTATACCTTAAGCAAACTGGGATTCGTCTACGCCGAAGACGGTAAGAATTTCCAGCTGCGTCCACGGATACTTGCCCTTGGTCACGCCTGGCTGGCCTCAACGCCGCTGGCGCGCTCGGCGCAGCCGGTGCTCAAACATCTGAGCGAAATGCTCAATGAGTCCTGCTCAATCGCCACCCTTGATGGCGACGATATCCTGTATATCGCCCGCGCCTCCAGTTCGCGAATTATGACGATCGATCTTGATATCGGCAGCCGCCTGCCGGCGTGGGCGACCTCCATGGGGCGCGTGCTGTTAAGCCATCAGCCGGAAGAACGGCTGAACGACATGCTGGGCCGGGTGACGATGATTCGCTACACCCCGCAGACGGTAGATTCGGTGAATAAGCTGCGCGCGGAGCTAAAACGCGTGCATCAGCAGGGATATGCGTTGAACGATCAGGAACTGGAAATGGGGCTGCGTTCGCTGGCGGTACCGCTATATAACCCGCAGGGACAGGTGGAAGCGGCGTTAAACGTCGGGGTTCACGCGGGCCAGATGTCGACCCGCGAAATGCTGGACCGGGTGCTGCCGGAACTACAAAAAGCCGCCCGCGAGCTAACGCTGCTGCTGCGCTAGCGGCTACGTTTGGCGTGCAGCTCCCAGTTCTCCTGTTTGGCTTGCTCTGATTTACGCAGCGCAACATAGCAGGCGCCGCTGCCGCCGTGGTGCGGTAGCGCAGCGCAAAACGCCTGTACCTCAGGCAGCTCTGGCAGCCAGCGCGCCAGGTAGCTGCGAATAATATTGGCGTGGGCCTGGTCATCACGGCCTTTGCCGTGGATGATAAGTAAATTACGCAGCCCCTCTTTTTGCGCCTGTATCACGAAGGCGAACAGCATTTGCCGGCACTGTTCGACCGGCTGGCGCAGAAGCGACAGGCTTGCCTGCTGACTGTATTTTCCGCGCCGCAGCTTTTCCAGTACCCCGCTTTGTAGCCCTTCCCGTTTGAACTCCAGCGGTACGGCGAGCGGCACAATATCGAGGTAGCCGGTAGTCAGATAATTATCGAGCTGCAGGGTATCGATGCGCTGCGGGGCGCGCGCGGGGCGTTCACGATGCCAGTGCACATCATTATTACGTTTCAGAGGCTGGACATCCTCCATGGCGTCAAGAAACAGGGATTTGTCGTCAAGGTTCATGGTCACTCCTCCAGCGGCTATCGCCTGCTACTATAGCCGCCTCGCGCCTGCCCCTCAACGCGTTTAGCCGCCACTGCCGACAAATAGCCCCACGCAGGATATTTAAGGAAACAATTGACGGCTTTGACGACGAAACAGGGTGATTAACGAAGCCGTTAACGGCGTCTGTCGCGTGTCGCGCCGCTGGATCAGGTAGTAGGTTGCCCTGGGCAACGTTTCACGTATGGGGATCATCACCAGTTTATCCGCCATCATCGGATCGTTTCCGAGCTCTACCGGCAGAATGCTGAGGAAATCGCTCTTCACCACCAGACTGATACACGAAGAGAAGGTTTCACACACGATATCGACCTTGGGCGCCAGCCCGGCCTGGTTAAACATCTCCTGCAGTTGTTTAAAGTAGCTACCGCGCGGCGTTGGCATCGTCCAGTGGTGTTCGAGCAATTCAGTCAGGGAAGTGGCGCGCGCCGCCGGATGTCCGGCGCGGGCGAATACCGCGAACGGTTTCTCAAACAGTTTTTCAAAGCTGAATTCATGATCGTACGGGCCGGGATAGTAGGTGTTGATAGTGAAATCAAGCTCACCCTGCCGCAGTTCATTAATCATCGCCAGGAGTTGCCCTTCCATGATCCGTACCTTCACCAGCGGATGCTGCTGATGAAAGCGGCAAATCACCGATGGCATCAGCGACCGGGCGACGCTGGCGCCGAGACCAATATTAATCTGCCCGGCCTGCTCGCCCTGACGCTGCAGCAGTTCATCCTGCGCCGCCCGAAGCTCTTCAAGGATCAGGCTCGCATGTTGATAAAAACTTTCGCCGTTTTCCGTCAGCGCCACCCCCTGGCTGCGGCGGACAAACAGTTGGGCGGAAAGCCCTTCTTCCAGCTCTTTAATCGCTTTGGTCAACGCGGGCTGCGAGATAGCAAGCGCCCGGCTGGCGCCGCGAATACTCCCCTCGCGGGCAACCTCAACGAAAGCGCGAATTTGATGAAATTTAATCTGAAATGACATGTTTTAGGTGATAACCATTGTTTATCAGACAGAAGAAAATGACATCTACTGTAATCGAACATGCTGTGGCAGGTTAAGGGTGAGATTGCATGAAAGGCGTATGTGATAAGCAAAAGCTATCGCTTCGTGAACGCCGTCACACTTTTTAATTATGACAGGAAGGGTTATGCCGCAACTTCATGAATTGGTAAGCCAACTGGCGCCGGAAATGACGCAATGGCGTCGTGATTTTCACCTGCACGCGGAGTCCGGCTGGCTGGAATTTCGCACCGCCAGCAAGGTTGCCGAGATCTTAGACGGCCTCGGTTATCAACTGGCGCTGGGGCGCGACGTTATCGATGCCGACAGCCGAATGGGGCTGCCCGACGCCACCACCCTGGCACAGGCATTCCAGCGAGCCCGCGAACAGGGAGCGCCGGAACGTTGGCTAACGGCTTTTGAAGGCGGATTCGCCGGCGTCGTCGCCACCCTGGACACCGGCCGCCCCGGCCCGACGCTGGCGTTTCGCGTCGATATGGACGCGCTCGATCTTAACGAACAACACGACGATTGCCATCGCCCGCATCGCGCGGGTTTCGCCTCCTGCAACGCCGGGATGATGCACGCCTGCGGCCATGACGGCCATACCGCCATTGGGCTGGGTTTAGCGCATGTGCTACAGCAGTATGCCGATCGGCTCAACGGGATCATCAAGCTGATTTTCCAGCCTGCCGAAGAAGGTACCCGCGGCGCGCGCGCGATGGTGGCGGCAGGCGTGCTCGATAACGTGGACTACTTCACCGCCATTCATATCGGCACCGGCGTTCCCAGTGGCACCGTGGTCTGCGGCGGTGACAACTTTATGGCGACCACCAAATTCGACGTGCAATTCGAGGGCGTCGCGGCACACGCCGGCGGCAAACCGGAAGATGGGCGCAACGCGCTACTGGCCGCCGCGCAGGCCGCCCTCGCATTACACGCCATCGCGCCGCACAGCGCCGGCGCCTCGCGGGTTAACGTCGGCGTTATGCAGGCCGGCACCGGGCGCAACGTGGTCCCTTCTTCCGCGCTGATAAAAGTGGAAACCCGCGGCGAGACGGAAGCTATCAACCAGTATGTGTTTGAGCGGGCGCAAAACGTGATTGCCGGCGCCGCAGCGATGTATGAAGCCCGCTATGAACTACGGCTCATGGGCGCGGCGACCTCCAGCGCCCCCTCTCCGGCGTGGGTGCAATACCTGCGTGAGCAGGCAGCACAGGTGCCGGGGGTGGTAGAGGCGGTGGATCATATTGCTGCGCCGGCGGGATCCGAAGATGCCACTTTGATGATGGCGCGCGTACAGGAGCGCGGCGGACTGGCTTCATACATGATTTTCGGTACTGAACTGAGCGCCGGACATCACAATGAGAAATTTGATTTCGACGAAGGCGTGATGACCATCGCGGTCGAGACGCTGGCGCGCATCGCGCTCAACTTTCCCTGGCAGCGAGGTGTGTGATGGAAAAGATCTATCAATTTGTTGATGACATCATTGAATCGCGACGCGACGATTTTTGCGCTATTGCCGATGATATCTGGGATCATCCGGAAACCCGCTTCCAGGAATTCTGGTCCGCTGCGCGGTTGGCCGACGCGCTGGAAGCGGAAGGTTTTCAACTAAGCCGTAACGCTGGTGGAATCCCCAATGCGTTTATCGCCAGCTTTGGCGAGGGTAAACCAGTCATCGCCCTGCTCGGCGAGTTTGATGCGCTGGCAGGACTCAGCCAACAGGCGCACAGTGCTGAACCAACATCCGCGACGCCGGGGGAAAATGGCCACGGCTGTGGGCATAATCTCCTCGGCGCCGCGGCGTTCGCCGCCGCCGTCGCCGCGAAACACTGGCTGCAGCAGCATGGCGGCTCGGGCACCCTGCGCTTTTATGGCTGCCCGGGCGAAGAAGGCGGTTCGGGTAAAACCTTTATGGTGCGCGAGGGACTATTCGATGATATCGACGCCGCCCTCACCTGGCATCCGGAAGCCTGGGCCGGGATGTTCAGCACCAGCACGCTGGCCAATATTCAGGCGGCGTGGCGCTTTACCGGAACCGCCGCCCACGCGGCAAACTCACCGCATCTTGGGCGTAGCGCGCTGGACGCCGTCACGCTGATGACCACCGGCAGTAACTTCCTCAATGAGCATATTATCGAGAAGGCGCGTGTGCACTACGCCATTACCGATACCGGTGGCGTGTCGCCCAACGTGGTGCAGGCGCAGGCTGAAGTGCTGTATTTAATTCGCGCTCCGGAAATGGCCGACGTGCAGCAAATCTTTGCCCGTATTGAGAAAATTGCTCAGGGTGCCGCGCTGATGACCGAAACCAGCGTCAGCTGTCGTTTTGAAAAAGCCTGTTCCAGCTATCTCCCCAATCGCACGCTGGAAGCGGCAATGTATCAGGCCGTATGCCATTACGGTACGCCGCAATGGAGTGACGAAGAGCGCGCTTTCGCGGTGGATATTCGCGCCACGCTCGGCGTGAACGATATACAGAACAGCCTGAAGAATATTGCCGGCACCAGCGGTGAAGAAGGAAAAGCGTTTGCCCGCCGCCATCACGACACGGTGCTGATTGATGAAGTCGCGCCGTGGGCGGCGACGGAAAACGTGCTGGCCGGCTCTACCGACGTCGGCGACGTGAGCTGGAAAGCGCCGGTGGCCCAGTGTTTTAGCCCCTGCTTCGCCATCGGTACGCCGCTGCATAGCTGGCAACTGGTGAGCCAGGGAAGAACGTCCATTGCCCATAAAGGGATGCTGCTGGCGGGTAAGATACTGGGAGCGACGGCGATTCGTTTGTTCAGCGACAGGCCGTTACTCGAAGCAAGCCAGCAGGAACTGGCTCAGGTACTGGCGATAAGCCCATACCAGTGCCCGATCCCGCGTGACGTCGTACCATCAATTTTAAAATAAGAAAAACTAGCCTCTGGGATAGCGTACAGCGCATGGCAATCGCCAATAAAAACAACAGCTGACAACCCATGAGGCATGCCGCAACCAACACAACAACGACAACTGAGGAACGCCCATGAGTATGTCATCCATACCGTCGCATTCCCCCACCGGTAAGCTGTATGGCTGGGTTGAAAAAATAGGTAATAAGGTTCCGCATCCATTTTTGCTGTTTATCTATCTGATCGTCGCGCTGATGGCCGCCACCGCCATTTTGTCGGCGCTAAACGTCGGCGTACAGAACCCTACCGACGGTTCGCGAGTGGTGGTAAAGAATCTGCTCAGCGTTGAAGGGCTGCACTGGTTTCTGCCAAACGTGATTAAAAACTTTAGCGGCTTCGCGCCGCTGGGGGCGATTCTGGCGCTGGTGCTCGGCGCTGGTTTTGCCGAACGGGTCGGCCTGCTGCCGTCGCTGATGGTCAAGATGTCATCGCACGTTAGCGCGCGTTACGCCAGTTACATGGTGTTATTTATCGCCTTCTTCAGCCACATCTCTTCCGATGCGGCGCTGGTCATTATGCCGCCGCTGGGGGCGTTAATGTTTCTCGCCGTGGGCCGCCATCCGGTAGCCGGTTTGCTGGCGGCAATCGCCGGCGTCGGCTGCGGGTTTACGGCAAATTTACTTATTGTCACCACCGACGTGTTGCTCTCTGGTATCAGTACCGAAGCGGCGAAAACGCTTGATGCCTCGCTGCATGTTAGCGTTATCGACAACTGGTATTTCATGGCCACCTCAGTCATCGTTCTGACGCTGGTCGGCGGATTAATCACCGATAAACTGGTCGAGCCACGGTTAGGAAAGTGGCAAGGCCAAAGTGATGAAACGCTGCAGACGCTGACGGCGGAACAGCGGTTCGGGCTGCGTATTGCCGGTATCGCGGCGCTGCTGTTTGTGGCGGTTATCGCGCTGATGGTGGTGCCGGAAAACGGCATCCTGCGCGATCCCATCAAACATACCGTGATGCCCTCGCCCTTTATTAAAGGGATTGTGCCGCTGATTATCTTTTTCTTTTTTGTCGTGTCTTTGGCTTACGGCATCGCTACCGGCAAAATTCGCCGTCAGGCTGACCTGCCGCAGTTAATGATCGAGCCGATGAAGGAGATGGCCGGATTTATCGTGATGGTCTTCCCACTAGCCCAGTTTGTCGCCATGTTTAACTGGAGCAATATGGGTAAATTCATGGCCGTTGGTCTAACCGATGTGCTGGAAAGCGCGGGAATGAATGGCGTGCCGGCGTTTGTCGGCCTGGCGCTGCTGTCGGCGTTTTTGTGTATGTTTATCGCCAGCGGTTCGGCTATCTGGTCGATTCTGGCGCCCATTTTTGTACCAATGTTCATGCTGCTGGGCTTTCACCCGGCGTTTGCGCAGATCCTGTTTCGTATCGCTGACTCTTCCGTGCTGCCGCTCGCGCCGGTATCGCCGTTTGTGCCGCTGTTTCTCGGCTTTTTACAGCGCTACCGGCCCGATGCCAAACTGGGCACCTACTATTCGCTGGTATTACCCTACCCACTCATTTTCTTAGCCGTCTGGCTACTGCTGCTGGTGGGCTGGTACCTGGTAGGGCTACCGATTGGCCCAGGTATTTATCCACGCTTACCCTAACGCAGCGACAGGCCAGGGAGGGCCTGCGGGCGTTAACGCGATGTGCTGCGATGCAGGAACGTTTTATACAGGCTTTCGATGACCACCGACAGCAAATTGATAGCTAACCCACTGATAATCAACACAACAACTCCCGTTAATATGTATTGCATATCGCCACCTTTCTGTTGGGTAAAAAAACCAGCGCCAAAGCGCTGGAAAAATAATTGACTCAAGGAATGCCTGTATATTTATCTGCGGCGCCGGGTGCCTCCCGGTGGATTAGCCAGTTCACACTAATCCGCGTGCGTATGACAAACTGCATAGGAATTTGAACTGAACGCTTCTCCGCACAGGGAAATTCGCCGCCAGACAAAGGTAGCAAAATGCCCTTCACGACGCGCCTGGTAGTTAATGCAAAAATAAACATTACTTCACCCCTTCCTTTATTCCTGCAATTTGCGATCGGGCAATGGAATGACTGAATTTAAATGACTGCGATTCGTATTTATAAATTAATAGTACAGGTTTCAATATTTGCTGACCTTTCGGAGGTATAGTTTGCTGGCCGCACGTCATGATATGGTGTGCCCTTGGCGAAATAACCTCGTAGAAGGAAGACCGATGCTGACGCTGCTGCAAGATAAAATCGACACCCCGCTGGGGCCGTTGTGGGTCATTTGCGATGAACAATTTAACCTGCGCGCCGTGGAATGGGATCAGCACCGTGATCGTATGGAGCAACTGCTGGACATCCACTACCATCACGAGGGTTATAATCGCGTTGATGCGCGCGATCCGGGCGGGCTGGGCGCGAAGCTGCAGCAATACTTCGACGGCGATCTTGCGATTATCGATACCCTGCCGACCGCAACCGGCGGTACGCCGTTTCAACGCCAGGTGTGGCAAGCGCTGCGTACGATTCCCTGCGGACAAGTCATGCACTACGGTCAGTTAGCCGAGGTTCTTGGCCGTCCAGGCGCAGCACGCGCGGTCGGTGCGGCAAATGGTTCCAATCCGGTCAGCATCGTGGTTCCCTGCCATCGCGTGATTGGCCGTAACGGCACCATGACCGGCTACGCCGGGGGCGTACAGCGAAAAGAGTGGTTATTGCGCCATGAGGGCTATTTGCTGCTTTGACAGATAATGCCTTTTTTGGAAATTACAGGTAACTTTACAATAATTAATCGCCTAATAATTTTCTTATTATCAAAGAGATATGGCGAGTGATATATTTACCCTTCTAATATTACGTCTTTCCGGGTTTCGAGACTTACTTGCTCCTCAAAAAGATGTTAAAATTGACCAATATCAATTAAAGCTTGAGCAGACATATGATCCCGGAAAAGCGAATTATACGACGCATTCAGTCTGGTGGTTGTGCAATCCATTGTCAGGATTGCAGCATTAGCCAGCTCTGCATCCCCTTTACTTTGAACGAACATGAGCTGGATCAGCTTGATAATATCATCGAGCGCAAGAAGCCTATTCAGAAAGGGCAAACCCTGTTCAAAGCGGGTGATGAGCTGAAGTCGCTGTACGCTATCCGTTCAGGGACCATCAAAAGCTACACCATCACCGAACAAGGCGATGAGCAGATTACTGGCTTCCATCTGGCGGGCGATTTGGTCGGTTTTGACGCCATTGGCACCGCCCTGCACCCAAGCTTTGCGCAGGCGCTGGAAACCTCGATGGTATGCGAAATTCCGTTCGAAACGCTGGATGATCTTTCCGGTAAAATGCCGAACCTGCGTCAGCAGATGATGCGCCTGATGAGCGGCGAGATCAAAGGCGATCAGGACATGATCCTGTTGCTTTCCAAAAAGAACGCAGAAGAACGGTTGGCGGCGTTTATCTACAACCTGTCCCGCCGTTTCGCGCAGCGCGGCTTCTCACCACGTGAGTTCCGCCTGACCATGACGCGTGGCGACATCGGCAACTATCTGGGCCTGACGGTAGAAACCATCAGCCGTCTGCTCGGTCGTTTCCAGAAAAGCGGTATGCTGGCGGTGAAAGGGAAATATATCACCATCGAAAACAGCGATCTGCTGGCGCAACTGGCAGGCCAGGCGCGCAACGTCGCCTGATTTATCTCCGCTATACTTTCTTCTACCTTGTGCCGGATCGACATTTTTTTCTAATTTGTTGATCTGGCCAGGGTCATCCCCTGTTTCAATTCATCCATATAGGTTATCTTTTTAAATACTGACTGTAGCTACAGCTGTAAGGAGACCCTGTATGGCGAAGTATCAGAACATGCTGGTAGTAATCGACCCTAACCAGGACGACCAGCCTGCATTACGGCGCGCGGTGTATCTGCACCAACGGATTGGTGGACGCATCAAAGCCTTTTTGCCGATCTATGATTTTTCCTACGAAATGACCACCCTGCTGTCGCCCGACGAGCGGACGGCGATGCGCCAGGGCGTGATTAGCCAACGCAGCGCCTGGATCCGTGAACAGGCCAAGTTTTACATTGAATCCGGGGTGCCAATCGATATCAAAGTGGTATGGCACAACCGCCCCTTTGAAGCCATCATTCAGGAAATCATCAGCGATAAACACGACCTGCTGCTGAAAATGGCCCATCAGCACGACAAACTCGAAGCGGTCATCTTCACGCCGACCGACTGGCACCTGCTGCGCAAATGTCCATGTCCGGTGTGGATGGTTAAAGATCAGCCCTGGCCGGAAGGCGGTAAAGCGCTGGTGGCGGTTAATCTTGCCAGTGAAGAGAACTATCACAACGCCCTCAATGAAAAACTGGTGCGGGAGACCATCGCCCTCGCCGATCAGGTTAACCATACCGAAGTACATCTGGTTGGCGCCTATCCGGTGACGCCTATCAACATCGCCATTGAATTACCTGATTTTGACCCGAGCATCTATAACGATGCGATTCGCGGCCAGCATCTACTGGCAATGAAAGCGCTGCGCCAGAAATTCAGCATTGATGAAAGCCGCACCCACGTAGAGAAAGGGCTGCCTGAAGAGGTTATCCCTGATTTAGCTGAACACCTGCAGGCCGGGATTGTGGTGCTGGGCACCGTTGGCCGCACCGGCATCTCTGCCGCGTTTCTCGGCAATACCGCGGAACAGGTTATCGACCACCTGCGCTGCGACCTGCTGGTACTGAAACCTGAAGCTTATCAAACTCCAGTAGAACTGGACGATGAAGACGACGACTAACAGCGTCTCATCAGGTTTGAAATATTATCTAACGTCCCCCGCCCGCCGGGGGATTTTTTTGCCGCGCCCGCAAAAAAGAAAAAGGGCCTTACGGCCCGGGATATCAACGCTAATTTAATAAACTTACAGAATGCGTTAGTGGATACCTAAACGCCAGGCCAGGTCGATCTCTTCTTTCAGCTCCATCGATGAAAGCGACATCAGATCGGCAAACTCGAGCTCGAGGAGTTTGAGCTTCTTCAGGTACTGCGCGGGGGTCATAACGGAAGTGTCGCGGCGCAGGTACTCGATGGCCATCTGCGTGGGGGTTAACTCGGTATCCATAATATCCTCAGTGTGGTGAAAAAACAGGCATAGTATAACACCCATCACCGTTCACTTTATGAGCAAAATCATGGTTTCACTGCCTATATAAAAAAGCCGTCTCAACAGAGACGGCTTAGAGCGTTGCGCTATTACAGCGCTTTCAGAATGGCATCCACGCTGGCTTTAGCGTCGCCAAACAGCATGTGGGTGTTCTCTTTGAAGAATAGCGGATTCTGCACGCCAGCATAGCCGGTGTTCATCGAACGTTTGAAGACCACCACGTTCTGCGCCTTCCACACTTCCAGCACCGGCATACCGGCGATCGGGCTCTTCGGATCGTCCTGCGCCGCTGGGTTGACGGTGTCGTTCGCGCCGATCACCAGTACGGTATCGGTATCGGCGAAATCATCGTTGATTTCGTCCATTTCCAGCACCACGTCATACGGAACCTTCGCTTCCGCCAGCAGCACGTTCATGTGCCCCGGCAGTCGCCCGGCGACCGGGTGGATCCCGAAGCGCACCTTGATACCGCGCGCACGCAGCTTCTCAGTGATTTCCGCGACCGGATACTGCGCCTGCGCCACCGCCATACCGTAGCCCGGGGTGATGATCACGGAATGCGAGTTTTTCAGCATTTCCGCCGTTTCTTCAGCGCTGATTTCACGATGCTCACCGACTTCTTCATCGCCGCTGGAACTGCCGCCATCGGTGCCGAAACCGCCGGCGATAACGCTGATAAACGAACGGTTCATCGCCTTACACATAATGTAGGAGAGGATCGCACCGGAAGAACCCACCAGCGCGCCGGTCACGATCAGCAGGTCGTTGCTGAGCATAAAGCCCGCCGCCGCCGCCGCCCAACCGGAGTACGAGTTCAGCATCGATACCACGACCGGCATATCCGCGCCGCCGATAGACGCCACCAGGTGCCAGCCGAACGCGAGGGCGATAATGGTCATCACCAGCAGGCACAGTACCTGCGTTCCGGTGCTGTCGGTACGCACGAAGGCCACCAGCAGCAGGAAGGAGATAACCAGCGCCGCCAGGTTCAGCTTATGGCGATTCGGCAGCATCAGCGGTTTTGACGAAATTTTGCCGCGCAGCTTACCAAAGGCAACGATCGAGCCGGTGAAGGTCACGGCGCCGATAAAGATGCCGAGGAACACTTCGGTCAGGTGAATATTCGCCAGCACCTGATCGAGGCCCGGTCCGTGGTCGAGATAGCTGTTGAAGCCAACCAGCACCGCCGCCAGACCAACGAAGCTATGCAGCACCGCCACCAGCTCCGGCATCTCGGTCATTTCGACTTTCTTCGCCAGGCGGATACCAATCGCCCCGCCGATAACCATCGCCACGATTATCCAACCGACATTACCGCTGTCCGGCCCAAAGATGGTGGCAATCAGCGCAATCGCCATCCCGGCGATGCCGTACAGGTTGCCCTGCTTCGACGTTTCGTGCTTTGACAGCCCCGCAAGGCTAAAGATAAACAGAATAGCGGCAACAATGTATGCAGCTGTAACTAATCCTCCAGACATGTGCTACCCCTTAGTTTTTGCGGAACATTTTCAGCATGCGCTGAGTGACGGTGAAACCACCAAAAATATTAATGCTGGCGATCAGCACCGCGATAAAGCTCAAGAAGCTGACCCAGCCGCCGTGCCCTATCTGCAGCAATGCCCCAACGACAATAATCCCTGAAATGGCGTTGGTTACCGACATGAGCGGCGTGTGCAGCGCGTGCGACACGTTCCACACCACGTAGTAGCCGACTACGCAGGAGAGCGCGAAGACGGTAAAGTGACCAAGAAACTCTTTCGGCGCGACGTTCGCCAGCCAGCCAAAGAGGATAATCGCCAGCGCCATCAGCGCGTATTTACGCCACGGCGAGCCAGGTTTTGCCTCTTCTTTTGGCGCTTCGACGGTTTTCGTCGCCGCCTGAGGCTGCGCGGATACCTGAATCGGCGGTGCCGGCCAGGTAATTTCGCCCTCGCGGACCACGGTAACGCCACGTACCACCACATCGTCGAAATCGATGGTGATATTCCCGTCTTTATCCTTGCACAGCAGCTTCAGCAGGTTTACCAGGTTAGTGCCGTAGAGCTGAGAAGATTGCGTCGGCAGACGACCCGGCAGGTCGGTATAACCGATAATTTTCACGCCATTAGCGGTGGTCACGACTTCGCCCGGCACGGTATATTCACAGTTGCCGCCGTTTTGCGACGCCAGGTCGACGACTACGCTGCCCGACTTCATGGAGTCAACCATTTCGCGGGTAATTAGCTTCGGCGCCGGTTTACCCGGGATCAGCGCGGTGGTGACAATGATATCGACATCTTTAGCCTGTGCGGCGAACAGCGCCATTTCGGCTTTGATAAAGGCTTCAGACATGACTTTGGCATAACCGTCGCCGCTGCCCGCTTCTTCTTTAAAGTCCAGTTCAAGGAACTCGGCGCCCATACTCTGCACCTGTTCTTTCACTTCCGGACGGGTATCGAAGGCGCGGACGATGGCGCCGAGGCTGTTCGCCGCGCCGATCGCCGCGAGGCCGGCAACGCCTGCGCCGATTACCATCACCTTCGCCGGCGGTACTTTACCTGCCGCTGTGATCTGCCCGGTAAAGAAACGACCGAATTCGTGCGCCGCTTCGACAATCGCGCGATAACCAGCGATGTTGGCCATCGAACTCAGCGCATCTAACGACTGGGCGCGGGAAATACGCGGCACCGAGTCCATCGCCATCACGTTGATACCGCGAGCGGCCAGCTTTTCCATGAGATCCGGATTCTGCGCCGGCCAGATGAAACTCACCAGCGTAGTGCCCGGGTTGAGCTTCGCAATTTCCGCATCGCTCGGCGCATTAACCTTGAGGATGACGTCGGAGTGCCAGACGTTATCCGCGCTGACGATTTCCGCGCCCGCCTGTTCGAAGGCTTCATCGTCGAAGCTCGCCAGTTTCCCGGCTCCGCTCTCGACCGCCACGCTAAACCCGAGCTTAAGCAGCTGCTCGACCGTCTTCGGCGTCGCAGCGGCCCGGGTTTCCTGAGCTAAGCTCTCTTTTGGTATCCCAATTCGCATAGTTTTCCCTTCCATCGGTTTTTGATGATGGTTTATTTTTTTCACAAATGCGCCAGCGGCGGCGCAAAAACGCCGCACAGGTATTCATCTGGAAAATGAAACAGTAACAAACTTTTTATAACCTACTGAAAATACCGATTGTGATCTACATCGTTAAAACAGAATTTTTGATTTTATTGAGAAAAATTAGTCCTGACTGCGTCAGGCAGCAATATTTGCCTTAATTTTATGCCAGAACCTGATAATTCGCTTACCTTTGGGATTAATTCGCCATTTATTACCGCCAGTATCATTGCATTAACATTACGTTAACTTATAAAAGTGATATTGATTATCGATTTTGCTGTTCAAGGGGCTGTTTTTTCAACATATCTGTATTTGTTATATTTTTGTAACGAACGATTCGGGCGGGAAGTGAAAAATGACGCAGACAGTTACGTTGTTTAAATGCAATAATCACCTGTTTTCAGTCAACAACAATACCAGTACATGGTTTGCGCAAGGCAAAGGATTATTTTTATGAAGCTTAAGAACACACTCCTGGCGTCTGCTCTTCTGGCTACCACCGCGTTGTCTGCCCATGCAGCGACCGAGCTGACTCCGGAGCAAGCGGCAGCGCTGAAGCCCTATGACCGCGTCGTCGTCACTGGCCGTTTTAACGCGATTGGCGATGCCGTACAGGCGGTTTCCCGTAAGGCGGATAAAGATGGCGCAGCTTCCTTTTATGTTGTCGACACCTCAGATTTCGGCAACGGCGGCAACTGGCGCGTAACGGCGGATTTTTATAAAGAAAACGCCCCGCAGGCGGATACCCCGAAAAACCGTATTATTAACGGCGTGATGGAACTGCCGAAAGATCAGGCCGTCGCGCTGATGCCATATGACACAGTGACCGTGCAGGGCTTCTATCGTAGCCAGCCGGAAGTCAACGACGCCATCGCCAAAGCGGCAAAAGCTAAAGGCGCGTATGCTTTCTTCATCGTCCGCCAGGTTGACGCCAACCAGGGCGGCAACCAGCGCATCACCGCTTATATTTATAAAAAGGATGCGCAGAAGCGCGTACTGCAGAGCCCGGATGCGATTCCTGCTGATTCTGAAGCCGGTCGCGCCGCTCTGGCGAAAGGCGGCGAAGCGGCTAAAAACGTCGAAATCCCAGGCGTGGCCTCCTCTGCTGCGGTCGGCGCAGGTACCGGCGTAGGTCTGTTCTACGAAACCCAATCGTCGAAAGGCGGACGTTACACTGTCACCCTGCCGGACGGCACGAAAGTTGAAGAGGTGAACAAAATCACCGCCGCGCAGATGGTGCCGTTTGATAGCATCAAATTCACCGGTAACTATGGCAACATGACGGAAATCTCCTATCAGACCGCGAAACGCGCGGCCAAGAAAGGGGCGAAATATTACCACATCACCCGCCAGTGGCAGGAACGTGGCGGTAATATCACCATCAGCGCCGACCTGTATAAGTAATCGGTTTCAGCTGCTCAAAAAGGCGACATCACGTCGCCTTTTTGCATTTTTTCGCCCGCCGCCATTGCATGCGTACAAGACACTCCGTAAAATCCCGCGCCTTAGCGTAATCCTCCATTTTTATGCGATTTCGCCAAATAAATATTCTTAATTCACTGTTGCCACCTCGGGAATACAATGGAAAAGAAACTGGGCCTTAGCGCCCTGACCGCACTGGTACTCAGCTCCATGCTGGGCGCGGGCGTTTTCAGTTTGCCGCAAAACATGGCTGCCGTTGCCAGCCCATCCGCTCTGCTTATCGGCTGGGCCATCACCGGCGTCGGGATTTTATTCCTCGCTTTCGCCATGCTATTGCTGACCCGAATCCGTCCGGAACTGGACGGCGGTATCTTTACCTATGCTCGCGAAGGTTTTGGCGAACTGATCGGTTTCTGTTCCGCCTGGGGTTACTGGCTGTGCGCGGTGATTGCCAATGTCTCCTACCTGGTAATCGTCTTCTCGGCCCTGAGTTTCTTCACCGATACGCCGGAGATGCGTATTTTTGGTGACGGTAACACCTGGCAGGCGATCGTCGGCGCGTCCGTGCTGCTATGGGTGGTGCATTTTCTGGTGTTGCGTGGGGTCCAGACCGCGGCAGGCATTAACCTGGTGGCGACGCTGGCTAAACTGTTGCCGCTCGGCGCTTTCGTAGCGCTGGCCGCTATCGCGTTCCGGCTCGATACTTTCCGCCTCGATTTCAGCGGTATCGCGCTCGGCGTACCGGTATGGGAACAAGTGAAAAACACCATGCTGATCACCCTGTGGGTATTTATCGGCGTGGAGGGCGCAGTAGTAGTCTCTGCTCGCGCCCGTCATAAGCGCGACGTTGGTCGCGCGACGCTACTGGCGGTGGTCTCGGCGCTGGCGGTTTATCTGCTGGTCACCCTGCTGTCGCTGGGCGTTGTCGCCCGCCCAGAACTGGCTGAAATGCGCAACCCGTCGATGGCTGGCCTGATGGTCAAGATGATGGGGTCATGGGGCGAGATAGTGATCGCCGCGGGATTAATTATCTCCGTCTGCGGCGCCTATTTAAGCTGGACCATTATGGCCGCCGAAGTGCCGTATCTGGCGGCGACGCACAAAGCGTTCCCGCGCCTGTTTGCCAAAACCAATAAGAATAATGCGCCCTCTTCCTCGCTGTGGTTGACCAACATCAGCGTGCAGATTTGTCTTGTGCTGATTTGGCTTACCGGATCTGACTACGGTACCCTGCTAACCATCGCCTCAGAAATGATTCTGGTGCCCTATTTCCTCGTCGGCGCTTTCCTGCTTAAGATTGCCGTGCGTCCTTTACACAAAGCCGTGGGTGTCGGCGCGTGCGTTTATGGCTTATGGTTATTGTATGCGTCCGGTCCTGTGCATTTGCTATTGTCGGTGGTACTTTACGCTCCGGGTCTTCTGGTTTTCCTGTACGCCCGCCGTACGCACCAGCACGATCGCATGCTCAAACGCCGTGAAATGGCATTAATTGGTTTTTTGCTGGTTGCCGCCGTTCCGGCAACGTGGATGCTGGTGGGGTAAGCGGTTGCCCTACCGCTGAACTTGAAAGGAGATACCCATGGCTGAAGCACAGCCTCGTCCGGTCCTGATCACGGGAGCAGGCCGCCGTATCGGCCTCGCTCTGGCACACCATTTTTTAAACCAGCAGCAACCGGTGATCGTCAGCTATCGCCAGCATTATCCTTCGATTGACACCCTGCGCGAAGCCGGCGCGGTGTGTCTGCAGGCTGATTTCAGCAGCGACGACGGTATTCTTACCTTCGCGGAAGCGGTGAAAGCGCAGACCAACGGCCTGCGCGCGATTATTCATAACGCCAGTGATTGGATGGCGGAGAAACCGGGCGTGTCGTTATCCACGGTGATATCGCGGATGATGCAAATTCATGTCCACGCGCCCTATCTGCTTAACCACGCGCTGGAGAGCCTGCTGCGCGGTTTTGGCCACGCGGCCAGCGATATTATTCATATTACCGACTACGTAGTGGAACGCGGCAGCGATAAGCATATCGCCTATGCCGCCAGTAAAGCGGCGCTTGATAATATGACCCGCTCTTTCGCCCGTAAGCTGGCCCCGGAAGTAAAGGTCAACGCTATCGCGCCATCGCTGATTATGTTCAACGAGCATGATGACGCTGAATATCGTAAGCAGGCGCTGGATAAATCGCTGATGAAAATCGCACCGGGTGAAAAAGAGATTATCGACCTCATCGATTATCTGTTCACCAGTTGCTACGTCACCGGCCGCTCTTTCGCTGTCGACGGCGGCCGACCGCTGCGCTAGTGGAAACGGCTCCATCCGAGGATGAGCAGCCAGGCCGCCAGACTCCAGCAGATCACCGCGCCTGCCAGCGCGTAAGGCAGGCGCATTACGCCAGTGAAGTACCATAACGAAAGTAAGTAGATAAAATACGGGATGATTGACCACATACCGAAGACAATAGTCGTGCGTAGCGCTTCAATGCCACGCTCACTGGCGACGATATAGTGGGCAATAAGCGCGAAGGTCGGAAATAACGGAATTAAGCCGGCAATATAGTAATTTTTGGTTTTTGACAGTACGCCTATCAGTACCACCACCAGCGCTCCCAGCAGCGCTTTAATCAACAGCCCCATTTTATGCCTTAACATTTGAACAACAATTTCTACCAGCATAACGGAAGAACATTTGTTTATGAAAGATTAATGGCAGGCAATTTGCGGGCGGTGTATGTTAGCTTTTTAATTTATACGCGTAAGATATGAATAAGATCGTTTTTGTTGAGGATGAGCCCGAAGTTGGCGCGCTTATCGCCGCCTATCTGGGAAAACATGATATGGACGTGGTTGTTGAGCCGCGCGGCGACCGGGCCGAAGAGGTTATTGCTCGTGAACAACCCGATCTGGTACTGCTGGATATCATGCTGCCTGGCAAAGACGGGATGACGCTGTGCCGCGACCTGCGCAGCCAGTGGCAGGGTCCGATCGTGTTGCTGACCTCGCTCGATAGCGATATGAACCATATTCTGTCGTTGGAGATGGGCGCCAGTGATTACATCCTCAAAACCACCCCACCTGCGGTGCTGCTGGCCCGCTTGCGTTTGCATCTGCGCCAGCACGTGGCTTCGCCGTCGATGCCAGCTCCCGCAACCCTGACGCCGCATAAAGCCATTGTTTTTGGTTCGCTGTCGATCGACCCGGTTAACCGTCAGGTATTGCTCGGCGGCGACAACGTGGCTTTATCCACCGCCGATTTCGACCTGCTGTGGGAACTGGCGACCCATGCCGGGCAGATTATGGATCGCGATGCGCTGTTGAAAAATCTCCGCGGCGTCAGCTACGACGGCATGGATCGCAGCGTCGATGTCGCGATTTCACGCCTGCGTAAAAAGCTGCTCGACAACGCCACCGAGCCCTACCGCATCAAGACGGTGCGCAACAAAGGCTATCTGTTTGCCCCGCACGCCTGGGATAATTAATCCGCGTCAGGAATAGACCGACATCACACCGTGTAGTCGGTCTTGAAATTCAGCGTATTTCTCTCTGAATGCCATTTCGTCGTTTTCGTCATACCAGCGTACGATCTCACCGCTGGCGAGGAAATGATCCAGTAGTTCGCCGCTCGCCTGAATCCATTGCGGTAAACCATCGACCTGTAGACTCCAGCCTCCCGGATGATAATGGATGAAATCGTTACGCAGCTGGTGAAGCTTGCCCACCGCCACCGTACAGACTTCGCTGGGTGTGAAGGCGCTGCTCTCCCTCGTCGCACGGTATAGCGCCATGAAGGACGGCAGCTGCAGTTTATTGATGTTGGAGAAATCGTCGTTACAGATTTGCTGGAAGATTTCTTGTGTCGACGCTTTACCGTCGGCCAGGTAGACCTGAAAGTCATTGCCCTGACACAGCGCCAACACCATCGCGTTCTGCAGGATGCTGTGCCAGCCGGTAATCACCCACTTCCACTGATAAGGGTCGGCGATCGCCTGCATATGGCTCAGGACCATATCGAAGGTTTTTAAAATCTCAACATCATTATCAGTATGCAAATACACGGGCTTAGTCATCTGGCGCTCTCCATCATTTTTGGGGCGCTTAAATTAACAGAGAGGCTGGCACCTGACAGGCCGGGGAAATGGCACAATACGGCTATCGGTCATTTGGCCTGGCGCGTCGGTGAGAACTTTGCCGAGCGGGATCCTTCTCCTGTAGAATCTTTTGATGCAAGATAACCCAGTTAATGACCGGTGATGATTAATGAAAAAACTGTTTGTGCAGTTTTACCTTTTACTGTTCGTCTGCTTCCTGGTCATGACCATGCTGGTCGGCCTGGTGTATAAATTCACCGCCGAGCGCGCCGGACGCCAGTCGCTGGACGATCTGATGAAAAGCTCGCTCTATCTGATGCGCAGCGAACTGCGCGAGATCCCGCCGCGCGACTGGAGCAACACGCTGAAAGAGCTGGACCTCAACCTCTCTTTCGATCTGCACATTGAACCGTTAAGCAAGTTCAAGCTCTCGGAAAGCTCGATGCAGCATCTGCGCGCGGGCGATATCGTGGCGCTGGACGATCAGTACACCTTTATTCAACGCATCCCGCGCAGCCATTACGTCCTGTCGGTCGGCCCGGTGCCCTATCTCTATTTTTTGCATGAGATGCGCCTGCTGGACGTCGCGCTGATGGCGTTTATCGCTATTTCACTGGCTTTCCCGGTGTTTATCTGGATGCGTCCGCACTGGCAGGATATGTTGCGTATCGAAACCGCCGCACAGCGCTTCGGCGAAGGCCATTTTAGCGAGCGCATCCATTTCGATAGCATGTCGAGCTTCGAGCGACTCGGCGTGGCCTTTAACCAGATGGCGGATAATATCAACGCCCTGATAGCCAGTAAAAAACAGCTTATTGACGGTATCGCCCATGAACTACGCACGCCGCTGGTGCGCCTGCGCTATCGCCTGGAGATGAGCGAAAATCTGACCGAGGCCGAGTCGCTGGCTCTCAACCGCGATATCGGGCAACTAGAAGCGCTGATTGAAGAACTGCTCACCTACGCGCGCCTCGATCGCCCGCAGAACGAACTCAACCTGACTACCCCGGATTTCCCGGCCTGGATCCGCGCGCACGTCGAGGATATACAACTGGTCAATCCGCAGCGTGAAGTCGCGTTGCGCCAGCTTACGGAGGGCGACTACGGCGCGCTGGATATGCGTTTAATGGAGCGCGTGCTGGATAACCTTGTTAATAATGCCCTGCGCTACAGTCAGCAACATATTCAGATTGGCCTGTCGCTGGCCGGTTCAAGGGCGACGCTGCGAGTGGAAGATGATGGCCCGGGTATCGCCCTTGAAGAACGCGAACGGGTATTCGAGCCGTTTGTCCGTCTCGATCCCAGCCGCGATCGCGCCACCGGCGGCTGCGGCCTGGGGCTGGCGATTGTACACAGTATTGCTCAGGCGATGGCCGGTGAAGTCCACTGCGACGAAAGCTCGCTCGGCGGCGCGGCATTCATTTTCAGCTGGCCCATTTACCACCAGCTTCCCGCTTTTACCTCTGCTTAGCTGAACTTGCGCAGGCGTCGCGGCCTGCGTATAGTTTATACTCAAACAGTATGTTGTAACTAAGGCGGTAATCATGGCTAGCTACGACCTCGTTGCGCGCTTAAATGACACCTTTCGTGAGCTTGAGCGCGAACTACAAACCTTCAAAGCGTCGCTGAGCCGCTGCCGTCTGCTGGCGGCGCGGGTTTTCGAATTGCCGGCGGTGAGCAAAGAGGCGGAGCACGCGCCGCTGGATACCATTCAGGTCACCCAGCACGTCGGGCAAAGCGCGCTGGAGATGGCGCTCAGGCACTACAGCCATCTGTTTATACAGCAGCAGTCGGAAAACCGCAGCAGCAAGGCGGCGGTACGCCTCCCCGGGGCGATTTGCCTGGCGGTTGATACGCAACAGCAGGCGGAGTTGCTGGAGAAAATCAGCGCCATTAACGCGCTGAAAGCGGCGTTTGAGAAAATCGTCACCGTCGATTCCGGATTGCCGGCCGCCGCGCGTTTCGAATGGGTTCACCGCCATCTGCCCGGCCTGATTACCCTTAGCGCCTATCGTACCCTGACGCCGCTGCTCGACCCCAGCACCATCCGCTTCGGCTGGGCCAATAAGCATGTGATTAAAAATCTGACCCGCGATGAAGTATTAATGCAGCTAGAGAAGAGCCTGCAATCGCCGCGCGCGGTGCCGCCCTGGACCCGCGAACAGTGGCAAAGCAAGCTGGAAAGGGAATTTCAGGATATCGCCGCCCTGCCGCAGCGGGCAAAATTGAAAATAAAACGCCCGGTCAAGGTACAGCCGATTGCCAGAGTGTGGTATGCCGGAGAGCAGAAGCAGGTGCAGTACGCCTGCCCCGGCCCGCTAATTGCGCTTATCTCCGGCACGCATGGGGTAAGCGTGCCGGATCTCGGCGAACTTTTGAATTACGATGCCGATAACGTGCAGTACCGCCACAAGCCGCAGGCGCAGTCGTTACGATTACTGATCCCGCGTCTGCATTTATGGCTGGCTAGCGAGTAGCAAGGCTGCCAACCATATCCTGCGGGCGCACCCAGCTATCGAATTCGGCTTCCGTCAGGTAACCAAGCGACAGCGCCGCGGCTTTCAGCGTCAGCCCTTCATGGTGCGCTTTTTTGGCGATCTCCGCCGCTTTATCGTAGCCGATATGGGTATTGAGCGCGGTCACCAGCATCAGCGACTCATTAAGCAACTGGCCGATCCGCTCGCGGTTTGGCTCAATGCCCACCGCGCAGTGCTCATTAAAGCTCTCCATACCGTCCGCCAGCAGGCGTACCGACTGCAGGAAGTTGTGGATGACCATTGGCCGATAGACGTTAAGCTCAAAGTTGCCTGACGCGCCGCCGATATTCACCGCCACGTCGTTACCCATCACCTGACAGCACAACATGGTCAACGCTTCGCACTGCGTCGGGTTGACTTTGCCGGGCATAATGGAGGATCCCGGTTCGTTCTCCGGAATGGCGATTTCCCCTATGCCACAGCGCGGCCCGGAGGCCAGCCAGCGCACATCGTTGGCGATTTTCATCAGCGAAGCCGCCAGCCCTTTCAGCGCGCCGTGGGCATGAACCAGCGCATCCACGGTGGCCAGCGCTTCAAATTTATTGGGCGCGGTGACGAACGGTAGCCCGCTAAGCGACGCCAGTTCCGCCGCCACCCGCACCGCATATTCCGGGTGCGTATTCAAGCCGGTACCAACCGCCGTACCGCCCAGCGCCAGCTCAGCGAGATGCGGCAGGCTGTGTTCAATATGCCGGAGATTATGTTCCAGCATCGCGACCCAACCGGAGATCTCCTGCCCTAACGTCAGCGGCGTAGCGTCCTGCAAGTGAGTGCGGCCAATTTTAACAATGTCACCGAAGGCCAGCGACTTTTCCTGTAGCGTGTCCCGCAGCACCTGTAGCTGTGGGAGTAGCTTTTCGCGCAGCGCGATTAGCGCCGCGACGTGCATCGCTGTTGGAAAAACATCATTCGAGCTCTGGCTTTTATTGACGTCATCATTGGGGTGGATTTTGCGCGCCATGCCGCGCTCGCCGCCAAGCAACTCGCTCGCACGGTTAGCCAGTACTTCGTTCATATTCATGTTGCTTTGGGTACCGGAGCCGGTTTGCCAGATAGCTAACGGAAACTCCTGCGCATGCTTGCCGGCGAGGACTTCATCCGCGGCGGCGATGATGGCGCCCGCTTTGTCCGCCGCCAGCAGGCCCAGGTCCTGGTTCACCTTCGCCGCCGCGCGCTTGGTCAGCGCCAGCGCGTAGATCAGTTCACCAGGCATTTTCTCCGTTGAGATACGGAAATGCTCAAGCGAGCGCTGGGTCTGCGCGCCCCAAAGTTTATCGGCCGGGACGTCGATGGCGCCCATCGAGTCTTTTTCACTGCGATGCGTTGTCATTACTTTCTCCTTGGATTCAAAGTGCGTCATAGCGACAAGCTCACCTGCTTAAAGGATTAAGTATTAACCAGAATTATTAGTTGTTTTAGTCGTTCGTGCCGCTAAAGCGGCCCAAACAAAAACCGCCCCGAAGGGCGGTGTCGTTTACTTCACGCAGCGCGAGCACTGCGATGTCTGGATCTGCTGGAAGAAGTCGTTACCTTTATCATCAACGAGGATAAAGGCCGGGAAATCTTCCACTTCGATTTTCCAGATAGCTTCCATTCCCAGCTCCGGATAAGCCACGCACTCAAGGCTGCGGATACTCTGCTGCGCAAGAACCGCCGCCGGGCCGCCGATACTACCGAGATAGAAACCGCCGTGTTTGTGGCAGGCATCGGTCACCTGCTGGCTACGGTTACCCTTGGCCAGCATGATTTTACTCGCACCATGCGATTGCAACAGATCGACATACGAGTCCATGCGGCCAGCGGTCGTCGGCCCCAGAGAACCGGAGGCGTAACCATCCGGCGTCTTCGCCGGGCCGGCGTAGTAGATAGGGTGATCTTTGACATACTGCGGCAGCGCTTCGCCATTATCAATAAGCTCTTTCAGCTTGGCATGGGCAATATCACGAGCCACGATGATTGTGCCGCTCAGCGACAGACGAGTCGACACCGGATACTGCGACAGCAGCGCCAGGATCTCGCTCATCGGCTGATTGAGGTTCACCTTCACGGCTTCGCCTTCACCGGCCTGGCGCAGATGTTCAGGGATATATTTCCCTGGGTTGCTCTCCAGTTTCTCCAGCCAAATGCCGTCGCGGTTGATTTTAGCTTTGATGTTACGGTCGGCAGAACAGGAGACCCCCATCCCCACCGGACAGGACGCGCCGTGACGCGGCAGGCGGACCACGCGGATATCGTGGGCGAAGTATTTGCCGCCAAACTGCGCGCCGAGGCCGAGGTTCTGCGCTTCCAGCAGCAGCTCTTGCTCCAGCTGCACATCGCGGAACGCCTGGCCATGTTCGTTACCTTCGGTCGGCAGGCCATCGTAGTATTTGGTCGAGGCCAATTTCACCGTCTTCAGCGTGGCTTCCGCAGAGGTGCCGCCAATCACAAAGGCGATATGGTACGGCGGACAAGCTGCGGTACCGAGAGTGCGCATCTTCTCGACGAGGTAGTTTTTCAGCTTCGCCGGGGTGATTAACGCTTTCGTTTCCTGGTAGAGATACGTTTTGTTCGCGGAGCCGCCGCCCTTGGCGATACAGAGGAATTTATACTCATCGCCATCGGTAGCATAAAGATCGATCTGCGCCGGCAGGTTGGTACCGGTGTTGACCTCTTTATACATGTCCAGCGGCGCGTTCTGCGAGTAACGCAGATTGTCCTGGATATAGGTGTTGTACACGCCCTGCGCCAGCGCGGCTTCATCGCCGCCGCCGGTCCATACGCGCTGTCCCTTTTTCCCCATAATGATCGCGGTGCCGGTGTCCTGACAGGTCGGCAGAATGCCTTTGGCGGCGATATCGGAGTTACGCAGGAATTGCAGCGCGACGTATTTGTCGTTTTCGCTGGCTTCCGGGTCGTTGAGGATATCCGCGACCTGCTGCTGGTGTGCCGGGCGGAGCATAAAGGAGGCGTCGTGGAACGCGTGTTGGGCCAGTAAGGTTAGCGCCTGAGGTTCAACCTTCAGAACTTCCTGGCCGGCGAATTCGGCGACGGAGACGTAATCACTGCTGAGGAGATAATACTCGGTGTCATCCTTTTTAAGTGGAAAAGGATCCTGATAAACAAACGGTTTGTTCGACATTGTACTCTCACTTACTGCTTGGCTGATTATGTTTCAGGCAGACACTCCATTTGCCTGTAGAAAAGCGAGTCGATCAATCTTACACAATTTTTTAACAAAAACTGAGACAAGGACGACTTTTTCTTTCAGCAGTTGCTTCTCGACGATTTGTTGGTTTAATAGAGCCAACATTTTTATGTGGAAACAGGGATTGAGAATGCAGAAGCTCATTAACTCAGTGCAAAACTATGCATGGGGAAGTCACACCGCGTTAACCGACCTTTACGGTATCGCCAATCCGGACAACCTGCCGATGGCGGAACTGTGGATGGGCGCTCACCCAAAAAGCAGTTCGCGGGTCCTTAACGCCGACGGCCAGCCGCAGTCGCTTCGCGAGGTCATTGAGGCCGATAAAAATGCCCTCCTCGGCGCTAACGTCGCAGAGCGTTTTGGCGAACTGCCGTTCTTGTTCAAGGTACTGTGCGCCGCCCAGCCGCTCTCCATCCAGGTTCACCCGAACAAACGCGCGTCGGAAATTGGCTTTGCCAAAGAGAACGCCGCGGGTATTCCGCTGGATGCCGCCGAGCGTAACTATAAAGATCCCAACCATAAGCCGGAACTGGTCTTCGCCCTGACGCCGTTCCTCGCCATGAACGCGTTCCGCGAATTTAATGAAATTGTCGCGCTGCTGCAGCCGGTTGCCGGGGCGCATCCGGCAATTGGCGAATTCATTCAACAGCCGGATGCCGGGCGTTTAAGCCAGCTGTTCGCCAGCCTGCTGAATATGAAAGGTGAGGAAAAAGCGCATGCGCTCAGCGTGCTGCAAAACGCCCTCGACCGCCAACAGGGCGAACCGTGGCAGACCATTCGTTTGATCGCTGAATTCTACCCGGATGACAGCGGCCTCTTCTCCCCGCTGCTGCTCAACGTGGTGAAACTGAACCCTGGCGAAGCGATGTTCCTGTTCGCCGAGACCCCGCACGCCTACCTGCAGGGTGTCGCGCTGGAAGTGATGGCCAATTCGGATAACGTGCTGCGCGCCGGTCTAACGCCGAAGTACATCGATATTCCGGAACTGGTGGCGAACGTGAAATTTGTCGCCAAACCTGCCTCTGAGCTGCTGACTCAGCCGGAACAACACGGCAGCGAGCTGGATTTCCCAATCCCGGTCGATGATTTCGCCTTCTCGTTGCACGAGCTGTCCAGTAATGAGGACTCTCTGGCGCAAGAGAGCGCCGCGATTTTGTTCTGCGTGGAAGGCGAAGCGACGCTACGTAAAGGCGAGCAGCGCCTGACCCTGCAGCCGGGTGAATCGGCGTTTATCGCCTGCAACGAATCACCGGTACTGGTCAGCGGCCAGGGTCGTCTGGCGCGCGTGTTCAATAAGCTTAAGTAAGTTACTGAACTTTTAATCCGCAGTTGCTAGACTTCCCCCATCATGACAACACAACCAGGCGGCATGTTCCGCCTGGTTTCATTTATGGACAAATGCTATGAAAAAAACGTTGGTCGCCGCGGGAATTATCGTCGCGCTCGGAGTCGTCTGGACAGGCGGAGCCTGGTTTACCGGTAAGCAACTGGAAAACCGTATTGCCGAAATGGTGCAGCAGGCGAATGCCCAACTGCAGAGCAACGCGCCGGAAGCTGGCGTAGAGTTGAGCTATCAAGACTACCAGCGCGGGTTATTCAGCAGCCATCTGCAATTGGTGGTGAAGCCGCAGGCCGGTAAAGAACACAGTCTATTGGCCGCCGGTCAAAGCCTGGTGTTTGACGAAAAGGTCGATCATGGTCCCTTCCCGCTTGCCTCGTTAAAATCGTTTAACCTGGCGCCGGCAATGGCCTCCGTCAACACCACCCTCGTGAATAACGATGCCAGCAAAGCGCTGTTCGATATTGCTAAAGGACAAACGCCGTTTAACATCGACACCCGCATTGCCTACAGCGGCGATACCCAGTCGGCCATCTTCCTTAACCCGCTGGATTACGCTAAAGACAATGAAAAAGTTATCTTTAGCGGCGGCCAGTTCCAGCTCAATGCCGATCGCGATGGCAAAACTATTAGCCTGAGCGGCGAAGCGGCCAGCGGGCAGATCAACGCGGTCAACGAATACAACCAGAAAGTTCAGCTCAGTTTCAGCAACCTGAAGGCTGACGGCGCCACCGAAATGACCTCCTTTGAGGAACGTATCGGCAAGCAGAAGATTTCCCTTGAAAAACTGGCTATCGGCGTTGAAGGTAAAGAGCTGGCGCTGCTGGAAGGCATGAATATCGACGGCCGCTCTACGCTCTCCGATGACGGCAAGCGTATCAATAGCCAGCTTGATTACAACCTTAACAGCCTGAAACTGCAAAACCAGGATATGGGCCGCGGCAAACTCACCGTTAAGCTGGATAATCTCGACGGTCAGGCGTGGCATCAATTCAGTCAGCAGTATAACGCCCAGGCGCAGGCGCTGATGGCGAAACCCGAGCTGGCGCAGAATCCGGAGCTTTATCAGCAGGCGTTAACCGAGATCTTCTTTAGCTCGCTGCCAATTCTGTTGAAAGGTAATCCGTCGCTGACGATTTCTCCGCTGAGCTGGCAAAACGCCAAAGGCGAAAGCACCCTGAATCTGTCGGTGCTGATGCAGGATCCGGCGCAAACGACCGCCGCGCCGCAGACCGTCGCCGATGAACTGGACCGCAGCGTTAAATCGCTGGACGGCAAGCTGGTGATCCCGGTGGATATGGCCACCGCCCTGATGACGCAGATTGCCGGGCTGGAAGGCTACCAGCCGGAGGATGCGGCGAAACTTGCCGATCAGCAGGTCAAAGGGCTGGCGGCGATGGGGCAGATGTTCCGTCTGACCACAATGGAAGATAACGCGATCACCTCCAGCCTGCAGTACGCCGACGGCCAGGTCACGCTAAACGGGCAGAAAATGCCGCTGGCTGATTTCGCCGCCATGTTCGGCCTGACGCTCCCCACCGCCGAACCGCAGCAGTAAAAAAATGTCCCGGGCTGCAGTCAGGTAGCCCGGGAACACCTTAATCGATGGCGGCCCCTACTTTCTGATAACCAGCCGCGGCGGCATAATCTGATTACGCGCGCTGCCTTGCCCCTCCTCGAGGCGGCGTAAAATACACTCCGCCAGGCTGTTCCCCATCTCACGCGCGGGGGTGGTCACCCAGGTCAAGGGGACATCATCGAGCGCCGCTTCCGGCACTTCGGCAAAGGCCGCCAGCGCGATGCGTTGCTCAAAATAACTTTCCACGCTACCCTCGCCGCTCTGCCGCCCGGCGCGCAGCAGACCGAACCACGCCCCGGTGGCGATGACGCTGTTATAGCAAAGTACCGCGCTGATGGTCGGATTTTGCCGCAGCAGCGCGATCATGGCTTCCGCCGCCTGCTGCTGACTGGAGCCACACTCGACAACCCATTCGCTATGAAACGGCAGTCCGTACTTCAATAAGGTGGCGCAATAGCCGCCCACCCGTTCAGCGCGGGTCAGGGACGCGCTTTGTCCGCCAAGCCAGGCGATGCGCTGATGACCGCGGCGAATCAGATGTTCCGTTACCATTTGCGCCGCCTGCATGTTATCCGGGCGGATCAGGTCGATATCGTCCAGGTAGCTGGCGCGGGAGGCAAAAACCAGCGGCATCCCTACTTCGGCGGCACGATCGCGCAGCTCGCCGCCCTTGTCGATAGCGCCGGCGATAATCACCCCGTCAACCCCCTGCGAGACCAGCGTTTCGAAGCGCTGGAGCATTTTTTCGCCGCGATGCCCGCCCTGGGTGAGAAATACCATTTTACCCTGTGATTCCAGCGCATCGGTCAACCCGGCGGTTAGCTCGGCATAGAACGGCTTCGACAGATCGCTAACGATAAGGCCAATCACCCCGCTTTGCCCGCCGCGGAGCGACGCCGCCTGGCGATTACGCACAAACCCGAGTTGCTCAATGGCCTGGTTGACGCGCTCGCCGGTGGCCGAAGAGATGCGCCCTTTACCGCTGAGCACCAGCGATACCGTACTGACCGAGACGCCAGCCGCCAGCGCCACATCATTGATGGTTGTCTTTTTTGCGATAGCCATAACGACTGGCTGACTCCCTTTGCCTTTCGATAAAACGTTTTATCAGTATGTTATCTTTATAAACCTTATTATCGCTTGATTATGTGATTTTTATCGCACTAAAAAATGGTAAAACGTTTTATCTTGCCGCTACGTTACATCCTATCGACCCTTTTCAGAACCAGGATTCGTGTATGACGGCGAAAACAGCACCAAAAATTACCTTATGGGAGTTTTTCCAGCAGTTAGGAAAAACCTTTATGTTGCCCGTGGCGTTGCTCTCGTTTTGCGGGATCATGCTGGGGATCGGCAGCTCGTTAAGCAGCCACGATGTGATTACGCTGCTGCCGTGGCTGAACGTGCCGCTGCTGCAGGCGATTTTTGTCTGGATGAGTAAAGTCGGCTCCTTCGCTTTTAGCTTCCTGCCGGTCATGTTCTGTATCGCAATTCCGCTCGGCCTGGCGCGTGAAAACAAAGGCGTCGCCGCATTCGCGGGCTTCGTCGGCTACGCGGTCATGAACCTCGCGGTCAACTTCTGGCTGACGGCGAAAGGCATCCTGCCGACGACCGACGCGGCGGTCCTCAAGGCCAACAACATTCAGAATATTATCGGTATTCAGTCGATCGACACCGGGATCCTCGGCGCGGTGATCGCCGGTATTATCGTCTGGATGCTGCACGAACGCTTCCACAACATCCGTCTGCCGGATGCACTGGCCTTCTTTGGCGGCACGCGCTTTGTGCCGATCATTACCACCGTGGTGTTAGGCCTGGTCGGTCTGGTCATTCCGCTGGTGTGGCCGGTGTTCGCGATGGGTATCAACGGACTAGGACATGTTATCAATAGCGCCGGCGATTTTGGCCCGATGATCTTCGGTACCGGAGAACGCCTGCTGCTGCCGTTTGGCCTGCACCATATTCTGGTGGCGCTGATCCGCTTTACCGAAGCGGGCGGCACCATGGACGTTTGCGGCCACAGCGTCAGCGGCGCGCTGACTATCTTTCAGGCGCAGCTGAGTTGCCCGACGACGCACGGCTTCTCTGAAAGCGCGACCCGCTTCCTGTCACAGGGTAAAATGCCCGCCTTCCTCGGCGGCCTGCCCGGCGCGGCGCTGGCGATGTACCACTGCGCCCGCCCAGAAAACCGTCATAAAATTAAAGGGCTGCTCATTTCCGGCGTCATTGCCTGCGTGGTTGGCGGTACCACTGAGCCGTTGGAATTCCTGTTCCTGTTCGTCGCGCCGGTACTGTACGTCATCCACGCCCTGCTGACCGGCCTTGGTTTCACTATCATGGCGGTACTTGGCGTCACCATCGGCAACACCGACGGCAACATTATCGACTTCGTGGTGTTTGGCATCCTGCACGGGCTGTCGACCAAGTGGTATATGGTGCCGGTTGTCGCCGCCATCTGGTTCGCGGTGTACTACGGTATCTTCCGTTTCGCCATCACCCGCTTCAACCTGAAAACGCCGGGCCGCGATATCGAAACGGCGACCAACATCGAAAAAGCAGTTGCCGGAACGATTGGCAAATCAGGTTATAACGTGCCGGCGATTCTGGCCGCGCTCGGCGGTGCTGATAATATCGTCACGCTCGATAACTGTATTACCCGCCTGCGCCTGTCGGTGAACGACATGAGCAAAGTCGATACCGCCGCGCTGAAAGCCAACCGCGCAATCGGCGTGGTCCAGCTTAACGATCACAACCTGCAGGTGGTCATCGGCCCACAGGTTCAGTCGGTAAAAGATGAAATGGCCACCCTGATGAATACCGTTCAGGCCTAAACATACGCCCCCTCTCACCCGGAGGGGGCATTCGCGAAGGAAATTCAGATGTTTGATTTTGCCACGCCAGTGGACCGCCACGGGACCTGGTGCACCCAATGGGATTACGTAGCCGACCGTTTCGGCGCCGCCGACCTGCTGCCGTTCACTATCTCCGATATGGATTTCGCTACCGCCCCTTGTATTATCGACGCCGTCAGCCAGCGCCTGGCGCACGGCGTTTTTGGCTATAGCCGCTGGAAAAACGACGAATTTCTCGGGGCCGTCAGCCACTGGTTCGCCAGCCGTTTTCATAGCACCATCGACCACGACGCCATCGTTTACGGCCCGTCGGTTATCTACATGGTGGCCGAAATGATTAGGCAATGGTCCAATCCGGGCGACGGCATCGTGGTCCATACCCCGGCTTACGACGCGTTTTACAAAACTATCGACGGCAACCAGCGACGCATTGCCCCGGTGGCGCTCAAGCTTGATGAGGGTGAGTGGCGCTGCGATATGAACGAACTGGAAGCCGCGCTCGCCCATCCCGACAACCGCATTTTGCTGCTGTGCAGCCCGCACAATCCGACGGGCAAAGTCTGGAGCCGCGACGAACTGACCACCATGGCGCAGCTGTGCGCGAAGCATAACGTCCGGGTTATTAGCGATGAAATTCATATGGATATGACCTGGGGCGAACACCATCATACCCCCTGGTGCGCCGTTGCGCAGGGCCCCTGGGCGCTGTTCACGTCGGGCTCAAAAAGCTTCAATATCCCGGCATTTACCGGCGCCTATGGGCTCATCGCCGATACCGCTTCGCGCGATGGCTATCTGCAAGCGCTGAAAGGCCGCGATGGTCTATCTTCTCCGTCGGTTCCGGCGCTGGTCGCGCATATCGCCGCCTATCGTCAGGGCGCGCCATGGCTGGATGCGTTACGCGATTATCTGCAGGAAAACATGCGCTATATCGCCGAGCAGCTGAATCAGGCCTTCCCGCAGCTAAACTGGCAGCCGCCACAAGCCACCTATCTGGCGTGGATCGATCTGCGTCCACTCGGTATCGACGATCGCGCGCTGCAAAAAGCGCTGATTGAAGAGCAAAAAGTCGCGATCATGCCGGGTTATACCTATGGCGAAGAGGGTAACGGTTTCATCAGGCTAAATGCCGGATGCCCGCGGGTGAAGCTTGAGAAAGGGGTTCAAGGATTGATTGCCGCTCTGCGATCATTGCGCCCTGAATTAAAATAATTTTGATATACCTCAAAAACTTTTTAACCACACAGGAGTATTAAAACAACGCGAAACAATCACGTCCGAATGACACTGCAGAGGAGGAAATGATGAAAACCTACGATCGTAACCGTAATGCTATTGACGCTGGCAGCCGGGTCATGGTGGCCGACAGCGGCGCGACGGGAGTGATTAAGGCCATTCATGGCGCTAATAAAAACAGCGAACAGCTGCGCCGCAGTGACTGCGTAGAATTAGACGGTAGTCATGAATTGTATTGCCCATTGAATCTTATTCGCCTGGGCTTTAATTAATTCCAGCGTTGTTGATTTAAGGCCGCCCTGACTGGCGGCCTTTTTCATGAGGCATTCTTCCCGCTTTTGATCTCGTCGAGTGATTCTGAAAGCTAAGCGGCGTATTATCGCGGCTCTTCAAGCCCTTTCGGGGCGAATTACCTTCTGAGTTCAGAGGCATTTCTATGACATGGCATCAATTCAAACAAGCCTGGCTAATTAAGTTTTGGGCGCCAGCGCCTGCGGTGATCGCCGCCGGTATTCTTTCTACTTACTATTTTGGCATTACCGGTACATTCTGGGCAGTCACCGGCGAATTTACCCGCTGGGGCGGCCAGCTGCTGCAGATGATGGGCGTCCCGGCCGAAAACTGGGGTTACTACCAATTAATCCATCTCGAAGGTACGCCGTTAACGCGTATCGACGGTATGATGATCCTTGGCATGTTTGGCGGCTGCCTGGCCGCCGCGCTGTGGGCGAATAACGTCAAGCTGCGGATGCCGCGTAGCCGCATTCGCATTTTCCAGGCGCTGGCCGGCGGCATTATCGCGGGCTTCGGCGCCCGGCTGGCAATGGGTTGTAACCTGGCGGCTTTCTTCACCGGGATCCCGCAGTTTTCCCTGCACGCATGGTTCTTCGCCATCGCCACCGCCATCGGGACTTGGTTCGGCGCGCGCTTTACGCTGCTGCCTGTTTTCCGTATTCCGGTCAAAATTGAGAAAGTCTCCGCGGCCTCACCGTTAACTCAAAAACCCGCGCAGGCCCGCCGCCGCTTTCGTCTGGGAATGCTGGTATTTGTCGCTATGATCGGCTGGGGGCTACTGACCGCCGCCAATCAGCCTAAACTGGGCCTGGCCCTGCTGTTCGGCGTTGCCTTTGGCCTGCTCATCGAGCGAGCGCAAATCTGTTTCACCTCCGCCTTTCGCGATATGTGGGTGACCGGGCGCACCTATATGGCCAAAGCAATCATCTTCGGGATGGCGGCCAGCGCCATCGGTATCTTTAGCTATGTGCAGCTCGGCATGGAGCCCAAAATCATGTGGGCCGGGCCGAACGCGGTAATTGGCGGCCTGCTGTTCGGTTTCGGCATCGTACTGGCCGGTGGTTGCGAAACCGGTTGGATGTATCGCGCCGTTGAAGGCCAGGTACATTATTGGTGGGTCGGGTTAGGCAACGTTATCGGCTCCACCCTGCTGGCTTACTTCTGGGATGATTTATCGCCGACGCTTGCCACCAACTGGGATAAGATTAACCTGCTGACGACTTTTGGTCCGTTCGGCGGCCTGCTTATCACCTACCTGCTGCTATTTATCGCGCTGATGTTGGTCATCGCCTGGGAAAAACACTTCTTTCGCCAGAAAAACACTTCGGCGACCCGTATTAAGGAAACCGCATGAAAGAGATCGTTCCTGATTACCGCCTCGATATGGTTGGTGAACCTTGCCCCTACCCAGCCGTGGCCACGCTTGAAGCAATGCCGGCACTAAAAAAAGGGGAAATACTTGAAGTGGTGAGCGACTGTCCGCAGTCAATCAACAACATCCCGCACGATGCTAAAAATCACGGCTATACCGTGCTGGATATTCAGCAGGATGGGCCGACGATCCGCTATCTGATTCAAAAGTGACGAGAAGGGCCGGTAGCGCGCTACCGGCTGTCATTACTTGCCCGCCATCCAGCGCCGATAACGTTTAGCCTGCCGTTTCGCCGTCAGTTGCGCCGTCAGCAACGCCCACAGTGGTGAGACCTGCGGCCGCACCACGCGGTGGCGGCTTAACCGCTGCAGCTGATATTTCACCGCCGCCATATGCGCGCTGGCGGCAATGGCCTTGTTCTTCCAGTTACCCTGACGCAGCAGTGGCGCATCGTACTCCCCCTCACGCCACTGCTGCGCCAAATTGGGCACAATCGCCATCGCCGTGGCGATCCCCACCAGCGCAACTCCGCTATTCACCACCCTTTCCGCCACTTCACGCCGCCGCACGCCGCCGGTGACCATTAGTGGAATGGTCGCCACTTCGGCGATCTGCTCGGCAAACTGCAGGAAGTAAGCTTCCCGCGCCAGCGTTCGCTCATCACGCATGGCGCCCATCATCGCCGGCGCTTCGTAGCTGCCGCCGGAAAGTTCGACCAGATCGGCGCCGCTTTCCGCCAGCATTTGCACCACCGTCCTGGCATCGTTAATCGAAAAGCCGCCGCGCTGGAAATCCGCTGAGTTGAGTTTAACCACCACGGTAAAATCCGCCGCCACCGTCTCGCGGACGCCGCGCACGATATCCAGCAGTAGACGGGCGCGATTTTCAATGCTCCCGCCATATTGGTCGGTGCGCTGGTTACTGAGCGGCGAGAGGAACTGGCTCAGCAAATAACCGTGGGCGGCATGGATTTCGACGCCGTGAAATCCAGCACGTTCCGCTAACCGGGAGGTGGTGATGAACCGTCGCGTCACATCGGCGATATCCTTCTCATCCATCGCCCGCGGCAGGCGAAAGCGCGAAGATTGCGACCCAAGATCCAGCGCCAACGCCGAAGGGGCCAGCGTCTCCTGTCCCAGGCCCGCAGGCATCTGTCGCCCAGGATGATTGATCTGCATCCACACCTGAGCGCCATTCGCCCGTGCCGCCTGCGACCAGGCGCGGAACTTGTCGAGATGTCGTTCATCTTCCAGCACCACGCCTGCCGGGCCGGTCATCGCCCGGGCGTCCACCATCACATTACCGGTAATAATCACCCCGGCGCCGCCCTGCGCCCAGGCCTGATAAAGCATGAATAATTCCGTTGACGGCGCATGATCGGCATCGGCCATATTTTCTTCCATCGCCGCTTTAGCGATGCGGTTGTTAATGACGACGCCAGAGGCCAGTCGCAGAGGGGTAAAAAGGGTCATGTCAGGGCTCCAGTCAGTGAACTGGACAAACCATAACCTTAAAGTTAAGTTTAAGGTCAAGCAGCTTATGAGGAATAAAAATGAATATCGGTACACTGGCAAAACGCAGCGGCCTGGCGCCTTCGCGGATCCGTTATTACGAGCGGGCGGGGATCCTCAAAACCGTGCAGCGTAAAGCCAATGGCTATCGCAGCTATCCGGAAGAAACGCTGGTCGTGCTGGGACTGATTACTACCGCTCAGGCGGCGGGATTTACTCTTGAAGAAATCGCCGCCCTGTTACCGTCCGATCTCAACCACTGGGACCGACAAACGCTACTCACCACCCTGCAACAAAAAGTGGCGGATATTGAAAAACTGGAACAGAAACTCGCGTACGGTAAAGCGCAGCTGGTAAGCGTTATTGATGAGATACAACAGAAGCCGGATGACATTGACTGCGCCGCTAATGCGCGGCGCGTGTTATCTCAGGTGCTGGATGTGCAGGACCGGACGGCGAAGGAAGAATAGCTACCAGCCTTTCACCGCATCGCCTTTATACAATTCGGCGGCGGCGTTGGCGACTTCGTCGGTCTGGTAGGCTTTCACCAGGTTCTTCACCTTTGCGCTATCTTTATTATCTTCGCGGCTGGCAAAGATATTGACGTACGGTGAATTTTTATCCTCAATGAACAGACCATTACGCGTCGGCGACAGGCCAATCTGGCTGGAAAAGGTGGTATTAATGATAGCCATTGTCACCTGTTTATCATCCAGCGCACGGGTCAGCTGCGGCGCTTCAATCTCGACGATTTTCAGCTTCTTTGGGTTATTGACGATATCCAGCGCGGTTGGCAGCAGGCCTACTCCCTCTTTCAGAGTGATAAGCCCCTGATTCTCCAGCAATAGCAGTGAGCGTCCAAGGTTGGTTGGGTCGTTAGGCACCGCCACCTGGGCGCCGTCCGGAAGCTGCGAAATAGCGGTGATTTTCTTTGAATAAGCGGCTATCGGATAGACAAATGTGGTACCAACATCCACCAGCTTATAGCCGCGCTCCTGAATCTGTTTATCCAGATAGGGTTTATGCTGGAAAGCATTGATATCGAGATCGCCATTGTTCAGCGCCTCGTTTGGCAGAACGAAATCATTGAAAGTCACCACCTCGACATCGAGATTATATTTTTGTTTGGCGACTTTTTGCACCACCGCCCAGACTTGCTGATCGATACCCGCGCTAATCCCCACCTTAATATGATTAGGATCCCGATCTTTTGGCCCACAACCCGCCAGTAGCAACGCGCCAACGAGAGCCAATGAATGAGTAAAACCTTTAAGTGAAAAAGCCATTTTCCCGGTGTCCTTTTAATATAGCCTGCTGACGATGGCAGGAATGTCAGTCCGGGACACTATATATAAGCGTCTTACTAAGATTAAATACTGATTCTCTATGACTAATAGCGAAACGCTATTGATAAGTCGCCACGCTGCTTTTACTCCCCCGCCAGTGGAACTGCTGATTTCTTGCGCTGAAGCAATACTTTGTAACACTTGAAACACTGTTCCAATACCATTACACACATTAAAATTAAGTTTATATAATTAGCATTATAATAAATAGATAAGTGAACATTTTATATACACTAGCTGTATATAAAGCCGTATCGCACGCACACACGACCCACAAGGAAAACCATGGAGCTTCTGGATTTGCTCAGAACCATTTTTGAGCGAGTACGTACTGATGCGGATTTTATTTCATTTACTGAAGTACTCATTGAAAATAATGTCTCTTATTACATCTATTTTGTTGCTACCGGGAATGTGAATTTTGTTATGTCATCAGATACTTTCGTTTCCCTGAAAAGCAACAGAAAGTTGCTGCGTGTTAACTCGCAGGCCTGCAGAACGCTCACCCGAGAAGCTGCGCGACGCCACTTTAGTGGTGTCACTCCTTTTGATAACTATTGCGCCGAACTGGCAAATGCCGGGGTATTTAAATGGGTGGTTGATCTTAATGAAAAAACGCGCCATTACTGGTCAAAAGACAACACATTATTGCATATGGAAAATATGATTCTCCCCTTTTAATCGCAGAAATTATTAAACGCTCATCCAGATATTCAGACGGCCCGGAAGTTAGTTTACGCTTGGGGCCGCTCAACACCTCAAGTTGCGCAACAGAAAAGGGAAATGGCTTTTTATTTGCGCAAAAACAGACTTTGCACCAGCCATCTCCCTGTATCCATAGGATTTTTTCCGTACTTTTAAACGGTTACGCTGCTGATGTATAATATCGTGCACTTCAACTAAAAAATGAGTGCGACCATGATTGATTCAACTTTGCCTTTAACAGACATTCACCGCCATCTTGACGGCAACATCCGTGCCCAAACCATTCTCGATCTTGGCCGCCAGTTCAATATTACTCTCCCGGCAGATACCCTTGAAACGCTGCGTCCGCATGTGCAGGTCACCAGCAATGAACCAGACCTGGTTAGCTTCCTGGCGAAACTCGATTGGGGCGTGAAGGTGCTGGCTTCTCTGGAAGCCTGCCGCCGTGTTGCCTGGGAAAACGTTGAAGACGCCGCGCGCAACGGCCTGCACTACGTTGAGCTGCGTTTTTCTCCGCGTTATATGGCGATGACCCATCAGCTGCCGGTCGCCGGCGTCGTCGAAGCGGTGATTGCCGGAGTACGCGAAGGCTGCCGTGATTTCGGCGTCGAGGCGCGTCTGATTGGCATCATGAGCCGCACCTTCGGCGAAGCGGCCTGTGAAGAGGAACTCGACGCCCTGCTGGCCCATCGCGATGGGATCACCGCGCTGGATCTGGCTGGCGATGAGCTGGGGTTCCCTGGCGCGCTGTTTATGGATCATTTCCGTCGCGCGCGTGACGCGGGTTGGCGTATTACCGTGCACGCAGGTGAAGCCGCCGGGCCGGAAAGTATCTGGCAGGCCATTCGTGAACTGGGCGCCGAACGCATCGGTCATGGGGTGAAAGCGGTGCAGGATCCGAAGCTAATGGACTACCTCGCCGCTGAACGTATTGGCATTGAATCCTGCCTGACGTCGAACATCCAGACCAGTACCGTCGCCTCACTGGCGCAGCACCCGCTGAAGACCTTCCTCGATCACGGCGTGCTGGCCTGCATTAACACCGACGATCCGGCGGTACAGGGTGTGGATATTATTCACGAGTACAATGTCGCCGCACCGGCGGCGGGCCTCAACCGCGAGCAGATCCGTCAGGCGCAAATTAACGGTCTGGAATTGGCGTTCCTCAGCCGTCAGGAAAAAGAGGCGCTGATCCAACGCGTTCTAAAGGCTAATTAAGCCAAAGCTCCGCCGTGCAGGCGGAGCATGCTGTTAAATCAGGCACAGCGCCGTCCGGTGCCGTGCCGATTCAATCCCCAGTTCAATCAGTTCCATAATCTGAATCGCCTGGCTTGCGGGTACCGGGTTTTCTCCGCTGCCGTTGAGCGCATCGCGAATCGCCGCATAATAAGCGGGATAGTTCCCGGGGAGCGTCAGCCAGGTTTCCTCGACGAGCTCTTCGCCTTCAACGCGGGTCAATATACCGTCACGCATATCGTAGCCCCAATCCTCCTGCGGCAACCGTTCGCCGTTTTTCAAACGTTCTTCCTGCGGATCGAGACCATATTTCACATAGCTTCCTCGTGAACCATGGACGATATATCGCGCCGTTTCTGCCGCCGCCAGCAGCGTGCTGTGCAAAATCACTCGCCGTTGCGGATAAACTAACACCGCGTGAAAATAATCCGTCGCCTGCGCGCCGGGGCGCTGCTGCGCCAGATCGACGGCAATACTCACCGGCAGGCCAAACAGATTGACCGCCTGATCCAGCAGATGCGGGCCTAAGTCATACCAGATACCGCTGCCAGGGCCGCCCTGCTCACGCCAGCGGTCACGAACCTGCGGGCGAAAACGATCGAAATGTGATTCAAAATAACTGACCTCCCCCAAATCCCCTGCGGCAATCAAGGCCTTCAGCGTGAGAAAATCGCTATCCCAACGGCGATTATGGAACACCGATAACAGCCGCCCGCGGCTTCTGGCGATAGCATCCAACTCGCGTGCTTGTGACAGTGTCACGGTAAAAGGTTTGTCAACAATGACGTGTTTACCCGCCTCCAGCGCCGCTCGCGCCAAAGGGAAATGGGTATCGTTGGGAGTCGGAATAACAATCAAATCGATATCAGGGTCAGCGTATAGCGAACTCGCTGAAGCCACCACCTGGGTCGCCGGCCAGTCTGTCAGTACTTTTTGCGCGTCGCTACTGACCACGGCCGATAGCGCCATACCCGGCGTACCGGAAATCAATGGCGCGTGAAATGTCTTGCTTGCATAACCATAGCCTATCAGTCCTACCCTTATAGCATCACTCATGGCGTCATCCTCGCAGGCAACCATGACTTCTACTATAAACCTTAATCTTCCGCTTATCCGTGCACGCTGTTCATCTTTGCGTCAGTTGCGCAATGCATGGGCGGTAATACTTGCGTTGTTTCCGCGGTTTAGTAACATTTCAATCCATTTTAACTTTCCGCTTTAGAATTATGACGACTGTTTTTACCCGCATTGTAGAACTTATTGGTTGGGTTGTGTTTGGCGTTTCGGCTGTACTGTTGGTGGTTGCGCATCAAATCGATGATTATCAGTCCCCGCCCCCGGCTAGCACCGTACAGGCGAAATAAAGGCAAAAAGTGATACTCGCCGCAAATCTGCAACCGGTTTCAGAAACCGGTTGCAGATTTGTCGCGCCATTCAATACACTCTCCTTATCACTTGATAAGGAGTTTTTTTGATGGCCGCATTTCCGCAAGATTTTCTCTGGGGGGCAGCAACGGCCGCCTACCAGGTTGAAGGCGGGCACGATGCCGATGGCAAAGGCCCTTCTATTTGGGATATTTACTCGCACCAGCCGGGAACCACCTTTCAGGGCACCAATGGCGATATCGCCGTCGATCACTATCATCGTTTTCGTGAGGATGTCGCCCTGATGGCTGAAATGGGGCTACAAAGCTACCGTTTTTCTATCTCCTGGCCACGGTTATTGCCTCATGGCCGTGGCGAAGTCAATGAACCCGGCGTACAGTTTTACAGCGATTTGATCGACGAACTGCTGGCGCACAATATCGAACCAATGATCACCCTTTATCACTGGGATTTACCGCAGGCATTGCAGGACGAAGGGGGTTGGGAGGCTCGCAGCACAGCGGAAGCCTTCGCCGAATACGCTCGTCTGTGCTATCAGCGCTTCGGTTCCAGGGTCAAGCTGTGGGCAACCTTTAACGAAACCATCGTATTTATCGGCCACGGTTATATTAATGGCTGCCATCCACCGGCGGTACGCGACCCGGCTCGCGCCATCCAGGCTTGTCACCATGTCTTTGTCGCCCACGCGCTGGCCGTTAAGACCTTCCGTGAAATGAACATTAACGGCCAGATCGGTTTCGTTAACGTCCTGCAGCCCCATACGCCGTTGACGCAAAGCGCCGAGGATATCAGTGCCACAGCGTTGGCCGATGCTATCCATACCCACTGGCTATACGATCCGGTACTGAAAGGCGTCTATCCAGCCGATTTGCTCCATCAGGCTCAGGCGCTGTGGAATGTACCCCTTTTTGCGCCGGGCGACGATGCGCTGCTCAAGGAAAACCGCTGTGATTTTATCGGCCTGAATTATTATCGTCGGGAGACGGTCTCCGCCACGCCGCAAGAAGGTCCAGGCGTCGGCGAGTCCGGCGTGGATGGATTATTTTATTTCGTCCGCAATCCGCAAAGTACTTATACTGAATGGGGCTGGGAAATTTGGCCGCAGGGATTAACCGACGGCATCATGATGATAAAAGAGCGCTATGGCGATATCCCAATCTATATCACCGAAAATGGTTTGGGGGCAAAAGATCCGATAATTGACGGTGAAATTGTCGACGATCCGCGAATTGACTATCTGAGTAGCCACATTAATGCGCTGGAAAAAGCAATAGCATTAGGTGCGGATGTCCGCGGTTTTTACCCGTGGTCCTTTATTGACCTGCTAAGCTGGCTCAACGGCTATCAGAAGCAGTATGGCTTTGTCTACGTCGATCACCAGCAGAACCGCGCCCGCAAACGAAAAAAGAGTTATTTCTGGTACCAAAACGTTATTGCCAGCCGAGGCGAACAGCGTTAATCTTCCCCCCTCAGGCGCCGTCCGGCGCCTGATCTGGTTGTAGAATATTCTTAAATTTCTTTTTACGATGCCAGGATCCTAATCAGTTCTTGTTTTTAGTATTGGCAACCGAAATAATTCCGCCGGCCCATCAAGAAGGCGCTGTTAGTTGAAACACGGTTTACAGAAAATTGGTAATATTCGACTTAATTCCGATTATTAAATGGATACACAAATGACCGTTCAGGATTATTTATTAAAATTCCGCAAAATTAGTTCGCTGGAAAGCCTAGAAAAACTTTTTGATCATCTTAACTATTCTCTCTCTGACACCAATGAAATTGTCAACATGTATCGCGCCGCCGATCACCGCCGCGCCGAGTTAGTCTCTGGCGGAAAACTGTTCGATGTCGGCCAGGTGCCGAAGTCGGTATGGCGTTACGTGCAATAAAGACTGTTATCATTCACGCCAGTTGCTTATACTTCCCGCCCTGAAATTAACTAACTGGCGTTGAATCCGGGGGTTACGATGTCCTCTCAATCTGCAGAACGTATCGGCGGATGGCTACTGGCGCCGCTGGCGTGGTTACTGCTGAATCTTCTGGGAAATTCGTATTTACTGATTCGTTACACTTTTGCCCTGACGACTTCCCAGACTTGGGCCCTCATGAAAGCGATGGGCCCTGGCCACCTGGCGCTATGGCTGGCCTCGCTGCTGTTCGCCGTCGCGATGTGGTATTATACCCTGTGGCTGACAATAGCTTTTTTCAAACGCCGCGCGGTGGTACCCAAACACTACATTATCTGGCTGCTTATTTCGCTGCTGCTGGCGATTAAGGCGTTCGCTTTTTCGCCGATTTCGGATCTTCTGGCCATGCGCCAACTGCTGTTTCCGTTGCTTGCCGCAGCACTGTTTGCGCCCTATTTTCGACGCTCTGCGCGGGTTAAGCGGACCTTCGTCAATCCGTAATAACCACACAGTTCACCTGTTGTCGCCGGTATCGATTTATTCGATAATAGGCGGCTTTTTTTCGTTTCAGGTCCAATAATGGCTGATTATTTACTGCTCTTTGTCGGTACTGTCCTTGTTAATAACTTCGTGCTGGTGAAGTTCCTTGGATTGTGCCCGTTTATGGGGGTTTCCAAAAAGCTGGAAACCGCTATGGGGATGGGACTGGCCACCACCTTCGTGATGACGCTGGCCTCGATTTGCGCCTGGTTGATCGACACCTGGATCCTTATCCCGCTAAACCTTGTTTATCTGCGCACCCTGGCCTTTATCCTGGTCATCGCGGTGGTGGTGCAATTTACCGAGATGGTGGTCCGTAAAACCAGCCCGGCGCTGTATCGCCTGCTGGGGATCTTCCTGCCGTTAATCACCACCAACTGCGCGGTGCTTGGCGTGGCATTGCTGAATATTAACCTCGGGCATAATTTCCTGCAGTCCGCGCTGTACGGTTTCGCCGCCGCCGTCGGTTTCTCGCTGGTGATGGTGTTATTCGCCGCCATTCGCGAACGACTAGTAGTTGCCGATGTTCCCGCGCCGTTTCGCGGTAACGCGATTGCGCTGGTGACCGCAGGATTAATGTCGCTGGCATTTATGGGCTTTAGTGGTTTGGTGAAGTTGTAATGAGCGCTGTCTGGATAGCCGTGATCGCCATCAGCCTGCTCGGGCTGATTTTCGGCTTAATACTGGGGTACGCGTCGCGCCGTTTTGCGGTGGAAGACGATCCGGTGGTAGAAAAAATTGATGAACTGCTGCCGCAAAGTCAATGCGGCCAATGCGGTTTTCCTGGCTGTCGTCCCTACGCGGAAGCCGTTGGGACTCAAGGTGAAAAAATTAACCGCTGCGCCCCCGGCGGCGAAGCGGTTATGTTAAAAATCGCCGCATTATTGAATGTCGATCCGCAGCCTATTGACGGCGACGAGCAGCAGCAAGCGCCGGTTCGCATGTTGGCGGTGATTGATGAAGCCAACTGCATTGGCTGCACCAAATGTATTCAGGCCTGCCCGGTCGATGCCATCGTTGGCGCGACCCGCGCCATGCATACGGTGATGAGCGACCTGTGTACCGGCTGTAATCTCTGCGTGGCCCCCTGCCCGACTCAGTGTATTGACCTGCGTCCAGTCGCTCAGACTACCGAAACCTGGAAATGGGACCTGCAAACCATCCCAGTACGCAATATTCCTGTGGAACAACATGTTTAAGTTATTTTCCGCTTTCCGAAAAGACAAAATCTGGGACTTCAACGGCGGTATTCATCCGCCTGAAATGAAAACTCAGTCCAACGGCACGCCGCTGCGTCAGGTTCCTCTGCCGCAGCGTTTCGTCATTCCGCTGAAGCAGCATATCGGTACTGAAGGCGAATTGTGCGTACAACCGGGCGACAAAGTTCTGCGCGGTCAACCGTTGACCCGCGGTTTTGGCAGAATGCTGCCGGTTCATGCCCCGACTTCCGGAACGGTGACGGCTATCGAGCCTCACTCGACCGCCCATCCTTCCGCGCTGGCGGAACTGAGCGTTATTATCGACGCCGATGGCGAAGATTGCTGGATTGAGCGCGAGGGCTGGAGCGACTACCACAACAAGTCGCGTGAAGAACTGATCGAACGTATCCACCAGTTTGGCGTCGCCGGACTCGGCGGCGCCGGCTTCCCTACGGGAACAAAACTGCGCGGCGGCGGTGATAAAATCGACACCCTGATTATCAATGCCGCCGAATGCGAACCCTATATCACCGCTGACGATCGCCTGATGCAGGATTGCGCGGCGCAGGTTGTGGAGGGGATCCGCATCCTTGCGCATATTTTGCAGCCCAAACAGGTGCTGATTGGTATCGAAGATAACAAGCCGCAGGCCATCTCCATGCTGCGCGCGGTATTAACCGACGCCCATGGCATAGCATTGCGGGTGATCCCAACCAAATATCCCTCCGGCGGCGCGAAGCAGCTCACGCAAATCCTCACCGGAAAGCAGGTGCCGCACGGCGGACGCTCTTCCGATATTGGCGTCCTGATGCAGAACGTTGGCACCGCTTATGCAGTTAAACGCGCGGTGATCGACGGCGAGCCGTTGACCGAGCGCGTCGTCACCCTCACCGGCGAAGCGATTAGCCGTCCGGGCAACGTTTGGGCGCGCCTTGGTACGCCGGTGCGCCATCTTCTGAGCGATGCCGGTTTCTGCGCCAGCGCGGAGCCGATGGTCATCATGGGCGGGCCGCTAATGGGCTTCACTCTGCCCTGGCTCGACGTTCCGGTCGTGAAAATTACTAACTGCCTGCTGGCGCCGTCGGTGACTGAGATGGGCGAAACGCAGGAAGAGCAAGGTTGTATCCGCTGCAGCGCCTGCGCCGATGCCTGCCCGGCAGATCTCCTCCCCCAGCAGCTATATTGGTTCAGTAAAGGCCAGCAGCACGATAAAGCCACCACCCACAACTTAGCTGACTGCATCGAATGCGGCGCCTGCGCCTGGGTCTGTCCTAGCAATATTCCACTAGTGCAATATTTCCGCCAGGAAAAAGCGGAAATTGCCGCCATTCGCCTGGAAGAACAGCGCGCCGCCGAGGCCAAAGCTCGTTTTGAAGCGCGACAGGCGCGTCTTGAGCGCGAAAAAGCCGCGCGTCAGGAGCGGCACAAAAAAGCGGCCGTCCAACCGGCGGCGAAAGATCAGGATGCTATTAACGCCGCGTTGGCCCGGGTGCGTGATAAGCAGCGTGATGCGGCGCAGCCGATTGTCATTCAATCCGGCAGTAAACCGGACAACAGCGAAGCGATTGCCGCCCGCGAAGCGCGTAAAGCCGAGGCTCGGGCGCGCAAAGCCGCACAGCAAACTGCTGTCGACTCGACAGCCGATGCTCCCGATCCGCGTAAAGCCGCCGTTGAAGCCGCCATCGCTCGCGCCAAAGCACGAAAAGCCGCGCAGCAGGTTGAAAGCGCCGCACCGTCTGCCGAAAGTGAAGCTACGGTTGAGGCAGCGCCCGCGGTCGATCCGCGTAAAGCCGCCGTTGAAGCCGCTATCGCCCGAGCCAAAGCGCGTAAGGCTGCGCAGCAGGTTGAAAACGCCGCACCGTCTGCCGAAAGTGAAACAACGGTTGAGGCTGCGCCCGCGGTCGATCCGCGTAAAGCCGCCGTTGAAGCCGCTATCGCCCGTGCAAAAGCGCGTAAGGCCGCACAGCAAGTAGAACAACAAACCGCGCCGGACGCGGCCAATGACGACCCGCGTAAAGCGGCCGTCGCGGCAGCTATCGCTCGCGTTCAGGCACGTAAAGCAACACAGCAGGCAGTTAACGAGGAATAAATGGTTTTCAGAATCGCAAGCTCCCCTTATACCCACAACCAGCGCCAGACCTCGCGAATTATGCTACTGGTGCTGCTGGCGGCGATCCCTGGTATTGTCGTCCAGAGCTGGTTTTTCGGCTGGGGTACCCTGTTGCAGATTATCCTTGCGGCCTTCACCGCATGGGGAACCGAAGCGGCTATTCTCAAGTTGCGCAAACAAAATATTGCGGCAACCCTTGCGGATAACTCCGCCCTGCTGACCGGTTTGTTGCTGGCAGTCAGTATTCCGCCGCTGGCGCCGTGGTGGATGGTGGTGTTGGGCACCGCATTCGCGGTGGTGATTGCCAAGCAACTGTACGGCGGATTAGGGCATAACCCCTTCAACCCGGCAATGATCGGCTACGTCGTCCTGCTGATCTCTTTCCCGGTGCAGATGACCTCCTGGTTACCACCGCACGAGATTGCCGCTCAGGTTCCTGGTTTTATGGATGCGCTGCAGGTCATTTTCAGCGGCCACACCGCCAGCGGTGGCGATATGAACAGCCTGCGCATGGGAATCGACGGTATCAGCCAGGCTACTCCGCTGGATACATTTAAAACGTCGCTGCATGCCGGACACAGCGCAAAAGAGATCCTGCAGTATCCAATTTATGGCGGCCAACTGGCTGGTCTCGGCTGGCAGTGGGTTAACCTCGCCTGGCTGGCTGGCGGTCTGTTCCTGCTTTGGCAAAAAACCATCCGCTGGCATATCCCGGTTAGCTTCCTGCTAAGCCTTGCCGTCTGCGCCACTCTCGGCTGGATTTTCTCACCGGAAAGCCTGGCATCGCCGCAAATGCATCTGCTTTCCGGCGCCACCATGCTCGGGGCATTCTTTATCCTTACCGATCCGGTGACGGCATCCACCACCAACCGCGGACGCCTGATTTTCGGCGCGCTGGCCGGTTTACTGGTATGGCTAATCCGCAGCTTCGGCGGTTATCCGGACGGGGTCGCCTTTGCCGTGCTGCTGGCGAATATTACCGTCCCATTGATTGACTACTACACGCGCCCGCGCGTGTATGGCCACCGTTGAGGAGTCGCGATGTTAAACAGCATGCGTAAACATGGCATCACGCTGGCGCTCTTTGCCGCTGGCTCGACCGGACTAACGGCCGCCATTAATGAGTTAACCAAAAACACCATCGAGCAGCAGGCCGCGCTGCAGCAAAAGGCCCTATTCGATCAGGTCCTGCCAGCGGAGAGTTATAATAACGATTTGCTGAAAAGCTGTTATCTGGTGACCGCGTCGCAGTTAGGCAAAGGTCAGCATAAAGTGTGGATTGCAAAGCAGAACGATACGCCGGTCGGCGCGGTGATGGAAGCCACGGCGCCGGATGGTTATTCCGGGGCGATTCAACTGCTGGTCGCAGCTGACTTTAAAGGCACCGTTCTTGGATCACGTGTCACCGAGCATCATGAGACCCCCGGGCTCGGCGATAAGATCGAACTGCGTATTTCTGACTGGATCACCCACTTCAGCGGCAAGGTTATCCATGGTCAAAATGATAGCCACTGGGCGGTGAAAAAAGACGGTGGTGATTTCGACCAATTCACCGGTGCGACCATTACCCCCCGCGCGGTGGTAAACGCCGTTAAACGCGCGGGACTGTATGCGCAAACGCTGCCCGCGCAGATCCCTGAATTCACCGCCTGCGGAGACTAAACCATGAGCGAAGTAAAAGACGTCATTGTTCAAGGGTTGTGGAAGAATAACTCGGCGCTGGTTCAGCTGTTGGGTATGTGCCCCCTGCTTGCGGTTACCTCAACGGCTACCAATGCTCTGGGCCTCGGTCTGGCGACCACGCTGGTACTGACGCTAACTAACCTCACTATCTCCAGCCTGCGCCGTTGGACGCCGGCGGAGATCCGTATTCCGATCTACGTGATGATTATCGCCTCGGTAGTTAGCGTGGTACAAATGCTTATCAACGCATACGCTTTCGGCCTATATCAATCGTTGGGTATCTTCATTCCGCTTATCGTCACCAACTGTATCGTGGTGGGGCGCGCCGAAGCGTTCGCCGCCAAAAAAGGACCGGCGCTGTCGGCGCTTGATGGTTTTTCCATTGGTATGGGCGCGACCTGCGCCATGTTTGTGCTGGGATCGCTGCGCGAAATAATCGGCAATGGCACGCTGTTTGATGGCGCCGATAGCTTATTAGGCGGTTGGGCGAAAGTTCTGCGCATCGAAGTTTTCCATACCGATACGCCGTTCCTGCTGGCGATGCTGCCGCCGGGCGCTTTCATTGGCCTCGGTATGATGCTGGCGGTAAAATACCTCATCGATGAGCGTACTAAGCAGCGTAAGGCGAAAGCGGCGCAGGCCGTCTCCGTCGCCCCAACTGATGTGACAGGGAAAGCGTAAGATGAATAAAGCCAAACGCCTGGAGATCCTGACCAGGCTGCGGGATAACGACCCGCACCCAACCACCGAACTTAATTTTACCTCGCCGTTCGAGTTACTGATTGCGGTGCTGCTGTCGGCGCAGGCCACCGATGTGAGCGTCAATAAAGCGACGGCGAAGCTCTATCCGGTCGCCAATACGCCGGCGGCGATGCTGGAACTTGGCGTTGACGGCGTGAAGTCCTATATCAAGACCATTGGTCTTTTTAACAGTAAAGCCGAAAACGTCATTAAGACCTGCCGCATCCTGCTGGAGCAGCATAACGGTGAAGTACCGGAAGACAGGGCGGCGCTGGAGGCCTTACCGGGGGTCGGGCGTAAGACCGCTAATGTCGTGCTGAATACCGCCTTTGGCTGGCCGACTATTGCCGTCGATACCCATATTTTTCGCGTTTGCAATCGGACACAATTTGCTCCCGGCAAGAACGTTGAACAAGTCGAAGAAAAGTTGTTAAAGGTGGTTCCTGCGGAGTTTAAAGTTGACTGCCACCACTGGCTTATTCTTCACGGCCGTTACACTTGTATCGCGCGAAAACCGCGCTGTGGTTCCTGCCTGATTGAAGATTTGTGCGAGTATAAAGAGAAGGTAGAGTCCTGAGTTCTGCATATCTGCTGAATACGACCGCTCTCCCCAGCCGCCGCTATTTTCCTCATTGACCGCCTGGAGCCATAACTTAACCTATGGTTATGGCTCTATTATTTATCAATCATACCGATAATCACTCCATACTTTTGCCGTTTAGATGGATAATTATGCGGTTATATAACCAGCAATCAGCGCATTCGTTTTTTACCGTTGAAAATTTTCTATATATTTGTGATCAAGATCATCCACGCAACTCATCGTTAAATTACTGTTGCAAAAATGCTGCAAAAAGCCAGCAATTTCAATATCAGAGCCTTACACGCCAGGACAATAGCCTGCTTATTTTTAGGAATATAGGCCATCTCACTGCCTTCAAGGTCAAAAAGCAGAATATATCGCCTTTATCCCCGAAGCGACGGCCAATCACAGATTAAAATATCAGGTTTAGCAAAAAGGTGAAATTTAACTCTGTATAACATTTGTATGACTGGCTAATTATAGTGGCTTAGTTATGTGTAACAGAGTATTACAAAGCTATTGCCTGATGGGGCAGGATAGTGAACATTACTTGCCGTTTTCCCTCCAAGAATAACTATAAAGGCGGCGGTCCTCCGGGATTGCGCCCCAAACAGCCCCCGTTAATATGGGATGTAAAAAAAGAGGTATATGTGTCAACTGCAAACAATAAACCAGCAGAAAGCGTGAGTTTGAACGCTTTCAAACAACCAAGAGCGTTTTATCTCATTTTCTCCATTGAGTTATGGGAGCGTTTTGGTTATTACGGCCTGCAAGGGATCATGGCCGTTTACCTGGTAAAACAGCTGGGTATGTCGGAAGCGGATTCTATCACCCTGTTCTCTTCCTTTAGTGCACTGGTTTATGGCCTGGTCGCTATCGGCGGATGGCTCGGCGACAAGGTACTTGGCACCAAACGCGTCATCATGCTTGGCGCGATTGTACTGGCTATCGGCTATGCGCTGGTTGCCTGGTCCGGTCACGATGCCGCCATCGTCTATATGGGTATGGCGACTATCGCCGTCGGTAACGGCTTGTTTAAAGCCAACCCGTCCTCCCTGCTCTCTACCTGCTACGACAAGAACGACCCGCGTCTGGACGGTGCATTCACCATGTACTACATGTCCGTCAATATCGGTTCCTTCTTCTCTATGCTGGCCACACCGTGGTTGGCGGCGAAGTTCGGCTGGAGCGTGGCGTTCGCGCTGAGCGTAGTGGGCATGCTGATTACCGTGGTTAACTTCGCCTTCTGCCAGAAGTGGGTTAAACAGTACGGTTCTAAACCTGACTTCGCTCCGGTACATGTCGGCAAACTGCTGGCGACCATCGTCGGCGTGGTAGTTCTGGTTGCTATTGCCACCTGGCTGCTGCACAACCAGGGCATCGCACGTATGGCGCTGGGCGTCATCGCACTGGGCATCGTTATCATCTTCGCTAAAGAAGCCATGGCGCTGCAGGGCGCGGCGCGTCGTAAAATGATCGTTGCTTTCCTGCTGATGGTTGAAGCGATTGTCTTCTTCGTACTGTACAGCCAGATGCCAACCTCGCTGAACTTCTTCGCGATCCGTAACGTTGAGCACTCGATTCTGGGTATCGCGTTCGAACCTGAGCAGTATCAGGCGCTGAACCCGTTCTGGATTATGATTGGTAGCCCGATTCTGGCGGCGATTTATAACAAGATGGGTGACCGTCTGCCGATGCCGCATAAGTTCGCCATCGGTATGGTACTGTGCTCCGGTGCTTTCCTGGTGCTGCCGCTGGGTACCAAATTCGCCAGCGATGCCGGTATCGTCTCCGTCAACTGGTTGATCCTCAGCTACGCGCTGCAGAGTATCGGTGAACTGATGATTTCCGGCCTCGGCCTGGCGATGGTGGCTCAACTGGTACCGCAACGTCTGATGGGCTTCATCATGGGTAGCTGGTTCCTGACCACCGCAGGCGCCGCCATCATTGCAGGTAAAATAGCTAACCTGATGGCAGTACCGGAAAACGTCACCGACCCGCTGGTTTCTCTGAACGTTTACGGCCACGTGTTCCTGCAAATTGGTATCGCGACCGCAGTCATCGCTTTCCTGATGCTGCTGACCGCGCCGAAGCTGAACCGCATGACGCTGGACGACGACGCTGTCGCCAAAGCGCGCGAAACCGCAACCGCTTAAATGCTCCGGGAAAACCAATAAATTTAGGCCGCTAACGTTTGTTAGCGGCTTTTTTTTTGCCCCACGGGGGACTAACATACAGGAAACTGCAGCCACGAGGAGTTACTGATGAAACTGTTCTACAAGCCCGGCGCCTGTTCCCTTGCCTCTCATATCGCCCTGCGCGAAAGCGGCCTCGACTTTACCATCGATAGCGTCGACCTGGCGAAGAAACGCCTCGAAAACGGCGATGACTACCTGCTGATTAACCCTAAGGGTCAGGTTCCCGCGCTGCTGCTTGACGACGACATGCTGCTGACCGAGGGCGTGGCCATCATGCAGTACATTGCCGACCGCGTACCTGACCGTCAGTTGCTGGCCCCAGTGGGCACCATTGCCCGCTATCAGACGCTGGAATGGCTGAATTACGTCGCCACCGAATTACATAAAGGCTTTACCCCGCTGTTCCGCCCGGACACCCCGGAAGACTACAAGCCGACGGTGCGCGCGCTGCTGGAGAAAAAGCTGCAGTATGTCGATGAGTCGCTGCAGGATAAACAGTGGTTGAATGGGCATCGCTTCACCATCGCCGATGGCTACCTGTTTACGGTCCTGCGCTGGGGCTATGCGGTGAAACTGAATATGGAAGCGTACGCTAATATTGGCGCCTGGATGGCGCACGTCGCGGCGCGGCCGTCCGTTGCGGCGGCGCTGTCGGCGGAAGGTCTGAAGTAAACCAGTGGCATGCCCGCTTGCGGGCATGCCATCGCGCTTACAGCTGCGTAGCGCTGAAGTAATGCTCCGGTTTGGCAATGCGGTCCTGCGCCGCCACCACCTGCAATTCATACTCGTGCATATTTTTGGTGGCCAGCATGATTTCATACACTGCCGCAGTAACGTGCTCAAGGGCATCGCGCAGGCTGGCGCCCTGCAGTAGCTTAACCAGCAGCAGGCCGCTAGTCACATCGCCCACGCCGACCGGCTGACGGCTGCCAAAATCGACCAGCGGGCGGCTGATATGCCAGGCCTCATCCGCTGTCACCAGCAACATCTCAAAGCGATCCATACTCATACCGGCCCGCGCCAGATGCTTCACCAGCACCACCTGTGGCCCTAGTGCTATCAGCTCACGCGCCGCGCTAACGGCTTCGTCAACGTTGGCTACCGGATGGCCGCACAGGATCTCCAATTCGACAAGATTCGGCGCGATGATATCACTGGCCGGCAGCGCATAGCGTACGTGGAATTCAGCCACCCCGGGGGCGACGATACAGCCTTTTTCCGGGTGGCCCATCACCGGGTCGCAAAAATATTTCGCTGCCGGATTCGCCGCTTTAACCTGACGCACGATGCCGAGAATATGTTCGCCCTGCTCGGCGGAGCCAAGATAGCCGCTCAGTACCGCATCGCAGCTCTGCAGCTTATCGATGTCGGCAATCCCCTGCACGATTTCGGTCAGATGCGAAGGCGGCATGACGCAGCCGGTCCATTTGCCGTACTGCGTATGGTTGGAGAACTGAACGGTATTGAGGGGCCAGACGTTGGCGCCGAGGCGGCGCATCGGAAATTCAGCGGCGCTGTTGCCCGCATGGCCAAACACAACGTGAGACTGAATGGCGAGGATGTTCTTCATTTTCTTACCACAACCCTAAAAAGAAAAAAGGGCGTGGTTTCCCACGCCCTGGTTTTATTTTTTATTTCCAGCAGACCAGGCAATAATTCTTCTTACCGCGACGCAGTAAGGTGTAGCGGCCGAACAGGCGGTCGCTATCACTGAATACATATTCCGGATCGGACTGTTTTTCACCGTTAATGGTCACCGCGTTAGAGGCTACGGTTTTACGCGCCTGACCGCGGGACGGCTGCAGCTCGGAATCCACCAGCGCCTGCAGGAGATCGGCGCCTTTTTCCATTTCGATCATCGGCACGCCATCCTGCGCCAGCTGTTCGAAATCTGCTTCGCTCAGGTCGCTCAGATTACCGTTAAACAGGCTTTCGGTAATGCGCTTAGCCGCTTCCAGGCCTTCTTCGCCGTGGACCAGACGCGTCACCTGCTCTGCCAGCACGTACTGCGCGCGCGGCGCTTTACCGCTGTTTTTATCTTCTTCTTCCAGCGCATTGATCTCGGCAATGTCCATGAAGGTGAAGAACTTCAGGAAGCGATAAACATCTGCGTCGGCGGTGTTAATCCAGAACTGGTAGAATTTGTACGGACTGGTTTTCTTCGGATCCAGCCATACCGCGCCGCCTTCTGTTTTACCGAACTTGGTGCCGTCGGCCTTGGTGATCAGCGGAACGGTCAAACCAAAGACCTGATTCTGGTGCAAACGACGAGTCAGGTCGATACCTGAAGTGATGTTGCCCCACTGATCGGAGCCGCCGATTTGCAGCGCCACGCCGTGCAGTTTATTCAGGCAGGCAAAGTCATAACCCTGCAGCAGGTTATAGGAAAACTCGGTGAAAGAGATCCCCTGATCGTCACGGTTCAGACGCTGCTTCACCGCTTCTTTGTTGATCATCTGGTTCACAGAGAAGTGCTTGCCGATATCACGCAGGAAGGTCAGCACGTTCATGCCGCCGAACCAGTCGTAGTTATTCGCGGCAATCGCCGAGTTGTCGCCGCAGTTGAAATCGAGGAATGGCGCAACCTGTTTACGGATTTTATCCACCCACTGCTGCACGGTATCTTCGGTATTGAGTTTACGCTCAGCGGCTTTAAAGCTCGGGTCGCCAATCAGACCGGTCGCGCCGCCGACCAGCGCCACAGGCTTATGGCCTGCCTGCTGGAAGCGTTTCAGGCATAACAATGGAACAAGATGCCCCAAGTGCAAGCTGTCAGCGGTAGGATCGAAGCCGCAATAGAGCGCGATCGGGCCTTGCGCCAGTCGCTCTGCTAACGCTTCCTCGTCCGTCACCTGGGCTACCAGCCCCCGCTCTTGCAATTGTTTAATCAAGTTACTGCTTGCCATCAAATTCTCCATGTATAAACGACTGCACCTTTGCCGGTACACGACTTTTCGCCAGACGCGAAAGGTACATAGAATAAAGCGCCGGAGCACGTAGCACCAGCGCTTAAAACAACATTTTGCGTCCTTTATGGCGCCAGACGGTCGATTTGCCAGCCATCATTTTGCCGCTGGTATAAAAAGCGGTCGTGCAGACGATGTTCACCGCCCTGCCAGAACTCCATTTGTTCAATACTGACGCGAAAACCGCCCCAGAAACTTGGCAACGGGACTTCGCCTTGCTGGAATTTCTGTTTAAGCTCGAGGAATTTACTTTCCAGGATCCCACGAGCGGAGATACGGCTGGACTGTTGGGAGACCCAGGCGCCAATCTGGCTATCGCGCGGTCGGCTGTGGAAATACTTAACCACTTCCAGCGTCGACAGACGCTCTGCCTGGCCTATTACCATCACCTGGCGCTCCAGCATATGCCAGGGAAACAGCAGGCTGATATGGGGATTTTTTTCGATCTGGTGCGCCTTACGGCTGCCCAGGTTGGTATAAAACACCAGCCCTTTTTCATCATAGTGTTTTAACAATACGATGCGTTGATAGGGCTGGCCGTTTTCATCAACGGTCGCGACTACCATCGCCGTCGGGTCGGCGAGCTTAGCGTCGCAGGCCTGACGCAACCAACGTTCAAATAACGTCAGGGGTTCAGCGGGAAGATCGTGGCGACGAAGGCCGCCACGGGTATATTCACGGCGCAGATGCGCGATTTGCTGCAATTCGTCGTTATCAGACATAACCATTGAGATCGTTGTCATAGGGTGGCGTTATTGTGCGCCCCCGCTACGGAAATCTCAACGTTTGGCGGTTTGTAACTGGCAGTTGTCCAGTACGGCGCGGTCGCGCTTATACACGGTGGCGCTGTCGCCCTTCGACCAGAAGACATAAACGCCATCAGTGTAACGAGAACCGGAAGCCGAGAGCCCCTGGGTCAGATTGAGTTGCTGATTATCATAGATAAAGCTCACCTGCTGACGAGCGTTGTTCAGATGGACGGTCAGCGGTTTTTGATCGCACTGATATTCAAGGGTGTCGGTCTGCATCCGTTCAACGAATTGGTTGTAATAGCTACACCCCGCCAGCATAAAAGGAACTACCGCAATAAGAAATTTTTTCATGAGTATGCCTTCGACTTTCCCGGTCAGGAGGGCAAACCGCCCTCCCGGAATTTCGTCCAGTTTACCGGTAAATAAAAAATAGCGACTTCAGTTAACTCTGATTCTGCGCTCGATTCGCGGGATAAATGGCGCCAAGAATGGTCGCTTCGCTGGCGCCGGTGACGGAAGGAAGATTACCCGGCAGGCCGGCAAGCGTACGCCATGCCAGCCACGCAAAAGCCAACGCTTCCATATCGTCACCGCTGATACCGGCATCATCGGTGGTCGTGACTTCCGTTCCTGGCAGCAGCGCCGCCAGACGCGCCATCAACAGCGGATTACGCGCCCCGCCGCCGCAAACTAACAAACGCTCGCAGCCGCCGCTTAACAAAACCTGCTCACTGATGGTCACCGCCGTCAGTTCAGTCAGCGTGGCCTGAACATCCTGCCCTCGCAGATTAGCGTAACGCGCCAGATGTTTTTCCAGCCAACCATAATTGAAATACTCGCGACCGGTGCTCTTCGGCGCGGGTAACGCAAACCACGGGTCGCTTAGCATATCCTGCAGCAGCGGTAGCAATACTTTGCCTTCACTGGCCCATTGCGCGTCTTTATCGTAGGGTTTACCGCACTGGCGCCAAATCCAGGCGTCCATCAACATATTTCCCGGTCCGGTGTCGTAACCGCGTACCGGCTGCCCTGGAACCAGCAAGGAAAGGTTGGCTATGCCGCCGATGTTAAGCACCATACGTCTTTCAACCGGGTGCGCCAGCAGCGCCTGGTGGAAAGCCGGAACCAATGGCGCGCCCTGGCCGCCAAGCGCCATATCGCGGCGGCGGAAATCCCCCACCACGGTCACGCCGGTATGCGCTGCGATCTGATTGTTATCGCCTATTTGCATCGTGTGCGGCGCATCGCCGGTCGGTTCATGCCACACCGTCTGGCCATGGCAACCGATAGCGACAACATCCTCAGGCTGAAGATTTTGCTGGCGCATCAGCGCTAATACTGCATCCGAAAAAAGCCGTCCCAAACGGGTATCGAGTCGCCCCAGTTGCGACAAGGTCAGCTGTTGCCCCTGGCAAATCGCTAAAATATCTTCTTTCAGATTGACCGGGATGGGGTACGAGAGGCTCGCCTGCTGCGCCACCATGTTTTCATTTATTGCCGCCAGAACAACATCAACGCCATCAAGGCTGGTGCCAGACATTACGCCAATAAAACGACCTGATTTCATACGCCTACCCTCATTCCATGACTTTTGCAGTGCCATCAGTGCATCATAAAGCAGCGTGCAATGCTATGGCGCACTAATACTTTTTAACAATAGTTCTGCCGCGACAATTTGTTATGTAAAGTACTTACGTTTATCCGTCGTTAAAGCGAACCTTATTATTTTTAAACAGTCCATAAGGAAGCTATGCCAGCGAACGCTTAAATGCCATATAATTGACCACATGGAAGTTCACTGGAACATTTTGGTACACAGGAGATTCATAAATGATTTTACGTGTTTTGGCTGTCTCGATGATTGGCTTAACCCTGGCGGGTTGCGTCAGCAGCAGCGGTCTATCCGGCGATGTTTACACAGCATCAGAAGCCAAGCAGGTGCAAAGCGTGACCTACGGTACCATCGTACATACCCGTGCGGTCCAGATCCAAAGCGGCGATGACAGCAATGCTATCGGCGCGATTGGCGGCGCGGTACTCGGCGGCTTCCTTGGTAATACCATCGGCGGCGGTACCGGTCGTTCTCTTGCAACTGCTGCAGGCGCGGTTGCCGGCGGCGTAGCCGGTCAGGGCGTACAGGGCGCGATGAACAAAACGCAGGGCGTTGAGCTGGAGATCCGCAAAGATGACGGTAATACCATCATGGTGGTTCAGAAACAGGGCAGCACCCCGTTCTCCGTCGGCCAGCGCGTAGCCATTGCCGGCAGCGGTAGTCAAGTGACGGTTTCCCCGCGTTAAGCCTCCCTAATGCGGCCTTAATTGGTCGCATTAATTCCCCAGATTCATTATTTATCACCAAAACATTCATCATACATATATCAATATTATTGATGTTTCTGCACAGCAACTTGCGTTTGCGCAATATTTCCCGTTGATTAATTCGTTAGCCTGAAGATGTTTTTCATTTAGCGACCAGCGCGTCGTTTTTATCCGCCCTTTTATCGCGGGAGTTTGCCTGTGCCTCTGAATTTAAACCGGTTATCGCACCGCTTATTTGCTTATATCTTTGCCTGCAGCCTGGCAATTATTACGATTGATTTACTATCTCATTCAGTCGTTAATCGTATTCCTACGACTTCATCACCACTTTTTCCTTTGTTGACAATAATATTAATGATTTTTCATATTACTATTGCCTGTTTCATGAGCATGAAATATTGGTGTGATAAAAACCGCCTGTATCTAATGCCTATCGCCATCGCCTTTGCCAGCTCCGCCCTGCTGATGCTGGGTACCCTGAGCAGCTATCCCGGCTGGCTATTGTACAACAGCGAATATATTGTTAAACAAAATGACGCACTGATCTTTTATTCATTCCGTAATATCCTGATGGCGGTGTTGTTCATCACCGCTATTGTTATATACCGTTTTCGTCAGTATCTTAATCAAGCGTCCGGCGCACATACTATAGTACTGACGGGGTGTTTTCTTTTTAGTGCTATCACTCTTATTTTGTCGTGGCTACATTCCAGTAATAGTCCATTATTAAGCATCGATTTCATCGACGATCTCACCAGCACTTTTACTCCGTTATGGCATAACTGGATGGGCTGGTTGCTTTTTTTAGTCTGGGTAGTGACATTGGTATTATTGGTTACTCTCACCCGGCTAAGAAATATATTCTGGTACAGCGGGGCATTTTTCTGCGCCGCCTATTTGTTTACGCTAAACGTATTACTCACAGCGACAAATAGCCAACATATCATCGCATGGAATCAGGCACGCCTGTTCGAAACCTTAAGTACCTTATTTATGCTGTTCGTCCTGTTAAGCGACGTTTTTCTTCTCTATCGCGACTCTAACAACAAATACATCAATTCATATCAGAACTCTATCCGCGATCCGCTGACCAGACTGTACAACCGCAGCTACTTTTACGACACGCTCAACGGTCTGCTGCCGCAAGTTTCAGCAACACAACCGCTGTCGGTTATCGTCAGCGATCTCGACCACTTTAAGCGTATCAACGACAACTACGGTCATGTTCAGGGTGACAAGGTGATTCAGTTTGCCGCCGACGTATTACGGACGCACGTGCGCCATGATGATATTGCCGCGCGCATCGGCGGCGAAGAGTTCGCCCTGCTGCTGGTAAATACCCATGCTGATGATGCGCTGGCGATAGCCGAGCGAATTCGTCAGATGGTCAGCGCCGGACAGACATCGCTGCCGGAACGAATGACCATTAGCATGGGTGTTTACACCGTTACAAGCTCAAGCATTGGGGCTGAGGAATGCGTCAAGCGCGCGGATACGGCTATGTACGCGGCGAAAAACGGTGGCCGCGACCGCGTGGTGGTCTGGCAGGAATAATAGAAAGGGCTTTGCGAACGCAAAGCCCTTTTCCCGGCTAGTCTTTTGCCTGAAGATCGAGGATATTGTTTTCAAGTTTACGGATTAAGTTGAGTAGCGTTTCGACTTCCTGCTTTGAGACACCCGCAAGGATTTCATCACGCGTTTTGCCAATCACCGCTTCCATTTCATTGATCAGCGGTTCAGCCTTTTCCGTTAACTTAATACGTTTCGCCCGGCGATCGTTTGCACAAGTCTGGCGAGAAATGAGCCCTTTCTCCTCCAGTTGATCCAGCGTGCGCACCAAAGAGGGCTGTTCGATACCAATGGCCTTGGCCAGCTGGATTTGCGACTGCTCAGGAGGTAGCTGATGAATGTTATGCAGCGTGACCCAGTGCGTCTGCGTTAACTCCAGAGGTTTCAGGCGATGGTCGATCAGCGCGCGCCAAACGCGTACCAAACGTGCCAGATCAGAACCAAGTGGCGATTCCAATTTCATCTCCTTATAATTAGCTTGCTAAGTTATTATACTGCTTTTAGAATAGTGTGCAGCATTTAAATTACCAAAACAAATGAATTACTTGATTCACTAAATTCAAGACAATGATTTACAATGTGAACTAATTCATCACCAAGAACATTATCCCTGCAACGGCAAAGGATTTTTGCTTGTGAAACTGAGTCTTAACACTCCCGGATTGTCGCTACAGGACCTGGTGTTCGGCGCTTCTATCTATTTTCCCCCGTTATTTAAAGCCGTCGTGCTTGGTTTCTTTATCTGGTTAATCGTTCATCGTCAGCTACGCGACTGGATGTATGCCGGCGAAATCTGGCATCCCCTGCTGATGGACCTTTCCCTGTTTGCGCTGGCCGTTTGCCTGGCGCTGGTTCTCCTGACTCTCCTGTGATGCTCATTTCATGAAGAAACTAAAATATCTCTCAACCTTAATTATTGCCGCTATTGCGATTATCGCCGCCTGGCTGGTATGGAACTACTACACCCAGTCTCCGTGGACGCGCGATGGCAAAATTCGCGCCGAACAGGTCGGTATCACCCCGCAGATTTCCGGCAGTATTTTGCAGTTGAATGTTAAAGATAACCAATTGGTCAAAGCCGGCGACGTTTTGTTCCGTATTGACGATACGCCGTATCGCATCTCGGTATTAAACGCACAAGCGCAGCTGGCAAAAGCCAAAGCCGAACTGGCTAAAGCCAAAGCCGAGCAGACTAAAGCCGCCAGCGATGTCGCTCGTCGCCGCAGTCTTTCGCAAAACTTCATATCTGCTGAAGATATGGAAACCGTTAATACCACTCTGAATACCGCCAATACGACTTATGAAGCGGCAAAAGCGGTGGTTGGCGTAGCGCAAGCCGCGCTGGAGCATGCGCAGTGGCAGCTGGCGCAAACCGTGGTCAAAGCCCCGGTTGATGGCTGGATCACTAATTTGTCAACGCGAGTCGGGGATTACGCCTCCGTCGGCCATCCGGTATTTGCGTTGGTTGATAGTCATTCTTTTTATGTTCTGGGTTATTTTGAAGAGACCAAACTGCGTCACATCCGCGAAGGTGATAGCGCTCAGGTCGTTCTCTATAGCAGCAAACAAACGTTACAGGGTCACGTCTCCAGTATCGGCCGCGCCATCGTTGACCAGAGCGTTGAAGGCGGTTCGGCGCTGGTCGCTAATATTAAACCCAACATTCCATGGGTACGCCTTGCGCAACGCGTACCGGTACGTATCGAGTTCGATAAACTCCCTGCGGATGTCACGTTGGTTTCAGGTACCACCTGTACCGTGTCAATTGGCGGACAATAATGAAGCTGCAGGCTTTGCGCTGGCAATCACTGCCGTGGTTTAAGGCCAGTCGCCCGCAATGGCGCTACGCATTGCGCAACGGCATTGCCATGTGTCTGGCGCTCAGCATCGCCTATGCGTTGGACCTTGATGAACCCTACTGGGCAATGACCTCAGCCGCAGTCGTGAGCTTCCCGACCGTCGGCGGCGTTATCAGTAAGAGTTTTGGCCGTATCGCCGGCAGCCTGCTCGGCGCCTGCGCCGCCCTGCTACTTGCGGGCCATACCCTTAACGACCCGTGGCTATTCTTATTCAGTATCTCAGCCTGGATTGCGCTCTGTACCTGGGCCTGCGCGATGTTTACCAATAACGTCGCCTACGCTTTTCAACTGGCGGGCTATACCTGCGCAATCATCGCCTTCCCGGTTATAAATGTTACCGACGCGAATGAACTGTGGACTATCGCTCAGTCGCGTGTCTGTGAAGTGATTGTGGGGATATTGTCCGGCGGGTTCATGATGATGATCCTGCCCAGTACCTCGGATGGCGTCACGCTGCTGACGGCACTGAAGAATATGCACTCCCGATTATTAGAGCATGCCAGCCTGCTGTGGGTGCCGGAAACCACCGATGCGATTCGTAGCGCTCATGAAAGCGTCATCGGCCAGATCCTGACCATGAATCTGCTGCGTATCCAGGCCTTCTGGAGCCACTACCGTTTCAGACGGCAAAATCCATTGCTGAATTATCTGCTACACCAGCAGTTGCGAATGACCAGCGTCATCTCCAGCCTGCGGCGAATGTTATTGAACTGGCCGGATGCGCCAGGCAATACGCGGGCGGTGCTCGAAACGCTACTCAGCGAGCTCGCCAACCCGCACGCGACTGCTTATAGCGTGGCGCGGATACTGGTGCCGCTTGCTCCTGGCCCCAACGCCGACTATCGCCATCTGGCGTTCTGGAAACGGCTGCGCTATTTCTGTCGTATCTATCTCGAAAGCAGCCGCTGGATCCGCCGCATCGAGAATGCCAGCGCTATCACCGAGTTTAACGTCCCTTCGGCGCCTGCGTTGTCGCGTCATACCGATCAGGCGGAGGCGTTATGGAACGGCTTGCGTACCTTCTGCGCATTGGTGGCCGTGGGTGCCTGGGGCATCAGCACCCAATGGCAGGCCTGCGCCGCCGCGCTCACCCTTGCCGCCATTAGCTGCGTACTGTACTCGGTGTCGCCTTCGCCTTTTAAATCGCTCACCTTATTGATGCGTACCCTGGTGCTGTTGTCGCTGTTCAGCTTTGTGGTGAAGTTTGGCTTAATGGTGCAGATAACCGACCTGTGGCAGTTTTTACTGTTTCTGTTCCCGCTGCTCACCACCATGCAATTATTAAAACTTCAAATGCCGAAGTTCGCAGGGCTATGGGGGCAGTTAATCGTCTTTATGGGATCGTTTATTTCGGTCACCAACCCTCCGGTCTATGACTTCGCCTCGTTTCTTAATGATAATCTCAGCAAAATCATCGGCGTCGGTCTTGCATGGCTTGCCTTTGCGATTATCAGTCCCGGTTCGGATGCGCGGAAAAGCCGCCGCCATATTCGTGCGTTACGGCGTCACTTCGTCGATCAGCTGAGCCGCCGCCCGCAGCATAGCGAGCACGAATTTGAGTCACTGGTGTATCACCACATTAGCCAGTTAAGCAGCAGCCAGGACGCGCTGGCGCGACGTTGGCTGCTGCGCTGGGGCGTGGTGCTGCTCAACTGCTCGCATGTCGTGTGGCAACTACGTGATTGGGAGACACGCTCCGATCCGCTTTCACAAGTGCGCGACTTGTGTATTAGCCTGCTACGCGACGTCATGAGCGAACGCGGCGTCCAGCAACGCCCACTTGCCTCGACGTTGCTGGAACTGCAGCGGATTTGCGACACCCTTAATCACCATCATCAGCCGGCGGCTAAAGAGCTGGCGGCGATTATCTGGCGGTTATACTGCTCGCTATCGCAATTAGAACAAGCGCCGATTGCCGGCACCATTACCGAACGGGCTACTTAATCACCCCGCAGGCAAAACGCTCGCCGCCGCCGCCCAGCGGCTGCGGGCTATCGGCCATATTATCGCCGCCGACATGCACCATCAGCGCTTTGCCCTTCACTTCCGCGAGCGTTTTCAGGCGCGGGGCAATAACTGGTTGATTAGCCACGCCATCGTCGTTCACCACCAGCAGAGGGAGATCGCCGAGATGCCCCGCCCCTAATGGCCCTTCATGTTTGCCGGTATGTTGCGGGTCGAAATGCCCGCCCGCCGCGCCGGCGGCGACCGCTTTACCGTCTTTTATCGCCGGCTGGCAGCTCCCTTCAGCATGAATATGAAAACCGTGTTTACCCGGCGGTAACGCGCGTAAATCAGGAGCAAATTCGAGTCCCCTGTCGGTTTCAGTAATTTTAACGCTGCCGACGGCCTGGCCAACGCTTTGGCTGGTGACAAGATTGAGGGTGACATCTTCACTGGCGGCCTGAGCGCCAGCGCAAAATGCGAGAGTGAAAATAGCGAGTAAACATCGTTGCATAACACCTCCGGATTGGCTGTTTCCCTGATAAGTGTAAACCAGGCAGCGGCATCCGGAGGCGTAATCTGGCTTATGGGACGTCGTATCCCAGCGCCGCTTTGCGAATGCGGAACCACTGCTGGCGCGTCATATGCAGTTTTTCCGCGACAATCGCCGAGCGCACGCGCTCGATTTTCCCCGAGCCGATAATCGGCAACGGTTTCGACGGCAGGCGCAACACCCACGCGTAAACTACCTGTTCGATGCTTTCGGCGTTAAGCTCCTGGGCAATTTGCGCCAGTTCGTCGCGCAGCGGCTGGAAGCTCTCGTCGTTGAACAGGCGTCCGCCGCCGAGGCAGGACCAGGCCATCGGGCGAATGCGTAGCTGCTGCAGTTGATCGAGGGTGCCGTCAAGCAGCAGCGGCTGATATACCGGCGAGAGCTCGACCTGGTTAGTCGCCAGGGTGAAAGGCAGGCGCGATTGTAAAAGCGTAAACTGCGCCGGCGTAAAGTTAGACACGCCAAAGTGGCGCACTTTCCCACTATGATGTAGCGCGAGGAAAGCCTCAGCGACCTCGTCGGCATCCATCAATGGATCCGGGCGGTGAATCAGCAGTAAATCGAGATGATCGGTCGCCAGGTTGCGCAGGGATTGCTCGGCGCTGAGAATGATATGGTCACGGTCAGTAATATAGTGGCCAATGGTATTTTCCGCACGCGCTTTGGTAGCAATGCCGCATTTGCTGACGATTTCCATTCGGCTACGTAGATGCGGAGCTCGTTTAAGCGCTTCGCCAAAGGCAGATTCGCATTGATAATCGCCGTAGATATCGGCGTGGTCGACGGTAGTAATTCCCAGATCCAGGTGCTGCTCAATAAAGCCGACCAGCGCCTCGGCGGACATATTCCAGTCCATTAGCCGCCAGTAACCCATAACAAAACGTGAAAATTCCGGCCCCTGCGGAGCCATAGCAATACGCTGAACCATAAACGCTTCCTCGACAAAAAAGTGCTCTGAGTATACGCATATTTATCTTCAAAACAGTGAGGGTTGCTGCGGTTCTTCCGCCGGCTCCGGCTTAGCCGCTCGAATTTTACGCAGTAATCGCTGACGGCACAGGCGCAGAACCTCTTGTTTTTGCGCATCGCTCAGTTTTTGCCAGTTGAAGCGCTCATCACGGCTACGAAAACAGCCACGGCAATACCCGCGTTCATCGGACTGACATATTCCCCGACACGGACTTTGTACCGGGAAAAACTCAAGCTGCTCTGCCACAACCGATCTCCTGTTTGTTCTCTCTGCTTCTCATTGAAGACGCTCTGCCGCTCGCGCGCAACTTTTGTTAGTTTGTTATCCTCGCAGAATGATCATTTTGCTTGCATTAGACCAATCGGTCTACTACAGTGTGCCGCATGAACAGACACAGCGAATGCGATACCCGAGAACACATCCTCGTCACCGGCGAACAACTATGCATGCATCGTGGTTTTACCGGAATGGGCTTAAGTGAACTTCTGAAAACGGCGGAAGTGCCGAAAGGCTCTTTCTATCATTACTTTCGCTCAAAAGAAGCCTTCGGCGTCGCGTTGCTTGAACATCACTACACCGGCTATCTGCAGCGCCTGGTTGACCACTTCGACCATGGCGAAGGCAACTACCGCGACCGGCTGCTGGCCTACTATCAGCACACGCTGAATCAGTTTTGCCAACAGGGCATTATCAGCGGCTGCTTAACCGTGAAGCTGTCGGCGGAAGTGTGCGACCTGTCGGAAGATATGCGTACCGCCATGGATAAAGGCGCCAGTCAGATTATCGCCCTATTGGGCGAAGCACTGGAAAAAGGCCGTCTGGAGGGTAGCCTGCTGTTTGAGGGGGAAGCTATCACCCTTTCACAGGTGCTGTACTCGTTGTGGTTGGGGGCCAATCTACAGGCCAAAATTACGCGTAGCGCAACGCCGCTGGAAAGCGCCCTTGCTCACGCCAAACAGATCATTGCAGCGCCTGCGGTTTAACAGGCGTTTTTATTTAACCAGTTACAAGACGACCGGTCTACTCAGGAGTCATTATGTCAGAATCTAAATTGTTCAGCCCGTTAAAAGTCGGTGCTGTGACCGTACCTAACCGCGTATTTATGGCTCCGCTGACCCGTCTGCGCAGCATCGAACCTGGCGACATCCCTACTCCGCTGATGGCTGAGTACTATCGTCAGCGCGCCAGCTCCGGCCTGATTATCACCGAAGCGACGCAAATTTCCGCCCAGGCGAAAGGTTATGCCGGCGCGCCGGGCCTGCATAGCGCAGAGCAAATGGCCGCATGGCAAAAAATCACCGCTGGCGTTCATGCTGAAAACGGTCATATCGCCGTGCAACTGTGGCACACCGGGCGGATTTCCCATAACAGCCTGCAACCGGGCGGCGCAGCGCCGGTCGCGCCATCGGCACTGAGCGCAGGCACGCGTACTTCGCTGCGTGATGAAAACGGCCATGCAATTCGCGTTGATACGTCAATGCCGCGCGCGCTGGAAACGGACGAAATCCCAGGCATCGTTGATGATTTCCGTCAGGCGGTAGGCAATGCCCGTGATGTCGGATTCGATCTGGTAGAGCTGCACTCCGCGCACGGTTATCTGCTGCACCAGTTCCTGTCGCCTTCTTCTAACCAGCGTACCGACCAGTACGGCGGCAGCGTTGAGAACCGCGCCCGCCTGGTGCTCGAAGTGGTCGATGCCGTCAGCAAAGAGTGGAGCGCCGACCGTATCGGTATCCGCGTGTCGCCAATCGGTAGTTTCCAGAACGTCGATAACGGCCCGAACGAAGAAGCCGATGCGCTCTATCTTATTGAGCAACTGGCAAAACGCGGTATCGCTTATCTGCACATGTCCGAACCAGACTGGGCCGGCGGCCAGCCGTATAGCGACGAATTCCGTCAGAAAGTCCGCGATCGTTTCCCTGGCGCGATTATCGGCGCTGGCGCCTATACGGTGGAGAAAGCCAACGACCTTATTAATAAAGGGCTGATCGATGCCGTGGCCTTTGGCCGCGATTACATCGCCAACCCGGATCTGGTGGCCCGTCTGCAGAAGAAAGCGGCGCTAAACCCGCAGCGCCCGGAAAGCTTCTACGGCGGCGGCGCGGAAGGTTATACCGATTATCCAACCCTGTAATCCCTCCATTGATAGCGGCGTACCAACGCCGCTATACTCAAGACTCTGATGTATCAAAACAAACTGCATAGGGGAAATTATGCGCTTACTTCACACCATGCTGCGCGTTGGCGACCTGCAACGTTCTATCGAGTTTTATACCAACGTGCTGGGCATGAAGCTGCTGCGTACCAGCGAAAACCCTGAATATAAATACTCGCTGGCTTTCGTCGGCTACGGCGAAGAGAGCGATACCGCGGTTATCGAACTGACCTATAACTGGGGCGTGGATAGCTACGAGCTCGGTACCGCCTATGGCCATATTGCGCTGAGCGTCGACAACGCGGCGGAAGCCTGCGAACGTATTCGCCAGAACGGCGGCAATGTCACTCGCGAGGCCGGCCCGGTGAAAGGCGGCAGCACGGTTATCGCCTTTGTTGAAGATCCGGACGGCTACAAAATTGAGCTGATCGAAGAGAAAGATGCCGGAAAAGGTCTCGGCAACTAAGCTAATTCGGGCGCGTTCGCGCCCGATGTTTTATCCCTACCTGCTGCAAGCCGCGGCAAAATTTGCCATAATGCGCGCTACTTTTTTCCAGCTAAGAGAATCTGATGTCCGAGAACGCTCAACTTAATGGTCTGTGCGGCCGTTTTCGCGGTTTTTACCCAGTGGTGATTGATGTTGAGACCGCCGGGTTTAATGCCAAAACCGACGCCCTGCTGGAGATCGCCGCTATTACGTTGAAGATGGATGAGCAGGGCTGGCTGATGCCGGACGAAACGCTGCATTTTCACGTGGCTCCCTTCGAAGGGGCCAACCTGCAGCCGGAAGCGCTGGCTTTCAATGGAATTAACCCAAACGATCCTGAGCGCGGCGCGATAAGCGAATACGATGCGCTGCACGCCATTTTTAAAATGGTCCGCAAAGGGATGAAAGAGAGCGATTGTAGCCGCGCGATTATGGTGGCGCATAATGCGACTTTCGATCATAGCTTTACGATGGCCGCCGCCGAGCGCGCCGGGTTGAAACGCAACCCGTTCCATCCTTTCGTGACCTTCGATACCGCCGCGCTGAGCGGGTTGGCCTTAGGGCAAACGGTATTGTCTAAAGCCTGCATTGCCGCGGGAATGGAGTTTGATGGCAGCAAGGCTCATTCTGCGTTGTACGATACCGAGCAAACCGCCCAGCTATTCTGCGAAATCGTCAACCGCTGGAAGCGCCTTGGCGGTTGGCCGTTACCTGCGCTTGAAGCATAAGCGATAAAAAAAGCGACTTCCGGGGAAGTCGCTTTTTCTTTGCTGCAAAGAATTACTCTGCTTTCGGCTCGTCAGCGCTGTGCTTGGCTGCCGTTTCTTTGATCAGCTGCTGCAGTTCGCCGCGCTGATACATTTCGATGATGATGTCGCAACCGCCAACCAGTTCGCCGTCAACCCACAGCTGCGGGAAGGTCGGCCAGTTAGCGTATTTCGGTAATTCAGCGCGGATATCCGGATTCTGCAGGATGTCTACGTAGGCAAAACGTTCGCCGCAAGCGGAAAGCGCCTGTACAGCCTGAGCGGAGAAACCGCAGCTCGGCAGCTTCGGAGAACCTTTCATATACAGCAGGATCGGGTTTTCAGCGATTTGACGTTGGATTGTTTCTAAAGTGGTGCTCATTGTCGTGCTTCCTTAAACATCTTTACGGCAGTAATTTGTCATTGTAGCGTCCTGGACGCAGGACCGATAATAACATTTTTTTCACTCGCCACATTTTATCTTCTGTCGTCTGAAGTTGCCTTAAAAATATCACTTTGTGACGTCAGCGCGGGGCGGATTGCGCATTTTTTGTACGCAGCGGCGATTCTCTGACTTATTTTTTTGCAATCGTTAACCAAACGACATTTTAGATACAAAAGAGTATTAACTTTCTGGCTTTTTATGCTTTAGAATCATTCCGGTTTGTCATTCACCGTCAGGCATTAGTATATGTCTGTAATTTAATCAGGGGATTGCTCAGTGGCGCGGCTCAATAAAATCGCGATATCGCTCTGTGCATTACTGTTTACATCTATCTCGCTTACGCCATTGGCGCATGCTTCAGGGCATACGCACGCTTCGGCTACGCCGAAGGCGCATCCGGCAAAAGGCTCCACCGCCGAGCGTAAGAAGAAAGCGGCACAGAATAAATCCAAATCCACCGCTAAAACTACCCGTAAAAAAACCTCCAGCTCTAAGCTCCCTACCCGCACTACCGCAGCAAGCCAAACCGCGCTTAATCGTCAAGCCGCCGGCGCCACCAAAAAATGCGTGTTGCGCAAAGGTTATAAAAAACAGTGTGCGAAAACGGTAAAATCCGGCGAAGCATCGACGCTGGCGTTGAACAACGTGAAAAGCAAATGCGTAGTGCGTAAAGGCTACAAAAAACGCTGTAAGCCCGTTGTCGACGAGCCGAATCTGACGATTGCCGACGCACACAAAGCCCGCGTGCAAAAAGCGCAAAGTACCGCAATGAATAAACTCATGGATCAGCTGGGCAAGCCTTATCGCTGGGGAGGCTCCTCACCGCGTACCGGTTTCGACTGCAGCGGGCTGGTTTATTACGCCTATAAAGATCTGGTAAAAATTCATATTCCGCGCACCGCTAACGAAATGTACCACCTGCGCGATGCCCGCCCGGTTGACCGCGATGAACTGCAAAGCGGCGACCTGGTCTTCTTCCGTACCCGTGGACGCGGCACCGCCGACCATGTAGGCGTTTACGTTGGAAACGGTAAGTTTATCCAGTCGCCGCGTACCGGTCGTGATATTCAGATAACCTCCTTAAGCGAAGATTATTGGGTTCGCCACTACGTCGGCGCGCGCCGCGTAATGACGCCAAAAACCATTCGTTAAGAGACGCTGGCCTCGGTTTGCCGCTGCGCCGGCAAACCGCTCTTCTGTACATCCCCCCCCTCTTCCAGATTCAGCGGATACTGCATTCGCTCCTCCAGTTGCGCGGGGTGGCGGCGATAACTGGTCGGCGACATACCAAAATGACGACGGAAAGTACGGCAGAATGTCGCCTGGCCTTCAAAACCGAGCAGCAATGAGATACTCAACGCCGAATCCTTCGTCTGTTTGAGAATACCGGCGGCAATAGTCATTTTGCGTCGGCTAACATACGTTCCCAGCGTATAACCGGTAATCAGCGCAAACTGGCGCTGAAAGTACCAGTGCGAATAACCCGATTTCCTCGAGATCGCGGTAACGGGGAGCGCGGTAAAAATGTTGTCTTCGATCCATTCGATAATATCTATGACGATCGGGATAATATGTCCGCTGACCATTTCATGTTTGTGCGCCATCTCTTTTCATCCATCAATTATGAGCTTTATGCTTGTTCAATAACGATTTCTTACTCCGAGGTCCGTTGCCTGCAGAGACAATTATATTTGTCATACAATTAAAATAGATCCCAATGATTATTGGGCATGAAAGTCATTCCTATTACGCATAATGCTAACAAGCTAATGATTTATCGCATTTTAAAAAGATAACAAGCGGTGAGGATATGCAGCGTTTTAGTCGTATGCAGGAGCGTCGATGGGGACTTTACGAATCATATCGCTCGTCATGCGCCAGACTGGCGAAGGCTTAATCAGTCGCGTTAGCAATGAATAACCTTTGTTGTTGTAAGTCTTTTAACTGACTTCAGCAAATGTTAACATTCTCAACACAATAACATGTAACACTCGCGACAGCGTTACACAGTAAATACTGTATTCAGGTGAACTTTCACCTAATTAATGTGAGAAAAAACAAAAAGTTATAAGGAGAGTAGCAATGTCGTTCGAATTACCTGCATTACCATATGCAAAAGACGCCCTGGCGCCGCACATTTCCGCAGAAACCCTGGAATACCATTACGGTAAGCATCACCAGGCCTATGTGACCAACCTCAACAACCTGATCAAAGGCACCGCTTTTGAAGGCAAATCTCTGGAAGAGATCGTTCGCTCTTCTGAAGGTGGCGTCTTCAATAACGCAGCGCAGGTCTGGAACCACACTTTCTACTGGAACTGCCTGGCGCCGAACGCCGGCGGTGAGCCGGAAGGCGAACTGGCCGCAGCGATTAGCAAATCTTTCGGTAGCTTCGCTGATTTTAAAGCGAAATTCACCGATGCCGCGGCGAAAAACTTCGGCGCAGGCTGGACCTGGCTTGTTAAAAACGCAGACGGCAGCCTGGCTATCGTCTCCACCAGCAACGCCGGCACTCCGCTGACTACCGATGCGACGCCGCTGCTGACCGTTGATGTCTGGGAACACGCCTACTACATCGACTACCGCAATGCCCGTCCTAATTATCTGGAACACTTCTGGGCGTTGGTAAACTGGAAATTTGTTGCCGCCAACCTGGCAGCATAAAACAAAACCGCAGCAGGCTTGCCCCGCTGCGGTTTTTTCTTAGTACAACTTAGTGATTCGCTAACGCTTCTTCTGGTTGAGAACGCCCGCCAAACAGCACTACCGCCAACGCCAGCCCGGCAATAATCGCCCCCATTACCGGCACAAAAGCATAACCGAGACCGCCGGAAATCACCGCGCCGCCTGCCGCCGCACCCAACGCGTTACCGAGGTTAAAAGCGCCAATATTCACCGACGATGACAGACCCGGCGCTTCGTGCGCCACGCGCATTACGCGCATCTGCAGCGGCGGAACCACCGCGAAGGTTGCCGCGCCCCACACGACCATGCTGACGGCAGCACCCAACTGCGATTGCGCCAGCAGCGGAATGGCCAACATGATGGCAATCAGTAACAACAGGAACCCTTTCAACGTTCCGGAGACTGAACGGTCGGCAAATTTACCGCCCAGATAGTTGCCAAGTGAGAAACCGACGCCGATTAATACCAGCATGGCGGTAACAAACAGCGGTGAAGCATTGGTAATGGTATGCAGTACCGGAGAAATGTAGGTATACAGCGTGAACATCGCCCCGGCGCCCAGCACGGTGGTCAACAGCGCGGAGAGTACCTGAGGACGCATCAACACCGACAGCTCGCGCTTCACGTTCGGACGCTCGCCGGCGCTACCCTTCGGCAGGGAGAACCACAGGCTGACCATCGCAATTAATCCCAGACCCGCCGTGGCGAGGAAAGACATTCGCCAGCCGATGGTTTCGCCAAGCCAGGTAGCCGCCGGTACGCCGCCGATATTGGCAATGGTCAGCCCCATAAACATGGTCGCGACCGCACTGGCCTGTTTGTGTTTTGGCACCACGCTTGCGGCAACGACCGAGCCGAGGCCGAAGAACGCGCCATGATTGAGGCTGGTGATAATACGCGACAGCAGTAGCGTCGTGTAATCCGGCGCAATTGAAGAGAGAACGTTGCCGAGGGTGAAGATCCCCATCAGGAAGATCAATGCATTGCGGCGAGCGCGATGCGACAGCAGTAACGTCATTAACGGCGCGCCGACCATCACGCCAATGGCATAGGCGCTAATCAGCATCCCCGCGGCCGGAATAGAAACATCTACGCCTTTGGCGATAACCGGCAGTAGTCCCATCGGGGAAAACTCGGTGGTACCGATACCAAAGGCACCGATCGCCAACGCGAGTAAGGGAAAGTTGATTTTCATTCAGAGACTCCATCAGGCCGATTCAGGACTCGGCATTACATCAGAAGCCAAAAGCATGACATCAATCACAGAAAAACAGAAGTAAACGAAATGACAAAAGATTTTTGCAGATTTGCTAATAATGGCGGGATGGGAGGGGAAGCCCCCTCCCTGCTGGAATCAGTGCAGTACCGCGGTCAACGCGGCGGCGACGATCAGACCCAAAACAATAACCGTCGTTGTCAGCGAAAACTTTAAATTTGTGTCCATCAATTTTCTCCCCTGATTATCCCCACATAGAAAGTGAGCTTGCTCATTTTTGCACAAAAATATGCAAAAATCTTCCCGGATTTAGAGTGATGCACATTTTTGCTCTTCCCCTTTGCTTCGAGATAGGACAAAATCCCACGCTAATTTGAAAGCGTATCGGCCATTGACCCCTTCCTGTCGTTCTGTGTCGTTTTCCCAGGTGTTGCAATGTTGAGCATTGTATACAGGGTGTGTATAGGCAAACGTTTACGTATCGATAATCAGACGATCAGGTCAAGGTCTGGAGTGAGAAGTAATGGCAACTATTAAAGATGTAGCGAAACGCGCAAACGTTTCCACTACAACTGTATCACATGTGATTAACAAAACCCGTTTCGTGGCGGAAGAGACGCGCAATGCGGTGTGGGCGGCAATTAAAGAACTCCACTATTCGCCAAGCGCCGTGGCTCGCAGCCTGAAAGTCAATCACACTAAATCGATCGGTTTGCTGGCCACCAGCAGCGAAGCGGCCTATTTCGCTGAAATTATCGAATCCGTAGAAAAGAGCTGCTTCCAGAAAGGCTATACCCTAATTCTGGGCAACGCCTGGAACGATCCGGAAAAACAGCGCGCCTACTTGTCTATGATGGCGCAAAAGCGCGTCGACGGCCTGCTGGTGATGTGTTCCGAGTACCCGGAGTCCGTACTCAGCATGCTGGAAGAGTATCGTCATATTCCGATGGTGGTGATGGACTGGGGCGAAGCCAAGGCGGACTTTACCGACTCGGTTATCGATAATGCCTTTGAAGGCGGCTATATCGCCGGCCGTTACCTGATTGAACGCGGCCATCGCGAAATTGGCGTTATTCCGGGCCCGCTTGAACGCAACACCGGCGCCGGACGCCTGGCAGGCTTCATGCAGGCAATGAAAGAAGCGCATATCAATGTGCCGGAAAACTGGATTGTGCAGGGCGACTTTGAACCGGAATCCGGCTACCGCGCCATGCAGCAGATCCTTAATCAGCAGCATCGCCCAACCGCCGTGTTCTGCGGCGGCGACATCATGGCGATGGGCGCTATCTGCGCCGCCGACGAAATGGGCCTGCGCGTGCCGCAGGACATTTCGCTGATCGGGTATGATAACGTGCGTAACGCCCGCTACTTCAGCCCGGCGCTGACCACCATTCACCAGCCGAAGGACTCGCTCGGGGAAGCGGCATTCAATATGCTGCTCGATCGTATCGTTAATAAACGTGAAGAGTCGCAGTCCATCGAGGTGCATCCACGTCTTATCGAGCGCCGCTCGGTAGCCGACGGCCCGTTCGTCGATTATCGCCGCTAACGCCCTCCTCCGGCGCCGGTTATTCCGGCGCCCGCAGCCACTCCCGATTCAACGTTTCGCTGTCGCCAAGATAGTCAAGCAGCCAGCTTAAAGCGGGTGAAGCATCGCTCTGTTGCCAGGTCAGGCAGCAGGCAGCATCCGGGAATGGGTTTTCCAACGTCAAGGCCGTCCACTCCCCGCTATCGATATGCGGGCGGGCGAAATGGCCGGGCACCATCCCGACGCATAATCCCGCAGAAAGACAGGTGGCTGAAGATTCCCAGTCCGGCACCACCACCCGCTTCTGGTTATCCAGCAGCCAGGTTGTGCGCTTCGGCAACGAGCGCGAGGTATCTTCGCGCACCAGGGACGGCCAGTTGCGCAACACATCATCGCTGAGCGGCCCATCCATCTGCGCCAGCGGATGGCTACTGGCAACGACACAGTGCCAGTTCAGCATCCCCATATCGCGGAAAGCGTAACGCCCGCCCACCGGAATCGAACGCGTCGCGCCGATAGCTAATTCTACCCGCCCATCGGCTAACGCATCCCAGACGCCGTTGAAAACTTCCTGAAAAACGATCAGTTCGACATCGCTAAAATGGCGATAAAAATCAACGATCATCTGGCGCATACGCGCGGGTTTAACGATATCGTCCACCGCAATGGACAACTGGCCACGCCAGCCGTTAGCAATCTGCTGGCACTGCTGGCGGGTGATCTGCATTTTTTTGATAACAGAACGCCCTTCCTGCAAAAACCAGTGCCCGGCAGGGGTCAATTCAACATCACGATGGCGACGTTCAAAAAGCGGAACCGCCAGCCACTCCTCCAGTTGTCGCACCGTATAGCTCACCGCCGAAGGAACGCGGTGTAGCTCCTGCGCCGCGGCGCTGAAACTTCCGTTACGCGCTACAGCATCAACCACTTCTAAGGAATATTCAGACCACATATTCTGCCTGCAAAATTTTTGAATGCATGTGACAAATAATAGCGTTTCACAAGGCGAATTACACTCCCTACACTCTGCGGCATCGTACCTGCATCAGTAGAAAGAGAACGTTATGCAACAACCTGGGAAAGGATTTTTAGTGTGGCTCGGCGGCCTGAGCGTGCTTGGTTTTCTGGCCACCGACATGTATCTACCGGCCTTTGCCGCCATTCAGCAAGACCTCAACACCTCTGCTGCATCGGTTAGCGCCAGCCTGAGCTTATTCCTCGCGGGTTTCGCGATCGGCCAGCTGTTCTGGGGGCCGTTGTCGGACCGCTATGGCCGAAAACCGATTCTGCTCGCCGGGCTGGCTATCTTCGCTCTTGGCTGTCTTGGGATGCTGTGGGTACGCGACGCGACGCTGATGCTGGTACTGCGTTTTATCCAGGCTATTGGCGTATGCGCCGCCGCGGTGACCTGGCAGGCGATGGTGACCGACTACTATCCAGCCCAGCGCACCAACCGCATTTTCGCGACGATCATGCCGCTGGTCGGGCTCTCTCCGGCGCTGGCGCCGTTACTCGGCAGCTGGCTGTTAGTTCATCTGGAATGGCAGGCTATTTTCGCCACCCTGTTCGCTATCACCTTACTGTTGATGCTGCCGGCTTTTCGTCTGAAGGCGGTGGTCAAACCTGCTGGCGAAACGCCGCAAAAACTCACCTTTATGGCCCTGCTGCGTTCACGTGAATATAGCGGTAACGTGCTCATTTATGCGGCGTGTTCCGCCAGCTTCTTCGCCTGGCTCACCGGCTCGCCGTTTATCCTTCATGAAATGGGTTATGGCCCAACGGTGATTGGTCTCAGCTACGTGCCGCAAACTATCGCCTTCCTGATCGGCGGTTACGGCTGCCGCGCGGCGCTGCAAAAATGGCAGGGTCATCAGATGCTGCCCTGGCTGCTGGTTGTTTTTGCGCTGAGCGTGGCGGCGACCTGGCTTGCCGGAATGCAGGCTCATCCGTCGCTGGTTGCGCTAATGATTCCGTTTTGCATCATGGCGATTGTGAATGGCGGCATTTACCCTATCGTCGTCGCCCAGGCGCTGAAACCTTTTCCACAAGCGACCGGCCGCGCCGCCGCCCTGCAGAATACGCTGCAGCTTGGCCTGTGCTTCCTGGCAAGCCTGCTGGTATCAAGCCTTATCGCCACTCCGCTTCTGACCACCACCAGCGTGATGTTGATTTCCATCGTCCTGGCAGGCATCGGTTTCTGGATGCAGCAACGACGCGTGCAGTTAGTGAACGAATCCTCTCACGCTTGATGATTTTTTAAAGGAAATCCCGGACCAGTCATTAGCCTGCTAATATATTTTTATTGAAAGGCGGTTTTTAGCGGCCTATACTGGGTCCGGCATCACATAAATAGAAAGTTTTTTAGATATTAACGGGGGCAGGAAGCAGCCCGTTTCACCATGGAAGGCCTTTCGGCAAGGGTTATCTCCCTTCCTCTGTTCTACGTCGGATAGCACCCTCACGATTTTTTCGTGAGATTTCTCACAAAGCCAAAAAAGCGTCTACGCTGTTTTAAGGTTCTGATCACTTGGGCGTGATGGAGAAGCTATGAGTTCATCGTGTATAGAAGAAGTAAGTGTACCAAACGATGATTGGTACCGGATTGCAGCTGAATTATTGGGCCGTGCCGGAATTGAAATCAATGGTTCCGCACCCTCCGATATCCGGGTAAAAAACCCGCTCTTTTTTAAACGTGTGTTACAGGAAGGGTCTCTCGGATTAGGCGAAAGCTATATGGACGGCTGGTGGGAATGCGAACGCCTGGATATATTCTTTCACAAGGTATTGCGCGCCGGGCTGGATAAGCAACTCCCCCACCATTTCAAAGATACGCTACGTATCGCTGGCGCTCGCCTGTTCAATCTGCAAAGTAAAAAACGCGCCTGGATTGTGGGTAAAGAACACTACGATTTAGGCAACGACCTTTTCCACCGCATGCTCGATCCCTATATGCAATATTCCTGCGGATACTGGAAAGAGGCCGAAAATCTGGAGCAGGCGCAGCAGGATAAATTAGATCTTATTTGTCGCAAACTGCAGCTTGAGCCGGGAATGAAAGTGCTGGATATCGGTTGCGGTTGGGGCGGGCTGGCCTATTACATGGCCAAAAACTATAACGTCAGCGTGACGGGCGTGACTATTTCGGCCGAACAACAAAAAATGGCGCAGGAGCGCTGTGCAGGATTAGATGTCAATATTCTGCTGCAGGACTATCGCGATCTCCATGAGAGTTTTGACCGTATCGTCTCCGTCGGGATGTTCGAGCACGTGGGGCCTAAAAATTACGCCACTTATTTTGAAGTTGTCGATCGCAATTTAAAACCAAACGGTCGTTTTCTGCTTCACACCATCGGCTCAAAAATTACCGATCACAACGTCGACCCGTGGATTAATAAATATATCTTCCCTAACGGTTGCCTGCCGTCGGTACGCCATATTGCCGATGCCAGCGAGAAGCATTTTGTGATGGAAGATTGGCATAACTTTGGCGCCGATTACGACACCACTTTGATGGCCTGGTACGAGCGTTTTCTTGCCAGTTGGCCGGATATTGCCGATAACTATTCAGACCGTTTCAAACGCATGTTTACCTATTATCTGAATGCCTGCGCCGGTGCCTTCCGCGCCCGCGATATTCAGCTCTGGCAGGTCGTCTTCTCGCGCGGTGTTGAACACGGCCTGCGTGTAGCCCGCTAGACTCGCAAAAAAGCCCCCGCAGAAATACGCTTCTACGGGGGCTTTTTTAATTATTCCTCGGCGGTTTTTTGCGCCGCTTCTTTTGCCGCCAGCACGCGCTCCACGGTATCCACGACCGCCTGAGTCTGCGGATCGATTTCGATATTCACTTTATCGCCGAGTTTTTTCACGCCAAGCGTCGTGCGCTGCAGCGTTTCCGGAATCAGGTGCACGCAGAAACGAGTCGGGGTCACTTCGCCAACCGTCAGGCTAATACCGTCGACGCCAATGAACCCTTTATACAGGATATATTTCATCAACGCCGGGTCCTGCACCTTAAACCAAATCTGGCGATTGTTTTCCGAGGTGAGGATTTTAACGACCTCGGCGGTGGTCATAATATGGCCCGACATCAAATGACCGCCAATTTCATCACTGAATTTCGCCGCTCGCTCAACGTTGACCATATCACCTTCATGGATAGCGCCAAGATTAGTGATACGCAGCGTCTCTTTCATCAAATCAAAGCTGATTCGCGGGCCGTCAATTTCAGTAACGGTCAGGCAACAGCCATTGTGCGCCACCGAAGCACCGGTCTCCAGGCCGTCGAGCATATGCGCCGGCAGCTCCACCACGTGGGTGCGGAAATTCGGTTTCTCATCGATGGACACCACTTTCGCAGTCCCCTGTACAATACCAGTAAACATACTTTGCTCCTGTTGAGAATCGTGACGGTATCATTACCGTTATATATACGCGGAACAATAACAGTTGACCAAACAGGTTGCCAGCGCGCATCGTGCCCCCACCATTTTTTCACTGGCTTAATGGCTAATCCTCGCTACAATAGACTGGAAATTCCTCCTGTATTTTCTTCTTGCTGCCATTTAAGGCGGCTTTTTTAGTCTCAAAATAACAACAATATAAAGGTGTTCACGTGCAGAAGTACTTTATAGAAGCGCGTCAGTTATTAGCATTGGCTATCCCGGTCATTCTGGCGCAGGTCGCCCAGACGGCGATGGGTTTTGTCGATACGGTGATGGCCGGCGGCTATAGCGCAACCGATATGGCCGCCGTGGCTATCGGCACCTCGATCTGGCTACCTGCCATCCTGTTTGGCCACGGTCTGCTGCTGGCGTTAACGCCGGTTATCGCCCAACTTAATGGTTCCGGTCGCCGCGATCGCATCGCCCAGCAGGTACGCCAGGGTTTTTGGCTGGCGGGCTTTGTCTCCGTACTGGTAATGGTGGTGCTGTGGAACGCAGGCTATATCATCAGCTCGATGCACAACATCGACCCACAGCTTGCCGACAAAGCGGTGGGGTATCTGCGTGCTCTGCTATGGGGTGCGCCGGGCTATCTGTTCTTCCAGGTCGCGCGTAACCAGTGCGAAGGGCTGGCAAAAACCAAGCCCGGAATGGTGATGGGGTTTATCGGCCTGCTGGTCAACATTCCAGTGAACTACATTTTTATCTATGGTCATTTCGGTATGCCGGAACTTGGCGGCATCGGCTGCGGCGTCGCGACCGCCTCGGTCTACTGGGTCATGTTTGCCAGCATGCTGGCCTGGGTGCGCCGCGCGCGCTCAATGCGCGATATCCGCTGCGCTGAGCGTTTCAGTAAACCTGATTTTTCGGTATTAAAACGGCTGGTACAGTTAGGCCTGCCGATCGCGCTGGCGCTGTTTTTTGAAGTCACGCTGTTCGCGGTTGTGGCGCTGCTGGTTTCGCCATTGGGGATTATCGATGTCGCAGGGCATCAAATCGCCCTTAACTTCAGTTCGCTGATGTTCGTTCTGCCACTCTCACTGGCGGCGGCGGTGACCATCCGCGTTGGCTTTCGCCTCGGCCAGGGCTCGACGCTGGATGCCCAGACTTCAGCGCGTACCGGCGTCGGCGTGGGCGTCTGCATGGCGATGATCACCGCGATTTTCACGATCCTGATGCGTAAGCAGATTGCCCTGCTTTACAACGATAACCCGGAGGTCGTGTTACTGGCCTCACAGCTGATGCTGCTGGCGGCGATTTATCAGATTTCCGACTCCATCCAGGTGATCGGCAGCGGTATTCTGCGCGGTTATAAAGATACCCGGTCGATCTTCTTTATTACCTTTACCGCTTACTGGGTGCTAGGCCTGCCAAGCGGTTATCTGCTGGCGCTGACCGATATTGTGGTGCCGCGGATGGGGCCTGCGGGATTCTGGTGCGGATTTATCATCGGCCTGACCTCCGCTGCCATCATGATGATGCTGCGCATGCGCTTCCTGCAGCGTCAGCCGTCAAGCGTGATCCTGCAGCGCGCCGCGCGCTAACCAGAAACGCTAAAAAAAAGGGCAAGCCGATAAAACGGTTTGCCCTTTAATAGCGCTACTTCTCAAGCCATTTGCGCTGCGGCGGCGTATAGCGATGGAATGCGGTTAAAATCTCCTGTACATCATCGCTAAAAGTCAGCATCTCAGCATAGCGGCGGTGCATAAACCCTTCGGCGGCCATTTTTTCCGCCATTGCCTGCAGTGGATTGTAATAGCCGTTCACGTTCAGAAATGCGCAGGGTTTTTCATGAATACCAAGCTGCGCCCAGGTCCACTGTTCAAAAATCTCTTCCAACGTTCCGGCTCCGCCCGGCATGGCAATGAAGCCGTCCGCCAGCAGCGACATTTTGTTTTTGCGCTCATGCATATTCTCAACGACATGCAGCTCGCTTAATCCGCTATGCGCAATTTCACGCTCCACCAGCCCGCGCGGCATTACGCCAATGACCCGCCCGCCGTGTTCTAATGCGGCGTCTGCCACGGCGCCCATGAGTCCTACTTTACCGCCGCCATATACGAGCTCCACCCCGGCTTGCGCCAGCGCCTTGCCAACCTGTTGCGCGTAAACCTGATAAATCGGGTTTTCCCCGGTAGAAGAACCACAAAAAATGCCAATTGCTTTCATTACTGCGCTCCGTCGTTTATTTGCCGCACACTCTAGCATAAAGTCGGTGAGCGTCTCCCCTGCCAATCCGGGCAGAAAAACGCAACGGAGCAGGAGATTGTTGAAGAAATATCCTTTATCATCAGTAAAATATGGGCGACATGGATAAAAGTTCTGCAAACGCGTCTATTCTGCAAGAAAAGTGACGTTTGCCTCTTGCCACACGGCCTCCCTGCCGTTAATATGCGTCCCCGTTGTCACCACAACATTGCGTTCATAGCTCAGTTGGTTAGAGCACCACCTTGACATGGTGGGGGTCGTTGGTTCGAGTCCAATTGAACGCACCATTTGCGTTTATAGCTCAGTTGGTTAGAGCACCACCTTGACATGGTGGGGGTCGTTGGTTCGAGTCCAATTAAACGCACCATTTGCGTCCGTAGCTCAGTTGGTTAGAGCACCACCTTGACATGGTGGGGGTCGGTGGTTCGAGTCCACTCGGACGCACCATTTCAATCATTATTGATTTGGTGCGCACTTCTCCTATTTCCTCTTGCTTTTATCTATAACGCCATCAGTCGCTGTACCTGAATACTCTCCAGTTTCCCCTCCAGAATCGCCAGAAAATCGTCATGATAGGGCATCGCAACGTGCTGTTTCAGATCGTCTTCCGAACGCCAACGCTCAATAAACACAAATGAGATCTTTCCTTGCCGGGAAAGCTGTCTGACATCAAGGATCTCCCGGCTTTCGTGCAGGTCATATTGCAGGCACCCTGCTTCTCTGTGCGTCGGCGGCACCATGGCTAATGCCGCCTCTCTGATGGTATCGATATATTCAGGATGGGGAGTTAGCGTGGCAACAATTTTGACTTCACTCATAAGGTTTCCTCTGGCTCACCGTATTCCCCTGGAGGCTATATCTATCCAGGGCGTGAATTATTCAGCGTAGTGGTGAAGCCAGAATTACGCCAGAGTCCGCGTCAGCGCCCTTTCTCATACACCGTCATGGTAAAGACGACGGGCAACTGACTGAAATTACAATATTCATGTGGCACATCGGTACGTGCTACCGCAGAACACCCTTCAGCCACCTGATATGGGTCATTATTCACCGTCAAGGTGAGTTCTCCCTCGGTCACGTATAGCAGTTCGTAGGTGTCGGCCGGATGCCCCGGTGAACGGAACGATTCGCCAGGCAACATCCGCCACTGCCAGAGTTCAAGCATATCTGGTCCGCTGGTGCCGGCCAGCAGCCTGGCACTGCCGCCCTGCTCGCCGCGCCATAATACCGGAATCGCATCACGGTCGATAAGATGAACCATCGGCTCACTGGCAACGTTGACAAACTCCGCCACCGATACCCCCATCGCCGCAGCGATTTTGCACAACAGCGCGATACTGGGATTCGCCCTACACCCTTCGATATCCACCAGCATCCCTTTACTGACGCCGGCGCGACGGGAAAGCTCGTCGAGAGAGATCTTCTTTTCGCGTCGAAACTGCTTAATACGCCGCGATACTGCCTCATTAATGCGGCTTAGATCGTTGCTGTTATCGGTCGTTATATTGACTTTATCGTTCATCGGTCGATATTATGCTCTAAATCAGTCATTACAGGATTATGCAATGTCTCACCCATTACCGTCAATTAGCCCACAGTTAGCCGCGATCGCCCCAGGGTTTCGGGCGCTGAGTATTACCGTCAACGCTGCGCCGCTACGTGATGCTTCTATCGGTGAAGCCGCACTGGCGACAGCCTGTCAGGCGGTATTAGCCGGAGATCCCGCATGGGCGGAGGACCATCTCGCGGCATGGTCTACCGTATTCAAAGCGTTTGGCGCTAAACCGAAACGCACGCCCTGTTCCGCAGAGGCGTTGCGTAAACGCGTACTTCGCGATGGCGACATGCCGGCAATTGACCCGGTCGTTGACCTCTACAATGCCGTCAGCCTGCGGTATGCCGTTCCAGTCGGCGGCGAGAACATCGCCGCCTATTGCGGCGCGCCGCGTCTGGTCATCGCCGACGGCTCTGAGCCCTTTGATACGATGAAGGAAGGCTTAGCCGCCGTTGAATCACCGGAACCGGGAGAGGTCATTTGGCGTGACGATCGCGGCGTGACCTGCCGCCGCTGGAACTGGCGACAGGGAGTTCGTACCCGCCTGAGCGCTCGCGACCCGCAGATGTGGTTTATTCTGGAAAGCCTGCCAGAGATGCCGCTCGAAGCGCTGCATGAGGCCGGCCGCATGCTTACCGGGGGGCTGGAGCAGATGATGCCCGGTTTGAGCCACCAGTCCACGCTAATCAGCCTATAAAGTCAGACACAGGAGCAGGTAATGTCACTATTTTTAACCAGTTTTATCTTTGAGAAGAGAGAGTACGACGATGACTTTTATCAACTGGACGGCGAGATCGAGCGCTATACCCAGTCGCTGGAGGGATTTATCGGTATGGAGAGCTATCATGATGCTGCCAGCGGCCGAATCATCAACAACTACTACTGGCGCGACCGACAGTCTATGGAAATGATGATGAACCATCTGCAACACCAGCAGGCCAAAGCTCAGGGGCAACGCTGGATCGCCGGTTATCAAACCATCGTTGCCGAGATTGAGGGCAGCCACAATATGAACCTGCCCCATCCACTTGCGGAGTATCCACTACGCTATCAAGCACAACATCAGTGATTTTGAACAAGATAGGCAAATTGTTTCGATTTTAAACAATCATCATTGGTTCTATTCTTATCACATCGGAGCAACAGCGCTCCTCACCAAACAAAATCTTTAAGGAATATGACCATGAAATCCATCAAAACTTTTGCTGCAGTTACCGTGCTGTCCCTGATGTCATTCGGTGCTTTTGCCCAGAGCGTGACGGCAACCGCTTCAACCCTCGACCGTGCGGAAGCGAAAATTGCCGCCCAGGCTGCCGAGCAAGGCGCGTCTTATAAGATTACCAGCGCCCAGTTCAATAACCGCGTCTATATGACTGCGGAACTGAGCAAATAATAGTGCGAGTGCGAGTGTGACGCGCCAGACTTTATCTCTGGCGCGCCGCGCTGTTTTTCAGCTACGACAATGTCGTTGTCCTCTCCCCCGATGCTTCAACTACCTGCCACTTGCTCCAGTACCGCCGAGGCCTTTTCCGCTATTTCGGCGCTGACTTTTGTCTCCAGCACGTCAATAAATCCACGCAGCTGCTGCGCCGTCAGCCCGTTGTGCAGGCTAATCGCGTAATGGCTCTTCAGCTGGCTTTCCACGCCTGTTAGTGCGGCCAGCATTGAGATCGTCGCCAGCTCGCGCGTAGGCCAATCCAGGACGTCACGCTGGAAGATATCGCCAAACAGATGCGCCTTCAGATAGCAGTCGATGGCTGGCGCAAAATCAAATAGCGGCCCGCTGACCGTCTGCCCTACCAGTTGTGTCTGATTACGGCTACCGGCCTGCAGGCTATCCCAGTTCTCCGGTAACGGGGCCGCTGTCGCACCCTCGTTATCAATAACGCCTCGCGCCTGGCGCTCGGTTATCACCCTCATCAGGCAGGAGAGCGCATTCAGGCTACGCGGAAAGCCGCAGTAGGCGTACAGCTGCACCAGCGTCTCTTTTAATTCATTTATCGTCAGGCCGGTATCCAGCGCGGTCTCCAGCGCCGGGCCCAGCGACTCGATATTGCCTTCAGCGGCCAGGGCGGCAACCGGGATCAGCGCCTGTTGGCGCGAGTTCAATGGGTTTTGCATCGTTTGTTCTCCAAACGGAAAGTATCGACAGGAGAAAAAGATTATAGAAAGTTGGCAGGGGATTGATTAGCCAGGCAAAAACGAACAGACCTATGAGATGGGTTCATGAATTATTTATAACGATGCACAGGGCTTCCTTGCCCTGGGGGATATTATTCGAAGTAGACTTCCGGGTTTTCCGACAGTGAGACGAAGGTTTTGGTGTCTTTATCCAGCGCGCGAATATCGCCGCTTTCAATATCATAGAACCAGCCGTGCAGACGCAGGGTTTTGTCGCGCAGGCCAACCGCAACCGACGGATGCGTTTTAATGTTGTTCAACTGGGCAATAACGTTTTCCTGCACCATACCGTTCACTTTATCGGTTTCGCTGGCCCAGGTTTTCTTCTCTACCACCGCTTTCGCCGCGTCGGAGTAGCGTAACCAGTGGGAAACGGCAGGCATTGGTTCCAGACACTGGCAGGTGGCGATGGCTTTCATCGCGCCGCAGTTAGAGTGACCGCAAATAACGATATCCGTCACACCGAGGGCGACAACGGCATATTCAATAGTTGCAGACACGCCGCCCGGCTCCGGCCCGAAAGAGGGAACAATATTACCGGCATTACGAATAACGAACAGCTGCCCTGGCTCCTGCTGGGTAACCAGCTCCGGGACCAGGCGGCTATCAGAACAAGAGATGAACAACGCTTTTGGGTTTTGGCTCGACGCCAGGCTGCGGAAGAGCTCTTTGCGTTGCGGGAAAATCTCTTTCTGGAAGTTGAGGAAGCCCTCAATGATATGTTGCATAGCAGTGTCTCTTTTCTCTGTAGTAATTACGATATGACAAAGATCACATTTAGCTAGTGTATCACCGAAGCGCAGAATGGGAATCGTAATTGATAATAGCTGTGCAATAAGCACCCAACCTGCCCGTTGGGTGCTTGCCTCTGATGGTCTACATAAAGAACTTAACCGCTTGTTGCAAGGTGGTGCCCATTCCCCACAGCAAAGGTATACCGACGGCCAGCCAGCTTAGCGTCAGCAGCAGCGGCGCGGGCGTCGGTTCCCAGCTCAGCTGCGCGTCTTTATTGATAGTATACAGCCCCCTCGCCTGCTGCTGTTGCTCCGCGGTCATGGCATATTTCTGCGGAATCGGCCGAACCAGCTGATTACAAATAAAGCCGATGATAAGCAACCCGGTCAACGCCAGCAGCGTGATGTCATAAATTCTCGCGGGTTCCACGCCTTGCGCCAGCTGGTACTCGCGCAAATAGTTGACCAGCACCGGGCCGCTGATCCCGGCCGCCGACCAGGCAGTCAGCAGACGACCATGGATCGCGCCAACCATTTGTGAGCCAAATACATCGGCAAGATATGCCGGGATGGTCGCGAAACCGCCACCGTACATAGAGATAATCACGCAGAGCGCACAGACAAAAAACGCCACGTAGCCGCCGTGGTTAATCAACGGCAGTGTGCCGTAAAGGAGGGTTCCCAGAAAGAAGATCAGCGCGAAGGTGGCTTTCCTGCCGCACATATCGGAAACAGAAGCCCAGAAAAAGCGCCCCAGAATATTAAACAGGCTGAGCAGGCCGGTAAATCCCGCCGCCATTGTCGCGATGCGCTTCAGTTGTTCTGCATTGAGTTCCTGCCAGCCCAGATCCAGGGATAGTAGCTTTCCGGCAAAAATCTCCTGCAGCATCGGCGAGGCCATGCCGAGAATGCCAATCCCGGCGGTAACGTTGAGCCACAGCACAAGCCACAGCAGCCAGAATTGCGGGGTACGCCACGCGACGCTGACGTGAACCTGAATAGTTGGCTGTTTGCTGATGGCTTGCTGCGCCTTCGCGCCGCGCGGATGCCAGCCCATTGGCGGCAGACGGTAACCAAAAGTGCCGCAGAGCATGAACAGCGCATAAATCACCGCCAGCGCCAGGATGCTTTGCCATACCCCACTTTCCTGACCATCGGCGAAAAAATTGATTAGCCAATTCGCCAGCGGCGCTCCCACCAGCGCCCCGCCGCCGAAGCCCATGATCGCCATTCCCGCGGCCATCCCTCGCTTATCAGGGAACCAGCGCAACAGCGTTGAGACCGGCGAGATATAGCCAAGCCCCAGGCCAATGCCGCCAATCACGCCGGCGCCCAACCACAGTAGCCACAGCTGATGAAAATAGATTGCCGCGGTCGCCAGCAGCAGGCCGCCGCACCAGCAGAGGGTGGCGTCAAAACTCACCAGACGCGGGCCAACCTTCTCCAGCCAGCTTCCCCAGAGCGCCGCGGAGCAGCCGAGAAAAACGAAGAATAGCGTATAGGTCCAGCCGAGCAGGGAAATTTTCCAGTCGCACTGGCGGGTAACCAGTTGCTGCCAGAACGACATATCGACCGGACACTGCAGCGGCGCGCTGCCGCCGATCAGCTGCGACATTGGCAGCCAATAGACGGAAAAGCCGTAGGCCATACCAATGCACAAATGCACCGCCAGCGCCGCGGGTGGGACCAGCCAGCGGTTAAATCCAGGTTTAGCAATAATGCGGGGCTTAGCAAAAAAACGACTCAACGATGAAACGGGCGGAGTCGCGAGATTCTCATTTATCTGCACCATGTTCCTGTCCTTATCATGTTTGTTTGCCGGCTATCGCAGCAGCCGATGGCAAACGGTAAAGGCAAGAACAATGCCAGCCGCTGAAAAAACGAACAGAAAATGGTGACTGAAGCGAGCAAGCAGAGCGGATAAGGACTAATGAGATGAAGTTCAAAGGCGTAAAAAAAGAGAAAATCAGCGGTAGTGATTTTCTCTTTTCCGCGTATAAGGGCATTTTCGTTGCCAGATCAATAACGATCGGCGATTTTGATAAACGTTGCTCTCAGAGTGATACGGCTTATCAAACCCCGACCAGCTCATACTTTTTGATTTTGCGATACAGCGTCGCAATGCCGATCCCGAGCTCATCGGCGGCCTGCTTTTTATTGCTATAGCGCGTCAGGGCGTCGCGGATCATCTGTTTTTCCATCTCCTCCAGCGCCGTTCCCCCCTCTTCTTCTTTCGCAACGCTGGCTGGCGCTGCCCGGGTGCTTTCCCGCTCGGTGACTTTGCCGCTGCTGATAAGATTTGGCGGCAGCAGAGAAAGATCAATCACCTCGCCGGAGGGAACCACGTTAACCAGATACTCCATCAGGTTACTCAGCTCGCGAATATTGCCCGGCCAGCGGTAGTTCTTCAGTAAGGCGATGACTTCCGGGGACACGCCGGGATAGACCAGCTCCAGCCGACGGGTGTGCAGATGCAGGAAATAGTGAATCAGCAATTCGATATCATCCTGACGCTCGCGCAGCGGCGGCAGGCGCAGTGGGATGACATTAAGCCGATAGAACAGATCCTCGCGGAATTTCCCTTCGGCAATGAACTGCTCAAGGTTCTGGTTGGTGGCCGAAATAATGCGGATATCGACCGGTACAGGGTGGCTGGCGCCCACCGGCTGAATTTCGCGCGATTCAATCGCCCGCAGCAGCTTGGCCTGCAGGGTTAATGGCATATCGCCGATTTCATCAAGAAACAGCGTGCCGTGATTAGCCGCCTGAATCAGACCGGTCTTACCGTTGGCCGAGGCCCCGGTAAATGCGCCTTTGACATAGCCAAAGAGCTCGCTCTCCAGTAGCTGCTCGGGGATGGCCGCGCAGTTGATCGCGATGAAAGGCTTCGCCTGTCTGTCGCTCAGCTTATGCACCGCACGAGCGACCACCTCTTTGCCGGTCCCACTTTCACCGACGATCATCACGCTCGACGGGCTTGGCGCCACGCGGGTAATCAGTTTTTTCAGCTGACGCATTGGCCGACATTCGCCAACCATCTGTTCAATCTGCGGGCCATCCTGCGACGGCGCCAGATCGGCTGACGAATGCGACTGGTGGAAGGCCATTAAGAACAGCCATTGATCCTGAATAGCGTGCAGCTGACCGATAATCAGTTCTTTCTTATCATCAAATGAAATCACGTGCTGAACATGGCCGCGAATAAAATTTTGCGCAAAAGTCAGCGGGCGAAAATGAATAGTTTTGCCAATCATACTGCCGTGATTCGCACCAAGGATTTTCATCGCCGCCTGATTGGCAAATTTAACTTTTTGATCCTGGCTAACCACCAGCACGCCTTGATCCATGTTTTCAATCATGGTGGAAAACATTTTAAGCATATTGTCTCCCCCACCCTGGTCTTCTAACAGGCGGGAGACAAATATTGAAGAAACGTGGCGTACATAATCTGAGAACTCGTGGAGGTTGTCATTAATGCGCTCCTGCTGTTCGCGAGTTAAGGCGACCAGACTAATAACCCCGACACACTGTTCCTGATAAATCACCGGGGTACCCAGAAATGCCTTCTCTTTACAGTTCTCTTTATTGGTACAACCTTTACACAAGGGATCAAAACGCGAATGAGTCACGACCTTTTCTTTTTTTGTTTCTATTATGTAACGTAAAAGTCGCGAATCTGTATTTAATTTTCGCCCCAGGAATTTACCGTAGGCGCCGGTACCGGCGACCCGGCACAGCGTATTGTCGACAATCTCGACTTCGAGTTGTAACACGCTGGAGAGCATGCGGGCAAAACGTTGAATCGTTGGCTGAATCTGCATTAAAACGGATAGCGAATTGGAGGGAATCATAATTGACCTTTTAATATCAGTAGCCGAAAGAAAATGCTGAAGATCGACTCTTTTTATTCTGCGTTTATCATACTACCGCCGGCCGACCTGAAAAAAGGTGCCAACCCTGCGCTTTTTTACAGCTTAAAGAAAATATGGAAGAGGTATCACATTTTCCTCTCAATATGATAATCCGCAGGTCAAAATTATCATTTTGGTGACAAACTCATCGTCGCAGATCGATATCTACGCTTGTCTGATGGTTCAAATTTAATTTGCCGTAACAACTGGCAAATGAATTTCATTTCCATCAAGTGAGCGTTACAAGCCATTTTTCGTGACCCGCCTCGCATAATTTCCGGCTTTTCTGCTCAGCCACCGCGACTCAATTATAACTGGCACGCTTATTGTTAGTGGTAATACAGCGCTGGCCGTCGCCACTTACATCAATGTCATTTCGACTGCACAGCAATCAATAAGCCGTCATTCACTACCAGGATCGAAATATGAAAACTGTTAACGAACTGATCAAGGATATCAATAAGCTCAACTCTAACCTGCATGAAAAAGATTTCCTGCTGACGTGGGAGCAATCGCCGGACGAGCTGAAGCAGGTGCTGGATGTCGCCGCGGCGTTGAAAACGTTGCGGGCGGAAAACATCGCGACCAAAGTTTTTAACAGCGGACTGGGTATTTCGGTCTTTCGCGATAACTCGACCCGCACCCGCTTCTCTTATGCCTCGGCGTTAAACCTGCTCGGCCTGGCGCAGCAGGACCTCGACGAAGGCAAGTCGCAGATCGCCCACGGTGAAACGGTACGTGAAACCGCCAATATGATCTCCTTCTGCGCTGACGCTATCGGTATCCGCGACGATATGTACCTCGGCGCCGGCAACGCCTATATGCGTGAAGTCGGCGAAGCGCTGGATGACGGTCACAAACAGGGCGTACTGCCGCAGCGCCCGGCATTAATTAACCTGCAGTGCGACATTGACCATCCGACGCAGGCGATGGCCGACCTGGCCTGGCTGCGTGAGCACTTCGGCTCGCTGGAAAATCTGAAAGGTAAAAAAATTGCCATGACCTGGGCCTACTCACCAAGCTACGGCAAACCGCTTTCCGTTCCGCAGGGGATCATCGGTCTGATGACCCGCTTCGGTATGGACGTCACCCTCGCCCATCCGGAAGGCTACGATCTGATCCCGGATGTTATCGAAGTGGCGAAGAAAAACGCCGCGGCATCCGGCGGCAGCTTCCGTCAGGTCACCGATATGGCGGAAGCCTTTAAAGACGCCGATATCGTTTACCCGAAATCCTGGGCACCATACAAAGTGATGGAACAGCGCACCGAGCTACTGCGCGCCAACGACCATGACGGGCTGAAAGCGCTGGAAAAAGCCTGTCTCGCCCAGAACGCCAATCACAAAGACTGGCACTGTACAGAAGAGATGATGAAGCACACCAAAGACGGTGACGCGCTGTATATGCATTGCCTGCCGGCGGATATTACCGGCGTCTCCTGCGAGGAGGGCGAAGTCACCGAAGCGGTGTTCGAGAAATACCGTATCGCCACCTATAAAGAGGCTAGCTGGAAGCCATACATCATCGCCGCCATGATCCTCTGTCGCAAATATGCCAAACCCGGTCAGTTGCTGGAGCAACTGCTGCAGGACGCGCAAAAACGCATCAAATAACTTCGCGAGCCGGTCTGCGGGCCGGCTTCCCCGACTCCAAAGAAGGATAAGGACAGAATATGTCTGCTTTTTCGCTGAAAATGGATATTGCCGACAACCGTTTCTTTACCGGTGAAACTTCGCCGCTGTTCTCTCGTCAGCAGGCGCAACAGGCGCGCCATTTTCATCAAAAAATCGCCGGTTACCAACCGACGCCGCTGTATGCCCTGAAGGAACTGGCGACGCTGTTCGGCGTAAAGAACATCCTGGTAAAAGATGAATCCCAGCGCTTTGGCCTCAACGCCTTCAAAATGCTCGGCGGCGCCTACGCCATCGCTCAACTGTTGTGCGAAAAATACCATCTCGATATTAACGCTTTCTCGTTTGATACCCTCAAATCCACCATCAAAGAGAAGATGACTTTCGCCACGACCACCGATGGCAACCACGGGCGCGGCGTCGCCTGGGCCGCCCAGCAGCTAGGGCAAAACGCGGTGGTGTACATGCCGAAAGGGTCAGCGCAGGAACGCGTGGATGCCATTTTGCGCCTCGGCGCGGAATGTATCGTTACTGATATGAACTACGACGATACCGTGCGTTTTACCATGCAAACCGCACAGAAAAACGGCTGGGAAGTGGTACAGGACACCGCATGGGAAGGCTACACCAAAATCCCGACCTGGATTATGCAAGGTTACGCCACCCTCGCCGATGAAGCGGTAGAACAGATGGCGGCGATGGGCATTGCTCGCCCTACCCACGTCTTCCTGCAGGCGGGTGTCGGCGCGATGGCAGGCGGCGTGCTCGGCTATCTGGTCGACGTCTTCGGCGCCCGCGATTTGCACTCGGTGATTGTGGAACCTGAACTGGCGGACTGCATCTATCGCTCCGGGGTAAAAGGCGACATCGTCAACGTCGGCGGCGACATGGCCACCATCATGGCAGGACTAGCCTGCGGCGAACCTAACCCGCTGGGCTGGGAAATTCTGCGCAACTGCGCCACCCAATTTATCTCCTGCCAGGATGCCGTTGCCGCCCTCGGTATGCGCGTACTCGGTAATCCTGTCGGCAATGACCACCGGGTTATCTCCGGAGAATCCGGCGCCGTCGGGCTCGGGACGCTGGCCGCCGTCCACTTCCATCCCGAGCGCCAGGCGCTAATGAACAAGCTGGGGCTTGATACTCACTCCGTGGTGCTGGTCATCAGCACTGAAGGCGACACCGACGTGCAGCATTACCGCGAGGTCGTCTGGGAAGGCAAACTGCCGGCAGCACAATAAACGTTCAACTTATTCAACATATTCATCCCGCGAAGCGGGAAACCAGGACCGGAGAGTTAATTCATGGCTAAGCACATTCCTTTCAAACTGATTGTCGAAAAAGCAAACCACTACCAGCAGGATATGACCCGCTTCCTGCGCGATATGATCGCCATCCCCAGCGAAAGCTGTGACGAAAAACGCGTCGTGCATCGTATTAAAGAAGAGATGGAAAAAGTCGGCTTCGATAAAGTCGAGATCGACCCGATGGGCAACGTGCTGGGCTATATCGGCCACGGCCCGCGACTGGTCGCCATGGACGCGCATATCGATACCGTTGGCATCGGTAACATCAAGAACTGGACCTTTGACCCCTATCAGGGAATGGAAACCGACGAACTGATCGGTGGGCGCGGCGCGTCTGACCAGGAAGGCGGGATGGCGTCGATGGTCTACGCTGGAAAAATCATCAAAGATCTCGGTTTGGAAGATGAATATACCCTGCTGGTGACCGGTACCGTTCAGGAGGAAGATTGCGACGGTCTGTGCTGGCAGTACATCATCGAACAGTCCGGCATTCGCCCGGAATTCGTGGTCAGTACCGAGCCGACGGATTGCCAAATCTATCGCGGCCAGCGCGGGCGTATGGAGATTCGTGTCGATGTTCAGGGGGTCAGCTGCCACGGCTCGGCGCCGGAGCGCGGCGATAATGCGATTTTCAAAATGGGGCCGATTCTTAACGAGCTGCAGGAGCTCTCCCATAACCTGGGCAACGATGAGTTCCTGGGTAAAGGCACCCTCACCGTTTCAGAAATTTTCTTCACCTCGCCAAGCCGCTGCGCGGTTGCCGACAGCTGCGCGGTCTCTATCGACCGCCGTCTGACCTGGGGCGAAACCTGGGAAGGCGCGCTGGATGAAATCCGCGCCCTGCCTGCCGTGCAGAAGGCCGGCGCCGTGGTCTCAATGTACAACTATGAGCGTCCGTCATGGACCGGGCTGGTTTATCCAACGGAATGCTACTTCCCGACCTGGAAAGTGGAAGAGGATCATTTCACCGTGCGCGCGCTCTGCAACGCTTATGAAGGGCTGTTCGGTAAAGCGCCGGTGGTCGACAAGTGGACCTTCTCCACCAACGGCGTTTCCATCATGGGCCGTCACGGCATCCCGGTTATCGGTTTCGGTCCGGGTAAAGAGCCGGAAGCCCATGCGCCAAATGAAAAAACCTGGAAACAGCATCTGGTGACCTGCGCCGCGATGTACGCCGCAATCCCGCTGAGCTGGCTGGCAACGGAGTAAGTTCGTTCGGTTATTCCTCCCGCCGCGCGTCGGCGGGAGTCTGGAGTTTTTATGCGCGTACTGATTAAAAACGGCATCGTGGTCAACGCCGACGGCCAGGCAAAACAGGATCTGCTCATTGAAAACGGCCTGGTCAGCCAGCTCGCCGAACGGATTACCCCGACCGAACCTTGCCAGACTATCGATGCCGCAGGTTGCTATGTCATGCCCGGCGGCATTGACGTTCATACTCATTTTAATATTGATACCGGGCATGCCCGCAGCTGCGATGATTTCTTCACCGGCACCCGCGCCGCCGCCTGCGGCGGTACCACCACTATCGTCGATCATATGGGCTTCGGCCCCGCCGGCTGCCGCCTTCGTCATCAGCTAGAGGCCTATCACGGATATGCTGCCTACAAAGCGGTGATCGACTACAGTTTTCACGGCGTTATCCAGCATATCAACCATGCCATCCTCGATGAAATCCCGATGATGGTTGAAGCCGGGATTAGCAGCTTCAAGCTCTACCTGACCTACCAGTATAAGTTGAACGATGATGAAGTGCTTCAGGCGATGCGCCATCTCCACCGCGCCGGCGCACTAACCACCGTTCATCCGGAAAACGACGCCGCTATCGCCCGTAAACGGGCCGAATTTCTGGCGGCCGGTAAAACCGCGCCGCGCTACCACGCCCTTAGCCGCCCGCTGGAGTGTGAAGCGGAGGCTATCGCGCGAATGATCAACCTCGCCCAGCTCGCCGACAACGCGCCGCTGTATATCGTTCATCTCTCCAACGGCCTGGGGCTGGATTATCTGCGTCTCGCCCAGCGGCGGCGCCAGCCGGTGTGGATTGAAACCTGTCCACAATATCTGCTGCTTGACGACCGGTGCTATGAACGCGAAGACGCGCTGGGATATCTGTTAAGCCCGCCGCTGCGCAACGCCAGCAACAATGATGCGCTGTGGTGTGGTATCGCCGATGGTTCGATCGACGTGGTGGCGACCGATCACTGCACTTTCTCGATGGCCCAACGCCAGCAGCTCTCCGGAGGCGATTTCAGCCGCTGTCCGAACGGCCTACCGGGGGTGGAAAACCGCCTGTTGCTCATGTTTTCCCACGGCGTCATGACCGGGCGGATCTCAGCGCAGCGTTTCGTCGCGCTAACCAGCGCCACTCCCGCGAAGCTGTTTGGCCTGTGGCCGAAAAAAGGACGATTAGCGCCCGGCGCAGACGGCGATGTCGTCATTATCGATCCACAGCGCACCACCACGATCCGCCATGAGATGTTGCATGACAACGCCGACTATTCACCCTGGGAGGGCTTTATTTGCCAGGGCGCGATTCGCCAGACCTTATCGCATGGTCGGGTCATTTTTGATAATGGCACCTTTACCGGCAGCGCTGGCCAAGGGCGCTTCTTACGCCGCGATCCCTTTTCTACCGCTCACCTTCCGGTCAGCGGAACCACATCTTAAGTGAGGCATTCATGAGTAAGAAAATTGTACTCGCCCTCGGCGGTAACGCGCTTGGCGAGGATCTGGCCGGGCAAATGCAGGCCGTCAAACAAACCGCGCAGGCCATCGTCGACCTGATAGCCCAGGGCCACCAGGTAGTCGTGACCCACGGCAACGGCCCGCAGGTTGGGATGATTAACCTTGCCTTCGAAGCCGCTGCCAAAACCGAGGCCCATACCCCGATGCTGCCCATGTCGGTCTGTGTGGCGCTAAGCCAGGGTTATATCGGCTATGACCTGCAAAACGCCCTGCGCGAGGAGCTGCTGTCGCGATCGATGCATATCCCGGTGGCGACAATCATCACCCAGGTGGAAGTCGACGCCAACGACCCGGCGTTCAAAAATCCGACCAAACCTATCGGCTCTTTTTTCACGGCACAGGAAGCGGAACAGCTGACGCGTCAGGGGTACATCATGAAAGAAGATGCCGGACGCGGCTATCGCCGGGTTGTCGCCTCGCCGCAGCCGGTTGATATTATTGAGAAAGAGACGGTCAAAGCGCTAATGGACGCCTGCCACGTGGTGATCACCGCGGGCGGCGGCGGGATCCCGGTAATCCGCGAAGGCAATCATCTGCGCGGCGCCAGCGCGGTAATTGATAAAGACTGGGCCAGCGCTAAACTGGCGGCGATGATCGACGCCGACATGTTGATCATCCTGACCGCGGTCGAGAAAGTGGCGATCAACTTTGGCAAACCCAACGAGCAGTGGCTGGATAAGCTGTCGCTCAGCGATGCCGAGCAGTTCATTCGTGAAGGCCACTTCGCTAAGGGGTCAATGCTGCCGAAAGTTGAGGCCGCCGCGTCATTCGCCCGTTCACGTCCGGGACGCAAAGCGCTCATCACCGTATTAAATAAAGCCAAAGAAGGGATTGAAGGAAAAACCGGAACGGTCATTGAAGGGTAAAAAGGCACCGAATGTAGCCCCGGTAAGCGGTAGCGCCACCGGGGATTTTGAGGCCATCAACACCGGTTTCGTGCTGCTATCTACGCCACCGACAATAACTCACTCTTCTCTTTTACTCTTTTATTCATCAGCGTCATCAGCGCCTCAAGCACCCCGCCGCCAATGGCGCGCGCCTTATCGGAGACGCTGGTAAAATCGGCGCTGGCGCCGCGCGGGTCGATATCGCCAATTTTAAAGCCGCTATCAACCACTAACCCATCGCTGAGCAAACCACGCACCATACCGCTTAGTGGCGCAATAATCTCGGCCTCGCCGACGGTGGCGATGATATCGCCTTCGTTAACAATATCACCCAGCGCCACCATCGCGCGCATCACCCCGGCCCCCGGCGCGCGGATCACCCGCCGGGAAGTATGCCCAAGAATATTACCTGGAACCCCGGTGTTCTCCTGCGCTTTGCCATCGTAAATCACCTGCCCCAGCCAATGACCGCGATTGGTTTCAATCACCGCATGGCAATCCACGCCGGCGCAAAAACCAGGACCCAGCGCAATAACCGCTGGCGCCATTTCTCGTTGCGTACCAAAATTCTCTTTCGCCAGAATGGCATCCACCACGCAGACAGGGCGCAGTTCAGTCAGCGATTCGCACAGCGGATCCACCAATACCGGAATCACGCCATTTTCAATTACCCGGATGGCCTCCTGAGCGGATGACACCCGCTTCGCCATCACCCCTTCTACCGTCATTTCACCGTCGAAGACTGCCTGGGCAAAAGCGACGCTACGGCGGATAACCGTCGGCTTCGCCACTTCCAGCATCACCACTTTGAACCCGGCATGCCACAGGCGCAGAGCCACGCCGCTGGCGATATCGCCGGCGCCGCGAATAGCGACCAACTGCTGCTGCGCAGGCGTGGCAGCCGCCATCAGCAGGCCGCCTGGCGCACGATTTTTTACCTGCAGGATTTCCGCCAGAATGCTAATCGCTATCTCATGCGGCGTTTCGGCGCCAATGTTATAGCCGACCGGCGCGTGCAGGCGGGCAATATGTTCTGCGGCAACGCCGTTCTCCCGCAGCTGGCGTAAAAACACCTGGACTTTACGGCGGCTCGCCAGCAGCCCAAGCCAGGCGACCGGTTGTTCAATCAGTTTATCCAGCGCTTCACGATCCTGGTTATTGGTGGCGATTAACACAAAGTCATCGCCGCGGATCGCCAGATTTTCCACCGCCTCACTGAAGGTTTCGGCATGCAGCAACTGCGTTGCCGGCGGAAAATAGTCGGGGTTCAGACTCTCTGGATAGATATCGGCCACCGACACCTCAAAACCGAGCAGCGCCGCGCTTTGCGCCACCGCGCGGTTCACGTGCCCGGCGCCGATCAGCACCAGACGCGGGCGCAGGCCATGTACGCTAATATAGACCGACATCGCCCCGCCGCAATCGGAGCCGACCGCATCGCTGCCGCTGCGCGCCATCCGCCCATGAAACATGCGCGACGCTTTTTCGCTGAGCGCTTCCAGCGCCTGTTCAATCACTTTGCGCTCAACCATGCCGCCGCCGATGGTGCCGACTATCGAACCATCTTCACGAATTAACATCTGCGCCGAATGGCGCGGCGTTGAGCCGCGGCTATCGACAATCTGCGCCAGCGCAAACGGGCGATTCTGTGCTTCGAGTTTTGCCGCTTCAGAGAAAATATTCATAACAACCTCAATGGATATCCGCTATGCGCCCAAGCCGGGGCGTCACTCTGTTGTTCGTCGTCGCGTTATCGCGGGTTGCTCTTGTACCGCTCCCGCCCACAGGGCGTTAATCCCCCACTGCTGCAACAGCGCCTCCTCCGGTAAATTCTCATTTTGAGAAAGCTGATTCAGCAGCAGGATCCGGCGACTGGATGGCGGAACGCCTTTAAACGCTCCCTGCGGATGCGTAATTAAGCGATGCAGCATTGGCCAACTCAGCGCCGTATCCGGCGCCGCGCCGGTGATCCGGGAAAAAAGGGGCCAGCGATGAACGGTCGCTGGCCCAACGTTTTGCCCGAGCCTCCAGGCCCCCATGACGGCAATAACGCAGCAACAGGATTGAGGTATGCAAGGTTCGTGCTCAGCTGGCGCTTTTAAGGCGAAACCGTGAGCCCCGTCAGCTTCTACCAGCACCACATCCACGCGCCCCGCGGCAACCAGCGCATCAAGCTGTTGCGGGCTAAACCCACGAACCTTACCCGCAGGGGCGAGCCATGAGGCGTAACAGGCCTGCAGCGGCCGCTGCCAAACCTCGACAGGCAGCGCCAGCGGTTCGCGGCAAATCACCACAGGTAGTGATGCCGGGAGATACATATGGGTGGTCGTGGTGAGCAGAACTCGCCGGCCAGACTCAAGAAAACGCTGCGCCAGCCACATTAAGGTACTGGTTTTGCCTCCCGCGCCGACGGCGGAAATGAGCAGCGGACCATCATTTACGCCTAAATCACAAAACAGCGATTGCATATGCGGTATATTTTCCATGCGCTGGCCAGGATTCCATTATTCAGGGAGGAGTATGAGACAGGTCGATTGTATTATTACCGCCGCCGGATTGTCCTCCCGGATGGGACAGTGGAAAATGATGTTACCCTGGCGCGGAACGACAATACTTGATGCAAGTATAAAAAATGCCCTGCAATTCTGCTCGCGTATTATTCTGGTGAGCGGTTTTCGCGCAGAGGAGTTACATCAACGCTATTCGGCGCATCCGCAAATAACCCTGGTTTATAATCCCAACTATCAGCAGGGTCTGTTTACTTCTGTTTGCGCCGGCGCAAGCCAGGTGCGAAACAACTACTGTTTTATCACCCTCGGCGATTTACCCTGCCTGCCGGCTGCACTTTTCCAGCGGCTGTGGCAACATCGCGGAGACAGCGCTCTTCTTCCGCAATATCAAGGCGTACCGGGCCATCCCATTCTTATTGCCGGCACGCACTTGCGCCAACTTATCACTCTCGATGGACCAGACTCAATGCGCAAACGGTTATTACAAAGCCGCCATCGCTGCCTGGAGTTAGATTTTCCGCAAATGGTCTGGGATATCGATACCCCTGCTGATTTTATTCGCCTGCAAAACCAGGATTAATCATGCCTTTGTCGGGAAATTATCATTGTGATATTTCGCCGTTTATTTTGAGAAATCCCGCCGGATAAAAATATAGAGTGATTTTAATTCTCATTACCATAGCGTGAGCCTATTCACAAAGCCAGGTGTTCTTTAGATCTCTCTCACATTTTTAATTATTCAAACCTTCTGCCTTTAATAACTGGTTCGATTGTTGCTCCTCCTTGACTATCCGTCGGAATAAGCACTACTAACCGGCAAATTTGATTGCACAAATAAAGGAGAGGGTTATGGGGGATATCATGCGTCCCGTCCCGTTTGAGGAATTATTGACGCGCATTTTCGATGAGTATCAACAACACCATTCCATTTTTGGTATTCCTGAGCAGCAGTTCTATTCGCCTGCCAACCAACGCCGGGTAAGCGTCTTCGGCGAAAGCTGCGCCACCCCAATCGGCCCCGCCGCCGGGCCACATACCCAACTGGCGCAGAACATCATCACCGCCTGGCTCACCGGTGGGCGATTTATCGAGTTGAAAACCGTACAGATCCTCGACCGGCTTGAGCTGGAAAAACCCTGCATCGATGCTGAAGACGAATGCTTTAACACCGAATGGTCTACGGAATTTACGCTGCAAAAAGCGTGGGATGAGTATCTTAAAGCATGGTTTATTCTGCATCTTTTGGAAGAGGTTTTCCCGTTCACGCCGGCGAAGAACGGTAAGTCCTTTATTTTCAATATGAGCGTCGGTTATAACCTGGAAGGGATCAAGCAACCGCCGATGCAGCAGTTTATCGATAATATGATGAACGCCGCCGGGCAGCCAAAATTTACCCAGTACCGCGACACGCTGAACCGCTGGCTGCATGATGACGCCTTCCTCACCCGCTTGTCGCTGGATGATATTCGCCCACGGTTGGCGACGCTCGCGGAACGCATTCCTGCAAAACTGGTACAAGGGGTTACCCTCTCTACCATGCATGGTTGCCCGCCAGATGAAATCGAAGCCATCTGCCGCTATATGCTGGAAGAGAAACAGCTCAACACCTTCGTGAAGCTCAATCCGACGCTGTTGGGCTACCCGCGGGTACGCGAAATTCTCGACACCTGCGGCTTTGACTATATCGGTCTGAATGAAGAATCTTTTGAACACGATCTTAAAATCGGCCAGGCGCTGGAAATGTTGACGCGCCTGATGGCGTTGGCGAAAAGTAAACAACTTGGCTTCGGCGTGAAGCTGACCAACACCCTCGGCACGGTCAACAATAAAGGCGCACTGCCCGGCGATGAGATGTATATGTCCGGCCGCGCGCTGTTCCCGCTCTCCATCAACGTTGCGGCGCTGCTCTCGCGTGAATTCGACGGCAAACTCCCGATCTCCTACTCCGGCGGCGCCAGCCAGCTCAATATTCGCGATATCTTTGAAACCGGGATCCGCCCCATTACCATGGCGACCGATCTGCTAAAACCCGGTGGTTATCTGCGTCTTAGCCAGTGCATGCGCGAGCTGGAGCAGGCCGATGGCTGGGAGATGAATCAGGTCGACGTCAAGCGCCTGAACGCGCTGGCGGAAAAAGCGGTCAGCATGGAGTACACGCAAAAACACTGGAAGCCTGACGATCGCATCGACGTTGGCGAGCCGCTGCCGTTAACCGACTGCTACGTCGCCCCTTGCGTCAGCGCCTGCGCCATCAAACAGGATATTCCGGAATACATTCGCCTGATGGGCGAACAGCGCTATGCCGATGCGCTGGAGCTTATCTATCAACGTAACGCGCTGCCGGCGATTACCGGTCACATCTGCGATCACCAGTGCCAGTACAACTGTACGCGTCTTGATTATGACAGCGCGTTAAATATCCGCGAGCTGAAAAAAATCGCCCTTGAGAAAGGCTGGCCGGAATACCAACGCCGCTGGCATAAACCGGCAGGTTCCGGCAGCCGAAATCCGGTTGCGGTGATTGGCGCAGGCCCGGCGGGGCTGGCGGCGGGCTACTTCCTCGCCCGCGCCGGCCACCCGGTCACGCTCTTTGAACGCGAAGCCAACGCGGGCGGAGTGGTAAAAAATATCATTCCGCATTTCCGCATTCCCGCTGAACTTATCCAGCAGGATATTGAGTTCGTTGTTAATCACGGCGTCAACATTGTCTACGGCTGCGACCCGCATCTCACCGTCGAAAAACTCCGTCAGGAGGGTTATCGCTATGTACTGATCGGCACCGGCACCGACAAAAACAGCGGCGTGAAGCTTGGCGGCGACAATCCGAATATTCATAAGTCGCTCAACTTCCTGCGGGCGTTCAACCACGGCGATCGCCTGAAAGTAGGTAAACACGTGGCCATTGTCGGCGCGGGTAACACCGCAATGGACTGCGCCCGCGCGGCGCTGCGCATCCCGGGCGTTGAGAAAGCGACGGTGATTTATCGCCGCTCCCAGCAGGAGATGCCGGCATGGCGCGAGGAGTACGAAGAAGCCCTCCAGGATGGCGTTACGTTCCGTTTTCTCAGTAACCCGGAGCATTTCGCCGCTGACGGCACGCTGACCGTCCGCACCATGGCCCTCGGTGAGCCTGATGAACAAGGTCGACGTCGCCCAATGCCCACCGATGAAACCTGGACGCTGCAGGTCGATACGCTGATTACCGCCATCGGTGAACAGCAGGATGGCGAAGCGCTGGCGGCTATGGGGATCCCGCTCAACGACCACGGCTGGCCTGAAGTTAACGCTGATGGCGAAAGCCGTCTGGCTAACGTCTTCCTGATTGGCGACGTACAGCGTGGCCCTTCTTCAATCGTCTCGGCGATAGGCAACGCCCGTCGCGCCAGCGATGCAATCCTTAAGCGCGAGAATATCCGCAGCCACTTCGGCGATAAACAGTGGAATAACGTCGATCCCGCGGACATCTACCGCCGCAAAGGGACCATTGCTATCGCTCAGGTTGATAAAGACGACCGCGATGCTTTTGTCGCGCAGGAGGCGGAACGCTGCCTCGAATGTAATTACGTCTGCAGCAAGTGCGTTGATGTCTGCCCGAACCGCGCCAATGTCTCAATTGCGGTACCGGGGTTCGACAACCGCTTCCAGACGCTGCACCTCGATGCGTACTGCAACGAATGCGGCAACTGCGCGCAGTTCTGCCCATGGCAAGGCAAGCCTTATAAAGACAAAGTCACCGTTTTTAGCCTCGAACAGGATTTCAACAACAGCAGTAATCCGGGTTTCCTCGTGGAACAGCTGCGGGTTCATGTCCGCCAGGACGATCTGATCTGGCAGCTGGAAATCGATACTCAGGGTCAGTTCGCTGAAGTACCGCCGCAGCTGGATGCCATGTGCCGCATCATCAGCCACGTTCATCAACATCATCACTATTTGCTGGGAGCCGTCGAAGTATGAGTATCTTAGTGCTTAAAAATGCCACTCTTGCCCAGCTTCACCCGGCAAAAGTGGAAGAAGGTGTCGATATCGTCATCGAAAATGACAGAATTCTCGAAACAGGCGCGAACCTGAGCCCGCGTTATCCGCAGGCGCGTATTAAAGAAATGCGCGGCCGGCTGGTGATGCCGGGGATGGTCTGCTCGCATAACCATTTTTATTCCGGCCTGTCGCGCGGGATTCAGGCCAATATTGCGCCGAGTCCCGATTTCATCTCGACGCTGAAAAATCTGTGGTGGCGGCTCGACCGCGCGCTGGATGAGGAATCCTTATACTACAGCGGGCTTATCTGTTCGCTGGAGGCCATTCGCAGCGGCTGCACCGCCGTCATTGACCACAGCGCGTCGCCAAACTATATCGCTGGGTCATTAAGTCAGTTACGTAACGCTTTCATCAAGGTAGGCCTGCGCGGCATGACCTGCTTTGAAACCACCGACCGTAACGGCGGCCTGCAGGAACTTCAGGCAAGCGTGGAGGAAAATATCCGTTTTGCCCGCGAAATCGATCGGGCGCGGGAAAGCGGCGACGAGCCGTATCTGGTAGAAGCGCATATCGGCGCCCATGCGCCGTTTACGGTTCCTGATGAGGGGCTATTAATGCTTCGCGAAGCATTAAAAACAACCGGGCGCGGCCTGCATATTCATATGGCGGAAGACCGTTACGACGTTTCTCATAGCCACCATCACTACGGTAAAGATCTGCTGGTACGTCTGGCGGAGTTCGATCTCATCGATAGTAAAACGCTGGTAGCGCACGGGCTGTATCTGTCGGAAGCTGATATTGAACTGCTGAACGCGCGTGATGGTTTCCTTGTCCATAACGCCCGCTCTAACATGAACAACCACGTTGGTTATAACCAGCAGTTGACGGCGTTTCGCAACCTGGCGCTGGGCACCGACGGCATCGGCTCCGATATGTTCGAAGAGCTCAAGTTCGCTTTCTTTAAACACCGCGATGCCGGCGGGCCGCTTTGGCCGGATAGCTTTGCGCGGGCATTAAGCAACGGTAACACGCTGCTTAGCCGCAACTTTAACGACCGTTTTGGGCGTATTGAGGCAGGCTATAAGGCGGATTTAACCATCAGCGATTATATTCCGCCGACGCCGCTGCTGGCGGCGAATCTCGCCGGGCATATCGCCTTCGGTCTGGGGGCCAGCCACGTTCATAGCGTGATGGTAAATGGCGTCATGGTCTATGAGGATCGGCAGTTCGCTATTGATTGCGATACGATTTTCGCCGAAGCGCGGAAGGTGGCGAAGAAGATGTGGCAGCGGATGGATGCGTTGCCGTAAACCCATCACGCAAAAACAAAACCCGGTCGCTGTACCGGGTTTATTTTTTGGCTTCTAGCGGGGCTATAAATAGCGCAGGAACATCGTTGGGTAGCCCGGATAAGACGCAGCGCGTCGCCATCCGGGGGTCGCTTACAAGCTCAACAAGCTAGCGCTGGCGATAGTTCTCTGTTTCTGCAGCGCCGCCAGGGCCTCACCGGTCATCAGCGATATTGCCGCCGTTGGGCACACCGATACACAGGCCGGGCCATCTTCTCGCTGCTCGCAGAGATCGCACTTCACAATAACCGGCGGATGCGCCGCCGATGTCTCGATAGTAATCGCGCCAAATGGGCAGGCGACGACGCAGCTCTGGCAACCAATGCAGCGCCCGGCATCGGCCTCGACCCGCTCGGCGCCCATCGCTAATGCGCCGGTCGGACAGACCCCGACGCATGGCGCGTTCTCACACTGATGGCACATCACCGGCACGCTCAACGCATCGAGTCGCATCACCTTCAATCGCGGATGAAATTCCGCCCCTTCCGCTACATGCTCCAGTGCGCAGGCGACTTCGCAGGTACGACAGCCGATACAGGCCTGTGAACTGGCAAGAATAAAATGGGTCATCACCGCTCCTTATGGTCAAATCGCGCCAGCATTTCGCTTGCGGCCTGGCGCCCGGCAACCATTGCCGTCACCACCAGATCGGCGCCATGTACCGCATCGCCGCCGGCATAGATTTTGTCATGGCTGGTCTGCGTGGTGCCGCGACCTTTGCCGCCCGTCACAATCTGCCCCCAGCGGTCAAGTTTGATGCCGTGCCCCCGCAGCCAAGGCATGTCGTGGGCCTGGAAACCAAACGCCAGCACCAGCACTTCGGCCGGGAGTTCGAATTCTGAACCGGCAATTGGCCGCGGGCGGCGGCGGCCATCCGGCCCTGGTTCACCCATTTCGGTACGGATCATCCCGACGGCGCTGACCTGGCCTTTACGGTTACGCAGGATATATTGCGGCTGAACGTTAAACTGAAACGCCACGCCCTCCTCTCGCGCGTTCACCACCTCTTTTTTCGAGCCCGGCATGCTTAACTCATCGCGACGATAGGCGCAGGTCACGCTCTCGGCTCCGCGACGCACCGCGGTGCGCAAACAGTCCATCGCCGTATCGCCGCCGCCCAGCACCACCACCCGCTTCCCCTTAATGTCGGTTAACGGATATTCGGCGCTCTCTTCAAGACCCATCACCTCACGGGTATTGGCAATCAGGAACGGCAGCGCCTGAATAACACCCGGCGCGTCTTCGCCATCGAGACCCGCGCCCATCAGTCCGTAGGTGCCGACACCTAAAAAGACCGCATCGTAGTTAGCCAGCAGTTCGCTAAAGTCCACGTCGCGCCCCACTTCCTGATTGAGATGGAAACGAATCCCCATGTCGCTGAAGATCTCGCGCCGCAGCGCCATTACCGTTTTTTCCAGCTTGAAAGACGGAATGCCGAAAGTCAGTAGCCCGCCAATTTCAGGATGTTTATCAAAAACATCAACCTGCACCCCAGCGCGCGCAAGAATATCCGCGCAGCCCAGTCCCGCCGGGCCGGCGCCGATAATAGCCACACGCTCCCGACGCCGCGCGACCTCGCCTGTGGTTGGCCGCCAGCCCATCGCCAGCGCGGTATCGGTGATATAACGCTCCAGATTGCCAACCGCCACCGCGCCGCCTTCGTTTTTCAGCGTACAGGCGCCCTCACATAGCCTGTCCTGTGGGCAGACCCGGCCGCAAATTTCCGGCAGCGAACTGCTTTGATGACAGAGTTCTGCGGCCTCAATAATTTTTCCCTCACGTACCAGTTTGATGAAATCGGGAATGTGGTTGTGTAACGGGCAGGTCCAGTTGCACCAGGCTTTTTGCGCACAGTACAGGCAACGCTCGCTTTCATATTCGGCATCACATTCGCTAAGGCGCTGGTAGATCTCGGCAAAATGCCCTTTTCGCTCCTCCGCGGCAAGCTTCTTCGCCCCCACCCGCGGCGCTTTATCCAGGAACGCTTCGCGCCTTGCGCCACGACGCTCGGCCAGCGGCTGCCCCTGGGCAGAGCGGATTTGTCTTTCCCGCTGCAACCGTTTCAGCCCGCTCTCGTCCATTACGCGCAGCGCCTGAGTCGGGCAACTGGCCACGCAGGCCTGTTCTGCGGAGGGGCGCTCGCGACAAAGATCGCATTTTTGCGCCAGGTGCGGGCCATCTTCCCCGCTGGCCACCATCTCAATTGCGCCAAATGGGCAAGCGACAACGCAGTTTTTGCAACCGATACACTCGGACTGGGTAAACTGGATGCTGTCGTTGGCGACATACAGCGCCTGAGTCGGGCAGGAGGTGACGCAAGGCGCGTCGTTGCAATGGTGGCAAGTGGTCGCAGTACTGGTATTCCGGTGGAAGACAACATGGATGCGCGGAACAAACGCGCTGCGCTGTGCCGGCCAGGCATCCTGATGATGCGCCGTGACGCAGGCCACTTCGCAGGCATGACATCCAATACAGTTCGCAACATCGGCCACAATAAATCGATTCATTTGCTTCCCTTTTATTCTTCTGGAATAGTCTTAGGGATGGATTGCAATATTCGGGCGATATTGGGCGCTCACCTTCTGCTGCTATTCATTTTTGCGAGTCAGCTCAAATTATTACTCTCCTGTTACTTTCGAATAAATAAAAGCTCATCAAATCACCGGGATGGCATCTCAAGCCAGCCCTGACTTTTTATCATTTTTATCTTCTTAGCGCTTATTTCGCCTACCAAAATGAGACTGCATATATCTCAAACTGATATTCGTCATTTTTATTTCTGATGCCCGCTCGCAGCGCTAAACAGGCCAGCAAGAAATAAACATGCCAACCCGTGATTGATTTCACAAATATATTATTCCACTGCCGCATCGCTCATTTTTGGCACAGCTTACGCATAACCCTCCTAACGCATAAGCAACTCCGTGCGCGTTATACGCTGGTGAACATCATCAGCAGAGGGAGGCAATGGCCTTCGAATCGTAACTTCTCCCCTTTCAGTTCGGCACGGGCGGAAGTCGTAAAGGAGACAACTACTTCATGAAAGATTTTGCCATTCCGGCCTCACGCAATACGGCGACTGTCGCGCCGGTCGATGAGGTCCTGCCAATTACGCAAATGATTCTCTATGGATTGCAGCACGTGCTGGTGATGTACGCCGGGGCGGTGGCGGTACCGCTCGTGGTGGGTAACGCAGTCGGTTTGCCTGCGGAGCATATTATTTTGTTAATCAGCGCCGATTTGTTTATTTGCGGCGCCGCGACCATCGTGCAATCGATGGGCATCAAGCAGTGGTTGGGCTGCCGCCTACCGCTGATCCAGGGCTGTACTTTCGCCGCGCTGATCCCGATGGTGCTTATCGGTAAAGAGTACGGTATCGGGGCGATCTCCGGCTCGGTTATCGTCTCGGGTATTTTTATCCTCTGCTGCGCGCCGTGGATTAGCCGTCTCATTCGCTTCTTTCCGAAGGTGGTGATGGGCGGCATCGTAACGCTGATCGGCCTCTCGATTATGCCGGTCGCGGGGGGGTGGATCGGCGGCGGCAGTAGCGAGATGGCCGGTTTCGGCGATCTCTTCTCGCTGCTGATGGCGGCCATCACGCTGGTCATTATTCTTAACCTTTATACTTTCGCCACCGGCGTGGTCAAAAACACCTCGGTGCTGATCGGTCTGGTGATTGGCACTATTTTATGGAGCTTCTTCAAGCCGCTGGATTTTAACCTCGTCAATGCTACGCCGTGGCTGCATCTGCCACAGGTGATGCAGTTCGCCCGGCCTGAATTTCATATCGTGCCGGTCGCCCTGCTGTCGATGGTGATGGTGGTGGTGATGGTCGAAACCATGTCGTCCATCATGGCCACCGGCGATATCGTTGGTAAACAGGTCACGGCCAGCATGCTGCGTAATGGCCTGAATACCTGCGGACTGGCGACGACAATCTGCGGTTTCTTCAATCTGTTTCCCTACGCGGCCTTCGCGCAGAACGTCGGCCTGATTGGCCTGACCGGCGTACGCAGTCGCTTCGTGGTGTCGGTCTCCGGCGTCATTCTGATGCTGATGGGCATTTTCGCCAAAATGGCGGCGCTAGTGGTACTGATTCCGAAACCGATCCTCGGCGGCGCCGGTATCGTTATGTTCGGCATGGTTGCCGTTTCCGGTATTCGTACTCTTGGTCAGGTCAACTATCGCAACAATAACAACGGGATGGTCGTCGCACTCACCCTTGGTCTCGGCATGATGCCGGTATTGGTGCCGAATCTGTTTACCCAGTTCCCGCCAATGATGCAGCTGTTTCTGCACAGCGGCATCACTATCGGCACCCTGACGGCGATTGTCGCCAACCTGACGCTGAACGGCAGCGTGCCGTTCCGTATTTCTCACGATGTCCCGGAACCGGACCCGGCGCCGCCGAGCGCGGCTGCCCGCAACATGGCCGTGCGTACGGTGCGCATGTGGCTGCTGCTGCGCAAGGTACAGAAAGGTCAAACCGCCGCTGACGGCCAGGAGTGATTATGTCTATGTCGCAACGTCTGCTTTTTGCACTGTTGATGATGGCCCTGATGGCGGTTCCCGCCATCCAGGACGCCATTACCCTCGGAATTAACAGCCGTTTTATCTATCTGTTGCCGTACTATTTTTAAGGAGTCACACGATGGAAAAAGTCACCACCGTCTGTCCCTACTGCGCCGCTGGCTGTAAGCTGCGGCTGGTTACGGACGACGGCATGGTCGTCGGCGCCGAAGCGGCCATGGGGAAAAACAATCAGGGCACCCTGTGTCTGAAAGGCTATTATGGCTGGGACTTCATTAACGATACCCAGATCCTGACCCCGCGTCTCAAAACCCCCATGATCCGTCGCCAACG
>NZ_JAQIRN010000009.1:0-216642 GCF_050600815.1 Klebsiella sp. 141161 | reverse complement strand
ACTGGCGCAGCCAGTTGGACAGACCGCGAACGCAGTAAGCGGGCTGCCCCGCAGGGGCGAGCGAAGCGAGTCAATCCCCCCCTCACCGCCATATTTTAAGAAGAGCTCGTACGAAAGTACGGGCTTTTTTTTCGCATGTGGCACCGCCCCCCTTCCCGGGGTCGGCATAAATGCCTCGCCCGGGCTACCCATCCCACAGGCCGCACCATTAGCCAGTAGCCCGGCCAAGCGCAGCGCCGCCGGGAATCACGCAAGCCGCACCACCAGTACCCCGTCCAGGCGCAGCGTCGCCGGGAAAAAACGAAGCTAATCCTCTTCCATCCGCTGATACTCTTCGCTGAGATAATCCACCAGCGCTCTGACGGAAGGTAATAAACCGCGCCGCGAGGCGAACACCGCATGAATGACTTCCCGACGCGGTTGCCACTCATCAAGCACGATTTCCAGCTCCCCTGATGCCAACTGATCGCGCACCATTAATAAAGGAAGTTGAACCACGCCAACGCCCGCCATGGCCGCCTCGCGCAGCGCCAGCATATCGCTGGTCACCATCCGCGGGGTGAAATAAACCTCGGCTCGCGCCCCCTCCGGACCGGTCAGCTGCCATTTATGCTGATGTTTTCCGGCGCCAATACTTAGCCCCGGCCAGGTACTCAATTCCGCCGGCGCCTGTGGGCGCCCAAGCCGAGCGATCAGCGCCGGACTCGCCACCAGGCGATGACCGCGATCGGCCAACACCCGCATGACCAGGTCGCTATCTTCAAATGGCCTTGGCCGCACGCGGATGGCCACGTCAACCCCCTCGCCCACCACATCCACCCGCCGATTGGTGGCTTCCAGATGCAGCGTTACCCCAGGGTATCGCACCATAAAGCGTGCCAGCATCGGGCCAACATGGGCATGCAGCAGGGTTACCGGGCAGGTGAGCTTGACGCTGCCGCGCGGTTCAGATTGCAGCGTTTCTACCGCCTGATGCGCCGCTTCGGCTTCTATCAACATCGCCTTGCAATGTTGGTAGAAAGTTTGGCCGACTTCCGTGACGGCGAACTGTCGGGTGGTTCGTTGAATCAGGCGCACGCCCAAGCGTTCTTCCAGTTGCGCAATGCGGCGGCTGAGTTTGGATTTAGGCTGGTCGAGCGCCCGACCAGCAGCGGCAAAACCGCCATGGTCTACCACCTGAACAAACCAGGCCAGGTCGTTGAGATCCTGCATCCTTTTCTCCATCGTTCCATTTTTAGAACAGTATAGGTCATTTTCGCTATCTACCGGAATATTAGCCCCAGATATAAGCTTATTCACATCAGATACAGACACGCAGGAGATAACCATGAAACAGATTACTGGCGTTTACACCGCCCCTTCGCAGCACTGGGTGGGCGACGGTTTCCCGGTTCGCTCAATGTTTTCTTACCAGACCCACGGCGAACAACTGAGCCCATTTTTACTGCTCGACTATGCCGGTCCGCATACTTTTCCGGCGGGAAACGGTAAACGCGGCGTCGGCGAGCATCCGCATCGCGGATTCGAAACCGTCACCATTGTCTACTCCGGTGAAGTAGAGCATCGCGACTCAACCGGCAGAGGCGGCGTTATCGGCCCTGGCGACGTGCAGTGGATGACGGCTGGCGCCGGGATCCTGCATGAAGAGTTCCACTCGGAAGCGTTCACCCGCTCCGGCGGTGAACTGAAAATGATGCAGCTGTGGGTCAACCTGCCGGCGAAAGACAAGATGACGACTCCGGGCTATCAGAGCATTACCGCAGACGTCATTCCGCAAGCGACGCTGGAAGACGATGCCGGGAGCGTCAGAGTGATTGCCGGGCGTTACGGCGATGTCGCCGGCCCAGCGCATACGTTCTCACCGTTGAACGTGTGGGATATGCAGCTCAAACAAAGTCACGATGTGACATTGCATCAGCCGGAAGGCTGGAGCACCGCGTTGGTTGTACTCGAGGGCGAAGTCACCGTCAACGGTACCGAAAACGCACGGGAAGGACAGCTGGTAGTGCTGAGCCAAAAAGGTGAAGCCTTCCATCTGGAAGCGGGCTCCAACGCGAAGGTTCTGCTGATGGCCGGCGAGCCGCTCCAGGAGCCGATCGTGGGCTACGGCCCGTTTGTGATGAATACCAAAACGCAAATTGCCGAAGCAATTCGCGATTTTAACAGCGGCCGTTTTGGCCAAATCTAACGAAATTGAGGTGAAGAATATGTCTACTCCAGCTAACTTTAACGGTTCTCGTCCGGTGATTGATGTTAACGATACCGCGATGCTGTTGATTGACCACCAAAGCGGCCTGTTTCAGACCGTCGGCGATATGCCGATGCCGGAACTGCGCGCTCGCGCCGCCGCGCTGGCGAAAATGGCATCGCTTGCCGGGATCCCGGTGATCACCACCGCTTCCGTGCCGCAGGGCCCGAACGGCCCGTTGATTCCGGAAATTCATGAAAATGCGCCGCATGCGAAGTATATTGCGCGTAAAGGCGAGATCAACGCCTGGGATAACCCGGAGTTTGTCGCCGCGGTGAAAGCCACCGGGCGTAAAACCTTAATCATTGCCGGTACTATTACCAGCGTCTGCATGGCTTTCCCGGCGATTGCCGCCGTCGCCGACGGTTATAAGGTGTTTGCCGTTATCGACGCCTCGGGTACCTATAGCAAAATGGCGCAGGAGATCACCCTGGCCCGCGTAGTCCAGGCCGGCGTAGTACCAATGGATACTGCCGCGGTAGCCTCTGAACTGCAGCGCACCTGGAACCGTCCGGATGCCGCCGAGTGGGCTGAGGTGTACACCAAAGTCTTCCCGGCGTATCAGTTGCTGATTGAAAGCTACAGCAAGGCGCAGGACGTCGTGAAGAATAACGAAAAGCTGGACTCCCAGCGTTAAAATAGCTGCCCCGTCGATGAATCGACGGGGCAGTGTTCATTGCTTAACCGAACGGTAAAGAAAGAAAAAAATATGCTTGACCGTTTTAGCTCAACTCCCTATAGTAGCGCCCCGTTGCCCACCCAAGGTGAGCAGCAAGACAATATGGTGAGGTGTCCGAGTGGCTGAAGGAGCACGCCTGGAAAGTGTGTATACGGCAACGTATCGGGGGTTCGAATCCCCCCCTCACCGCCATATTTTAAGAAGAGCTCGTACGAAAGTACGGGCTTTTTTTTCGCATGTGGCCCTCGCAGGGGGATGAGAATCCCCGACCGGGGTTCGACAACTGGCGCAGACAGTTGGACAGACCGCGAACGCAGTAAGCGGGCTGCCCCGCAGGAGCGAGCGAAGCGAGTCAATCCCCCCCTCACCGCCATATTTTAAGAAGAGCTCGTACGAAAGTACGGGCTTTTTTTTCGCATGTGGCACTCGCAGGGGGGATGAGAATCCCCGACCGGGGTTCGACAACTGGCGCAGCCAGTTGGACAGACCGCGAACGCAGTAAGCGGGCTGCCCCGCAGGGGCGAGCGAAGCGAGTCAATCCCCCCCTCACCGCCATATTTTAAGAAGAGCTCGTACGAAAGTACGGGCTTTTTTTTCGCATGTGGCACCGCCGCCCTTCCCGGGGTCGGCATAAATACCTCGCCCGGGCTACCCATCCCACAGGCCGCACCATTAGCCAGTAGCCCGGCCAAGCGCAGCGCCGCCGGGGAAATACTGCAAAAGCAACAAAGCCCGGGATATCCCGGGCTTTGCACACTCACTAGCGTTTAGTAATAGGCTTTCAACGTTCGCTGGCAGAGCGTTGAACGCACGCAGTCATCGGTGGTAAAGCGTACGATGCCAATCATGTCGTCTTCTTCAAAACGCGACAACGCATCGCTCAGACCCGATTTTACGCCAGAGGGCAAATCACACTGGGTAATATCGCCGTTGACGATAACCGTGACGTTCTCCCCGAGGCGGGTCAAAAACATCTTCATTTGCGCCGCGGTCACGTTCTGGGCCTCGTCCAGAATCACCACCGCATTTTCAAAAGTGCGTCCGCGCATATAGGCGAACGGCGCGATTTCTACCTTGCCGATTTCCGGACGCAGGCAGTATTGCATAAAAGAAGCGCCCAACCGCTTCACCAGCACGTCATATACCGGTCGGAAATAGGGAGCGAATTTTTCGGCGATATCTCCCGGTAAGAAGCCGAGATCTTCGTCGGCCTGCAGAACGGGACGGGTAACAATAATTCTGTCCACATCCTTATGGATCAGGGCTTCAGCTGCTTTAGCCGCGCTGATCCAGGTCTTCCCGCACCCGGCTTCGCCGGTGGCGAAAATCAGCTGTTTATTGTCGATGGCATTCAAATAATGCGCCTGAGCTTCATTACGCGCCTCAATCGGTGAAAGATCGCGGCTATCCCGCGCCATGCCGATTGCTTCTACGCCACTCATTTGCACAAGCGATGTGACCGATTCTTCTTCACGTTGTTTATGGCTACGCGAATCCCGTCTCAGCACACGTTTTGCCTCACGACGAGCTTTGATCACTGCTTTTTGTCTTCCCATGGATAGCACCTTGCGTTGTTGGTTTACATCACGCGCGTCAAGAGCAACGCGATTATGCGCACGAACGATTGAGGTTTGGCTTCCTTGTAAGCCATTGCTTGCCGATTGAATGGACAACGAGTCGCGGCTACGCGCACCGCGTACCCTGCCAGAGTTAGCCTGATTAGTAGTGGAAGAGATTGGGGTTACAGAGTGAAAATCGCTGCCGGAAGCTGGGCCTCCGTGCTGGAAAGTACGGTATGTGGTTTTACGTTGTCCGCTACAGGACCTTACCATTCGCGATCTCCATAGTGAGCGACATCACTGCCGGGAACTACCGCGTATGTAATAAGTACATCAAAAATTATTCTTAATGCAACTTATTTTTTACATTGACGCAACAATGGTTTCTAAAATCATTGTAGAAAACTATCCGTCATTTGTATTACAGAAATATAACACATGGCAGGAAATATATTGAATCCGAGAAAAACAGCAGAAAACGCCCTGCCTTCGCCGGCAGGACGTCTATCAGGCTTGCAACAGCGATTGTCCAAGATAATGCTGGTTATTCATCACGCCGGGCAATACAAAGAAGTATCCGCCGCCAATCGGTTTAACGTACTCCTCCAGGGCCTCGCCGTTCAGCCGTTTCTGCACCGTCAGGAATCCCTTTTCCAGATCGTGCTGATAGCAGACGAACAATAACCCCATATCCAGTTGCCCCGAGTTGGTGACTCCCAACGAATAGCTGTAACCGCGGCGCATCATCAGGCTGGACTGCGTTTCCGGCGTACGCGGGTTCGCAAGGCGAATATGGCTATCAAGGGCAATCACTTCGCCGTTCGGATCGCGACTATAGTCCGGAACATCATGTTCATGCTGCATCCCTAACGGCGCGCCAGAATGTTTATCGCGGCCAAAAATAGTCTGCTGCTCTTTCAGCGGCGTACGATCCCAGAACTCAACGTGGAACTGAATGATACGCGCAGCCTGATAACTACCGCCGATCGCCCAGGCCGGTTCGCCCTGGTCGGCAGTAACCCACACCACATTATCCATTAGCGCTTTATCCTGGCTCGACGGATTAGCGGTACCGTCTTTAAAGCCCAGCAGGTTAATAGGCGTTTCTTTGCCTTTGCTACGGGCCGCGCTATCAGAAATAAACCCTTCCCGCTTCCAGCGCACGCTCAGCAGATCGGGCGTGTGCTTGATAATGTCACGTAGTGCGTGAATGACCGTATCCTGGGTATTGGCACAAATCTGCAGTAGCAGATCGCCATGGCACAGCGCGGCATCCAGCGAATCATTCGGGAAACGCGTCATTGCCTGCAGTTTTTTAGGCGCTTTATCCGCTAATCCAAAGCGTTCATCGAACAGCGAATGGCCGACCGAGACGGTGATAGTCAGGTTATCCGGCGCAATCCACGGCCCTAAAATCCCGGAATCCATCGGCGGCAATCGGGGATTCGGGGTATCCGGCGCCGGACCGCCTGCGGTTAAAAAGGCGATCCGCTGGGTCAACAAGCGGAACAGGCGTTCGAGGTCGGCTTTATCCGCCGCCAGCACATCAAACGCCACCAGCATCATCGAGGCCTGCTGCGGCGTCAGGATGCCCGCCTGATGCGGGCCATAAAATGGCTGTTTTTCCTGACGCGCATCCGGTGCAAGCGTACCGGGAGAGCTTTCCGCTTTCGCCGCCTGCGCCATCGGGCAGCCCCCGCTGATGGCCAGCGCGCCGCCAAGCGCGCCGATCCCCTTCAGTAAGCGGCGACGTGACGGTTCATTCACGTCGCGTGGTTTTTGTTGTGTCATCGAATTAATCCAGGCCCAAAATCCCGCGCAGCTGTGCCAGATCTTCTGCCAGCGTCGTGATCGGCCCTTTCAGCGCATTACGGTCAGCGGTGGTGAGCTTGTCATAGGTCTCGAAACCGTCTTTCGTGCGGTATTTAGCGAGGATGGCATCAACTTTTTTAAAGTTGGCGTCAACCTTAGCCAGCAGCGCGCTATTATCTTTTTGCAGCTGCGGGCGCAGCAGGTCAACGATTTTTTGCGCGCCGTCGATGTTAGCCTGGAAGTCCCACAGGTCGGTATGGCTGTAACGATCTTCTTCGCCGCTAATTTTGCTGGCCGCCACTTCTTCGATCAGCCCAGCCGCGCCGCCTACCACTTTCGACGGCGGGAAAGCCAGCTCGCTAATGCGTTTTTGCAGTTCCAGCACATCGCTGTTCAACTGTTCGGCATAGTTTTCCATTCCCTTCACGCTGTTATCGCCAAACAGCGCTTTTTCCAGGCGGTGGAAACCGGTGAATTTCGGATCCTCAGCTTTTTTCTCAAAATCATCTTCACGGGCGTCAATGCTGCCGTCGAGGTCAGAGAACAGCTCAGCAATCGGCTCGATGCGCTCGTAGTGCTGACGGGTCGGGGCGTACAGCGCCTTCGCTTTCTCGATATCACCGGCTTTTACAGCATCGGTAAAGGCTTTAGTGCCGCTAACCAGCTGCGCGGTTTCCGCGGTAACGTAAGCTTTATAGGCAGTAATCGCCTCGCCAAGACTCAGCACCGCATTGGCTTTCGCCGCATCTTTGCTGGTTTCACCGGTGACAATAAGCTTACCTTTCGGGTTAGTCAGCAGGCCGCAGGTCATATCGTATTCGCCCGGCTGCAGGTTGGCCGTCAATTTTTGCGTAAATCCTGGCGCGATGTTTTCACGCTCCTCGACCACCATTACTCCTTTCAGGATCTCCCACTCCAGCGCTTTTTGGCTGTGGTTCTGGATGATGAACTGGGTTTTACCCGCCTTCACCGTCACATTCATCGGTTCGCACTGCTTGTCGTTGACGGTGACCTTCACCTGCGGGATATCCGCAGCCTGAGCGTAAAATGCGGAACTAAACAGCGCGGCGACGGTTAACTGCAGCGCAGTACGGCGAAAATGAATTATCATGACCATCCCTTTCGAAAAGTATGTTGTAACTATATTAATCAGCGGCGCCTGAATTACGCGGCTCGCGATGCTGTCGTTTTGCTGCCCGGCGGCAAGGCAAAGCACACCAGCGCCGGGATCAAATAGAGGAGATAAACCGCCACTTCACTGACGGTTGGCGTCTCCTGATAACCAAAGATGCCTTCCAGCAACGTGCCGAACAGCGTATGCGTCGATACCACGTTGCTAAGATCAAAGGCGACGTTCTGGAAATAATTCCACAGTCCCGCCTCATGGAAAGCGCGAATCGCCCCGGCGGCCAGACCGGCCGCCACCAGCAGGATAAACAGACTGGTCCATTTGAAGAACACGCCGAGATTAAGGCGGATACCGCCCCAGTAAAGCAGGAAACCTAATACCACCGCCGTGGCCAGGCCGAGCATCGCCCCCAGCGGCGGCCAGATGCCGACATCCTGCTGGAATGCCGCCAGCAGGAAAAAGACCGACTCCAGGCCTTCGCGGGCAACCGCAAAAAACACCATCATCACCAGCGCCCAGCCGTGGTTATTCCCGCGCTGCAGCGCGTTATCCACCGCCTGTTCCAGCTGTTGTTTGACGTTGCGCGACACTTTACGCATCCAGAACACCATCCAGGTGAGGATAAATACCGCTATCACCGCCACGATGCCTTCAAACAGCTCCTGTTCGCGCTGCGGAAATTCTCCGGTGGTCTCGTTAATAAAAATCCCCAGTCCGAGACAGAGCGCCGCCGCGAGGAATACGCCAATCCACATGACGCCGATCCAGCTGCCGCGCTGGGTTCGTTTTAAATAGCTGGCAATCAGGCTGACAATCAGCGCGGCTTCCAGCCCTTCGCGTAACATGATGAGAAATGGAACAAACATGCCGAAACCCTTAAATGTGAACCGCAGTCAACGGATGCAAAGATAGGTAAATATTTCTGATAGTGATTATCATTACAACAATGAGAAACACAAGCGAAATGTTCAGGGAATGATGACTAGTTGTAAATTAATCGCTACAAAATAGTCACTTGCGAAAATATCTCACCAGCTAAGCATTAAAATGGCATATAGCATGATTTTTTATGTCGCATATTTACCGGGCTTGAGCGCTGTGGCTAAATGGCGGTCCTGATTTATCTGCGAAATAAATAACATGACTCAAATTTTGCACTTCCTGCTGGCGCTGGCGGTTATTCTTGGCCTTGCCTGGCTTGCCAGCTATGACCGACAAAAAATCCGCATTCGCTATATTCTGCAGTTAATTATTATTGAAATCGCCCTGGCTTTCTTTTTCCTTCACGCCGAAAGCGGTTTATGGATAGTGAAAAATATCTCTGGCTTTTTTGCTTCGTTACTCGGGTTCGCCGCTGAAGGGACCAACTTCGTATTTGGCGGAATGGGTGAGAAAGGGCTGGCCTTTATTTTCCTCGGCGTACTGTGTCCGATCGTCTTTATTTCCGCGCTGATAGGTATTCTGCAACACTGGCGTATTCTGCCGATCTTTATTCGTCTTATCGGCACCCTACTGTCGAAGGTGAACGGCATGGGCAAGCTGGAATCCTTCAACGCCGTCAGCTCGCTGATCCTCGGCCAGTCGGAAAACTTTATTGCTTACAAAGGCGTACTCGGGGACCTCTCTTCGCGTCGCCTGTTCACGATGGCGGCGACCGCCATGTCAACGGTATCACTGTCGATCGTCGGCGCGTATATGACCATGCTTGATGCGAAATACGTGGTGGCGGCGTTGATTCTTAATATGTTCAGCACCTTTATTGTGCTGTCGATTATTAATCCTACGCGCCCCGGTAGCGAAGCAGAAATAAAGCTTGAAAAGATGCATGAATCGCAGAGCTTCTTTGAAATGCTGGGCGAATATATCCTGGCAGGCTTTAAGGTGGCGATGATTATTCTGGCGATGCTAATCGGCTTTATCGCCCTGATTAGCGCCGTTAATGCGTTATTTGCGACCGTTTTCGGCCTAAGCTTCCAGCAAATCCTCGGTTACGTCTTTTATCCGCTGGCGTGGCTGGTGGGTATTCCTTTAAGCGACGCGTTAAATGCCGGCAGTATTATGGCTACCAAGCTGGTTGCCAATGAATTCGTGGCGATGATCGAGCTGCAGAAAATTGCCGCCAGCATGACGCCGCGCGGGCTAGGGATCCTTTCGGTGTTCCTCGTCTCGTTTGCCAACTTCGCCTCCATTGGCATCATTGCCGGGGCGATTAAAGGGCTTAACGAGCAACAAGGCAACACCGTTTCCCGCTTCGGCCTGCGTCTGGTCTATGGCGCGACGCTGGTGAGCCTGCTGTCAGCCAGTTTTGCCGGACTGGTGCTGTAACTCATCGGGCGGGGGAGCTCCCCGCCCTGCGTTTCAGAAGTGTACGCAGACCGGCTGATCAACGCGCATAACGGACTCCTGGGCGAACCGCGCCTTATAAGTATTACGCAGCGCTTCAATCCCCTGCTCGCTTTTCGCATCTTTGCTATGAATCAGCATGAGCGCCTTGCTGGACTCGCGGGCGACTGCGCCATTGTTGCCTAACCACTGGCCGCGGGCGTCAAAAACCGTCAGGCCATCGCGAAAACGCGGCGTCACATCGCGGTCGACAAACTGCTGCCACTCCTGGGCAGTAATATCTTTCCCCGCCGGCCGGCTAAGGCCGAAATAAAGGGTGGTTTGCATCATCCTGTTATCCGCCGGGCAGGCGTTATTATCAACGTGCGCGGCGCTTTTTTCGGATGGCGCCACGCATCCTGCCAATAGTGCGGCAACGATCAGCGCCGCAGCGCCCTGGGGTAATTTCATTTGCTATCCTCATGGTTTTTTGTACACAGATATCAGCGTATTTTCAGTGAATTAGCAAGAGATGCGCGAACATTACTCTCTGGCGATACGGCGTATTTTCTTTTGTTCTACACTGATAAACACAGCCTGGGCGAAATTCTTTTTTAAATTATTTCCTGCGTTTTTTATTTCAAAGACTTCTCTATAGTTGAGCGTTTTTAACTGGCCTGGCGGCCGCGTAAAATAACAACTGGAATAATTCATGATAGAAAATAATGAGTTAGCTAATATTGAGAAAAGAATTGTCACCCGCTTTCTCGATATGTTTATTAAGTTCGGCTTGATACTGGCGCTGGCCTCCTTCTGCTTTACCGTCTTCTCGCCGTTCCTGAACATGATGCTGTGGGCGCTGATTCTGGCCGTCACCCTCTATCCTTTACATCAACACATCGCGCGACGCATAGGCGGGCGGCAGGGGCTGGCATCGACCATATTAGTATTATTCGGCCTGCTGATTATCGTCATCCCGACCATTTTCATGGTGACCTCGCTTGGCGAAAGCGCCGGTAGCCTGATTGATAAAGTCAGCGGAAGCGATCTGACGCTGCCGCCGCCATCGGCTAACGTCGCCTCCATTCCCCTCGTCGGCGGTAAGCTGTATGCGTTCTGGCTGAAGGCCTCGGCGGACCTGCCGGCGGTACTGAGCAGTTATCACACGCAAATTGGCGAGGCGGCGAAACTGGTGCTCGGCGTGCTGGCAAGTATGGGCGGCGGGCTGCTGGGCTTTGTTCTCTCCTTTATTGTTGCCGGCGCCATCATGACCTGGGGCGCGGCGGGCGCCAACAGCGCCAAACGTATCGCCATCCGTATCACCGATGAAAATAAAGGTCTTGCCCTGAGTCGCCTGTGCACCGGCACCATTCGCGCCGTGGCGCAGGGGGTTATTGGCGTGGCGCTGATTCAGGCCTTGCTGACGGGAATTATCATTGCGTTGGCGGGGATCCCGGCCGCCGGCATCTTCTTCGTGCTGGCGCTGGTGCTCGGCATCGCGCAAATCCCGGTGATTCTGGTTACCGCCCCGGCGATTGCCATTATGTGGATGACCGGCGACCACGGCACCGCGGTGAATGTCGTGTTTACCGTCCTGCTGATTGTCGCCGGGATGGTCGATAACGTCCTCAAACCGCTGATGTTGGGCCGCGGCGTAGATGCGCCGATGCCGATCGTTCTGCTCGGCGCGTTGGGCGGCATGGCCACCGATGGCATTCTCGGGATGTTTATTGGCGCCACCCTGCTCTCCATCGGGTATCTGATCTTCATGAACTGGGTAAACGAAGGCGCGGCGAAGTAACCGCCTTGCCGCCAGTCGCTTTCCGCCGGGCCTTACAGGCGGCGAAAAAAAACGGCTCCCTGATGGGAGCCGTTGCGGTTTCTGATGCTCGCTACTTTTATTCAGCGGTAGCACGTACCGGCGGCGCGGAATGGTAATGCGCGTCCGCTTCGGCAAAACGCTGTTGCATCGCCGCCGATGGCGCTTTGCCCAGCAGGCTGAAGACCACAATCCCGATACTGCCGAACAGGAAGCCAGGGATGATTTCATACAGTCCCAGCCAGCCGAACTGTTTCCAGACGATAACCGTGACCGCGCCAATAATCATTCCGGCCAGCGCGCCGTTACGGGTCATACGCGACCACATCACCGAGAACAGCACGACCGGGCCAAATGCGGCGCCAAAGCCTGCCCATGCGTAGCTGACCAGACCCAGTACGCGGTTTTCCGGGTTAGCGGCCAGCGCAATCGCAATCAGCGCCACCACCAGCACCATAAAGCGGCCGATCCAGACTAACTCTTTCTGACCGGCGTTTTTACGCAGGAAGGCTTTATACAGATCTTCGGTAATAGCGCTGGAGCAGACCAGCAGCTGGCAGCTCAGGGTCGACATGACCGCCGCCAGAATAGCCGACAGCAGGATCCCGGCAATCCACGGGTTAAACAGGATTTGCGCCAGCTCGATAAATACCCGTTCGGCGTTCTGGTTAACCGCGCCCGCCAGGCTCGGGTTGTTATTAAAGTAGGCGATACCGAAGAAACCAACCGATACCGCGCCCGCCAGGCACAGGATCATCCAGGTCATACTAATACGACGCGCATGAACAATGCTGTGATGAGAATCCGCCGCCATAAAGCGCGCCAGAATATGCGGCTGACCGAAATAACCGAGACCCCAACCCATCAGCGAAATAATCGCCACGAAGTTCAGTCCCTTGAGCATATCGATATTTTCGATGCTTTTTTGCTTAATCACTTCCAGCGAATCGCCGAAACCGCCGACCGAGATAATCACCATCACCGGCGTTAAAATCAGCGCGAAGATCATCAGGCTGGCCTGCACGGTATCGGTCCAGCTTACCGCCAGGAAACCGCCCACGAAGGTATAAATGATTGTCGCCGCGGCGCCGGCCCACAGCGCGGTTTCATAGCTCATACCAAAGGTGCTTTCAAACAGACGCGCGCCGGCAACAATCCCGGAAGCACAATAAATAGTGAAGAACAGTAGGATAACCAGCGCGGAGATAATACGCAGCACGCGGCTTTTATCTTCGAAACGGCCGGTAAAATAGTCCGGCAGCGTCAGGGCGTTGTTGTTGACTTCGGTATGCACGCGCAGACGCCCGGCCACCAGTTTCCAGTTAATCCACGCCCCCAGGGTCAGGCCGATGGCGATCCAGCTTTCGGAAATCCCGGAGAGAAAAATCGCTCCCGGTAGCCCCATCAGCAGCCAGCCGCTCATATCCGATGCACCGGCAGAGAGCGCGGTCACAAATGGCCCAAGGCTGCGGCCGCCGAGAATATAATCGTCAAAGTTTTTGGTTGAGCGCCAGGCAATAAAACCTATCAGTACCATGCCAAAAATATAAACAATAAACGTCACCAACATGGGTGTGCTAATAGCCATGCAAATCTCCAGAATTTATTTCGACAACGTCCAACTTTGTCGTTTTAGCCACTACCGGAACGGGGTAATGGCGTATTGGTTGTATTGGGCGAGCGTATCCTGACGGATGCGTCGGTATTTCACAAACGATTTAACACAGCATTTACACGAAAGTTGTCTCAGGAAAAATAGCAATTTTCTATAGGTTGCACTCCCTCACGTTTTTACGGGTTGCACCTGAAAAAACTGTTAAGCAACGCAGATAAATACGTTATTTGAATGAGGCTATTTATTGGAAAATCTTATCAACACTATTAACAATTCATTCATTTCTCAGCTTGCTAGCCAGGTCACAATTAACAAGGTTGCACAAAGTTGCAACATAGGTGATATTTCTACGCAACCGATAAAAGGGCATTACATAGCTAACAGGAGTTCCCGCAATGGGCACCACCACCATGGGTGTAAAACTTGACGACGCCACGCGCGAACGCATTAAGTCCGCCGCGAGCCGTATTGACCGCACGCCGCACTGGCTGATTAAGCAAGCCATTTTCAACTATCTGGAAAAGCTGGAAAACGACGAGACGCTGCCGGAACTGCCGGCGCTCCTCTCCGGCGCCGCCAATGAAAGTGATGAAGCAGGCGCTCCGGCGGACGAGCCGTATCAGCCGTTCCTCGAATTCGCCGAACAAATCCTGCCGCAGTCGGTCAGCCGCGCGGCGATCACCGCGGCCTGGCGTCGCCCGGAAACCGATGCGGTACCGATGTTGCTGGAACAGGCCCGTCTGCCGCAGCCGTTAGGCGAACAGGCGCACAAGCTGGCTTACCAACTGGCGGAAAAACTGCGTAATCAGAAAACCGCCAGCGGCCGCGCCGGGATGGTGCAAAGCTTGCTGCAGGAATTCTCACTCTCCTCACAAGAAGGCGTGGCGCTGATGTGCCTGGCCGAAGCGCTGCTGCGTATTCCGGATAAAGCCACCCGTGATGCGCTAATCCGCGACAAAATCAGCAACGGCAACTGGCAATCGCATATCGGCCGTAGCCCGTCGCTGTTCGTCAACGCCGCCACCTGGGGCTTGTTGTTTACCGGGAAACTGGTGTCGACCCATAACGAGACCAGCCTCTCCCGCTCGCTGAACCGCATTATTGGCAAGAGCGGCGAACCGCTGATCCGCAAAGGCGTCGATATGGCGATGCGCCTGATGGGCGAGCAGTTCGTCACCGGGGAAACCATCGCCGAAGCGCTGGCCAACGCCCGCAAGCTGGAAGAGAAAGGGTTCCGTTACTCCTACGATATGCTCGGCGAAGCCGCGCTGACCGCCGCCGATGCGCAGGCCTACATGGTCTCTTATCAGCAGGCGATCCACGCCATCGGTAAAGCCTCCAACGGCCGCGGCATTTATGAAGGTCCGGGTATCTCGATTAAACTCTCCGCGCTGCACCCGCGCTACAGCCGCGCGCAGTATGACCGGGTCATGGAAGAGCTCTATCCGCGCCTTAAATCGCTGACGCTGCTGGCGCGCCAGTACGACATCGGTATTAACATCGACGCCGAAGAGGCCGATCGTCTGGAGATCTCCCTCGATCTGCTGGAAAAACTGTGCTTTGAACCGGAATTGGCCGGCTGGAACGGAATCGGCTTTGTTATTCAGGCCTACCAGAAACGCTGCCCGTTTGTGATTGATTCGCTGATCGACATGGCGACCCGCAGCCGTCGTCGCCTGATGATCCGCCTGGTGAAAGGCGCCTATTGGGATAGCGAAATCAAACGCGCGCAGATGGAAGGCCTCGAAGGCTATCCGGTTTATACCCGTAAGGTCTACACCGACGTTTCTTATCTCGCCTGCGCCAAAAAGCTGCTGGCGGTACCGAACCTGATTTATCCGCAATTTGCTACCCATAACGCCCACACGCTGGCGGCTATCTACCAACTGGCTGGACAAAACTACTATCCTGGCCAGTATGAATTCCAGTGCCTGCACGGCATGGGCGAACCGCTGTATGAGCAGGTCGTGGGCAAAGTCGCCGACGGCAAACTAAACCGTCCGTGCCGTATCTACGCGCCGGTCGGTACCCATGAAACGCTGCTGGCTTATCTGGTACGTCGTTTGTTGGAAAACGGCGCCAATACCTCCTTCGTTAACCGTATCGCGGATAATACCCTGCCGCTGGACGAACTGGTGGCCGATCCGGTCAGCGCGGTAGAAAAACTGGCGCAGCAGGAAGGCCAGGCCGGCCTGCCGCATCCGAAAATTCCGTTGCCGCGCGATCTCTACGGTAACGGCCGCAGCAACTCCGCCGGTCTGGATCTGGCTAACGAACACCGACTGGCCTCCCTCTCCTCTTCGCTGCTTAACAGCGCGCTGCACAAGTGGCAGGCGCTACCGATGCTGGAGCAGCCGGTGGCCGAAGGCGAAATGCAGCCGGTCATCAACCCGGCAGAACCGAAAGATATCGTCGGCTACGTGCGCGAAACCAGCGATGCCGAAGTGCAGCAGGCGCTAACCAGTGCTATCAATAACGCGCCAATCTGGTTCGCCACCCCGCCGCAGGAACGCGCCGCCATTCTTGAGCGCGCCGCCGTGTTGATGGAAAGCCAGATGCCGACCCTGATGGGGATCCTGGTACGCGAAGCTGGCAAAACCTTCAGCAACGCCATTGCTGAAGTGCGCGAAGCCGTCGACTTCCTGCACTATTATGCCGGTCAGGTGCGTGACGATTTCGATAATGAAACCCACCGCCCGTTAGGTCCGGTCGTCTGTATCAGCCCGTGGAACTTCCCGCTGGCGATCTTCACCGGCCAGATTGCCGCGGCGCTGGCGGCAGGCAACAGCGTGCTGGCCAAACCGGCCGAGCAGACGCCGCTTATCGCCGCGCAAGGCGTGGCGATTCTGCTGGAAGCCGGCGTGCCGCCGGGCGTGATTCAACTGCTGCCGGGCCGCGGGGAAACCGTCGGCGCCGCGCTAACCTCAGATGAACGCGTACGCGGCGTAATGTTTACCGGTTCGACCGAAGTAGCGACGCTGCTGCAGCGCAACATCGCTAACCGCCTTGATGCGCAGGGCCGTCCGACACCGCTTATCGCGGAAACCGGCGGTATGAACGCGATGATCGTCGACTCGTCGGCGCTCACCGAGCAGGTGGTGATCGACGTACTGGCCTCGGCTTTCGACAGCGCCGGCCAACGCTGTTCTGCCCTGCGCGTGCTGTGCCTGCAGGAAGAAGTCGCCGACCATACGTTAACCATGCTGCGCGGCGCAATGAGCGAATGCCGGATGGGTAATCCGGGTCGCCTGACCACCGATATCGGCCCGGTAATCGACGCGGAAGCCAAAGAGAATATCGAACGCCATATTCAGGCGCTGCGCGCGAAAGGCCGCAATGTCTTCCAGGCGGTACGTGAAAATAGCGAAGATGCCCACGAATGGAATCACGGTACGTTCGTCGCGCCGACACTTATCGAACTCGAGAGCTTCGACGAACTGAAAAAAGAGGTCTTTGGCCCGGTTCTGCACGTGGTGCGCTATAACCGTAACGAACTGGATAAGCTGGTCGAGCAGATTAACGCCTCCGGCTACGGTCTGACCCTCGGCGTGCATACCCGCATCGACGAAACCATCGCTCAGGTCACCGGCAGCGCGAAAGTCGGCAACCTGTATGTTAACCGCAATATGGTTGGCGCGGTGGTCGGCGTACAGCCGTTCGGCGGCGAAGGGTTATCGGGTACCGGCCCGAAAGCCGGCGGCCCGCTGTACCTGTATCGCCTGCTGTCCAGTCGCCCGCAGGGCGCGGTCGGCGTCACTTTCGCCCGCCAGGATGCGGAGCGTCCGCTGGACGCCCAGTTGAAAACGCTGCTGGAAAAACCGCTGCAGGCGCTGCAGCAGTGGGCGGCAGGCCGTCCTGAACTGCAGGCGCTGTGTCAGCAATACAGCGAGCTGGCGCAAAGCGGCACCCAACGTCTGCTGCCAGGACCAACCGGCGAGCGTAATACCCTGACGCTGATGCCGCGCGAACGCGTATTGTGCGTGGCGGATAACGAGCAGGACGCGCTGATTCAGCTGGCGGCGGCGATGGCGGTTGGCTGTGAAGTGCTGTGGCCGGATAGCGCCCTGCAGCGCGAACTGGCGAAGAAACTGCCGCGTGAGGTCAGCGAGCGGATTCATTTTGCGAAAGCGGATCAGTTGACCAGCCAGGCTTTCGACGCGGTCATTTATCACGGTGATTCCGATCAGTTGCGCGAGCTGTGTGAGCAGGTGGCGGCGCGCGACGGGGCGATTGTATCGGTGCAGGGCTTTGCCCGCGGCGAAACCAATCTGCTGCTGGAGCGCCTGTATATCGAGCGTTCGTTGAGCGTCAACACCGCCGCGGCAGGCGGTAACGCCAGCCTCATGACCATCGGCTAAAACGGGCTCCCCGGTGGCGCTACGCTTACCGGGGCTACATAACCCCGCCAAAGGGTAGCCCGGATGAGGCGCTGTGCGCCGTCTTCCGGGAAATCTACGGCGTGTTCAACTAATGACAGCCGACGTCAGCTGTGCTTAATTAAGGCTCCCGGATGGGAGCTTTTTTTATGGGAGTAGAACGATGAAACGCACTTTAATTGCCGTGGCTGCCCTATTAGCCAGCGGTGCGGCGTGGGCGGATGACTGCAGCAACGCCAACACGCAAACCGAAATGAATCAGTGTGCCGCCGCACAATATCAGGCGGCCGATAAAAAGCTGAATGAGACCTGGCAGCAGGCGCTGAAACGCGCCTCCGGCCAACAGCTGGAATTGCTGAAAAAAGCCCAGCAGGCGTGGATTTCCCTGCGTGACGCCGATTGCGCGTTTCTCGCTTCCGGCGCGGAAGGCGGCAGTATGCAACCGATGCTGATAAGCCAGTGTATGACCGATAAGAGCGTCGAGCGCGAAGCCTTCCTCGCCTCGCTGCTTCAGTGCGAAGACGGCGACCAAAACTGCCCGCTGCCGCCGGCCAATTAACGTACGCGGATCCCTTCGATAATCATCCGCTGCACGTTATCCACGGTTTGCTGGAAAAACAACTCATCCTGCAGCGTTGCGCCGGTCACCGCCTCCACCTGAGTGGCGAAATCGGCGTAATGCTGCGTCGTCGCCCAGATCATAAAGATAAGGTGCTGCGGATCGACCGCCGCCAGCTTGCCGCTATCAATCCATGACGAGATTATCGCCGACTTTTCATCTATCAACGCCTTTAGATCGCCGGTCAGTTCGCCCATCAGCAGCGGCGCCCCCTGCAGCATCTCCAGACAGAACAGCCTGGAGGCCTGAGGATGATCGCGCGATACCTCAAGCTTGAGGCGAATATATTCGCGGATCGCCACCAGCGGACTGATATCTTCGCGAAATGCCCGCAGCGGCGCCAGCCAGATGGCGAGGATCCGCTGCAGCACGGCAACGTACAGCGCCTCTTTTGACGGGTAGTAATAGAGTAAATTGGTTTTCGACACCCCGGCCAGTTCAGCGACCTGCTCCAGCCGCGTACCGTGAATGCCGAACTGCGAGAAGGTCTCCAGCGCAGCGGCCAGAATGGCCTCTTTTTTGGCGCTCACCGCCTGTGAACGCTTGCCGGTTTTTTTCACGGCGCCCTGTGCCATACGTCTTCTCCTTCAGTAGTCGTCTTCAGCATAGCAAAAGCCCCTCGCCGACACGACCCTGCGCACTCCGATCGCGCATGACTGCCGTTTTTTCGTGCACTGATTTTGACCATTCAGTCCACATTTTTACCTTCAAATCCAGCAACCATTACGCAACACATTAATAACAAAACCTTTTTTAAAACTGGCATTACCTTTGCTTTATTTCCACTGCGAGGTGGTTCGGGGAGAGGCAGGATGCCGCACCGCGCGATTTCATCTTCCATGACGACAGAGAGGTAGTTATGAAAATCGGTGTTTTCGTTCCCATTGGTAATAACGGCTGGTTAATCTCCACCCATGCGCCGCAGTATATGCCGTCCTTCGAACTGAATAAGGCGATTGTGCAGAAGGCCGAGCGCTACCATTTCGACTTCGCGCTCTCCATGATCAAACTGCGCGGCTTTGGAGGAAAAACGGAATTCTGGGATCATAACCTGGAATCGTTCACCCTGATGGCCGGTCTGGCGGCGGTGACGTCGAAGATAGAGATTTATGCCACCGCCGCGACGCTGACGCTCCCTCCGGCCATCGTCGCCCGCATGGCGTCCACTATCGACTCTATCTCCGGCGGACGTTTTGGCGTGAATCTGGTGACCGGCTGGCAAAAACCGGAATATGACCAGATGGGGATCTGGCCCGGCGATGAATACTTCGCCAGTCGCTATGACTACCTGACTGAATACGTTACGGTTCTGCGCGACCTGTGGGGCACCGGGCGCAGCGATTTTAAAGGTGATTACTTCACCATGAACGACTGCCGGGTCAGCCCGCGGCCCTCGCAGCCGATGAAGGTTATCTGCGCCGGGCAAAGCGACGCCGGCATGGCGTTCTCCGCCCAACACGCCGACTACAACTTTTGCTTTGGCAAAGGGGTTAATACCCCCGCCGCCTTCGCGCCCACCGCCGCACGTATGATGCAGGCGGCGGAAAAAACCGGTCGCGACGTCGGCTCCTACGTGCTGTTTATGGTGATCGCCGACGAAACCGACGAAGCGGCCCGCGCTAAATGGGAACACTACAAGGCCGGCGCGGATGACGAGGCGCTGGCATGGCTGACCGAACAGAGCCAGAAAGATACCCGCTCCGGCAGCGATACCAACGTCCGCCAGATGGCCGACCCCACCTCCGCGGTCAACATCAATATGGGCACCCTCGTCGGCTCTTATGCCAACGTCGCCCGTATGCTCGATGAGGTGGCAGCGGTCCCCGGTACCGACGGCGTACTACTGACCTTCGATGATTTCCTGCAGGGCATTGACGCCTTCGGCGAACGTATTCAGCCGCTGATGCGCTGCCGTGACCACATTGCTCCCATTAACCGCGAGGTGGCCTGATGATGATTACCCTTCCCGCTCGCCCGGAATCGCTGACCTTGTCGCCGCAGCACAGCGCGCTGATCGTGGTCGATATGCAAAACGCCTATGCAAGCCACGGCGGATACCTGGATCTCGCCGGTTTTGACGTCTCCGCCACCCGGCCGGTTATCGATAATATTAATCTCGCGGTGGCCGCCGCCCGCGCCGCCGGCATGTTAATCATCTGGTTCCAGAATGGCTGGGACGAACAGTATGTGGAAGCCGGCGGTCCCGGCTCGCCGAATTACCATAAATCCAACGCGCTGAAGACCATGCGCCAACGTCCCGAACTGCAGGGTAAATTACTGGCGAAAGGCGGTTGGGATTATCAACTGGTTGATGAATTGCGGCCGCAGGAGGGCGATATCGTCCTGCCGAAACCGCGCTACAGCGGTTTCTTCAATACCCCGCTCGACAGCATTTTACGCAGCCGCGGTATTCGCCACCTGGTGTTCACCGGCATCGCCACCAACGTCTGCGTCGAATCGACGCTGCGCGATGGCTTCTTCCTCGAATACTTCGGCGTGGTGCTGGAAGATGCTACCCATCAGGCAGGCCCCGCCTTCGCGCAACAGGCGGCGTTGTTCAACATTGAAACCTTTTTCGGCTGGGTCAGCGATGTCGGTAGCTTCTGTCGTGCCATAGAAGGCGCCGCCCCGCTCGCTTTTTGCGAGGAGAAACGCTATGCCTAAACAGGTGATTATTCCCCCCGGCACCGCTACGCCGATTGCCCCCTTTGTTCCTGGGACGCTCGCCGACGGGGTGGTATATGTATCCGGCACTCTGCCGTTTGATAAGCAAAACGATGTGCTCTACCCCGGTGACCCAAAGGCGCAAACCCGTCACGTGCTGGAGACCATCAAATGCGTTATCGAAACGGCGGGGGGCAGTATGGCGGATGTGACCTTCAACAGTATCTTTATCACCGACTGGCAAAATTACGCCGCGATTAACGAGGTTTACGCTGAGTTTTTCCCCGGTGATAAACCGGCGCGTTTCTGTATTCAGTGCGGGCTGGTGAAACCCGATGCGCTGGTGGAGATTGCCAGCGTCGCCCATATCGGTACTCCAATATGATGAGGCTCAATATTGCCCCACCGCCGTGGCCCGGCGCGCCGGTGGTGGTGCTGAGCGCCGGTCTTGGCGGCGGTGGCGCGTACTGGCTGGCGCAGCGGGCGGCGCTGGCACAGCATTATCAACTGGTGTTCTATGACCATAACGGTACCGGGGAGAACAACGGCCCGTTGCCGGAAAATTACAGCATGGCGTCGATGGCGCAGGAGCTTTTCCTCGCTCTGCAGGCGGCCGGTCTCATGCGCTTCGCGCTGGTTGGCCACGCGCTGGGGGCGCTGATTGGGATGCAGCTTGCGCTCGACTATCCGCGCGCGGTCCGCGCGCTGGTGCTGGTTAACGGTTGGCTAACCCTTTCCCCGCATACCCGCCGCTGCTTTCAGGTTCGCGAACGCCTGCTGCATGCCGGCGGCGCTCAGGCGTGGGTCGAGGCTCAACCGCTGTTTCTCTATCCGGCGGAGTGGATGGCGGCCCGCCTGCCGCGTCTCGAAGCTGAAGACGCGTTGGCCATTAGCCATTTCCAGGGCAAGGAGAATTTACTGAAACGGCTGCAGGCTCTGAAACAGGCGGATTTTTCGCGCCGCGCGGCGGCTATCGCCTGCCCGACGCTTATCATCAGCGCCGCCGACGACCTGTTGGTACCCGCCTCCTGCTCGCGAATGCTGCAGGCGTCTATCCCCGATAGCCGACTCGTGGAAATGGCCTGGGGCGGCCATGCCTGTAACGTTACCGACAGCGACACTTTTAACCCCCTTTTATGCGACGGACTGGCGGCCCTGCTGCCGGTCGCCGAGGAGAATATATGAGCGAAGCAATCAACCAAAAGGCTTGCGAGACGCTATTCACCCACGCCCGAACCTACAACGGCTGGCGCGAACAGGCGGTTAGCGATCGGCAACTGCAGGAGATTTACGACTTGATGAAAATGGGGCCGACCTCGGCCAACTGTTCACCGGCGCGAATCGTTTTTGTGCGCAGCGCCGAGGGCAAAGCGAAACTCCGCCCAACGCTCTCCAGCGGCAATATGGAAAAAACCATGCAGGCGCCGGTCACCGCCATCGTGGCCTGGGATAGCGCGTTTTACGACCGCTTGCCCGCGCTGTTTCCCCACGGCGACGCCCGGAGCTGGTTTACTTCCAGCCCGCAGCTGGCCGAGGAAACCGCCTTTCGCAACAGCTCGCTGCAGGCGGCGTATCTAATTTTCGCCTGCCGCGCGCTGGGCCTCGACACCGGTCCGATGTCGGGGTTCGACCGCGAGAAAGTCGATGCGGCGTTTTTCGCCGACAGCGGCTGGAAAAGCAATCTGCTGGTGAATATCGGCTATGGCAACCCCGACAAACTGTACGACCGGCTGCCGCGCCCGAGCTTTGATGAAGCCTGCCTGCTGGCATAAGGAGACAGTAATGAACGTAGCGGATCAACACAGTTTTCGTGACGCCATGGCTCATGTCGGCGCGGCGGTCAACATCATCACCACCGAAGGGCCTGCCGGGCGCGCCGGTTTTACCGCCAGCGCAGTATGCAGCGTAACCGATACCCCGCCGACGCTGCTGGTATGTCTCAACCGTTCGGCGTCAGTCTGGCCGGTATTCAGCGAACATCAAACCCTTTGCGTCAATACCCTCTCGGCAGGGCAGGAGACATTATCGAATACTTTTGGCGGCAAAACCCCGATGGCGGAACGTTTCGCCGCCGCCGACTGGCAAACCGGCGCGACCGGCTGCCCGCGGCTGAAAGAGGCGCTGGTCAGTTTCGACTGCCGCATCGACCAGCGGCTGCAGGTCGGCACCCATGACATTCTGTTTTGCCAGGTCGTGGCCATCACCCGCCAACAGGATCCGCGAGGTTTGATGTGGTTTGACCGCAGCTACCACACGCTTATGCGGCCCGTTTGTTAACCTCTCACCCGGGATATCATCATGGCACTCTTCAATTTTCCTCGCTGGCAGTTGACCTCCCCCGCCACGGATGCCGGCGTTGTCGCCCCGGATGAACGTCTATCCGCCGGGCAAACGCTGATCATGGGCGTTCAGCACGCCGTGGCAATGTTTGGCGCAACCGTATTAATGCCTTTATTGATGGGGCTTGATCCGAACCTGGCTATCCTGATGTCGGGAGTGGGCACTCTGCTGTTCTTTGTCGTCACCGGCGGCCGGGTACCGAGCTATCTTGGCTCCAGCGCCGCCTTCGTCGGCGTGGTCATCACCGTGACCGGCTTTACCGGTCAGGGGTTGAATCCTCATCTCAGCATCGCCCTCGGCGGTATTATCGCCTGCGGGCTGCTCTATACCCTGATCGGTCTGGTGGTGATGAAAATCGGCACCGGCTGGATAGAGCGTCTGATGCCGCCGGCGGTAACCGGCGCGGTGGTGATGGCGATCGGTCTTAACCTGGCGCCGATTGCCGTGCACAGCGTTTCCGCCAATGCCTTCGACAGCTGGATGGCGATGCTGACGGTGCTGTGTATCGGCGCCGTCGCGGTGTTTACCCGAGGACTGCTGCAGCGTCTGCTGATCCTGATGGGGCTTATTATCGCCTGTGCGCTCTATGCGCTGCTGGCCAACGGATTCGGTCTTGGCAAACCGCTGGATTTTGCCCCTGTCGCTCAGGCGGCATGGTTTGGGGTCCCGCACTTTACTTCGCCCACCTTTGACACCCAGGCGATGCTGCTGATTGCGCCGGTGGCGATTATTCTGGTGGCGGAAAACCTGGGGCATTTGAAGGCCGTCGCGGGAATGACCGGGCGTAATCTGGATCCCTGGATGGGGCGCGCGTTTGTCGGCGACGGGCTGGCGACCCTGCTTTCCGGCGCCTGCGGCGGTAGTGGCGTCACCACCTATGCGGAGAATATCGGCGTCATGGCGGTAACCAAAGTCTATTCAACGCTGGTGTTTGTCGCCGCGGCGCTGATCGCCATCCTGCTCGGCTTTTCGCCCAAGTTCGGCGCCCTGATTCATACGATCCCAGGCCCGGTAATAGGCGGCGCGTCAATCGTGGTTTTTGGTTTGATTGCGGTCACCGGGGCGCGGATATGGGTGCAGAATCGGGTCGATCTCAGCCAGAATGCGAATTTAATCATGGTGGCGGTGACGCTGGTTCTGGGCGCAGGCGATTTTACCTTGTCGTTGGGGGGCTTTCGCCTGGGCGGGATTGGCACGGCGACTTTCGGCGCTATTCTACTGCATGCGTTGCTTAACCGCCGCCAGCATCAGGAAAAGGTGGCGAAAGCCACTACGGTATAACGTGAGTATTGGTTCGCCCCGGCGGCGCGGCTGCCGGGGCGAAAATTAGGGCTCGCGCCGATCCGCGAGCTCTGGTGCTTCCTCCGCCACGATCTGCGGCCGCGATTTTTTCTTCCACTTCAGCTCGCTGACCAGCACCCCGGCGAGAATAAACAGACAGCCCACCAGCGCCAGCAGCGGCAGACGCTCGCCGGCGATACGACCAAACACGCCAGCCCAAACCGGCTCGCCGGTGTAAATCAGCGTCGCCCGCGTCGGCGATACGCTACGCTGCGCCCAGTTCATGGTGACCTGAATAATGGCGCTGAAAATCCCCAGTCCCAGCGCGACGGCCAGCAGTTCCGGGCGCATCGGCGGGATAGACTCCCCTGCCGGGCCCATCGCGGCAAAAGCCACCAGCGAGGCAGTCGCCAACTGTACCACCGTCACCCGGCGCACATCGACCTGACGCGCCCACGCGCTGATTAAAATGATCTCGGCAGCGATAGCCACCGCGCTTGCCAGGGTAATCATTTCGCCAATCCCCAAAGCCAGCAGGTTGTTTTCCGGCCCCGCCAGCAGGATCAGCCCGATAAACGCCAGCACGATGCCCACGCAAGACATGACGCCGGGCATGCGCCCCAGACAGAGCCACTGCAACAGCGGCACCAGCGGCACATACATGGCGGTAATAAACGCCGATTTACTGCTGGAGATAGACTGTAAGCCCCAGGTTTGCAGGCTGTATCCGAGCGCAATCGCTACGCCAATCGCCACACCGGCCTTAACCTCAAGCCAGGTCAGGCCGCGTAGCGTACGCAGCGACAGTAGCGCCACCGCCAGCGCGGCGGTGGCGAAGCGCAGGCCGACGAAGAAAAACGGCCCGCTAAAGCTCACGGCGTATTGTACGGCAAGAAAGGTACCGCCCCAGAACATGGTGATCACAATCAGGATCAGTTCCTGCGGCGTTATCGAGAGTTTGAGCGAAGACATGAGGCGACCAATAGCAAAATATAGCTAATCAGTTTCGCAGGCGCTTCAGGCTAAAAGCAACACTCATTAACAAAAAAACCGCCGACATACGTCGGCGGCGAGGGTGATGCGGCAGGGTCGGGGGAGATTAACACCGCATCATTAAAGACAGTCCCGGCTAGCTATTGCGATTACCGTGACTATTTTTACCCCCTTTTTTGCCAGCTTCCGAGGCGCGTTGAGGATCGTTTTTAAAGTTCCCCCCGCTGTGCTGGCCACCTTTACGACCTGCTTCTGATGCTCTGGCACGATCTTCGGCAAAGTTGCCGGAACCGCCACGATGGTTTGCCATTACTGACCTCCATTGGGTTTGACATCATATTGCATTAGGTGAGTTCAGGGCCTAAGCCCCCGCGACATATGGCATGGCCATTATGCATCGCGTGCTTATAAGCGTAGTAAATGAAACTCATTCCCTGGAAAAATAGTCACATCCCGCAACATTTAATCGTTAAAACCAGACGCCAGCCGCCAGCGCAACCGCTAAGCATTTCTTCTCACAGCTGAAATCAGCCCTGCGTAAAATGTATCTATTTGCTACGAGGTATGTTGCAAATTAATCTTTGCCATTTTGTTATAAATCAAACAAATGTTTGTTGGATTTGCACTCTGCGCCACAGGTCTTATCTTTATAGATAGCCAGTCGTTTGGCTGGACAATTACGCAACCGAGGAGTGATGCAAATGGCTAAAATTCTGGTGCTTTATTATTCCATGTATGGACACATCGAAACCATGGCTCATGCCGTTGCCGAAGGGGCAAATAAAGTTGACGGCGTTGAGGTGGTTGTGAAGCGCGTGCCGGAAACTATGCAGGCTGAAGCGTTTGCCAAAGCAGGCGGGAAAACACAAAATGCGCCCGTCGCCACGCCGCAGGAACTGGCGGAGTATGATGCCATCATCTTTGGTACCCCTACCCGTTTCGGCAATATGTCGGGACAGATGCGCACCTTCCTGGATCAGACCGGCGGCCTGTGGGTGTCTGGCGCGCTGTATGGCAAAGTCGCCAGCGTCTTTAGTTCAACCGGTACCGGCGGCGGCCAGGAGCAGACAATTACCTCAACCTGGACTACCCTTGCCCATCATGGGATGATCATTGTGCCGATTGGCTACGGCGCGCAGGAGCTGTTTGATGTCTCCCAGGTGCGCGGCGGCACGCCGTATGGCGCAACCACCATCGCAGGCGGCGACGGCTCCCGTCAACCAAGCCAGGAAGAGCTGGCTATCGCTCGCTATCAGGGTGAACACGTCGCCAATGTGGCTGTGAAATTACACGGCTAACCTTTAACAGGAGGAGTTGCATGCCGAACCAAGAAGCGAAGGCCCACCACGTGGGCGAATGGGCAAGCTTACGTAATACCTCTTTGGAAATCGCCGAAGCCATTTTCGAACTCGCGAATTACGATGAAAAGCTGGCGGAGAAAATTTGGGAAGAAGGCAGCGATGAGGTGCTGTCGCGAGCTTTCGCCAAAACCGACAAAGACAGCCTCTTCTGGGGCGAACAGACCATCGAACGTAAAAACGTCTGATAGCTCAATTGCGCGGGCATAGCGCCCGCGCTAATTCATCACCCGGATTGCTCCGGGTTTTTTGTTCTATTTTGCCGCCTCGTTCATGACCTTTTTGAACGTCTCCAGCGGGCAGAATCCCTGATCATCTACCGGACAACCGTTAAGCGCCAGCGTGACCCGCTGCGGCGGGGATTGCAGGCTCAAGGCGTCCGCGTTGCGCAGCTGTTCAGTGCTTTGATAGACATACTCAATCTTCATTAAATCGCGATTGCTGCCGCTATCGTGCCAGCGCTGGAACAGCAGCTTGCCGCCGATGGGGGTGCGCTCATACTGGCCCGGTAACTGGTAGGGTTTAAAGTCCAGCGCCGTCAGCAGCGAAGCGATATTGGAATCATGCCCGACCAGCAGCGTTACCTTCGCCTTACCGGCGCCATCGCCCACTAGCGCATTATCAATATATTTGACCAGCGGCTTAGCGACGTTGCGCGCCACTTCCGCGGAAGTAAACAGGCTGTCCTGATAGCCGTTTTTCAGCTTCGACAACACCTGCCACTGCTTATCGCTGGCAATTTCGCCCCACGCCACCTGATCCTTCGGAAAACCTTCGTAGTACTGCAAGGTGAAGGCGTCGACCAGCGAGTTGCCGACCTTCAGCGGCCCGGAGACGCCCGGCTCCTGCTGATATTTGGCGCTAAAGGTATCTTTACCGTCGCTAAGCGAGCAGACATGCTTTTCTTTACAGGATGGCGAATTGCGATAGTCGGTCATCTCTTCCAGCAGTTTGTAGCTCTCAGCGAGCTGCATCCCCTGACGCTCTTTCTCCATCGCCTGCACCGCTTTTTGCGCGAATTCGGCTGAATCGTCGGTAATGACCGGGTTGAAAGTGGGATCCATGGTTCCCATCTGCGGCTGATGATGCACAGGCACCCCGCAGCCCGGGAAAGCGCCGGTGATAAAGAACTGCGCGGTTGCGACGGTCCGCTGCAGGCTATTGGCGTAGGCGTAAACCGCATTCTCCGGCGGGCACTCGCCGCTGGTCACCAGCTTCTGCTGCGCCAGCCACTCACGCATATAGTGGCCCATATAGACTTCCAGCACGCCGCCTTTGGTGGTCAACTGGCCGCCAGGCACATCCCACTGCGGCCAGGATTTTGGCGTCGACTGCTCGAGTACGCTGCCATTATTGGCCAGCGGAGCGCGCAGGTTGTGGCGGCTCATGATCAACACCTGTTGCAGCTGATACCCCTCTGGCGCAGCGGCGTCCTGCGCCTGGGCGCCGGCGGATAACAATACGGCCCCGGCCACCGCGGCGGCAAGTAGACTTTTTTTCATCCCTTCATCCTTAGTCATTTATTATCATCGCCATCATTGTGACGGATTTATGACATTTTTGCGGGCAATGGCTCACAAACTGAGGCGTCGGTCGCTTTTTTAGCGCTTCAGCCGGTCGCCATAATCGCGCATCCATTCCGCCAGCGGTTGCAACGCGCTGCGCATCGACAGGCCCAGCGGCGTTATCTGGTACTCCACACGTGGCGGTATTTCAGCGTACACCTCGCGGGAGACCAACCCGCGCTGTTCGAACAAGCGGAGCTGCCGGGTCAACTCTTTTTGAGTGATTGGGGCCGCCGCCCGCAACAGTTCGCCAAATCGCACCGGTTCATTAAGCACGATCAGCCGATATAAAATCGGAATCGCCCATTTCCCGGCGATCAGATTAACGAAATCCGTCATCGGACAAGGTTGTGGATCAAATTTTTTTTGCGCCGCCCGCGCAGTCTTTACCGTCATTGCACACCTCTTTGCGCATTAGTATCCATTTGGTACCTGGTATCCTTTGGATACTAAATTTTTTATAGTGCCTTTTCCACCCCGCACGTTGGAGTTTCACAGATGGCACGTTTAGCAGGTAAATATACGCTGATTACCGGCGGTACCAGCGGTATTGGGTTAGCCACCGCGCAAGCGTTTATCGCCGAAGGGGCGAAAGTGGCAATCACCGGTCGCAATCCTGACGCCCTTGCACAGGCACAGGCGCAATTAGGGGAAAACGGCTGGGCCATCGCAGCGGATGCCGGCGATATTGTCGGACAGCGGCACCTGGCACAAGTAATTAGCCAACGCTGGCCACAGCTGGATGCGGTATTTATCAATGCAGGGGACGTTACCCATGGCGCGATTAGCGACTGGACGCCCGCGCAGTGGGATCAACTGATGAACATCAACCTGAAAGGACCGTTCTTCCTGCTGCAGGCACTGCTGCCGCTGCTGGCGAATCCGTCATCGGTCATCCTTTGCGGATCGGTAAGCGCCCATATCGGGCTGCCCGCCAGCAGCGTGTACGCCGCCAGTAAAGCTGGAATATTATCGCTGGCGCGCACGCTGTCAGCGGAGCTGCTGTCGCGGGGAATTCGCGTCAACGGCCTGAGTCCCGGCCCGGTTCGAACTCCGGCGCTGAACAAACTTGGGCTCGGCGCAGATGCGCTGCAGGCGTTACAGGAAGAGATTAAAGCACTGGTACCCCTGGGCCGGATGGGCACGCCAGAAGAGCTGGCGAAAGCGGCGCTGTACCTGGCGTCGGATGAATCAAGCTACGTGGTAGGAACCGAGCTGCTGGTTGATGGCGGCACCGGCAACTTGTAAATCCGGAAGGCGGCGCTTATTCCGGTAAGGGTACCGCCGCCAGCGTACAAATCGCTTCATGTTCGCCGCCCCGGCGATCGACCATAACGACTTTATCGCCGGCTTTTTTTCCTTCACAGGGTTTTAGCACCTGCTCGACAATTCGTTCGCGAACCTGTTGGCTTTCCGACTGTGCCCAACAGGCAAAAGTCGTCAGCATTAGCGCCGAAGCAAACAGGCCAGCGGTACTGTTTTTAAACATGCATTACTCTCAGAAAATTCTCATTCAACGATTAGCGTACCAGCCGCAATCCCGTCCGTCTGTAAAATGACTTAACGGAGTGTTACGTCAGACGCTAAGGCGCTCACAGAGCGCCATCAACACATTAACACCATCAATACTTTAACATAATGAGCCATGGCTGATGCCTTTGGCACTTTTAGGTCATCTTTCGGAAACATCCCGATGTTATCGTCTTCGTGAGGCGTTATTTTTTCTTCTGTTTAAACAAATCATTAGGTTAATTTATGTCGGGTTTTGTGCTCTTTATCGTGGCGATTGCTCTACTGGGAGTCGCCGTTTACAGTCTGGTGTCCTATATCAAAGAACGTCGCGCCGCTCAGCTGCCAACCGATAAAAAAAAGAAATAATTCCCCTTTGCCAATCTTTACACCTGGGCTGCGTAACAAACAGAGAAGGCAGGCTTAGCGCCTGCCTTCTCTCCTGCTATCACTAAAAGTTAAGACTCCCAAGCCTGTTCCGCCTTTGTTGCATCAAACTGCGGCGGCGGTTTACGGAAACGGCGGGTCAGGTAAGTGAGATAAAGCAATCCCAACGCCGCCCAAACCAGGCCCAGCGTCAATGAGGTCGCCTCAAGGTTCAACCACAGCACCCCCACGGTTAATGCGCCTACCATCGGCAACAGCAGATAATGGAAGCGATCTTTCCAGGTTTTGTTATAACCCTTGCGCCGCCAGAAGTGGTTGTATACCGAGAGATTAACGAAGGTAAAGGCCACCAGCGCGCCGAAGTTGATTAGCGCCGTCGCGGTCACCAGGTCGAAGAACAGCGCCGACAGCGCGACGATGCCCACCATAATCACGTTGAGCGCAGGGGTTCGCCATTTCGGATGCACATAGCCGAAAATGCGCTCCGGGAAGACGTTATCGCGGCCCATCACGTACAGCAAGCGCGACACGCTGGCGTGCGACGCCAGGCCCGATGCCAGGGTATTAACAAAAGTGGTGCACAGGAAAATCGACTGGAACAGCTTGCCGCCGACGTAGAGCGCAATTTCCGGCAGCGCGGCGTCCGGATCTTTAAAGCGATGGATATCCGGGAAGAACAGCTGCATAAAGAACGAGGCGACGATAAAAATAATGCCGCCGTACATTGCGGTAAGGAAGATGGCCTTCGGGATCACCCGCGCGGCATTCGGGGTTTCTTCTGAAAGCGTGGTAACGGCGTCAAAGCCGAGGAAAGAGAAGCAGACAATCGTCGCGCCGGTAATAATCGGAATCAGATGCGCATTCTCGCTGATGAACGGCTGCAGCGACCAGACGGTACCCACACCCTCGCCTTTATGCAGCCCTTGTACCACCAGAACCACAAACACCACCATGATGGAGATCTGCACCAGCACGAACAAAGTATTGAAGTTGGCCACCAGGTTGACGCTTTTCAGATTCGCCGCGGTCAGAATGGCGACAAAGGTCACCACCCACACCCACGGCGGCACTTCCGGAAACAGCGCGGAGAGGTAGATCTTCGCCAGCAGGACGTTAATCATCGGCAGGAACAGATAGTCCAGCAGTGAGGACCAGCCGACCATAAAACCGATGTGCGGGCTAATTGATTTTTGCGCATAGGTGTAGGCCGAACCCGCTTCCGGGAACTGGCGCACCAGCTTGCCGTAGCTGATGGCGGTGAATAGCACCCCAGCCAGCGCCAGCAGATAAGAGGCTGGAACGTGGCCATTACTGATGCCGGAAACGATGCCGAAGGTATCAAACACCGTCATGGGGGTCAGATAAGCCAGCCCCATCATCACCACTTGCCACAGTTTGAGCGATTTACGCAGACGCGGTTTTCCCGCCTGAGCGGCGTTTTCTGCAGGAAGATTAGCAGCCATGACGCATTCCCCCCATGCCGACGACAGTTTGCGGGCACAAAGACCGGGTAACAAACCTGCTTAGCAAGGGGGTAAGACGTAAATAAAAGGGTAAGACGGACCGATGAACGGCGGTAAGTTGGCATCCAATGCGGCCAAAGAGGCCCCCTTCTCCCTGCGGATATTTGAACATCTGCATCATCTCATTTCCTCGTCACACACTGTGTCGTTAACTGAAGCCCCGTTGCCGCCTGCGCTCCTTAACGCGACATCCGGGAAATGGCTGGGCTCCCAGCAAAAAGGACGACCAGGCTCCGCTCAGGCCGTATGATGCTACTGATTAAACTAATGCGCCCCTTACGGGGCGAACATCAGGCGTTTTTCAACATCCACTCAATTTCTGTTTCTGTGATAAGACGCTCAAACTGCAGTAACTCATCATTCTTACAGGCGTGGTAAACGTGGCAGAAACGCTCGCCAAGACGCTCCCGCAGATGATCGTTTTGCATAAACTCCCACAGCGCGTCGCTCTGGCGGATCGGGAACGGCAAGCCTTCTTGTTCCAGACCGTTACCTTCCACCTCTTCCTGCAGCGGCAGCGGATTATCCAGGCCGTGCAGGATGCCGGCGAAAATCGCCGCCATCACCAGATACGGGTTGGCGTCCGCCCCGGCTACGCGGTATTCAACGCGGTGGTTATGTCGATCGCCGCACGGGATACGCAGCGCTACCGTACGGTTGTTATGCCCCCATGACGCCTGCGTCGGCACATACATGCCCGCCTGGAAGCGACGATACGAGTTTACGTTCGGCGCCAGCAGCGCCATCGACGCCGGCATCAGGTCAATCATCCCGGCCAGCACGCGTTTCAGCAGGGCTGAATCCTCGCCGTCCGCATCCGCCAGCACGTTTTCACCCTTATTGTTTTGCATGCTGATATGGATATGCATCCCGCTACCCGCATGCTCTTCATAAGGTTTCGCCATAAAAGTGGCGTGCATCTTATGCTTCTCCGCCATTAAACGCACGAGACGTTTTAATGCCAGCGCATCATCGCACGCATCCAGCACGTTATCGGTGTGGTGGAGGTTGATTTCGAACTGCCCCGGAGAGGCTTCAGCCACCGCGCCATCCGCCGGGATCAGCTGTAACTGGGCCAGCTCATCAATATCATTCAGTACATCGGCAAAATGGTTGAGGTTATCAACGGAATAGACCTGGCTTTGGGTATTGCGGTCGTCGGTGCCGGGCGCGCACGGCGGCTGCAGGTAGCCTTCGGCATCGCGTTTGCGATCGAGTAAATAGAACTCCAGCTCTACCGCTACCACGGGGAACAATCCGCGCTGGCGGAGCTGCTGCCAGAGGCGGTTGAGTACGTTCCGCGGCTCAACGTCAAAGGGAGCGCCATCTTCATCAACCATGGTCAACAAGACCTGGCCGATGTATTCCGGATCGGCGGCCGAAGGGGTCAACGTACCTAATACCGGGACGCAGCTGCGGTCCGGTTCGCCCATATCCTGGCCAAGCCCGGCCTCTTCCACCACGTTGCCGAGAATATCCATCGCGAAAACGGACGCCGGGAAGTAGCAGCCTTTCTCGAGTTTGCTGAGGCTGGCGACCGGAATGCGTTTGCCGCGGAAGCAGCCGTTAAGGTCTGTGAGGAGTACATCGACGTACTGAGTGTTGGGGTAGGTTTCGAGGTAGCGCTTCACTTCTTTAGCGAACGCGCTTACCCGTCTCTCTTCCGTCTGCTGAACAAAATTCTCAACTTCTACGATATTGGTTTCCATGATTCACCGCCGTTGTTTTAGTTTTCGGACCCTGACTGAAAACGTCAAATATAATGTCCACCCTTCGAATGTGTATGCAAACAAAATGTTTGTCAAATGTTAAATTAAGTTTGCAAACGGCTATTTCCACTGCTAGATTGAGAAAATATTGAACGATATGGCCGTTTATCAGTCACTGGCGGTCATAATTTAGTCCACTTTGTGAGGGCGATCATGGAAAATATAATGTACAAGCCAGTTATTGGCGTCGTGATGTGTAGAAACAGGCTTAAGGGTCACCAGACCCAGACTCTGCAAGAAAAGTACCTGAATGCCATTGTTAACGCTGGCGGACTGCCGATTGCCCTGCCGCACGCGCTGGCCGAGCCGGAACTACTGGATGCGTTAGTCGATAAACTGGACGGGATCTACCTGCCAGGCAGCCCCAGCAACGTGCAGCCGCACCTTTATGGTGAAAACGGCGATGAGCCTGACGCCGACCCCGGGCGTGATCTTCTGAGCATGGCGCTAATTAACGCCGCGCTCGAAAGGCGCATCCCCATTTTCGCCATCTGCCGAGGGCTGCAGGAACTGGTTGTCGCCACTGGCGGGACTCTGTATCGTCGTCTGTTTGAACAGCCGGAACTGCTGGAGCATCGCGAAGATCCTGAACTACCGGTGGAGCAGCAGTATGCGCCGTCCCACCAGGTGGAGGTGCAGGAAGGAGGTTTACTTTCTCAGTTAATACCGGGCTGCAACACGTTTTGGGTAAACTCGCTACACGGCCAGGGCGCAAAAACGCTGGGTTCGCGTCTGCGCGTGGAGGCCCGTTCACCGGATGGGCTGGTTGAGGCGGTCAGCGTCAACGACCACCCTTTCGCGCTGGGCGTACAATGGCATCCTGAATGGAACAGTAGCGAATACGCCCTGTCGCGTATGTTGTTTGATGGTTTTATCACCGCCTGTCAGAGCCATGTCGCCGAAAAGCGGCGGCTCTGACCACTACAGTTAAGGAAATGCAAATATGAGCGATGACGGACTGGCGCCAGGGAAACGTCTGTCAGAGATCCGCCAACAGCTGGGTCTTTCACAGCGTCGTGCCGCCGAACTGTCTGGGTTAACACATAGTGCCATCAGCACCATAGAGCAGGACAAAGTCAGTCCTGCCATCAGTACGCTGCAAAAGCTGCTGAAAGTATATGGGCTGTCGCTCTCGGAATTCTTTTCTGAACCCGAAAAGCCGGATGAACCGCAGGTCGTCATTAATCAGGACGACCTTATCGAAATGGGGAGTCAGGGCGTTTCAATGAAACTGGTTCATAACGGAAATCCGAACCGTACGCTGGCGATGATTTTTGAAACTTACCAGCCTGGGACCACAACCGGGGAGAGAATAAAGCATCAGGGTGAGGAGATAGGCACCATACTGGAAGGTGAAATCGTGCTGACGATTAACGGTCAGTCGTACCACCTGGTGGCTGGACAGAGCTATGCCATTAATACCGGCATCCCTCATAGCTTCAGCAACACCTCGGCAGGTATCTGCCGCATTATCAGTGCCCACACCCCCACCACATTCTAATTTCTTAGCCTGAGCAGGTTTCAGGCTTTCTTCAGGCCTGTCGCGGCGGATGTAATATTTCCGCCGCGGCGAAGAACTCGCAGTAATAATACCTGCGCAGCGCGGAAATCTTATTTCCTGCTGGCCCAAAGATAATTAACGCCAGTGAATGGCGAAGAGACGGTTTTCTACCCCGGGGACGCCCTGCGCCCTGAGCAGCCTGAAAACGCCGAACCCTATATTTTGCCGATGATGTTTTTAAGGAGTCATGATGAATTTTCAGCACCTGGCTTACTGGCAGGAAAAAGCGAAAAACCTGGCCATTGAAACGCGCTTATTTATTAACGGCGAATATTGCGCCGCGGCCGATAATACCACCTTCGAGACTATCGACCCTGCCGCGCAGCAGACATTAGCGCAGGTCGCCCGCGGTAAAAAAGCCGACGTCGAACGGGCAGTGAAAGCCGCGCGCCAGGCCTTTGATAACGGCGACTGGTCGCAGGCCTCCCCGGCCCGGCGTAAAGCGGTTCTCACGAAATTTGCCGACCTGATGGAAACCCATCGTGAAGAGCTGGCGCTGCTGGAAACGCTCGATACCGGCAAACCGATCCGCCACAGCCTGCGCGACGATATTCCCGGCGCCGCCCGCGCCATTCGCTGGTACGCCGAAGCGCTGGATAAAGTCTATGGCGAAGTGGCGCCCACCGGCGGCAACGAGCTGGCAATGATCGTTCGTGAACCGATTGGCGTGATTGCCGCGGTGGTGCCGTGGAACTTCCCGCTGCTGCTGGCCTGCTGGAAACTCGGCCCAGCGCTGGCGGCTGGTAATAGCGTAATCCTCAAACCCTCGGAAAAATCGCCGCTCACCGCCCTGCGTCTGGCAGGGCTTGCGAAAGAAGCCGGACTTCCGGACGGGGTGTTAAACGTGGTCAGCGGCTTTGGCCACGAGGCCGGGCAGGCGCTGGCGCTGCATCCTGACGTTGAAGTCATTACCTTCACCGGATCCACACGTACCGGCAAACAGCTGCTAAAAGATGCCGGCGACAGCAATATGAAGCGCGTGTGGCTGGAAGCCGGCGGCAAGAGCGCCAATATCGTCTTCGCCGACTGTCCGGATCTGCAAAAAGCGGTCAACGCCACCGCCGGCGGTATCTTCTATAACCAGGGGCAGGTCTGCATCGCCGGCACCCGCCTGCTGCTGGAAGAGAGCATCGCTGATGAGTTCCTGACGTTGTTGAAAGCGCAGGCGCAAAACTGGCAGCCGGGTAATCCGCTCGATCCTGAAACCACCATGGGGATGTTAATTGATAACGCCCATGCCGACAGCGTGCACAGCTTTATCCGCGGCGGCGAGGCCAAAAGCACGCTATTCCTCGACGGGCGGAAAAATCCGTGGCCAGCCGCCGTCGGCCCGACCATTTTCGTCGATGTCGACCCGTCCTCAACCCTCAGCCGCGAAGAGATCTTCGGCCCGGTGCTGGTCGTCACGCGATTCAAAAGCGAAGAACAGGCGCTGCAGCTGGCCAACGACAGCGACTACGGTCTCGGCGCCGCGGTGTGGACCCGCGATCTGTCGCGCGCCCACCGCATGAGTCGCCGCCTGAAGGCCGGCTCGGTCTTCGTCAACAACTACAACGATGGTGATATGACCGTCCCGTTCGGCGGCTATAAGCAGAGCGGCAACGGGCGCGATAAATCGCTGCACGCGCTGGAAAAATTCACCGAACTGAAAACCATCTGGATTGCTCTGGAGTCTTGATCATGACTGAACATACCACTAGTTACTACGCCGCCAGCGCCAACAAGTATGAACCGTTCCCGACGCTGGAGGAATCAATCAACTGTGACGTCTGCGTCGTCGGCGGCGGTTACACCGGCCTCTCCTCGGCCCTGCATCTGGCCGAAATGGGCTACGATGTAGTAGTGCTGGAAGGCGCGCGTATCGGCTTCGGCGCCAGCGGCCGCAACGGCGGACAGCTGGTTAACTCCTATAGCCGCGATATCGACGTTATTGAGAAGAACTACGGCCCGGATGCGGCCAAAATGCTCGGCAGCATGATGTTCGAAGGCGGCGATATTATTCGCGAGCGCATCCAGCGTTACCAGATCCAGTGCGATTACCGCCCAGGCGGCCTGTTTGTGGCCATGAACCATAAGCAAATGGAAATGCTGGAAGAGCAAAAAGCCAACTGGGAGCGCTACGGCAATACCCAACTGGAACTGCTCGACAGCCATGCCATTCGTCGCGAAGTAGACAGCGACCGCTACGTCGGCGCCCTGCTCGACCACAGCGGCGGCCATATTCACCCGCTGAACCTTGCCATCGGCGAAGCGGACGCCATTCGTCTTAACGGCGGCCGGGTGTATGAGCAGTCTCCGGTGACCCGAATTCAGCACACCAGCCCGGCGGTAGTCAGTACCGCTCGCGGCCAGGTAACCGCGCGCTACGTGATCGTCGCCGGTAACGCCTATCTCGGCGACAAGCTTGAACCGGAGCTGGCAAAACGCAGCATGCCGTGCGGCACTCAGGTCGTGACGACCGCTCCGCTGTCGGAGGACTTAGCCCGCTCGCTGATCCCGAAAAACTACTGCGTGGAAGATTGTAACTACCTGCTGGACTACTACCGCCTCACCGGCGATAACCGCCTGCTGTACGGCGGCGGCGTGGTCTACGGCGCACGCGATCCGGACGACGTTGAGCGCCTGATCATGCCGAAACTGCTGAAAACCTTCCCGCAGCTGCAGGGGGTAAAAATTGACTACCGCTGGACCGGCAACTTCCTGCTGACCCTGTCGCGTATGCCGCAGTTCGGCCGTCTCGATAACAATATTTACTACATGCAGGGCTACAGCGGCCACGGAGTGACCTGTACCCATCTGGCCGGACGCTTGATTTCAGAACTGCTACGCGGCGATGCCGAGCGCTTCGATGCCTTCGCCAAACTGCCCCACTACCCGTTCCCGGGCGGGCGCAGCCTGCGAATTCCTTTTACCGCCATGGGCGCCGCCTACTACAGCCTGCGCGACCGCCTTGGGGTCTGATTTGCCGTTCGGTTCCGTGATTAACTTTTGCTAAAGGGTGTTTATTATGAGCAACAATGAATTCCATCAGCGTCGTCTTTCCGCTACCCCGCGCGGGGTGGGCGTTATGTGCAACTTCTTTGCCCAGAGCGCGCAAAACGCCACCTTGACCGATGTCGAAGGCAATGAATATATCGATTTCGCCGCCGGCATCGCGGTGCTGAATACCGGTCATCGTCATCCGCGGATGGTCGCCGCGGTTGAACAGCAGCTGCAGCAATTTACCCATACCGCCTATCAGATCGTGCCTTATGAAAGCTATGTGTCGCTGGCTGAGAAGCTCAACGAACTGGCGCCGGTCAAAGGCCCGGCAAAGACCGCCTTCTTCTCTACCGGCGCGGAAGCGGTCGAAAACGCGGTGAAGATCGCCCGTGCCCATACCGGACGCCCGGGCGTTATCGCCTTCGGCGGCGGTTTCCATGGCCGTACCTATATGACGATGGCGCTAACCGGTAAGGTCGCGCCGTACAAGCTAGGCTTCGGGCCGTTCCCCGGCTCGGTATACCACGTGCCGTATCCGTCAGCGCTGCACGGTATCAGCACCGCCGATTCAATTACCGCCCTTGAACGCCTGTTCAAAGCCGATATCGAAGCCAAACAGGTGGCGGCGATTATTTTCGAACCGGTACAGGGCGAAGGCGGTTTTAACGTCGCGCCGAAAGAGCTGGTTGCCGCAGTACGCCGCCTCTGCGATGAGCACGGCATCGTGATGATTGCCGATGAAGTACAGAGCGGCTTCGCCCGCACCGGTAAATTGTTCGCCATGGATCACTATGCCGATAAACCGGATCTGATGACGATGGCTAAAAGCCTGGCGGGCGGCATGCCGCTTTCCGGCGTGGTCGGCAACGCGCAGATCATGGATGCCCCGGCGCCGGGCGGCTTAGGCGGCACCTACGCCGGCAACCCGCTGGCGGTGGCGGCCGCGCATGCGGTGCTGGATATCATTGATAACGAAGCGCTGTGCGAGCGCGCGCAGTTCCTCGGCGAGCGCCTGCTGGCGACGCTACAGGAAGTGAAGGGCTGGTGTCCGGCGCTGGTGGAAGCACGCGGCGTGGGTTCGATGATCGCCGCCGAGTTTTTCGACCCGGCGACCGGCGAACCGTCGGCGGCGATTGCGCAGAAAATCCAGCAGCAGGCGCTGGAGCAGGGCCTGCTGCTGTTGACCTGCGGCCAGTATGGCAACGTTATTCGCTTCCTCTATCCGTTGACCATCCCGGATGCTCAATTCTCCCGCGCGCTGACGATCCTGCAGAGCGTCACGCGTCTGTAACGCCCTCCGCCGGCGGCGCTGGTCGCCGGCTGTTTTCCTCGCTGCTGACGATACATTGCTGGGGATAGTGCTGCTGAAAATAGTGGCGTAGAAACTCCACGGTGGTGCGGATTTTGGCTGAGGTCGCCAGCCGCGACACGTAGACCGCCCAGACGTTGGCGGGCTGAAAGTAGTCAGGCAGCACGTGCACCAGATGGCCGCTGGCGATATTTTCACTGACATCCCACCAGGAACGTAACGCAATCCCCTGCCCATCCAGACACCACTGATGCACGATCTCACCATGGTTGGAGGAGAGCGGCCCGGTCACCTTGATCGCGTGCTGACCCTCTTTGCTGTGCAACTGCCAGACGCCAAACGGATGGTCGCGCTCTTTGATCACCAGGCAGGGTAAGGTAGCCAGATCGCTAAGCTGCTTCGGTTGCGGATGGCGGGCAAGAAACTGCGGCGACGCGCAGAGAATACGATGGTTGGTCGCCAGCTTGCGGGCAATCAGATTCGGCGCGATATCGTCGCCGACGCGAATATCGAGATCCACCCCTTCATTGACTAAATCCACCAGCCGGTCCTGGACATCGAAGCGCAGCTCAAGTTGCGGGTACTGGCGCGCCAGCGCCGACAGCGCGGGGGCCACCACCCGACGGCCAAAGCCAAAGCTGCTAATAATACGCAGCGTTCCCTGCGGTACCTGACGCACGTCGGAAAGCTCGTCCATCATCTCATCCACATCCTGCAGAATGCGCTGCGCCCATTCGTAGATCCGCTCCCCTTCTTCGGTAATGGTGACCCGACGGGTGGTACGGTGCAGCAACATCACATTCAGGGTTTGCTCCAGCAGCGAAACCCGCTTGCTGACGAACGCCGGCGATACGCCAAGCTCCTCGGCGGCGGCGGCAAAACCGGCCCGGCGAGCGACCAGCATGAACACGCGTAAATCATTTAGCAGCGGCAGATTATTCATGATCTGTGTTTTATGTTTCACCAGTTAGCGTGATTAATTATGAACCAGTCAATTATAGGATAGGCAGGTGGTCAAACATCATCGCTAAAAAGTGAGAACCGGAATGAAAAAAACCTGTCGTATTGCCGCCATCCCCGGTGACGGAATTGGTAAAGAAGTTCTGCCTGAAGGTATTCGCGTGCTGCAAGCCGCCGCGCAGCGTTGGGATCTGTCGCTGAGCTTCGAACAGATGGAGTGGGCAAGCTGCGAATATTACGCCCATCACGGCAAGATGATGCCGGACGACTGGCGCGAGCAATTGCAGGGCTTCGATGCTATCTATTTCGGCGCCGTCGGCTGGCCGGATACCGTCCCCGACCATATCTCCCTGTGGGGTTCGCTGCTGAAGTTCCGCCGTGAGTTCGATCAGTACGTCAACCTGCGTCCGGTGCGCCTGTTCCCCGGCGTCCCCTGCCCGCTGGCGGGTAAAAAGGCCGGCGATATCGATTTTTACGTGGTGCGCGAAAATACCGAAGGTGAATATTCCGCCCTCGGCGGTCGCGCCAATGAAGGCACCGAGCATGAAGTGGTGATTCAGGAGTCGGTCTTCACCCGCCGCGGCGTTGACCGGATCCTGCGCTACGCCTTTGAGCTGGCGCAAAGCCGCCCGCGCAAAACGCTGACCTCCGCAACCAAATCTAACGGTCTTGCGATCAGCATGCCCTACTGGGATGAGCGCGTGGAAGAGATGGCCAAAAGCTATCCCGAGATTCGCTGGGACAAGCAGCATATCGATATTCTCTGCGCCCGCTTCGTGCTGCAGCCGGAACGTTTCGACGTGGTCGTCGGCTCCAATCTGTTTGGCGATATTCTGTCGGATCTCGGCCCGGCCTGTACCGGCACTATCGGTATTGCGCCGTCGGCTAACCTCAATCCCGAGCGCGCCTTCCCGTCGCTGTTCGAACCGGTTCACGGGTCGGCGCCGGATATCTACGGTAAAAATATCGCCAACCCGATCGCTACCGTTTGGGCCGGGGCGATGATGCTCGATTTCCTCGGCAACGGCGATGAGCGCTACCACGCCGCGCATAACGGTATTCTGGCGGCGATAGAACAGGTGATCGCTAGCGGTCCGAAAACTCCGGACATGAAAGGCACCGCCTCAACGCAGCAGGTCAGCGACGCTATCTGCAAGGCCATTTTGGCGTAATTACCCCGGCCGCTCCCCGGTCGCGCTGCGCTTACCGGGGCTACAATGGCACGAGAATATCGCCCGATCGCGTAGCCCGGGTAAGGCGTAGCCGCTACCCGGGAAAACTCGCGCCAACTCCCCTCTCTCCTCTGCATGCAGAATCCCCCACGATTGACAAGTGAACCGCATCACAGCGGCGAACTTTATTCATTCCCGGAAGGAAAGAACCTGCGCCAATTCACCTTTTATTATTTCCGTTCCGTGTTTTATTGCTTCACGAATCGGCCAATTGTTTAATTCATGTAACGAAGAAATAATCCAATTGTTAATAGCATTTTGCTACGAACCCTGACCCTACAGCGTGATAACAACGACAGGCTAAAGCCACCGACGGGCAACCGTGCCCAGGAGATCACTCATGTTGAGCAACGTAAAGAAAAAAGATGTGCCGCTGATTGTCATCAGCCTGGCGGCCATTGTTTTCATCGCCGCTACATTAAGTCTCTTCCCCCAGCAAACCGCCCAGGCGGCTAATTCGATTTTTAACGGCGTTACCCGCCTGCTGGGTTCCGCGGTACAAGTGCTGGTGCTGCTGGCGCTGGGGCTGGTGTTGTATCTGGCCACCAGCAAATACGGCAATATCCGGCTCGGCGAAGGCAAAGCCGAGTACAGCACTCTCTCATGGCTGTTTATGTTTATCTGCGCCGGGCTCGGCTCCTCTACGCTGTACTGGGGTGTTGCCGAGTGGGCTTATTACTACCAGACCCCTGGCCTGAATATTGCGCCGCATTCAGCAAAAGCGCTGGAATACAGCATCCCGTACTCTTTCTTCCACTGGGGCATTAGCGCGTGGGCGACCTACACCCTCGCCTCGCTGATCATGGCCTATCACTTCCACGTGCGGAAAAACAAAGGGCTCAGCCTCTCCGGGATCATTTCGGCGATCACCGGCGTCAATCCGCAGGGCTTCTGGGGTCGTCTGGTTGACCTGATGTTCCTGATAGCCACCGTCGGCGCGTTAACCATTTCGCTGGTGGTCACTGCCGCCACCTTCACCCGCGGCCTGTCAGCACTCACCGGACTGCCGGATAACTTCACCGTCCAGGCGTTTGTGATCCTGCTCTCCGGCGGTATTTTCTGCATGAGTTCGTGGATTGGCATCAACAACGGCCTTCAGCGTCTGAGCAAAATGGTCGGCTGGGGGGCGTTCCTGCTGCCGTTGGTGGTATTACTGGTTGGCCCGACTGAATTCATCACCAATAACATCATCAACGCCATCGGTCTGACGACCCAAAACTTCCTGCAGATGAGCCTGTTTACCGACCCGCTCGGCGACGGCGCCTTTACCCGCAACTGGACCGTCTTCTACTGGCTGTGGTGGATCTCCTATACCCCAGGCGTGGCGATGTTCGTCACTCGCGTCTCCCGCGGACGCAAAATCAAAGAGGTCATTTGGGGACTGATTCTCGGCAGCACCGCCGGCTGCTGGTTCTTCTTCGGGGTGATGGAAAGCTATGCCATGCATCAGTTCGTCAACGGCGTGATTAACGTGCCGCAGGTGATGCAGTCCCTCGGCGGCGAAACCGCCGTCCAACAAGTGCTGATGTCGCTGCCGGCGGGCAAGCTGTTCCTCGCCGCCTATCTGTTCGTGATGATCGTTTTCCTCGCCTCGCATATGGATGCGGTGGCCTACACCATGGCGGCGACCAGTACCCGTAACCTGCGCGAAGGCGAAGATCCGGATCGCGGCATGCGCCTGTTCTGGTGCGTGGTGATCACCCTCATCCCGCTATCGATTCTGTTTACCGGCGCCTCGCTGGAAACCATGAAAACCACCGTGGTGCTGACCGCCTTACCGTTCCTTGCCATTTTACTGATCAAGACCGGCGGCTTTGTACGCTGGCTAAAACAGGACTACGCCCACGTGCCTGTGCATCAGATAGAAACCCATACGCCCGAGCCGATCGTTAAAGCCGAGACGCTGCCGGTTGGCGCGGTACTCAAAGGCGACGGCCAGTCGCTGTAAAAAACGCTTACTGACAATAATCACAAGGTGACCCTACATGAGCAATTTAAGCCCTGACTTTACCCTGCCGGTTAACTTTTGCGCCAATCCGCAGGACGCCTGGACCATTCCGGCCCGTTTTTACACCGACAGCCAGGCGTTTGAGCACGAGAAAGAGCGTATCTTCGCCAATAGCTGGATTTGCGTCGCCCACGGCAGCGAAGTCGCCAGGCCGAACGATTACATTACCCGGGAGATCATCGGCGAAAATATCGTTATCGTCCGCGGGCGCGACAACATTCTGCGCGCCTTCTATAACGTCTGCCCGCACCGCGGCCACCAGTTGCTGAGCGGCGAAGGTAAAGCCAAAAACGTGATTACCTGCCCCTATCACGCCTGGGCCTTCAAGCTGGACGGCAATCTCGCCCACGCCCGCAACTGCGAAAACGTGGAGAATTTCGATAGCGATAAGGCTACGCTTGTGCCGGTTCGCCTTGAAGAGTATGCCGGCTTTGTGTTTATCAATATGAACCCACAAGCGGAGAGCGTGGAAACGCAGCTACCGGGGCTGCAGGACAAAGTGCTGGAAGCCTGCCCGGATGTGCATGAGCTGAAACTGGCGGCGCGCTTTACTACTCTTACCCCGGCGAACTGGAAAAATATCGTCGATAACTATCTGGAATGTTACCACTGCGGCCCGGCGCACCCGGGCTTCTCGGATTCCGTGCAGGTTGACCGTTACTGGCACACCATGCACGGCAAATGGACGCTGCAGTATGGCTTCGCCAAGCCGTCCGAGCAGTCGTTTAAATTCGAAGAAGGCACCGACGCCGCGTTCCACGGTTTCTGGCTGTGGCCGTGCACCATGCTCAACGTCACGCCGATCAAGGGCATGATGACCGTCATTTATGAATTCCCGGTGGATGAAGAGACCACCCTGCAGAATTACGACATTTATTTCACCAACGAAGAGCTGACCGACGATCAGAAAGCGCTGATTGAGTGGTATCGCGACGTGTTCCGCCCGGAAGATTTACGTCTGGTCGAAAGCGTGCAAAAGGGGCTGAAGTCCCGCGGCTATCGCGGCCAGGGGCGCATTATGGCGGATAACAGCGGCAGCGGTATCTCCGAGCACGGGATCGCCCATTTCCATAATCTGGTCGCCCAGGTGTTCCAGCCGTAATCGTTGAAGGAGTTGGCTATGTCCGTATTTCACTCAAATCTGTTTCGCCAGCAGGCGCTGATTGCCGGAAGCTGGCACGACGCCGCCGACGGAACGACCCTTGCCGTCAGCAATCCCTCCACCGGCGAGGCGCTCGGCCAGATCCCGAATATGGGCCGGGCGGAAGCGCAGCAGGCGGTGGATGCCGCCGCTGCCGCGCTGCCGGCATGGCGCGCGCTTACCGCCGCCCAGCGCGCAGCGTTATTGAAGAACTGGCACCGCCTGATCCTCGAAAACAAGACCGCGCTGGCGCAGATAATGACCGCCGAGCAGGGCAAGCCGCTGGCGGAAGCGGAAGGCGAAATCGCCTATGCAGCCTCGTTTATCGAGTGGTTTGCCGAACAAGGGAAACGCGCCAACGGCGAGATAATCCCCTCCCCCGGCGCCGATAAACGCCTGATGGTGATCCGCCAGGGCGTGGGGGTCTGCGCGGCGATCACCCCGTGGAACTTCCCGGCGGCGATGATCACCCGTAAGGCCGGCCCGGCGCTGGCCGCGGGTTGTACGATGGTAATTAAGCCTGCCAACGAAACGCCGTTTACCGCGCTGGCGATGGCGGAACTGGCGAATCAGGCCGGGATCCCGCAGGGCGTGATTAACGTCGTAACCGGGCAGTCGCGTGAAATTGGCGCGGTGTTCACCGGCGATGAGCGGGTGCGAAAGCTCTCCTTTACCGGCTCGACCGAAGTTGGCCGCGTGCTGATGCGCCAGTGCGCGGAATCCATCAAAAAGCTCTCTTTAGAGCTCGGCGGTAACGCGCCGTTTATCGTCTTTGACGACGCCGATATCGATAAAGCCGTCGAGGGAGCGCTGATCGCCAAGTTCCGCAACGCCGGGCAAACCTGCGTTTGCGTCAACCGCTTCTATATTCATCGCGCCGTCTACGACCAATTCTGCGATAAGTTCGTCGCCCGCGTCGCCGCCCTGAAAGTCGGCGATGGCAGCGAGTCCGATGTACAGATTGGCCCGCTTATCAACGCCGACGCCGGACGCAAAGTCCAGTCCCTGCTCGACGATGCGCTCACCCGCGGCGCCACGCTGTTAACCGGCGGAAAAGCGCATCCGCTGGGCGGTAATTTCTTCACCCCGACGGTTATCGGCAACGTACAGCCGGGGTCACTGCTGCTGCAGGAAGAGATTTTCGGCCCGGTGGCCGCGCTGGTGAAATTTGAGGATGAGCAAGAGGTCATTGAGCAGGCCAATAACACCATCTACGGCCTCGCCTCCTATTTCTACAGCAACGATGCCGCCCGTATCTGGCGCGTCTCCGAGCAGCTGGAATACGGCATGGTCGGCATCAATACCGGGCTAATTTCTAATGAAGTCGCGCCATTTGGCGGAGTGAAACAGTCGGGTCTTGGCCGCGAAGGCTCGGAACACGGAATCGAAGATTACCTGGAGATGAAGTATCTCTGCCAGGGGTTGTAACTGTCCTCTCCCGGCGGCGGCTCTGGCCACGCCGGGATTTTTGATGGAGTTCAGCGATGTCTGATTATCAAATGTTTGAGACGATCGTTCGCGATGTTGAACAGATCACCGCCCAGGTTAAGCGTTTTACGCTGGTGTCGCCGACCGGCGCCCCGCTGCCGGCATTCAGCGGCGGCAGCCATATAATCGTCCAGATGCAGGATGGCGAGCAGCGCTACAGCAATGCCTATTCGCTCATGAGCTCGCCGCTGGATACCTCCAGCTGGCAGATTGCGGTGCGTCTTGAGTCGCCTTCCAAAGGCGGCTCGCGTTTTATGCATCAGCAGGTGCGACCGGGCGATACCCTGACGGTGTCCACCCCCAACAACCTGTTCGCCATCGAACCACAGGCGCGAAAACATCTGCTGATCGCCGGCGGCATCGGCATTACGCCGTTTTTAGCGCATATTCCTGAACTGGAACAGCAGCAGGCTGACTGGCAGCTGCACTACTGTTTCCACGACGCCGACAATAATGCTTTCGTCGATGCGCTCAGCGCAGCGCCGTGGCGCGACCGGGTCGATATTCACATATCAGCGCTCGGCAGCCGTCTCGACCTGTCGCGCCTGTTCGCCGATATCGAGCCCGGAACCCACGTCTATACCTGCGGCCCGGCTGCACTTAACGAGGCGGTGAAAGCCGCCGCCGAACGGTATCAGGTTCCCGCCAGCCAGCTGCACTTTGAGCAATTTATCCTTGAGGATAAAGGCGGAGAGGCATTTACGCTGGTGCTGGCGCGTTCCGGACGCGAATTTACCGTGCCGCAGGATATGACCATTTTGCAGGTGATTGAGAATAACAAAGCGGCGAAGGTGGAATGCCTGTGCCGCGAAGGGGTGTGCGGCACCTGCGAAACGATGATTCTGGAGGGCGAAGCCGACCACCGCGATCAGTACTACAGCGATGAAGAGAAAGCCAGCCAGCAGAGTATGCTGATCTGCTGCTCACGCGCTAAAGGCGGCCGGTTAGTGCTGGATTTATAGCTCGCTCTCCGGCCAGCGGCGCTGGCCGGAGAGACAATCACAATTCCAGCTCGCGGCGCAGCAGTTCGGCGATATCCTCGGGGCTTGCCGCATTTACCAGAGCGGTACGAAAACCCTCATGCATAATGCGCCGCGCCAACCGTGAGAAGATCCGCATATGCTGGTCACCCGCCGAGTGTTTGTTCAGCGTCAGCATAATGACAAATTGCGCTTCTTCATCGCCCCACATCACCGGTTGCGCCAGCCGCGCGACGCTGATGGTCGACTGCTCAATATGCTCGGATTTACTGTGCGGAATGGCGAAGCTAAAGCCCAGACCGGTGGAGAACACCGCCTCGCGGGCCCACAGGTCTGCCTCCAGCTTACGCGGATAGCGGCAACGCCCGGCCAGCAGCAGATTATCAGTCATCCCTTTCAGCACTTCTTCCTTGCTGCGCCAGTCGCTATTGAGCGTAATGCACTGGGTGCTCACCAGCGGAACATCCTGCTGACGCATGCGGAACTGGGCCAGCAGATGCTCGACTTCCAGTGAGGTACGGCACTGCATCGCCTGATTCAGTAGCTGGCGGCAGGCGCGGCTATCCAGTTGCGCCAGGCGCGCCTTGGTCGCCGGGATTGCCGGCGCGCTCATACTCAATTCATCTAAACCGAGGCCAACCAGCAGCGGCAGCACCGATCCTTTCGCCCCCAGCTCGCCGCACAGGCCAATCCATTTTCCCTGACGATGCACCGCCTGCACGGCATAGTCCAGCGCGCGCAGGAAGGCCGGGTTCAGGCTGTTGTAATGACGCGTCACTTTAGCGTTATCGCGATCGACCGCCAGCAGATACTGCGTTAAATCGTTGCTGCCGATGCTAAAGAAATCGACCTCTTCACAGCACTGATCGATGATAAACATCACCGACGGCACCTCCAGCATGATGCCGAGTGGGATCTTTTCATCAAACGGGATCTGTTCGGCGCGCAGCGACTGCTTGGCCTCCGCCAGCCGCTCTTTCACCCACAGAATCTCCTCCATTGATGAAATCATCGGGATCATAATTTTCAGCGAGCCGTGCGCCGAGGCGCGTAAAATGGCCCGCAGCTGAGTATGAAACAACGCTTGATACTCTTCATAGATGCGTACCGCACGGTAGCCGAGGAACGGATTGTTTTCCGCCGGAATATTGAGATACGCCACCGGCTTATCGCCGCCGATATCCATGGTGCGCACGATAATACTGCGCCCGTTAGCGGGCTCCAGCGCCTGACAAAAGATGTTGTAGAGCTCATTTTCCGACGGCGCGCCGGGACGGTCCATATACAACATTTCGGTACGGAACAGCCCAACCGACTGCGCGCCGTTATTAAATGCCGCCACCGCTTCCACCGAATGCGCGATATTGGCGGCGATCTCTACGCGGATGCCGTCTTGCGTCTGCCCGGCTTTATCGAGCCATACCTGCTGCTGTTGCTGAATTTGCCCCTGTAGCCAGGACTCCTGCTGATAATAGCGCGCCACCGCTGGGCTGGGGTCCACCACCAGCAGCCCGGCATTACCGTCGATCTGTACCTGAGTATCGACCCACGGCAGCAGCGCCGGCAGGTCAACGCCCACCAACGTAGGAATATTGAACGAACGGGCCAGAATGACAGTATGTGAAGTTGTGCCGCCGCTGCGCAGCAGTAGCCCTTTCAACTGCGACTTATCCAGTTCCAGAAACTGGCTTGGGGTCAGTTCATCGGCAAGACAAATAGCCGCTTCCCGCAGTTGTCCCGGTGCCGGAAAGCGGTCTTCGCCATAGATATGCTGCAATAGCTGGAAGCAGACGTCGCGGACATCCAGCACTCGCTCCTGCAGATAGCTGTTGCTGGAATCGCGGAACTGGGCGCAGAAGTGGTCGCCGGTGGCGACAATAGCCTGTGCGCAGCTAAGGCCGGTGAGAATACCGCCAAGCAGGTGCTGGCGCAGCGAAGCATCGGTCGCCAGCGAACGGTGAGCTTGCAGAATCGCGCTGGCGGTGCCGTCATTGTCCAGTAACCGCAGATCGATATCCTGCACCAACAGACGCAAACCGTTATCCAGTGCCGCCTGTTCCTGTTCAAGGCTGGCGACCATCGGCAGTTCGCCAAGGTCGTGAAGATCGCGTGATTTGAGATGAACCAGCTTACCGCCAGCACTGCCGGCGCACACCGGGCGCGCAGGGAACAGCGTTGGGTTCAGCCGCGACAGCGATTCCGGCACCGGCTGGACATCCAGCGTTTGCGCAGAGGGCAGCGGCGCATCGCAGTGCGGAAATTCATTTTCAATAAACGCGGTTAACGCGGCATACGCTTCGTCTTCATCCTCCCCGCTGATAATCAGCTGACAGGCGTCTCCTTTTAGGGTGTTGCTGCCGATAATCGCCAGCGCGCTTTTCGCATTCCCGCGACCGTCGCTCCGCAGATTCCGCCACTCAACCGCCGACGAAAAACGGTTACACAGCGTTTCGACCAGGCTTGCCGGGCGCGCATGCACGCCATTTGGCAAATCACATATGAATTCAATTACCAGTGCCATCGCCTTCCTCCTGAGCAATGCGTTATTTCAGCCAAAGGTAATGAAAGTAGTGGCAATGAACTACGTGATAAAACTGGCAATTACTGGACTATTGTACACATACATCTTTTTTATGCTCGCCATCACAATTCATCAGCTCAGGCGTACGTAGCCCTAATAACAGCTAAGATTTGAGGTGGATCGCAATTCCTTTCTCACATTACAAATATCCAGTAAATGCACTTTTTCTCTACTATTTTATACCCCGCCCTTTTTCTAATGTTGAGGCATCAATACTGTCACGGGCCACACAGCGCTCAGGAGCAAGCAATGAACGAACTGGTGCACATACTAAAAAATACCCGCCAGCATCTGATGACCGGCGTCTCACACATGATCCCCTTCGTCGTTTCCGGCGGGATCCTGCTGGCGGTGTCCGTCATGTTATATGGCAAAGGCGCGGTGCCCGATGCCGCCACCGACCCTAATCTGAAGAAGCTCTTTGATATCGGCGTCGCCGGGCTGACGCTGATGGTACCTTTCCTTGCCGCTTACATCGGCTACTCCATTTCTGACCGCGCCGCGCTGGCCCCCTGCGCCATTGGCGCCTGGGTCGGCAACGGCTTCGGCGCCGGCTTCTTCGGCGCGCTGATAGCCGGAATGATTGGCGGTCTGGTGGTCTATTACCTGAAAAAAATTCCCGTTCATAAAGTTCTACGCTCGGTGATGCCTATCTTCATTATTCCCATCATCGGCACCTTTATCACCGCCGGGATCATGATGTGGGGCCTCGGCGAACCGGTGGGCGCGCTGACCGCAAACCTGACCAGCTGGCTGCAGGGGATGCGCGAAGGCAGCATCGTGGTGCTGGCCATCATTATGGGCCTGATGCTGGCCTTTGATATGGGCGGCCCGGTTAACAAAGTGGCCTACGCCTTTATGTTGATTTGCGTCTCTCAGGGCGTCTACAGCGTCGTGGCAATCGCCGCGGTCGGCATCGCCGTACCGCCGCTGGGCATGGGGCTGGCGACGTTAATTGGTCGCCAATATTTTACCGCCGAAGAGCGTGAAACCGGCAAGGCCGCGCTGGTGATGGGCTGCGTCGGGGTGACCGAAGGCGCCATTCCTTTTGCCGCCGCCGACCCGCTGCGCGTTATTCCCGCCAACATGATTGGCGCCGCCTGCGGCTGCGTCACCGCCGCGCTGATGGGCGCGCAGTGCTATGCCGGCTGGGGCGGGCTTATCGTGCTGCCGGTGGTCCAGGGCAAACTCGCCTTTGTCACCGCACTCTTTGTCGGCGCCTGCGTCAGCGCGGCCTGCGTCATCGCCCTGAAAGCATTCACCAAAAAGCAACCGTCCGACGCCCAAGCCGACGATGAATTAGATCTTGATTTCGAAATTAACTAACAGACTGGAAGGAACACCTTATGACCCACATTATCGCCGTCACCGCCTGCCCATCGGGCGTCGCCCATACCTATATGGCCGCCGAGTCGCTGGAAAGCGCCGCTAAAGCCAAAGGCTGGCAGGTTAAGGTTGAGACCCAGGGTTCCATCGGCATTGAGAACGAACTCACGGCGGAGGATATCGCCGCTGCCGATATGGTCATTCTGACCAAAGATATCGGCATTAAGTTTGAAGAACGTTTTGCCGGGAAAACCATTGTGCGCGTCAATATCAGCGATGCGGTAAAACGCGCCGACGCCATCATGAACAAGATAGATAGCCACCTTTCCCAGAACGCCTGAAGCCCAAAAGAGGCGCTTACGCGCCTCTTCGCCACAACACGGAGTTTGTCATGACGAATCGTACGCAACGCCTGAAAACCAGCCTGTTCGCCCAGCCGCGCGAAATCTCCCTTGAACGCGCATTGCTTTATACCGCCAGCCATCGGCTGACGGAGGGCGAGCCGGTGATTATCCGCCGGGCGAAAGCCACGGCGTGGATCCTCGACAAGGTGGCCATTTCGATTCGTGATGATGAACTGATTGCCGGCAACCGCACCGTTAAACCACGTGCGGGAATTATATCGCCGGAGATGGATCCCTACTGGCTGCTCAACGAACTCGACGCCTTCCCGACCCGCCCGCAGGACCGCTTCGCGATAAGCGAAGAAGATAAACGAATTTACCGCGAAACGCTGTTCCCTTACTGGGAAAAGCGCTCAATGAAAGATTTCATCAATGGTCAAATGACCGAGGAAGTAAAGGCTGCTATCAGCACGCAGATTTTCAGCGTTAACCAGACGGATAAAGGCCAGGGCCATATTATTATCGACTATCCGCGGCTGCTGAATCATGGCCTTGATGCGCTGATCGCCGAGCTGAAATCACACTGCGCCCGGCAGCCTGATAACCACTTTTATCAGGCTGTCCTGATCTTACTTGAAGCCTCTCAGCGCCATATTTTGCGCTACGCCGCGCTGGCGGAAGAGATGGCCGCGAACTGCGCGAATGCCCAGCGTCAGCGGGAGCTGGCAACCATCGCCGCGACCTCACGCCATAACGCGCAGCATCGGCCGCAGGATTTTGCCCAGGCCTGCCAGCTGTTCTGGTATATGAACATTATTTTGCAGTATGAATCCAACGCCAGCTCGATTTCGCTCGGACGCTTTGACCAGTACATGCTGCCTTTTTATCAGGCGTCGCTGACTCAGGGTCAGGATCCCGCTTATCTCAAGGAGCTGCTGGAGTCGCTGTGGGTAAAATGCAACGATATCGTTCTGCTGCGATCTTCCAGCAGCGCGCGCTATTTCGCAGGTTTCCCTACCGGTTACACCGCCCTGCTTGGCGGACTGACGGAAACCGGGCGTAGTGCGGTAAACGTACTGTCCTTTCTTTCTCTCGATGCTTACCAGAATGTGCAGCTACCGCAGCCGAATCTGGGAGTACGGGTCAATGAACTAATAGATCGCCCGTTCCTGCGCAAAACCGCTGAGACCATTCGCCTGGGCACCGGGATCCCGCAGATTTTCAACGATGAGGTGGTCGTCCCGGCCTTCCTCAACCGCGGCGTGTCGCTGGAAGATGCCCGCGATTACGCGGTGGTCGGCTGCGTGGAGCTCTCTATTCCGGGGCGTACCTACGGCCTGCACGATATCGCGATGTTTAATCTGCTGAAGGTGATGGAAATTGTGCTGCAGGAAAATGAACAGCAGCCCGATGTCAGCTGGGACGGCCTCATTAGCCAAATCCGCGACAAAATCCGCTATTACATCAAGCTGATGGTCGAGGGCAGCAACATTTGCGATATCGGACACCGCGACTGGGCTCCGGTGCCCCTGCTGTCATCCTTTATCGAAGATTGCGTGCAGCACGGCAAAGATATCACCGCAGGCGGCGCGCGCTATAACTTCTCCGGCGTTCAGGGCATCGGAATCGCTAACCTGAGCGATTCGCTGCACGCGCTGAAGGGCATGGTCTTCGAGCAACAGCGCCTCAGTTTTGCCGAGCTGATGGCGGTGCTAAAAGCCAACTTCCGCACGCCGGAAGGAGAAAAAATCCGCGCCCGCTTGATCAACCGTTACGAGAAATACGGCAACGATATCGACGAAGTCGATAATATTAGCGCCGATCTGCTGCGTTTTTACTGTAAAGAGGTAGAACGGTATCTGAACCCTCGCGGCGGCCATTTTACCCCTGGCTCCTATACCGTCTCCGCGCATGTGCCGCTGGGCTCGGTCGTCGGCGCGACGCCGGACGGTCGACTGGCTGGCGAACAGCTGGCGGACGGCGGCCTGTCGCCAATGGTTGGACAGGATGCTCAGGGGCCGACGGCGGTGCTGAAATCGGTCAGCAAACTGGATAACTATCTGCTGTCGAACGGTACGTTGCTGAATGTCAAATTCACCCCGGCAACGCTTGCCGGAGATGGCGGCCTGAACAAACTGGCAGACTTTTTACAGGCCTTCTGCAAGCTCAAGCTGCAGCACATCCAGTTTAACGTGGTCAACGCCGACACCCTGCGTGAAGCGCAGCAGCGGCCGCAGGACTTCGCAGGCCTGGTGGTGCGCGTCGCGGGCTACAGCGCCTTCTTTGTTGAGCTGTCGAAGGAGATACAGGATGACATTATCCGCCGCACCGCGCATCAGCTGTGAGGTCATCGAAACGCGCGCCGATACGGCGCGCATTTTTAACCTTCAACGCTACTCGCTTAATGACGGACAAGGCATCCGCACGGTGGTATTTTTCAAAGGTTGCCCTCATACCTGCCCGTGGTGCGCCAATCCTGAATCGATCTCGCCAAAGATTGAAACCCTGCGCCGGGAGAGTAAATGCCTGCGCTGCACGCGCTGCCTGCAGGATGTCGCTGAGTGTCCCTCCGGCGCATGGGAGCAGATAGGCCGGGATGTCACGCTCGATGCTCTGCTGCGCGAGGTGCTTAAGGACGAGGTCTTCTTCCGGGCATCCGGCGGCGGCGTCACCCTATCAGGTGGCGAAGTACTGATGCAGGCCGGATTTGCTGCCAGTTTCCTCCAGCATCTGCGCCAGTGGGGGATCCACACCGCTATCGAAACCGCAGGCGACTGCGCCTTTAACCGTTTCCTCCCGGTCGCCGAAGCCTGTGACGAAATACTGTTTGATTTGAAAATCATGAATAGCGAGCGGGCCCATTCACTACTGCAGATGAATCAGCCGCGGGTACTGGACAACTTTCGTCAGTTGGCCAGCCGCAAAATGAATCTTATCCCGCGCGTGCCGCTGATCCCTGGCTACACGATGAACACGGAGAATTTTAAGCAGATCTTAAATTTCCTCGTGCCGTTCGGTCTGACGGAGATTCACCTGTTGCCGTTTCATCAATATGGTGAGGCGAAATACCGTCTGCTGGGTAAAAGCTGGCCGCTGGCCGGCGTCAACGCTCCCCGAGAGGCGGATATTCATCCTTATCAAGCGCTGGCTGAAGCTGCAGGATATCACGTCACTATCGGCGGTTAACGCCTGGAGGATGTTATGGACTTCAACATTGTCGCCGTGACCGCCTGCGTGAGCGGGGTTGCACATACCTATATGGCAGCCGAGCTGCTGGAAAAAGTCGGTCACCATGAAAAATGGTCTCTGAAAGTGGAAACCCAGGGCGCGCTCGGCGTGGAAAACCGAATTAGCGAAGAGGATATTGCCCGCGCCACGGTGGTGTTACTGGTAACCGATATCGAAATCGATGGCGCTCAGCGCTTTAACGGACTCCGTACCATTAAAACCAGTATCACCACATTCCTGTTGCAGCCACAGCAGATTGTCAAAGCCGTTAATAGCATTATGAAAAAGCCGGTCGTTTACCTGGAAATTCCCTGACCGGCCACGGCGCTTATTGCACGTCGAGCAACCACTTTTGCGCGGGCGTCAGGCGGCTCGCCGTTTCCGGCGTCAGCCAGCGCTGCTGGTCCTGCTGCGCGGTATCAGCACGGTCAATATATAAGCCATGAAGCACGCGCCTTCTGCTGCCTTCACGATTGCGGGTGCCGCCGTGCCAGGCATGCGCGTTATAAATCATTACGCTGCCGGCCGGCGCGGCAAAAACAATTTCATCAGGATGCGTCTTTTCGGGATCCGCCAAAACCTCTTCCGGCAGCTCCGGGCGCAGATGGGTCGCCGGAATAATCCTCGGCGCCCCGTTGGCGGCGCTCAAATCATCAATAGCCCATATCGTATTGACCAGATGCACTTTCGGGAAGTCTACTCGCGGCTTTTTCCAGTCGGCGTGCAGCGGTTGATGACCACCGTTATACAGCGCCTCGCGGGCATTAAGGCTGGAAACCTTAAACGCGCCATTAAAAATATAACGACAGGCGGAAAGAATGAGCGGATGTGACCACACCTTTTCCCAGATAACACCCTTGTTGATGAGGTTGGCAATACGCGTCGCCGTCGCCTCCTGATGGTGTTCCATCGCCAGATTCTCGCCTTCACGTTCCACCAGCGCGTCAATGCGCTCGCGCATCTCGTTCAGCCACTGAGGATCAACGACGTTGTGCACCACGGTATAGCCAAGCGTATCAAGTTCATGTTTCATTTGGTCGCTTAGCGTCTGGGTCGCGCCAAGCGCAGCCAGATGAACCGTTGATTGTGAGTCCATATTGCCTTCCTTTTAACTTTTAGATAACACAATCAAACTCTACGATGCGGACAACGACCAGGCAGGAAGGAAAAACTACGAAAAACTGGATATCCGTACGCCAGCCACAAAAATGTGAGCATTATCAATAATTGACGGCGGGTGAATTCGTCGAAAATATTCACCCATTTAATAATGCATCCGTAACGCGCCGTAAGGCGGAACATCAGGATAAAAAAGATTATAATCAACGAGATAATTTTAACTCGGGGTCGACAGGATGATTGATGATCTGGCGGGCATACTAAATCGTTTAGTTAATCAAAAAGATAGGCTGCAGGTCCGCTTTCCGGAGCCGGATATTCCCGTTCCGGCGCTGGCGCTGAAGGTGCCCTTCCCGCGCCTGGAGATTGTCCTTGAAGGCGAGCTTCATGAACAGGGGCTGCCGCTATCCGCGGCGGTCTTAGCCACATCCCAGGTACTCTACGTACAGGCGGGAAAGTGGACGCTACCCGAGTGGACCGGCCCGGCGGCCACGCTCAGCATTTTATTCGGCCGCCAAAAGCTCGGCTTTTGCCTCCAGCGCTGGGACGGTAAAACACTACATACTGAAAAGCAAAACGTCGCCAGGCTGGGCCCCCGCGTTGGCTCCTATCTGCTGCTGGCGTTGAATGAGGTCTGCCTGCAGCCTGACCCAATAACCGCCCGGCTGGTAGTTTCCGCGCTGTTAAGCCACTGCCTTGAACAACTAGTCGGGCTGGAAATGCGCGTTAGCCGCAGCCGCGATCTGTTTTTAGCCGTTCAGGATTATCTACAAGAAAATCTAAGCCAGCCGCTGACCCGAGAATCGGTGGCCAGACGCTTTCATATTACCCCGAACTATCTTTCGCATATATTTCAGAAGTCAGGCTCGGTGGGCTTTAATGAATATCTAACCGCCGTGCGGCTGGAAAAAGCCAAGCAACTATTACGCGGTTATGATTTAAAAGTAAAAGAAATTGCGCATAATTGCGGCTTTATCGATAGCAACTATTTTTGCCGGGTGTTTAAACGTAATACTGAACGTTCACCCTCGGAATATCGTCGGCACTGCCGTAGCGCGCAGCAACGATAATCATCCCCAGGGGAAATAAGAATGGACTGACCTCGCGGAATTATTCCAACGACCTACCACTCCATGGCGACGAGATCAGTGGCGCGGATACTAAAGCGTTCGCTGGAAGTGTAATTAGCACAATGTGCTACATCAGCAGCTAATTAACGTATCTCCGCGCCAAATCAATTTTTATCCCGGCTGAACGTTCACCTTTTCACCGCTATGCGCAAAATATCCGCGCCTGGCCAATAATCTCCAGGCGAACCGGAGCGCCTGTTTGCCAGGCGGCCTGGCTGACGGTTTTCAGCACCAGCGGCATTGATTGCCCCGCTACCGTCACCGTCAGCGTCGAGATATGGCCGGCGAAATCGACATCTACGATGCGAAAGGCGCTCTCCTGCGGCGCGCACGGCGACACCCGCAGTTGCTCCGGGCGCAGCATTACGCGTCCGCGGCCGCTGGCGTGAGGATTGTCAGTCGGTAACTCGCCGATGGCGCAACGCGCGCGCCCCTCCGTGAGCTCGGCGTCGAGCACCAGCGCATCGCCAAGAAACAGCGCGGTGGCCTCGTCAACCGGGCGCGAATAGACCTCGAACGGGGTTCCTACCTGAGTAAAACGCCCCTGCCGCATCACCGCGACCTGGCTTGCAAACGACAGCGCCTCCGTCTGATCGTGAGTGACCAGAATCGACGCTACGCCAGCCTCGGCCAGCAGGTCGGCGGTGGCTTTACGCGTTGCCGCCCGCAGCCCGGTATCCAGCGCCGAGAAAGGTTCATCCAGTAACATCAGCGATGGCCGCTGGGCCAACGCGCGCGCCAGCGCAACCCGCTGCTGCTGGCCGCCGGAAATTTCATGCGGCCAGTGGTTCGCTAATGTCGAATCTAACGCCACCATCTCCATCAGCGCAGCGACCCGACGGCGTTTCTCTTCCCGGTTACAATCCAGCCCCCAGGCAATATTGTCCGCGACGTTAAGATGGGGGAACAGCGCCCCTTCCTGCGGCACGAAACCGATCCCGCGCTGATGCGCCGGCACAAACACGCCTTCGGCAAACAGGGTGTTGCCCTGCAGAACGATTCGCCCGTTATCCGGGGTTTCAAAACCAGCAAGAATCCGCAGCAGCGTGGTTTTACCGGAACCCGACGGGCCGACAATGGCGGTACGGCTTCCCGGCGCCACGGTCAGATTAAGGTTATCAAGCACCAGCGCGTCGGCGAAGGATTTCGAGATAGAGGACAATTCCAGCATGTTACAACCCTGCAATTTTTTTCGACTGCACATAAAGAACCGCTGTCAGCGGCAGCGAAATCACGATCATCAGCATCGCATAGGGCGCCGCGGCGACGTAGTCGATCTCGCTGGTCAACGCCCAAAAACCGGTCGACAGCGTGCGGGTGCCTAACGGCGATAGCAGCAACGTCGCGGTGAGCTCGTTGCTCACGCCAAGAAACACCAACGCGGCGCCAGCGGCCGCTCCCGGCGCGGCCAACCGCATGGTAACGCTCCATAAGGCGCGAGCCGGGCTGCGCCCAAGGCTACGGGCGACGTTTTCCAGCTCAACCGGCGCCTGGGCGATACCGGCGCGCAGGTTAATCAGCGCTCGCGGCATAAACATCAGCAGGTAAGCGAGGAACAGCGTCACTTCGGTCTGATACACCGGACGGGCATAGTGGATGGTGACCGTCACCAGCGCCAGCGCGGTGACGATGCCCGGCAGTGAGCTGGTGATGTAATTACAGCCTTCCAGCAGGCGGAACAGCCGGCGCGGATAACGCACGCCGAGCCAGGCGATAGGAATCGCGCAAGCAGTGGTCAGCAGCGCGCCGCCCGCTCCCAGTAGCAGGGTCTGGCGCAGCGAATGCCAAAGATCGGCATGCAGCCAGTTCTCCACACCGCCAAGCCATAGCCAGCGGCACAGCACCAGCAGCGGGACGCCCATCGCCAGCATCACCAGCGTCAACAGCAGCAGTTGCGCGCCCCATGCGGCCACGTTGCCCAGAGGACGACGCTTCTGTTCTCGCGCCGCGCCGGCGCCGATGCGCGCATAACGCGCTTTGCCGCGCGAGAGGCTCTCCAGTAGCAGGATAGCCAGGCAGCACAGCGCCAGTACCCCTGCCAACATATTCGCCGCCGGTCCGCTAAAGGTGGACTGGAACTGGTCATAAATGGCGGTGGTGAAGGTATCGAAGCGAATCATCACATACAGGCCATATTCCGCCAGCAGATGCAGCGCCACCAGCAGCGCGCCGCCGCAGATAGCCAACCGCAGTTGCGGCAGCACCACGCGGAAGAAAACCTTCCACGGCGGCGTGCCCAACGAGGCGGCAACATCTTCCAGAGTCGGGTCGAGACGACGAAGCACCGCCGCCACCGGCATGTAGATAAAGGGATAGTAGGCCAGCACCGAAAGGAACACCCCGGCGGACAGGCCGTGCAGCGAGGGAACCGCGCTAACCCAGGCATAGCTCTGGACAAATGCCGGGATAGCCAGCGGCGCGACCGCCAGCGCCGACCACAGCTGACGCCCGGCAAGCGCGGTGCGTTCAGTAAGCCAGGCCACCGCCACGCCAAGCGTGATGCAGATGGGCACCGCCAGCAGCGTCAGCCACAGCGTATTGCTGAGCAGTTCGGCCACCCGCGGGCGAAACACCAGGGCTTTAATAGTCGGCCAGCCGGTCTCAATCCCCACCGCGGCCACAAAACCTAAGGGCAGTAACGCCATTACAGAAAACAGTACAGCTAAGGCAACCATCGGAAATGCAGGACGCCTGCGCTCGGGCAGGCGTCCTGTTTTCTTTCCGAGTACCAGACTCAGGACAGACATAGATAAATCACTTCAGCATCAAATTACAGCAGGCCAGCCTGGGTCATCAGGTCGATCACTTTTTTGCTATTCAGCGTTGATGGCTCAACCTTCGGCGCGTCCAGCTCTTTCAGCGGCGTCAGTTTCGGGTTAGAGGCGGCATTCACGCCCACCGCATATTCGAAGGCATTATTGGTACGCAGCTCATCCTGACCCTGCTTGCCGGTAATCCATTTGATAAACGCCTGCGCCTGCTCTTTATGTTTGCTGGACGCCAGTACGCCGCCGCCGGAGATACTCACGAAAGCGCCCGGATCCTGGTTTTTAAAGTAATACAGCCTGGTGTTTTTGCTGTTCTCGCCGGTTTTCGCCTGGTCGACAAAGCGGTAATAGTGGTAGATCACCCCGCCGTCGATTTGTCCGGCGTTGACAGCTTTCATTACCGTGCTGTTGCCTTTGTAGGCCACGAAGTTCGTTTTCATCGCCTTCAGCCAGTCGAGCGTCGCTTTTTCGCCCTTCAACGCCAGCATGGCGCTAACGATGGCCTGGAAGTCTGCGCCCGATGGAGAGGCGGCCCAGCGCCCTTTCCACTCAGGTTTCGCCAGGTCCATCAGCGAATGCGGCAGCTGAGATTCGCTGATTTTCGCCGGGTTATAGACGAAAACGGTGCTGCGGGCAGCAATGCCAATCCAGCGGCCGTGCTCAGGACGATACTGCGGCGCGACCTGATTCAGCGTTGCGGCATCCAGCGGCGCAAACAGTTTGGCGTTATCAACCAGCACCATTGAAGGCGAGTTTTCAGTCAGGAAGACATCCGCCGGCGAGGCTGACCCCTCCTGCACCAGTTGATTACCCAATTCGCTATCGTCGCCGTTGCGCAGCGTGACTTTAATACCGGTTTCTTTGGTAAAGCCGTCAACCCAGGATTTCACCAGGTTTTCATGCTGGGCGTTATACACCACAATGCCGTCGCCATTGTCAGCCGCCATAACCTGCGGAGCGGTAATCAGAGCCGAAGCAGCGAGCATCGCCGCGCAATATGCCGATAAGCGGAAATTCATAAGCTAATCCTTAGTATGGGTAGTCGAAAAGCCGTGGAGAAACCGGGTTGGCACGGATTAAATCACAGAGGAATGTGAATGATAATGAAAACAATTACCATCATTTTAAAAAAGTGAAAAACACCGCCAATTAGAATTTCCTGATGACAAAATGCTTATTTCGACGCGCGACTGAAACAAACATTAAGACAACATTAAGCCAGCAGCTTTAAATATTATCGCTGTTTAAAATCTTGATCGTCTTCACAGATTCTACCCACGACACGGCAACGGACAGCTGTTTGCCGGGTGAAACCATCACTCTTACCAATAATTTTAAATGAGAATGATCTTGATAATCATTCTCAATATCACATATCATCCTATTCCAGCAGCAAGATACGAAGAAAAGACGACTAAAAAGCCGAAAATGGATATTTTATGTTTAAGGAAACCCTTTTAAACACTCTGGTTATAGGCTGCGCGTTGCTCATGAGCGCCTGTCACAGCCCGGTTTATCCCCTCTCCCCTGCCGGCGAGCGCGCGCTGGTAGAGCAGGCGGATATTCGCGATACCGCCAGCGGACGCTCCCTGACGCCGCAACAATTGCTGAACCAACTCGCTCAGGCGCCGCTGGTTATTGTCGGCGAAGAACATACCAACACCCAGCATCACCAGATTGAGCGCTGGCTGCTGCAGAACCTTAACACCCTTCGCCCGCAGGGCAGCGTACTGATGGAGATGATCGACCTAAGCCAGCAGGAGGCGGTTAATCGGGTCAAGCAGGCCAGCCTCAGCGGGACGACCGTTTCCGCCACTCGCGCAGCGGAAACGCTGCGCTGGAATCCGGGCTGGCCGTGGGCGCTTTATCGCGATGTCGTAATGACCGCGCTGCAAGCGCCTTATCCGCTGCTGGCAGCTAACCTCAGCCGCCAGCAGGTGAGCGATATTTATCAACATCCCACGTTTCCCCGCGGAGCACTTTCCAACAGCCCGCAGGTACATGAATCGCTATCGGCCATTATCTTTCTGATGCATAACGGGCAAATCGATGGCGAGCAGGTTACCTCTATGCTCGCTATCCAACAGCAGCGCGATCGCCTGATGGCGATGCAAATGAAAGCCGCGCCGCGCCCTGCGCTGTTAATTGCCGGCGGTTATCATGCGGCGAAAGATATTGGCGTACCGCTGCATCTGGCCGATCTCAAGGCAGAAAAACCGCTGGTCTTACTGCTGACCACCGACGGCGCCACGCCGACGGCGAAGCAGGCTGATTATGTCTGGTCGGTAGCGGCAGAAAAATGAATATCCCTCTCTCCACGCCATTGATAGCATCGCGTCCCCGCTGGTTGGCAGGGACAACGGCAAGCGTGCTTGGCCACCTGGCGCTGGCCGTGCCTTTTATCATTCACTTCGCCTCGCCGCCGGATGCCGCGCCCCCTGCCTCGGTGATGGTGGAGTACGCGCCGGAACTGGAAGTGTCATTTATTCATCCCGAGCTGCCGCCGGGCGTCACCCAGCAGCGCAAAGTCGAGGCGATGACCGAGCAGGAAACAGCCGCGGTGAAAGAGGCGCCGAAGCTACATATTCACGACAATGCGCAAATAAAGCTGTCCGCCAGCAAACCCGAACCGCAGCGGAAAAAGAAAATCGAGGTTAAAAAACAGTCCCGCCGCCAGCAGCAAGAGGAAAAGGGCAATTCAACCATCACCAGCTTCGCCGCGCCCCCGGCGCCTGCCGTCCTTACTCAGCGCACCACCGCGCCGCTCGATAGCGATGCCGCGCGCCTGAGCCACAACAAGATCAGTTGGGAATCGCTGGTGAAAGGCAAAATCAACAAAATGCGCCACTATCCGGAAGATGCGCGCCGCCGTAAACGTACCGGTACCGTCATTATTACCTTCAGCGTCAACGAACGCGGCGAGGTATTGCAATCGCAGTTGGCAAACTCATCAGGGACCCATTCGCTGGATCGCGCCGCGCTGATGGCGCTGGAAAATGCGCGTCCGCTTCCGCCGCCGCCAAAAGAGCTGCTGCGTAACGGTATAAATAAGGTCACCCTGCCGGTGGAATTCGGCTTATTAAAAATATAAACCCCAGGTTCCCTGTTATTTATTCAGGCAACCCGGACGTTATTTATAACGGTCACTGACCGCTAATAATTTTTTATTTTGGGCAATGTGTCATCGCACTTAGCAATAAGCGCGATGCACGCTGCTGCCCTTTTTGTGCGTTAACTATTTATTACCTCAGGATTGGATTATGGAAAAATCACAAATAATCACGGTGCTCGTCACCGGGCTACTTATCGTCAACGGCCAGGCTTTCGCCGCCGAAAGCGAAGGAGAATCGGTTTTCTCTCCTATCACCATTACCGATAACCCGCTGGCGGAAAATACCGGCCAGGTCGGCTCCTCAGAGGAGAGCTATACCCGTCCCGGCGCCTACAGTTCGCGAACGCTCAATAAGAATCTGCAAAACCTCGATGCCTCGCTGCGCAGCATGGCGGGCACCTATACGCAAATCGACCCGCTGCAGGGCACCATCAGCGTCAATATTCGCGGTATGAACGGGCTGGGCCGGGTAAATACCATGGTGGATGGCGTCACCCAGACCTTCTTCGGCATGGCGCCGGCTAACTATCACGGCGGGGCGAATACCGCCGCCGGGGTGCCGCTTGACCCCAACTTCCTGGCCGAAGTGGATATCACCCGCGGCAACAGCGCCGGTTCGCAAGGCGTCAACGCGCTGGCGGGCAGCGCCAACCTGCGCACGATCGGTATCGATGATGTGTTAAAACCGGGGCATCAGGTCGGCCTGCTGTCGCGTTTTTCCGTGGGCGATAACGGACTCGGCCGCACCGGTATGGTAACGGTAGCTGGCAAAACCGACGCCTTCGATAACGGCGGCGGCCTTGGCGCGCTACTCGGCATCAGCGGCACCCGCACCTATGCGACCTATAAAAACGGCGGCGGACGCAGCAGCGAAGAGTTTATCGGCGAAGATAATAAATATCTGCGCCAGGAGCCGCGCTCGCAGCTGTATAAAATCAATTTCAACGTCGATCAATTTAACCGCTTCGAGTTTTCCGGGCGTAATTACCGCAACAGCTTTACCCGTCGCGATATTAGCAGCGACGACTACTATCTGCGCTATAACTATGCGCCGCTCAATGAACTGGTCGAGTTCAATGTATTAGCTAGCACCAGCCGCGGCAATCAGTCATATAAACCGGAGTCGCTGTATAACTTTAACGACTCCTCGACCACCAATAAGTCCAACGCGCTGGATATGAACAACACCAGCCGTTTTCGTATTACCGACGATCTGTATGCCGCTTTCCAGCTCGGCGGTAAATTAATGGATACCCGCTATTCCCGCCGCTTCGTGCAGGATACCGAGACCGACCATAACGCCTTTGCCCCGGCGGGCAAACAGAAGATCGCCTCGCTCTATAGCGGGCTGACATTAAACAAGGATATTTATCAGCTCGATCTTAATCTTAACTATACCCGTAGCCGGGTACAGGGCTATAAACCGGCCTGTGCAGATAACGAAAAATGCTTCCCGCAAGGGGCAACCCAACTCAACGTCAAAGATAACGGTTTTAATCCCTCGGCGACCTTCTCCGCGCAGGTGACGCCATGGCTGCAGCCGTTCGTCAGCTGGAGCCGTTCATCGCGCGCGCCGAACGTTCAGGAAGTGTTCTTCGCCAACGAGGGCGGCGCATCGATGAACCCGTTCCTGAAGCCGGAAAAAGCCGAGACCTGGGAGGCCGGTTTTAACGTTATCAAACAAGGGTTATTGAGCGAGCAGGATAGCCTGCATCTGAAAGCTCTGACCTACCGCTCGCGGATTAAAGATTACATCACCAGCGAATCCTTCCTGCTGTGCAGTAACGGCGGGCTGTGTAAAGATGTCGCCAATGCTTCACCGGATTTCAACGCCAATATCTCGGTTAACGTCACCTCGCCGGTGACCACCGAGGGCTATGAGATTGAAGCCGGATACGACATCGGTTTTGCCTACGCCAATGTGTCATGGAGCAAGCAGCGTACCGATCAGCCCACCTCTATTGCCAGTACGGTCTATAGCTTCGCCTATAGCGACCTTAGCGATCTTCCCAGCAGCTACGCCACGGTGGATGTGGGCGGGCGCCTGTTCGATCGCAAACTCACCGTCGGCAGCCTGGTGAAATTCACCGGTAAATCAAAACGCCTGAGTACCGAAGGCATTAGCCTCGACACCAACACGGTGCCTAAAGAGAGCATGCCGAATATCCCGACCATTATCGACCTCTATAGCAGCTGGCAGATGACCGATAACGTACTGCTGCGCTTTAGCGTGCAGAACGTGACGAATCGTGACTACTCCGAAGCGCTAAACCGTATGAACCAGAGTCTCGATAACGCCAAAGAGGGCGCCTCTGTTAACACCACCGCCCGCGGCCGCACCTATATTTTCGGCGGCGAAATCCAGTTCTGATCCCTATTTATCAACAAGGATAACCATCATGCCTAATCACAACTTGATAAAACCGCTGGCTTCGCTGCTGCTCGCCGCCCTGCTCCCCCACCCGGCTTTCGCCATCGATCCACCGCCGCGGGAAGCGTCGCGCTTTGCGATGAAAACCAATTATCTGCAGGAAGCCAACGAAGGGGTTTATGAGCTGGCGTTCGATAATGGCGACAACCTGCTATTCGCCGCGGCGACCGACCGGGTTAACCGCGCGGCCAATAAAGGTTATCTCTACGCCTTTAATCCGGCCACCCTGCAGGTTATCCAGCGCTATGATATGCCCAGGCGAGCCTTCTCGCTGGCGATGAATCAGCCGGCGCGCGTGCTTTACGTCGGCCATACCCAGGCGGCTTCGCTGCGTATTAGTCTGTTCGACGCCGCCAGCGGTAAAATCATCCGCACCAGCCCGCGCCTGAGCTTCACTACCGACGGCGCCGCCGATGCGCGCTTCGAACATCTGCGGCATATGGTATACAGCCACGCCGCTAACCTGTTATTTGTCAGCTACAGCCATATGCTGAAAACCCAGGACGGGATGCGTCCGCTGCATAAATTGTTGATGCTCGACGGCACGACGTTGCAGCTGAAAGGGGAAGTCAAAGGCGCCTATCGCGGCACCGCCTACGGCCTGACGCTGGATGAAAAGACGCAGAAGATCTACGTTGGCGGCCGCGACTATATCAACGAGATCGATGCCAGAACCCAGCAAGTTGTCCGTACCATCCCGCTTAACGCGCCGCAGTTGGCCAGCGCGCAAAACCTGATCGTCGATTCCGACTCAGGGCGTATTTTCGTCGTCGCCTTCGATCACGACGATCGCAGCGGCCCGCACGACGGCCTGTATATTTTCGATCTGAAAGACGGCAAATCGCTGGGTTACGTGCGTACCGGCGTCGGCGCCAACGCGGTGCGTTTCAATCCGAAATATAACGAGCTGTACGTGAGTAATTTCACCAGCGGCACCATTAGCGTCGTGGACGGCAAAACCTGGCGCGTGACACATGAATTCCGCACCCCGGTTTATCCTAATCAAATGGTGTTGTCGCCGGACATGGATACCCTGTACGTCGGCATTAAAGAAGGGTTCAATCGCGAGTGGGATCCTGAGGTATTTGTCGAAGGGGCGAAGGAGCGCATTCTGCGCATTGATTTGCGTAAATCGTAATCCGCTAACCACCTGCCCGGCAGGTGGTTATTAGCCTTCGTTGGCCAGCTTCGCGCGCAGGCGCTTAATCGCCTGGCTGTGTAGCTGGCTGACGCGGGATTCTCCCACCTCCAGCACCGCGCCAATCTCTTTAAGGTTTAGCTCTTCCTGGTAGTAGAGGGTGAGGACCATTTTTTCGCGTTCCGGCAAGGCTTCAATCGCCTCGATGACCCGCTGGCGCAGGCTGCCTTCCAGCAGATGATGCAACGGATTGGCCTCTTCATGCCCTTCCAGTAGTCGTTCGGCATTCTCGCCCTGCTCTTCCCGCCATTCGTCATAGGAGAACAGCTGGCTGTTATTGGTATCCAGCAGGATTTGTCGGTACTCGGCAAGGGTGATACCCAACGTCTGCGCGAGTTCGCTTTCCGTGGCCGGGCGGCCCAGCTGCTGTTCCAGCTTCTGCATCGCCTGGGCGACTTCGCGGGCGTTACGCCGCACGCTGCGCGGCACCCAATCGCGGCTACGCAGTTCATCGAGCATTGCGCCGCGGATACGTTGCACCGCATAGGTGGTAAAGGCCGTTCCCTGTAGCGAGTCGTAACGCTCGATGGCGTTCAACAACCCGATTCCCCCGGCCTGCAGCAGATCGTCAAGCTCGACGCTCGCGGGCAGCCTGACCTGCAGGCGTAACGCCTCGTGCCGCACTAACGGAACGTAGCGCAGCCAGAGGGAATTTTTGTCCATCACGCCTTCGGCGGTATACAAATCGCTCACTATTTCTGAAACCTGCGGATAAGAGAGTCAGCGCTATTATGCGCAGGGGCAAAAATGCCAATCGCCGGAAAAACCGCATAAAAGCGTCTCTATTTACGACATGCTCCGCCGTTGCGCCGTTTTGCGCCGGGTGGCTATGGCATAAAGCAAAAACCCCGCCGAAGCGGGGTTGCGATGCGACAGTAATCAGGCGTGCGATTAACGCAGCAGAGACAGGACGTTCTGAGTCGACTGGTTAGCCTGCGCCAGCACGGAGGTACCCGCCTGCTGCAGGATGTTCGCGCGGCTCATGTTGGACACTTCGGTCGCGTAGTCAGCATCCTGAATACGGGACTGGGAAGCGGACAGGTTGTTAACGGTGCTGTTCAGGTTGTTGATAACAGAATCGAAACGGTTCTGTACCGCACCCAGGGAGGAGCGCAGTTGGTCAACCTGGGACAGGGCGTTGTCTAAAACTGAGAGAGGATCAGCTGTTTTAGCTTGGGTAGATAGCTGGGCACCTTTGCTCACTTTACCATCAGCATCAATCGTAGCTTTTGCATAAGACACCTTCCCATCAGCATCAGTGCTTTTAACAACATAACCGTCATTACCTTTTTCATCTTTAAAAGTACGTAATTCTTCACCGGCTTTGAGGCCTGAAGTTACTGCTACTTCTCCAGTTTTTACAGTTGACAGTGTATTGATTTTCTTATCACCAAGATCGATATCAGTTTGAATAGTTGCTTTCTCGTCGGTTTTAGAAGAGAAAGTAACTTTGCCATCGGCACCTAAAGTTGCGCTGTAGCGTTCTGAGCCATCTTTAGACTGAACAAAGTACTTAGTAGTTGTACCATTGTTGTATGAATACAATTTGCCATCAATTTCATTAGGAGCAGTCGTTTCACTATCAGACATAGTTGGCGCACCAGTTACATCGACCTTAGTTAACGCTGTAGCACCAACATTGTTAGTATTCATCTGATTAGCCACGCTGAACTTATCCAGGCCCAGAGTCTTCGCATTGATATCTTTCAGATCGATATCGATAGTTTCGCCGTCGTTGGCGCCGACCTGGATGGTCAGCTTCTGGTCGCCGCTCAGGACTTTAACGCCGTTGAAATCGGTCTGTTCGGAGATACGGTTGATTTCTGACAGACGCTGGGAGATTTCATCCTGGATGGACTGCAGGTCGCTTGCGGAGTTAGAACCGTTCTGCGACTGTACGGTCAGACGACGGATGTTCTGCAGGTTATCGTTAACTTCGTTCAGCGCGCCTTCGGTGGTCTGCGCCAGGGAGATACCGTCGTTAGCGTTACGGGAAGCCTGAGTCAGGCCTTTGATGTTAGCGGTAAAACGGTTGGAGATCGCCTGACCCGCGGCATCGTCCTTGGCGCTGTTGATGCGCAGACCGGAAGACAGACGCTCAATCGCCGTGCCCAGGGAAGACTGGGATTTGTTCAGGTTGTTTTGCGCCATCAGCGACAGGCTGTTGGTATTAATTACTTGTGCCATTATATGCATTCCTTACGAGTCAGTTGCGTTCAGTGCAACGTGGTTAAAAGGTTCGGGCTTGCTTGCCCACGGCGTCAACCACCGTCCCTTCTGGTATCGACGTATCCTCTGCAACCTTTAGCCATTTTTTGAAAAATTTTTGCCCCTCCGCCAATGGCGAAAATAACGCGCTTTTTCCCTCTTCTATTACGCCATCGCCTTTTTCACTTTTTCGGTAAACTTTTTCTCCACTGGGCCGATAACGCAATAAGCGAATAACGTCATTAGTAAGGAGAAACACCAATGGCATCGATCAGTTCCTTAGGCATCGGCTCAGGACTCGACCTCAACGGTTTACTGGACAAACTCAGCAAGGCGGAACAACAGCGCCTGACGCCGTATACCACTCAGCAAACCAGCTATAACGCGCAGCTAACGGCTTACGGCACGTTAAAAAGCTCGCTGGAAAAATTCGATAACCTGAGCAAGGAGCTGGCCAAGCCGGAGTTTTTCAACAGCACCACCGCCACCAAGCACGACCAGTTCACCATCACCACCACCAATAAGGCGGTGCCGGGCAACTATAGCGTTGAAGTGCAGAAGCTGGCGCAGCCGCAAACCCTGACCACCCAGGCGACGATTACCGATCAGCAGGAAAAACTGGGTACCGCCGGCAATAGCAATCGCTCCATTACGATCACCGCCGGTAATCCGCCGAAAGAGACCACGATTCCGCTGAGCGACGACCAGACCTCGCTGCTGGAGATGCGCGATGCCATCAACGGCGCTAAAGCCGGCGTCACCGCCAGCATCATGCGCGTCGGCGACAATGACTATCAGCTGGCGCTGAGCTCCTCCACCACCGGCGAGAAAAACACCGTGTCGGTGCAGGTGAATAACGACGATAAACTCGGCGCCATCCTCAACTATGACAGCAGCAGCAAAAGCGGCGCGATGAAGCAAACCGTCGCCGGGCAGGATGCGGAGATTATCGTCAACGGCACCAAAATTAAGCGCAGCACCAACTCGATTGCCGATGCGCTGCAGGGCGTCACCATCGACCTGAAAACCACCACCAAAGCCGGCGAACCGCAAAACCTGGTGATAGGTATTGATAAGAGCGGCACCGCCGACAAAATCAAAGAGTGGGTCGATAACTACAATTCGCTGCTCGACACCTTCGGCTCGCTGACCAAATACACCCCGGTGAAAAGCGGTGAAGCGCAAAGCGCCAAGAACGGCGCGCTGCTGGGCGATAACACCCTGCGCGGCATTCAGTCTTCGATTAAAAGCGCGCTCAGCGCCGCTCAGGACAACCCGGAGCTGAAAGGCCTTGGTAACCTCGGGATCTCAACCAATCCCAAAACCGGCAAGCTTGAAGTCGACAGCACGAAACTCAATAAAGCGCTCGACGAGAAACCGGATCAGGTCGCCAACTTCTTCGCCGGCAACGGTAAAGACACCGGGATGGCCACCGAAATCCATAATGAAATCCAGAACTATATTAAAGCGGGCGGCATCATCGAGAACTCGACCAAAAGCATCAACACCAATCTCGATCGCCTGAATATCCAGATCGACACCGTTTCCGATAGCATCCAGAACACTATCGATCGCTATAAACAACAGTTTGTTCAGTTGGATACCATGATGTCCAAGCTGAGCAGCACGGGTAACTACTTACAACAGCAGTTCTCGTCCCAGTAACCCTTAATCAGGTAATGAAACAGCATGTATAACCGTAGCGGCACGCAAGCCTACGCACAGGTCAGTCTGGAAAGCAGCGCGATGAGCGCCAGTCCGCACCAGTTAATCGTAATGTTGTTCGACGGGGCGCTTAACGCCCTGCTTCGCGCACGCATCCTGATGAATCAGGGTGATATCGCCGGTAAAGGCCTGGCGCTGTCGAAGGCTATCAACATCATCGACAACGGGTTGAAAAGCGGCCTCGACCACCAGCAAGGTGGCGAAATCGCCGATAATCTGGCGGCGCTGTACGATTATATGAAGCGACGCCTGATGCAGGCCAACCTGCATAATGACGAAGCGGCGATCGTCGAAGTGGTCAAGCTGCTGGAGAATATCGCCGATGCCTGGCGGCAAATTGGGCCAAACTATCAACCTGCTCAGGGTACATTGTGATGGAACGCCAACAGCAGCTTTTAGCCGCCTATCAGCAGATCCATACCCTGAGCAGTCAGATGATTGCCCTGGCGCGCGCCGGGCAATGGGAAGCGCTGGTGGAAATGCAGTTTGCCTACGTGACGGCGGTTGAGAAAACTGCCGAATTTACCGGCAAAGCGGGGCCATCGCTGGCTCTGCAAGAGATGCTCAACGCTAAGTTGCAGCAGATTATCGACAACGAAGGGGCACTGAAAGGGCTGTTGCAGCAGCGGATGGAGCAATTAAAAACGCTGATCGATCAATCCACTCGCCAGAACGCGGTCAACACCGCTTACGGCCAGTTCGACGATCGCTCGCTCCTGCTTGGCGAACTGCAGTCCGATAATGTGGTCGCCATCAAGAGCAAAAGCGAAGAATTACAATAACAACAACAGCCTCACAGCCTGATATTCCGGCCAGGAAGCGCATGATGGGTCTCACCAGGGCAATGCAGAGTGTTGCCTGGTAAGCCATCGGCGGATTTTACAGGAGTGAATAAGCAATAATATATAATCAATTATTTCATTTACGCTTCATACATTCATCAATTAAATACCCTAAACATCCTGCCAGCTAAAACAAACAACTCACAAGTTTAGGGAAATATGCCTGCAAAATATTCTGTGTTATCTTTACCGGGTTAATATGATATTACTCACGGGATAAAACATGGATGTATTCTTCGGGAAATGAGTGCCCCTGCGTTGGCTCTTAAAGGTGTTTCATCAACGGTAAAAGGAATACAAATAGGCAATACCATATATGAAATCACAATAAGCAATCGCTTAATTTTCAAGTAGATAAGACATGCCTTAAAAGCCATCTGGAAAGGTGTTAATTTCCAAACAGCAATCAGGATAAAAATAATGATTAGCGGGTAAGTAAAATCATTACTTTCGAAGTTAAAAATCCACGAAACGACTATGGCAAAGGCAATACAAACAACCATGTCAGGATTTCACGCAGGCGGGCAATCTCTTTATCAGTGAAGCCATATTCACGAAGATCATCTTCTGTTAGCTGCTTTCCCACGCCCGGCTCCTCCATGCTGGTTATATATTTTTCCAATATTTCCGACTGAAGATACCCATTGCGTTGCTCAGCCAAATGCTCAGATGTAATGCCACTGCCGGGGTTACCACAGCCCGTGGAATATTGCCCCTGAAGTTGCCAGGGGTCAAGCGCGCGCGTTCATACCCTACAACGGTTTCACGCCTGATCCGCCAGAATGCTGTCAGTTCAAAGGAGATGCGTTACGCCACCGCCCCGCCTTCATCCTCCCAACGGCAGACCATATGGTACAGCTCCCGCTCGTCGTATTCATCGTGGAATCTATTCACAACAACCTCCAGACGATTGTTAGACACGATCTAAGTTTAGTTGTTGGTAAGGAGAGGGCATATCAAGAAGAGAAAAAGCGGCGATTACTCGCTATCCTGTCGCCAGGTTTCATGAAACATCGCTATCGCAACAAAAGCTAAAACGACAAAAAATACAACGGTCTGAAGCCACAGCATAACGCCTCCGCGGAGCAAAATTTGCGCAGATTATTTGCTACAGAGCCGAAAAACGATAGTGAATTGCCATCCAAATTTAAATTTTCGCCTTACCCCGATAACACAACAATGCCTGTCTTCTGGCTGACAAGCCGATACTAAATAACAGTCTAAGCTGTTCGGACTACGCCAACGCGTAGGCCACCATCGTTGCTATCGCTCCCCAAAAGACCAACAAACCGAGAAAAATCCCTATCCATACCTTACGCCGCAATTGATGGTCTACTTTTTCGGACATCTGCTATTCCAAATTAGAATTATTTTGGCAAGACCATACAGTTTGTAGTGGTAGTAGTCAGATCGTTTGTATCGATCGATGAGCGGCTATTGATCTGTATCCCCTATCGATTGTAGTGATATTTCAGACTCATTCATTCACCGGTTGATGGGTTAAAATCAATGCAGAGGCGCGCAATTTTTTGCCGTTGTCGCCGTAAATAGACAAAACCGCCAGCGTTAAGCATAGCGGTTTGCAGGAAGAAATTGCGCCGTGATTTTATGACTAAACCGGCATATTCATAATGTCCTGATAGGCCGCCACCAGCTTATTGCGCACCTGCACACCCATCTGCAATGAAACTGAAGATTTTTGTAAATCGACCATCACATCATTGAGGCTAATGCCCGGCACGCCCAGCTCGAAGTTCTGCGCCTGTTGACGCGCGGCCTGCTGAGTATCGCTGATTTTACCCAGCGCGGCGGTGAGTTCACTGGCAAAACTGACTCCCTGCGTTACGCTATTCTGCCCGTTATTTCCCGCCTGAATCGCCATCGCCTGCATCTGTTGCAGTACGCCTTCAATACCCTGAATCGCCATTTTTTCCTCAATACTATCGTGATCGCCAGGCGCTATTTCACCCTGTACTTCTCCAATGCTGCACACCCTAACACAGCGATTTTTACTTAAAGCGGTTAATTAGCTGCAAAAAACCCGGCTTATCGGGCAATCAGAATCATCTGATAAGACGAATAATGGCCTGCCCAGAAATGGGAGCGCCGCTATTGAGAAAAGATGTGTATCAGGGAGTCTGTTTTGTCACATAACGCTATCCATACCGTTCGTCAGCACGCCAGCGCGCGTCGCCGCCTGAACGCCAGCGAAGGATACCGCCAACCATGAGTGCCTCGTTATCCGCCGGCGAAAGCCGCGACAACGGCCTGCAGGCCATCTGGAGCCGTCTGCGCGCCAATCCAAAAATACCGCTGCTGGTCGCCGCCTCCGCCGCTATCGCCATTATCGTCGCGCTGCTGCTGTGGGCGAAAAGCCCGGATTATCGCGTGCTGTACAGCAATCTGAACGATCGCGACGGCGGCGCTATCGTCACCCAGCTGACGCAGATGAACATCCCCTACCGCTTCGCCGAAAACGGCGCGGCGCTGATGATCCCGGCGGAGAAAGTGCATGAAACCCGCCTGCGTCTGGCGCAACAAGGGCTGCCGAAGGGCGGCGCCGTTGGCTTCGAACTGCTGGATCAGGAAAAATTCGGCATCAGCCAGTTCAGCGAACAGATTAACTATCAGCGCGCTCTCGAAGGCGAACTCTCACGCACTATCGAGTCGCTGGGGCCGGTGCAGAATGCGCGTGTGCACCTGGCGCTGCCGAAACCCTCGCTATTCGTCCGCGAGCAAAAATCCCCTTCCGCCTCTGTCACCCTGGCGCTGCAGCCGGGTCGTGCGCTGGATGATGGCCAAATCAACGCTATCGTCTATATGGTATCGAGTAGCGTCGCCGGCCTGCCGGCTGGCAACGTCACCGTGGTCGATCAGGCCGGACGCCTGCTGACGCAGTCTGACGGCACCGGGCGCGACCTCAACGCCTCGCAGCTGAAATATGCCAGCGAAGTGGAAAGCGGCTATCAGCGACGCATTGAAACGATCCTGGCGCCGGTAGTCGGCAGCGCCAACGTTCGTGCTCAGGTGACCGCACAGATCGATTTCGCCTCCCGCGAGCAGACCGACGAACAGTACCAGCCGAACCAGCAGCCCGATAAAGCGGCGATCCGTTCGCAGCAAACCAGCAGCAACGAACAAATCGGCGGACCGCAGGTGGGCGGCGTGCCTGGGGCGTTATCCAACCAGCCGAGCGCGCCGGCCACCGCGCCGATCGAAACGGCTAAACCGGCGGCCAATAACGCCAACAACGCGACCAACACCCGTAGCGCCGCGGCCAACAGCGGCCCGTTAAGCACCCGACGCGACGCCACCACCAACTACGAACTCGATCGCACCATCCGCCATACCCAACAAAAAGCCGGGACGGTGGAGCGTCTGTCGGTCGCCGTGGTGGTGAACTACAGCCTCAACGCCGACGGCAAAGCGCAGCCGATGAGTAAAGAACAACTGGCGCAGATTGAAGCGCTGGTGCGCGAAGCGATGGGCTACTCCAGCAGCCGCGGCGATAGCCTGCAGGTGGTCAATACGCCATTTACCGACAATCAGATGACCGGCGGCGAGTTGCCGTTCTGGCAGAGCCAGGCGTTTATCGATTTGCTGCTCGAACTGGGACGTTATCTGCTGGTGCTACTGGTCGGCTGGGTATTGTGGCGCAAGCTGATTAAGCCACAACTGCAGCAGCGTCAGGCCGCACAGCAAGCCGCGGTCGCCGCCGCCAGCGCGCCGGTCGCTAAAGCAAACGACAGCCATAAACCAAGCAATGAGGAGCTGGCGCTGCGCCGTAAATCGCAGCAGCGCGTCAGCGCAGAAGTCCAGAGCCAGCGCATCCGCGAACTGGCGGATAAAGATCCGCGGGTCGTCGCTCTGGTAATCCGCCAATGGATGAGTAACGAACTATGAGCCTGACCGGAACCGATAAAAGCGCCATTTTACTGATGACGCTGGGCGAAGACCGCGCGGCGGAGGTGCTCAAGCACCTCTCCTCCCGCGAAGTCCAGCTTTTGAGCGGCACCATGGCCGGCATGAGCCAGGTCTCGCATAAACAGCTCGGCGAGATCCTGTCTGAATTTGAAGACGATGCCGAACAGTTCGCCGCCCTGAGCGTCAACGCCAGCGACTACCTGCGATCGGTGCTGGTGAAAGCGCTGGGCGAAGAGCGCGCCGCCAGCCTGCTGGAGGATATCCTCGAATCCCGTGAAACCACCTCCGGGATGGAAACACTCAACTTTATGGAGCCGCAGAGCGCCGCCGATCTGATCCGCGATGAACACCCGCAGATCATCGCCACCATCCTGGTACACCTCAAGCGCGGCCAGGCGGCGGATATTCTGGCGCAGTTCGATGAGCGCCTGCGCAACGACGTGATGCTGCGTATCGCCACCTTCGGTGGCGTACAACCAGCGGCGCTGGCGGAGTTGACCGAAGTGCTCAACAACCTGCTCGACGGCCAGAACCTCAAGCGCAGCAAAATGGGCGGAGTGCGTACCGCCGCCGAGATTATCAACCTGATGAAAACCCAGCAGGAAGAAGCCGTTATCGACGCGATGCGCGAATACGATGGCGAGCTGGCGCAGAAGATCATCGACGAGATGTTCCTGTTCGAAAACCTGGTGGAGGTCGACGATCGCAGTATCCAGCGCCTGCTGCAGGACGTGGACAGCGAATCGCTGCTGATTGCCCTGAAGGGCGCCGAGCAGCCGCTGCGCGAGAAGTTCCTCAAAAACATGTCCCAGCGCGCGGCCGATATTCTGCGCGACGATCTCGCCAACCGCGGGCCGGTGCGCATGTCGCAGGTGGAAAACGAACAGAAAGCGATTCTGCTGGTGGTAAGACGGCTGGCGGAGAGCGGCGAAATGATCATTGGCGGCGGCGAGGACACCTATGTCTGATCGCATTAATTCCATGCCCTGGCAGCCCTGGTCGCTCAACGACCTTGGCGACGCGGCGCCGGCTTTCGAACCGCCGCTACCGACGCTGGATAACGAAGCCTTGCAGCCTGACGCTCAGGCGGAACTGCAGCAGCAGCTTGCCGCCCTGCGCCTACAGGCCGAGCAGCAAGGTCAGCAATCCGGTTATGCCGATGGTCAGCAAAAAGGCTATGAAGCCGGATTTCAGCAGGGGCTTGAGGAGGGTCGCCAGCAGGGGCTGCTGGAAGCACAGCAGCAGCAACAGCCGCTGACCGACCACTGGCAGCAGCTGGTGAGCGAGTTTCAGCACACCCTTGACGCGCTCGATTCGGTCATCGCCTCACGCCTGATGCAGCTGGCGCTGACCGCCGCGAAACAGGTGCTTGGCCAGCCTCCGGTCTGCGACGGCACCGCCCTGCTGACGCAAATTCAACAGTTGATCCAGCAAGAGCCTATGTTCAACGGCAAGCCGCAGCTGCGCGTACACCCGCAAGATTATGAGCGCGTTGAGCAGCAGTTAGGCACCACCCTCAGCCTGCACGGCTGGCGGCTGCTGGCGGACGGCGATCTACACCCCGGCGGCTGTAAGGTCAGCGCCGAAGAGGGCGATCTCGACGCCAGTCTCGCCACCCGCTGGCATGAATTGTGTCGCCTCGCCGCGCCGGGAGCGCTGTGATGACCGCCCGTCTCGGCCGCTGGCTGAATTCGCTTGAAGCGCTGGAACAGCGTATCGCCCGAACGCCGACCGTACGACGCTACGGTCGGCTGACCCGCGCCACCGGCCTGGTGCTGGAAGCCACCGGCCTGCAGCTGCCGCTCGGCGCGACCTGCCTTATCGAACGCGACGGCGGCGACGGTGTGCAGGAAGTGGAGAGCGAAGTGGTCGGCTTTAACGATCAGCGGCTGTATCTGATGCCGCTGGAAGAGGTCGAAGGGATTGTGCCGGGAGCGCGGGTTTACGCCCGCAGCGCAGCGGACGGCCAGCACGCCGGTAAACAACTGCCATTGGGCCCGGCGCTGCTGGGACGCGTGCTCGACGGCGGCGCCAGGCCACTTGACGGCCTGCCCGCGCCGGAAACCGGCTATCGCGCGCCGCTGATTACCGCGCCGTTTAACCCGCTGCAGCGTACCCCTATCGAGCAGGTGCTGGACGTCGGCGTGCGCACCATCAACGGCCTGCTGACCGTTGGACGCGGCCAACGTATGGGACTGTTCGCCGGCTCCGGCGTCGGTAAAAGCGTACTGCTGGGCATGATGGCGCGCTACACCCAGGCCGACGTTATCGTCGTCGGCCTGATCGGCGAACGCGGCCGGGAAGTCAAAGACTTTATCGAGAATATTCTCGGCGCCGAAGGCCGCGCGCGTTCGGTGGTAATCGCCGCCCCAGCAGATGTATCGCCGCTGCTGCGCATGCAGGGCGCCGCTTACGCCACCCGCATCGCTGAAGATTTTCGCGATCGCGGCCAGCACGTGCTGCTGATCATGGATTCGCTCACCCGCTATGCGATGGCGCAGCGCGAAATCGCGCTGGCGATCGGCGAACCGCCGGCTACCAAAGGCTATCCGCCCTCGGTATTCGCCAAACTGCCGGCGCTGGTTGAACGCGCGGGCAACGGTATCAGCGGCGGCGGTTCGATCACCGCCTTCTATACCGTACTCACCGAAGGGGACGATCAGCAGGATCCGATCGCCGATTCGGCACGCGCGATCCTCGATGGCCACGTGGTGCTGTCCCGACGGCTGGCGGAGGCCGGTCACTACCCGGCCATCGATATTGAAGCCTCGATCAGCCGTGCGATGACGTCGCTTATCGATGACGAACATTATCGCCGGGTACGCACCTTTAAACAGATGCTGGCCAGCTTCCAGCGCAACCGCGATTTGATAAGCGTCGGCGCCTATGCCGCCGGTAGCGACCCGCTGCTGGATAAAGCCATTACCCTGTATCCGCAAATGGAGACCTACCTGCAGCAGGGAATTTTCGAGCGCTGCGGTTATGACGAAGCCTGCCAGCAGCTACAGCAGTTGATTGTATAACGCCATCGGAGACGCAACGCGATGAAAGCACAGTCCCCTTTGATTACCCTGCGCAATCTGGCCCAGGAGGCCGTTGAACAGGCGGCGCAGCGCCTGGGTCAGGCGCGTCAGGCGCAACAGGCCGCCGAGCAACAGCTGACGATGCTGCTTAACTATCAGGACGAGTACCGGCAGAAGCTCAACAGCACCCTTTCCGGCGGCATGGAAAGCTCCCGCTGGCAGAACTACCAGCAGTTTATCGCCACCCTCGAACAGGCCATCGAACAACAGCGCCAGCAGCTGCTGCAGTGGGGGCAAAAGGTGGATCACGCCGTAAAGCAGTGGCAGGACCATCAGCAGCGGCTGAACGCCTACGACACCCTGCACACACGCGCGCAAAACGCCGAGCTGCAGTTGGAAAACAAACGCAATCAAAAATTGATGGATGAGTTCGCGCAACGCAGTACACAAAGGAATACCGCTTCATGAATCTCAATGCTTTGCCCGCCCTTAGCCTGCACGGCGACGCCAGCGCCCTGCCGGATCTGGCGCTCGATGACGTTCAGCTGTCGTCGGCCTTCGCGCAACTGCTTGGCGCGCGCTTCACGCCCGCGCCAAGCGGCACGCTGCCGCCCGCGGCGCTGAGCGCCGACGATGAAAGCGCCCCGCCGCTAAGCCGTAACCAGCTTAACCAGCTGCTGGCCGCGCTCGGCGAACGCGGCGCGCTGCTGGTCAATGCGCTACCGGCATCGGCGGAAAACGCCGTCGACGCGACAGTGAAAAAAGAGGATGCCGACACGGATACGCCGCCGCTCAGCGAGGCGAAAACCGTAGATCCGGCGACGCTGCAGGCGCTGTACGCCATGCTGCCGGCGGCAATCGTCGCCCCGCCGCCGCAGACCGCGCTACCGCAGGCTCAACCAGCTGCGACCAGCGGCGATAAAACCGCGCTCCACATCGGCAACGCGGCGACTCAGCATGTCGCGAACCTGCCGGAAGGCGAACCGGCGGCGAAGCCGCAGCCGGGCACGGATCCCCTTAGCGGGCAAAATCTGCCTTCTCCTGTCGCGCAGACCGCGACCACGCCGCAGCACGATATGGCCGAATCTTCGGCTGAGAATACCCCATCGCAACCTGCCGCCGTCGCTTTCGCCGCCGCCAGCCCCAGCCAAAGCGCCACGCCCACCAACGCGCTGGTAACCGCGCCGCCGACGCCGCAGCTTAATGCCCAGCTCGGCAGCCCGGAATGGCAGCAGGCGCTGAGCCAGCAGGTGCTGATGTTCCACCGCAATGGCCAGCAGAGCGCCGAACTGCGCCTGCATCCGCAGGAGCTGGGCGCGCTGCAGATCACCCTACAGCTCGACGATAAACAGGCGCAGCTGCATATCGCTTCCGCACACGGTCAGGTACGCGCGGCGGTCGAGGCGGCGATGCCGCAGCTACGTCACGCGCTGGCGGAAAGCGGAATCAACCTCGGTCAGAGCAGTGTTGGCGGCGAGGCAACGCCGCAATGGCAGCAGCAAAACGGTAATGGTGAAGGCCGCGCCAGCTACGCTGAACGCCATGGCGGCGGCAGCGATGCCGCACCGATTGAGCCAATCAGCGCCCCGGCAGCCCTGCAGCGAATGGCCAACCAGCTCAACGGCGTCGATATTTTCGCCTGAGGACGCTAAACGGCCAATCTGGCCCCCATTTGCCCGTTTATTCCGGCTATTGCCTCGCGCATTAGCCGCGATAATACCTTTATATGTCATACGTGCGGCGCCGCCGCGCGTGATGCCCGTCAGCAACGCGGCGGGCGGAACAACAGGAATTTGATTTGGCTATGTCTCAAAACTCCCTTCCGGCAACCGCGCCCAAACGCCCCTTACTGATCATCCTGCTGACGATCGTCGCCGTGGCCGCCTGCGCAGCCGCAGGCTACAGCTGGTGGCTGCTGCAACAGCGCGACAGCGGCGCGCAAACCGCCATCGAAAAGGAAAAACCGCCTGTGCCGCCGGTATTTATGCCGCTCGATACCTTCACCGTCAATCTGGTGACCCCGGACAACGATCCGGACCGCGTACTGTATATCGGCCTGACGCTGCGCCTGCCGGATGAGGCAACCCGCCGTCAGCTTAATGATTTTCTGCCGGAGGTGCGCAGCCGCCTGCTGATGCTGCTCTCGCGTCAGGAGGCCGGTCATCTGGCCAATGAACAAGGCAAGCAGCAGCTGGTCGCGCAGATCAAAGAGACGCTGAGCGCGCCGCTGGTTAAGGGACAACCGAAGCAGGTGGTCAGCGATGTGCTGTTCACCGCCTTCATACTGCGGTAATCACCATGGGCGATAGCATTCTTTCACAGGCAGAGATCGACGCCTTGCTCAACGGCGACAACACGGGCGATGAGCCCGAGACGGTTGTCGGCGGTAAAGAGAGCGAGGTTAAGCCTTACGATCCGAATACCCAGCGCCGCGTGGTGCGTGAACGCCTGCAGGCGCTGGAAATTATCAACGAACGTTTTGCCCGGCAGTTCCGCATGGGATTGTTCAACCTGCTGCGCCGCAGTCCGGACATCACCGTCGGGCCGATTAAAATTCAGCCGTACCACGAGTTTGCCCGCAACCTGCCGGTGCCGACCAATCTTAATCTGGTACACCTGAACCCGCTGCGCGGCACGGCGCTGTTCGTCTTCGCGCCGAGCCTGGTATTTATCGCCGTCGATAACCTGTTCGGCGGCGACGGGCGTTTTCCGACCAAGGTCGAAGGCCGCGAATTCACGCCCACCGAACAGCGGGTCATCAAACGCATGCTGCGCCTGGCGCTGGACGCCTACGGCGACGCGTGGAGCGCAATCTATAAGATTGACGTCGAATACGTGCGTGCGGAAATGCAGGTCAAATTCACCAACATCACCACCTCGCCGAACGATATCGTGGTGACCACGCCGTTCCAGGTGGAGATTGGCGCGCTAAGCGGCGAATTCAATATCTGTATTCCTTTCGCCATGATTGAACCGCTGCGTGAACTGCTGACCAATCCGCCGCTGGAGAATTCCCGCCAGGAAGATAGCCAATGGCGCGAAACGTTGGTCAAGCAGGTGCAGCACTCTGAGCTGGAGCTGATTGCCAACTTCGTCGATATCCCGATGCGCTTATCGAAAATACTTAAGCTGCAGCCTGGCGACGTTTTACCGATAGATAAACCGGATCGCATTATCGCCCATGTCGACGGCGTGCCGGTGCTGACCAGCCAATATGGCACCTTAAACGGGCAGTACGCCCTTCGTGTTGAACACTTGATTAACCCTATTTTGAATGCTCTGAGTGAGGAACAGCCCAATGAGTGATCCTAAGCAACCGTCTGGCGCAGGAAAGGAATCCGTAGACGATCTGTGGGCTGATGCGCTTAATGAACAGCAGTCGTCTGAAAAATCCAGCGCCACCACCGATGGGGTGTTCAAATCGCTGGAGGCCCAGGATGCGCTCGGCAGCCTGCAGGATATCGATCTGATCCTCGATATTCCGGTGAAGCTGACCGTTGAACTGGGGCGCACCAAAATGACTATCAAAGAGCTGCTGCGCCTGTCGCAGGGATCGGTTGTCGCGCTGGATGGCCTGGCGGGCGAACCGCTGGATATCCTGATCAACGGCTATCTGATAGCCCAGGGCGAAGTGGTAGTGGTGGCCGATAAATTCGGCGTGCGCATTACCGATATCATTACCCCGTCCGAACGTATGCGTCGGTTGAGCCGCTAATGACCGCCCCCGTTACCGTGCAGGCCAGCCAACCGGTTACCGAACCGGCAATATCCGGCGGCTCGGCGCTCATGCAGGTGAGTAGCGCGCTCGGCGCGATTCTGCTCCTGATCCTGCTGGCCGGTTGGCTGTTCCGCCGCCTCGGCTTTGCGCCGCAGGCGCGCGACAGCCGGCTGCTTAACCTGCGCGCCAGCTGCCAGGTTGGCCAGCGCGAACGCGTGGTGGTAGTGGAAGTCGATAATACCCTGCTGGTGCTGGGCGTTACCGCCCAGCAGATCACCCCGCTTCATCAATTTCCGGCTCCGCCGCGCGATGAAGATACCGCAGGGGCAAGGCCTGCGAACGACTTCCGCCAGCTGATGCGCAACGTCCTCAACCGCCCGGAAAAATAGCCATGTTCCCTACTTTGTTCGCTTGCCTTCGCCGTCGGGCGCCGTGGCTCGCCGCCGCGTTACTGCTGCTGAGTCCTGCCGCCTTCGCACAGCTGCCGGGGCTTATCAGTCAGCCGCTGGCCAACGGCGGCCAGAGCTGGTCGCTGCCGGTGCAGACGCTGGTGCTGCTGACCTCGCTGACCTTCCTACCGGCGATGCTGCTGATGATGACCAGTTTTACCCGCATCATCATCGTACTGGGCCTGCTGCGCAATGCGCTGGGTACCCCCTCCGCGCCGCCGAACCAGGTAATGCTCGGGCTGGCGCTGTTCCTGACCTTCTTTATCATGTCGCCGGTGTTCGACAAGGTCTATGAGAACGCCTACCTGCCCTTTAGTCAGGATAAAATTGGTCTCGACGCAGCGCTGGATAAAGGCGCGCAGCCGCTACGCGAATTTATGCTGCGCCAGACCCGCGAAAGCGATCTGGCGCTGTACGCTCGTCTGGCCAACCAGCCGCCGCTGGCCGGGCCGGAGGCGGTACCGATGCGTATTCTGCTGCCCGCCTACGTCACCAGCGAACTGAAAACCGCTTTCCAGATTGGTTTTACGGTGTTTATTCCGTTCCTGATTATCGATTTAGTGGTCGCCAGCGTGCTGATGGCGCTGGGGATGATGATGGTGCCGCCGGCGACGATCTCGCTGCCGTTTAAGCTAATGCTTTTTGTGCTGGTGGATGGCTGGCAGCTGCTGCTGGGCTCGCTGGCGCAGAGCTTCTATTCCTGAACCGCCGGAGAACAATCATGACGCCGGAATCCGTGATGGCCATTGGCACCGAAGCGATGAAGGTCGCCCTGGCGCTGGCCGCCCCGCTGCTGCTGGCGGCGCTAATCAGCGGGCTGGTGGTCAGCCTGCTGCAGGCCGCCACCCAGATTAACGAAATGACCCTGTCGTTCATCCCCAAAATTCTCGCGGTAGTGGCGACGATTATTATCGCCGGGCCGTGGATGCTGAACCTGCTGCTGGACTATATGCGCACGTTATTCAGCAACCTGCCTAATATTATTGGCTAGCCGTGATCCCCTTTGACAGCGCCCAGCTTAGCGAATGGCTCAGCCAGTATTTCTGGCCGCTGCTGCGTATTCTGGCCATCATCAGCACCGCGCCGGTGCTGAGTGAAAAGCAGATAAGCAAAAAGGTGAAAATCGGCCTCGGCGGCCTGATTGCGATACTGATCGCCCCAACGCTGCCCGCCAACGCGATCCCCATTATCTCTGCTGCCGGTTTATGGCTGGCGATTCAGCAGATCCTGATCGGCGCGGCGCTGGGGCTGACGATGCAGCTGGCTTTCGCCGCGGTACGCCTCGCCGGCGAAGTCATCGGCATGCAGATGGGGCTATCGTTCGCCACCTTCTTCGACCCCAGCGGCGGCCCCAATATGCCGGTACTGGCGCGGCTGCTGAACCTGCTGGCAATGCTGCTGTTTTTAAGCTTTGACGGCCACCTGTGGCTGATCTCGCTGCTGGCCGACAGTTTTCATACCCTGCCGATCCAGAGCCAGCCGCTAAACGGTAACGGTTTCCTGGCGCTCGCCCAACTGGGTTCGTTAATCTTTATCAACGGCATGATGCTGGCGTTACCGCTGATTTGTCTGTTGCTCACGCTCAATATCGCCCTGGGTCTGCTCAACCGCATGACGCCGCAGCTATCGGTATTCGTGATCGGGTTTCCGGTGACCATGACCTTTGGCATTATGACCCTCGGCATGATGATGCCTATGCTGGCTCCCTTCTGCGAACATCTGTTTGGCGAAATGTTCGATCGCCTGGCGGCCGTTATCGGCGGTATGACGTTTTAACCCTGCCGTTATTTCCCTCTTTTTCGCCGGACAAAATGGCAATAAAACCCGTTTACTGGGATAAAAGCCTGGAAAAACGTTTTTATTGCTACTAAGGCCCGAATATTCATAGCGGCTTGAATTAAAAAATAGCCACCCTACAATAAAGCCTGAATTTAATTGTTAGTGAATTTTATTTTTTAGAAAATTAAAACCTCGGGAAACGCGGAATATTTTCCTGCGTGGATTTAGTGCATCTTTAATAAAATAAGGAGCGACATCATGATTAAGGCGAAAGGTAACCGTATAGCGCGGCGCATATTAGGCCTGCCCCACTGGGAAAGTAACCGATTTAAAATCGTGCTGGCCGACACCGCCGCTGGCGGAAAATGGAAAGTGGTGAAGAAAAAGAAATAACTCTGACTGGCAATTGAGCCATCCGCAACATAATTGCACATTGCTGTAGCCCCGGTAAGCGCTAGCGCCACCGGGGATTTTGAGGCCACCCACACCGGCAGTTTCAGTTCGCAGTGGTACGTTCCGTAGGTCGGGTAAGGCGTTAGCCGCCACCCGACAAAAATATTCCTGCCGGTTTCCATTCTAAATTTGACCATAGAAGATATAGATATTGCCTGGTTCGGAAAAATAAAAGAGTTAATAATATCGTCAAGGAAAAACAACTCCTCTTTACTCTATAATTATTTTCTTTAAACGAATACACTCACACAGCCTGACGCAACGCCCGAATTCCTTTTCCAGTCTGACGGCGCAGCAACGCAAGCAGCGTTGACACCTCCGAATAACCCACGTCAGCGGTAATCGACTCTATATCTTTCCCCTCGGCAAGCAGCTGCTTTATTCGTTCGACCCGCAATTGCTGAAAAAAAGCCAACGGTGATTTACCCAGCGCGGCTTCCATTCTGCGCTGTAAGGTGCGCGGATGCACGTTAAGCGCGCCGGCAGCCGCCTGCAGGGAAAATCCCTGCGCCAGATGCGCCCGCGACCAGTGCTCAAAGCGGTTTATCAGGTCATCGACATGCGGAGAATAACCTGCCGGCGAGCGGGAAACCTGAGGTTGGCGGGTACCACCCGCCATCGCTGTTATAAGCAAATCCGCAAGCGGCGGGCTGCTCTGGCGAATCAGCCACAGCGCCAGCTCCACATGACCCATCATAGCGCCGGGAAGGATTGGCGGCGCCGCATTGAGCCATGACGTTGTGGCGGCCTGCTCATTGAGCAAACGGCTATCAGCCAGGATGAAGGTATTTAAACAGGCCGCGGCAATTTTAACGCCGTTCTTCGCCATGTTTTGCAAAAACCGCTTAGCGTCAGCAATATCGTGCCAGCCATCCGGTGGCGATTGTCGTGCGTGAACGTTGAGCGCCGGTACCACAATCCAGTCAGGAGAATCCAAACCCGATACCTGATGGGCAGGAATACTCAGCCCATGGGCTGATTTAACCTGCCCGGCCACGGCAATCATCTGTACCTCAAAGCGAGAAATATTCATGCTCTGGCGTCGCGCCATATCATTAGCCGCAGCGAACGTATCCAGCAACGTCGCTAAGCCGGTATCGAACACGCCATCCAGAGTCAGAATATTTATCTTCATGTCGTTAATGGTATTAAAATTGTCATTTTTGCATATGGTTCTATTTTAACCTTAGCCATAGACTTTCCTCTATCGTTATTAATCACCAGAGCCTATTGCCATGAAAAATAACCCCGAACTGATTATCCTTACGTTAATTTGCCTGCTAACGGTTATGATGTGGATCCCCTATATTATTGCCAGAGCCACGCGTGCTAACGCCGCGTCCGCAGCGGGGAGTGCTCATTCGATATCAACCGGTCCAGCGCCCTGGGTGCAGCGTGCGCAAAAGGCGCATGCCAACGCGGTAGAAAACCTGGTTATTTTTGCCCCACTGGTGGTGGTCGCCGCGTTGCTTAACGTCAATAACGCCATAACGTTAATTGCGGCTACAATTTATTTGCTCGCGCGCATCGTCCATTATATTGCGTATACCGCCGGGATCCCCGTTATCCGAACGCTCGCCTTTCAAACCGGTTTTGTCGCGACGGTTACTATTGCGATAGTTATTTTAAGTTCGGTTTTTTGAGGTTAAAAACTCCCGGCATCCGCTGCCAATGCCAGGCTTTGTAGCGCCGTCTTCAGCCATTTGGTTGCTCCTCGCTGCCCGCCGCGTTTATGGGAATAGATCTTCACGGTGAACGGACTTATGGTGAACGGCAAAGGAAAAATCGCGATCGGGGCGGCATGAAGGAACTTCTCTGCGGCATAACGAGGAATCGCCATTAACAGATCGCTTTGCGCCACAATAAACGGCGCGCTGAGCATTGAGGGAGTTTTGAGCGCTATTTGCCGCGTATAGCCTAATTCCTGCAAACGTAAATCCAACACTCCCTGCTTTTCGTTCCACGGCGTGACCACCAGATGCCGCGCGGCGAGATAATCCGCCAGCGTCAGCGCCGTGCGACGGGTATTGCTAATAACCACATACTCATCCTCAAACCAGTCAATTTCGTCCAGTTCATGATGCCGGATATCTTCAGCGGTGCTGAAGCCCAGCGCCAGATCCACCTCCCCCGCCAGCAGCTCCGTCAGTGCCGGGCTATGTGGCAAATAACGGAGCTCAAAACGCAGGCCCGGCGCTTCATGCTGCAGCTTTTGCATCAGCGCAGGGAAAATGCATAACGCGGTGAAATCGGTAATGGCTATCTGGATCCGCTCGGTGCTGTCGGCGGCACTAAACTCTGGCTGTCGCGTGAGTTCCTGATTAAGTAATTTCAATACTGAAGCAATGGAGGGCGCGAGCTGAGTGGCATAGACGCTCGGGCACATCCGATGCCCTTCGCGAAAAAACAACGGATCGTTCAGCGCCACGCGCAGCCGCGACAGCGCGTGACTCAACGCGGAGGTACTCATCGCCAGCTCATCGGCGGCGAGACGAACGGAACTGTGGCGATAGATGGCATCAAAAACGAGCAACAGATTGAGATCGAGGCGTCTGAGCGCCGGATGCATAATATTCATCATTGGGTGATTTCATTGCACTTAATTCTTCTGACAATACCCCCTATGCTTAGCGTCATCAATATCATTAACGTGTGAAAACGACAGGAAAAATGATGAGTATTACGATTAGACAGGCCCGTGCGGATGACGCTTCTGCCATCTACAACATGATTTATGAGCTGGCGGTGTATGAAAAAGCCCCACAGGAAGTGGTTACCACCCCCGAAGAGATCCGCGAAACCCTGTTTGGCGACGATAGTAAGACCGAAGCGCTGATCTGCGAAATTGACGGTAAAACGGCGGGCTATGCCGTGTTCTTCACCAGCTATTCAACCTGGCTCGGACGCAACGGTATTTATATGGAAGATTTGTATATCTCACCGGATTATCGCGGCCAGGGCGCGGGTCGAGCGCTGCTAAAAACCATTGCCCGGTATGCGGTTGCGCGACGCTGCGGACGCCTTGAGTGGAGCGTGCTGGACTGGAACCAGCCGGCCATTGATTTTTACCTCAGTATTGGCGCCGCGGCGCAAAGCGAATGGGTCCGCTATCGCCTCGATGGCGAAGCGCTGTTGAAATTTGCAGAGTAAAGCCGTATTTCCCCGTCAGGAGCTTACGTTTGCAAGATGATGTGGCTGGAGTGGTCGAACCAGATGGCGGCATGGTTGGGCCACGTAGATCGCAGTGGGGACTTTACTCTGCCTGGAGATATCAAACCAAAGCCATGACGGTCAACTACCGACATAATTAGTATCCCGGAAGAATTCTATCAGCGCATGGTTCGTTTTGCCGGGATACTTACAATACCATGTACAACAGGCGTTACCGTACCTTCGCATAAATCGCTATTCTCCCCCTACCTTGCGGCTAAAAAGAACATTTCCTCCACGGGAAGTTAGTAACCCATTGTTACTATGCTGTTTTAGCCCTCTCGCCTCACAAAAACAAATCACGCATTTGACGAATGGGTGCTACTAACGCATACACAAATACCTGTGCTATTCAGTGAGCGGGTTATTTTCCGCGTTCAGGGCAATAATAAAATAAGGAGTCAATTAAGATGATGATATCCCGGAGATCGCTTATCGGCAGCGCCATTGCCAGCAGCGCGCTAATGGCCGTAGCGAGTGGACGTGCGTTTGCGCAAAATGCGCCAGCGCAGGCGGCCGACAATAAGCCGAAGCTGCCTGCGTCAGCGTCGCCGATTTTGCTAAAGAACATCGTTATTGGAACGGCAAGCGCGCCAACGGATGTCCTGATTGCCGAAGGCAAAATAGCCCGTACGGGCCACGCCTTATCCGCCGCGAATGCGCAATCGATAGATTGCACGGGTTGTCTGCTGTTACCCTCTTTCATTGATACCCACGTCCACCTCGACAAAACGCGCTTCGGCGCGCCGGAGCGTCTACACCATATCGCCACCGCCAGCGTAGCGGAACGAGCGGCCAACGAACGCAAACTGCGCGTAGAGCTTAAACATGACCCCTACCTTTATGGCTCCAACCTTGTACGGCAGATGGCGGCAATGGGAACGACGCATCTGCGAAGCCATATCGACATCGACCCGCTTACTAAGCTGTCCGACGTTGAAGCCCTGATGCGCATTCGTGAGGATTTTAAGGGCTACATGAGCATGGAGTTCGTCGCTTTTCCGCAATCAGGGATTATTAAATCGCCAGGCGTTGCGGATTACATGGCTCAGGCGCTGGATATGGGCGTGGAATACATCGGCGGCCTCGACCCGCAGGGTTTTGATAACGACCGCAAAGGCCACCTTGATGTCCTCTTTACCCTGGCGGAAAAGACCGGTAAGCCGATCGATATTCATTTGCACGAGCCGGGTCAGATGGGGCTGGCTTCCATCAAAGAGATTATTGTTCGCGGCAAGGCGCTGGGGATGAAGGATAAAATCACTCTCTCGCACGCGTTTTCACTCGGACAAATATCCGAAAGCGAACTGAACGCCGTTCTGGCCGACATGGCTGACTTAGGCGTCCGCGTTATCGGCACGGCTCCGGGCAATGTCGCATTCCCGCCTATCGAACCACTATTGGATGCCGGAATTCTCTACGCTGCGGCGAACGACAATATTCAGGATATGTGGTCCCCCTGGGGAGATGGCGATCAGCTACAACGTGCGAAAACGTTCGCCTACAGCGCCAATTACCGTGCAGATGCGCCGCTGATGCGCCCCTTCGAGATGATAACGCGTATTCCGGCCCAGCATATTAATCTGCCGAACCACGGGCTGGAACATCTGAAGGAAGGTAACGCCGCCAACCTGGTGGTGCTGGAAGCCAGCGACGTACCGGCAGCGGTGTTATACACGCCGCCGCGCAAGCTGGTATTGAAAGACGGAATTATTATTGGTCGTGACGGTAAGAGCGCGATACCGCAGAAAATCTGAGTTCAGGGGACAATCTACTGCGGGCCGATCGCATTTTCTGGCGGCCCGCAGCGGATCACCCCGGCATGAGATTGAACGGTTAGCAATAATCGGGTAGCATCCGCTCTTTCGGATAAAGAAAATGTCTGTTACCGATTCACTTCTCGCTTTTTCCCTTGCTGCGCTTTTGCTTACCCTGACTCCCGGCCTGGACACGGCACTCATTTTGCGCACCGCCTGTGCTGAAGGTGGTAAAAAAGCATTTCAAGCGGCGCTGGGCATTGATACTGGTTGTTTCATCTGGGGAGCGATTGTTGCACTGGGCCTCGGCGCCCTGCTGGCGGTTTCAACGTTGGCTTACACGATTCTGAAAATCGGCGGAGCCGCCTATCTGAGCTGGCTTGGCATACAGCTTCTGATGCGGCCTCGTTCGTCTTTCAACCACGATAATGGCAGCGTAGCTTCACACAACAACTGGTTTATCAGAGGGATGCTTGGGAATGTGCTTAACCCCAAAATGGGCATATTCTATATCTCGTTTTTGCCTCAGTTTATTCCTGCCGGGCACTCCCCTTTACTATGGACATTTATCCTGGTCAGCATTCACGTCACGATTGGCACTCTCTGGTCAGTGACGCTTATCTTATCCACGCATTTTGCTTCAACCATCCTGAAAAAAAGCAGCGTTGTTAGCATCATGGACAGAGCAACCGGCGGTTTATTTTTGTGTTTTGCGGCTAAACTGGCTATCAGTTCGAGATAATCCTAGCCGATAAATGATGCCCATCTCTGGCATCGCTCGGGAGAGATGCTTTACGCGAGAAACGGAAGCTGGAACTGCCGAAGCCATGCCTATTCACCCGTCCTCTTAGCGCAGACTCCTGCGCTTAACATCAGGCTGGAAAATTTCCCATGATATGTGCTTGATGGTTCAGGGTTTTTTTTATGTTATCGACTCTGACCTTCCTGATATCTGAACTGCGCGAAGATCCATAACGTAAAATCACCTGCTTTAAGTGACTGAATCACGCCAAATACCGATAAGGTCAAGAAGTGAGTAGCGCAGGGTCGTCCATTCACGCTCTGAAACCATTTATGAACATCATATTGCAGAGGATTTAATGGTTGTACATGCATATTTAAGAGCAGGGGTAACAGCAAGGGACCACTTAACTCATACCAGATTTACCTAACAAAGAAGAGCAATTGAATCACATGCAGCACATTATCCTTATAAAAATAGACAAATAGTTTATTAGATCGAATATTAGATTATTCCGAGATTAACATCTTATTTGTGCAATATGAAATCCTGCAACCATCAGAGCCGACAAATGCACTCTGCATCAACTAGTTATGTATATACACCACACAATTCAATGCTTTTTAGCCCCCTTGAAATTCAACGGCTTAAATAAGCAATGCTTTGTAACTCTAAATACTAAACGAGTTGTATAAAAAAGTAATGAACCTAAACTTTTGCATTAGGCGATTCAATGGATAGATGATTACCAATCAAGGTAAAGACACTTGCTGTTAAATGCGAGTCATCTGCTGCATTAAAAAAAAACCGCTATTGATATTAATCAATGGTGCAGGTATGCGTCTTAATAAATATGGTACATCTCTTAGATCAGCATTCCTATAACAGTCATAACGAGAGAGGTTTTTCATTTAAGTATTTTTAATCAAAAAAAACATGTAATGTCTACCGTGGATGTTTCAACTCTGCTTTATGATAAAAACAACCACAACACATCTATAAACTAATAAATTTAAAATGAAGAGGTTTAAATGAGAACATCTAATATTCTGTATGTTATAGCTGGCATTATCTTCATTATGTCAACAACGACTTACGCAAGCGAAAAAGTACCGAAAGGTGCGTTAGTTGTTCGTTACGGCGCCGCAAATATGGATGAGAATTATGAAAATCAGGATGGATACCCTGATAATTTGCAAAATGTTTCGGCTCTTTGCTCCCGAAAAGACTCTGGCGCGAACCAGGATTTAGTAAATGAGTTAATAGGCTCGGATAAGACCCGAAAGAGCATCTGGAAAAAAGCTGGAGCGACTAAAGCCTCAACTTTAATAAATAAAAATGCCAAAATTGAATCAGACCCGCTACCAAAGAATCCGAATCATTGTTTAATCAGTAACATTAGCTTAGCGAATATCAAAGGGACATGGGTTATTTATGTTAACCCCCCAGAGTTAAGTGTTCATGGACAATAACTCGCGGTCTTAAAAGAACTGCATTTGTTGGTATAGAACAAATGATGGGTAGATATATGCCACGGGTTATCATGATTGGACTCTAATGTGTATCTACTATCAATTCAAAAAAAACACTTCACTAATTACGGAGGGGATATGCATTACTGAAAGATGTAATATGCTTATAAACATATATAATTAATGTGATTATTTTTAATTCGAGTGTTTCATTTTCAGCATAAGCGAAGGCTCAAACTATATGGCTAGTAATTTAACAAATAACTTGTCATGTAAGGTTATATCATCATCTACATCTAACCTAAATCAAATGTTTTCATGTTGATTTCATTTGATGTTTAGGAAAAACAATATTATAGGAGTTTGCTATGTTCAATGAAAATGCAGTACAGTCGGCACATGAATATTTCAGAAAAATTTATGATTTAAAAGATGCTGAGATTCTTTCAGAGGATCTTCCGCTTGTTCAAGGGCTTTCTAAGGAGGGCGCTGTTCAATATCAAACATATCAATTTAATGATGCTCCAGAAGCGTTGAAGGAACAGGTCAAAGTAGGCCGTTTATTAATGGAACGCTTCGTAGGTGTAGCCAGTGCAGCTGTTAATAAAAAGGCACCCAGTAGCACCGACAAGTATAATTTCGAGCAATGGCAAGAAGTCACTAAGCATCTTACTAATGCGTTTTTCACAGATCCTGTTTCAGGTGACAGAAGTTTAAATACGTCAGTACAAGGTATTGAGATTGCCAAAAGTGTAATTAACTTTGCATGTAACGTTATAGCAGGCGATGTTACAGCCTTCGCAAATTTCCTGAAGGGATTTGGTGACGGCCTCAGTGCACAAATGAGTAAAACGCAAGCTGCCTATAATTATTTATATGCATATTCTACTCATGATTTATTCAAAGATCAAAGCGGTAACGTATTTTACAAACCTAGCTTTCTTGTATATGGAACTTACTTTAGCCAGGAGCAAAAGAAAATATCTACATCCTGTGCTTCATATAATGAAGTCAACCTTAATTTTGGTGTAAACACAATCGGCGGGACATTTAAAATTGAAGAATACATGAGCAATGATAAGTTTAAGGCGGCAGTTGATGATTTTCTGGATAAATATGAAGGAAAATCAATTAAAGATACAGATTCATACTTTGACGGGATATTTAATAACTCATCCCCTTCTGCATCTTATCAATACAAAAAGTCAGAATAAGCCTATTTACCCAATCAAGGGAGATGATTGACTTATTTAAAAGACTATAAGAGAGTAGGCATTATTTGCCTACTCTTGTTTTTACATAAAGCACGTCTCCGGCGTGTAAAAAGAGTCTGCTGCGATATGCCTGCTATACCAGCATTCGCTGACGGTAAAACGTGTACCAGCAAATACCTATCAAAGTAATGAGCACCATGAAAGTACACTCGCCGCCAGATACAGCCCAATGCCATAGGCCAGGTGCGCGAGCAGGCTCAGCGAACGCGCCAGCCACGGTCGGGGAGTCCGTGAGGCCGCGACGCCAAAACCAAATGCGGGCTGCAGGATCAAGAACGGCGCGAATAAGGTTACGACCCCTGACAGCAGCGCTGTCGCCAGAGTGGGGGCATAAAACCAATCGGCGCCGCTCAACATAAACGGTACAGCCGCAAAAGCGATACCGATTAAATAATGGCATAACCAGCCGGTAAAACGCTCTCCGTGTTGCGGAGGGGTTGCGGTGATGGTGTTATGTCGCACTTTCCCCCGCGAAAGCCATAACGCCCAGCGACCGACCAGCGCATAGTTCAACGGCGCAATTTTGAGTATATGCTTCTGAAAGAGCGACCATAAATCCATGACTAACGTCGCGCCGATCCCCGTTACTAAAATTTGCACAACAACCATGATATTCAATTTCTTCTTCCTTTTTATGCGTCAATGCTACTCTGTCGACGAGTGTGCAACTTAAAGCGAGGTTCAAGTCAATCATGAAAGAACTGGATATCAGCGAGGTCGCGGCGCTTTCCGGCATTGCGCCTTCAGCGCTGCGGTTTTATGAAAAGAAAGGCTTAATCAAGCCGATCGGTCGCCATGGTCTGCGAAGGCAGTACCATGAAAATGTCTTGAGTAAGCTGGAACTGATCGTGCTGGGACAGGCCGCCGGTTTTTCGCTTGCGGAGATAGCCGAGATAGTTAACGCTGACGGCAAGATAGCGATTGATCACCAACGCCTTGAGCAGCGCGCGAAGGAGATTGATAACACCATTCGCCGATTACAGCTGTTAAGTCAGGGGCTAAAACACGCTGCCCGCTGTACTGCGTCGGAACATATGCAATGCCCTGAATTTAAAAAAATTGTGGCAAAGGGCATAAGATTGTTTAAATAAACACTCCAGCACTATGGCTTGATTGATGAGAATTAGCGCATTGAGGCGCAAACCATTATCGCCACGCCTTGTTCTGGAGTACCACCCTGTAGCCATCTGGATCAACGAACGTTTGGCCATTGATATCCCAATAAGGGTTAAAAGAATTCGTCAAGTTAAAGCCTGCTTCGCGCATTCTGGCGCAAGCATCTAACCACCCTTTCTTATCCGGGTAATACAGCACGAGTAGATCCTCCTCCGTCTGCAAGGGTTGTACTGGATGATATTGGCACCAGGTGAATTCTATATGCCAGCCCAATCCCTCTCGCCCTAACATTATTCCATTAAAACCATCGTGATCGTTGAATTCAGCAATTTTGTGTAAGCCCAATCCTTGACAGTACATCAAACAGGACCTTGCAAGATCGGTGACGGGTTTGGCGATACGCATATGAGTAAACATCCGGAATTCTCCTTGAGAGGATATGGTGTGAAGGTTGGGATCCGGTTTGAGTTTACACGCTATGAGGTGGTGAATTTGTCGCTGAGAGCCCCCCACTTCCACCTGATAAAAAAAGGGCACCTCACCCCGCGTACACAGAGAGAACGGGATGTGGTGCCAAGGTGCTAAATGAAAAGTGGTTATTCGTGATTAGCGATTCATCTGAAACAGAGACATGCCCTGCATATCGCTGAAAGTTTTATAAGATGCCTGCAGCGCCGCCTGCTGCATAAAATAAGAAGAGATAGATTCCGCCAGGTCAGCATCGGTCAGGGCGCTCATCTGCAGCTGGTTGGTCATATCACGCTCTTTACCGATGCTATCGAGCTGATCCATTTCCTGCAGCTGGTTGCCCAGCTCGGCGCGCACGCTCAATACCTTGTTGTAGGAGTTATCGAGGCCGCGATTGGCCTTCGCCAGCGCATCGTTCACCTGCTGTTTGGTGGCGTCATCGGCCCCCTGCAGCGGCGTTTTCAACGCTTCCAGCGCAATATCGATACTGGCGAACACATCGGCGACCGGCGCGCTGCCGTCCGGCTCTGGCTTCGGATTGCTGGTCAGCGCCATAAATACCGAATTACCGGTATGGCCGATGGTCATCGTACGGTTGGCGTCAACCTTCTGTTCAACGGTTTTATCGCCGCCCTGATAGCTAATCTTGCCGTTGGTATCGACAAACGGCGGCTTATCATTCTCATAGCCGCCAAACAGGTAGCGTCCGTTGCCGTCGGTACTGTTGGCCTGGTTCAGCAGTTGATCCTTCAGCCCCTGTAGCTGGGTCGCCAGCGAATCGCGGTCGTTATCGCTCTCGGTGCCGCCGGCGTTAACGATCAGCGCCTTGATATCAGAAATCGTCGAGGTGGCTCCGGAAAGCACGGTCTCTTCCATCGATACGCTCTGGCGGGCGAAAGTACGCGCCAGGGTGTACTGATTGTTCTCGGCCTGTGATTGCGACAGCATCACCGCGCGCGATGCCGCCAGCGGATCGTCGGAGGGATTAATCACCTTCTTGCCGGTTGAAAGCTGCTCGGCGGCCTTCATAAACAGCGACTGATTGCCGGTGATGCCGGTCATGTTCTGTTGGTACATCATGCTGGTGCTCATGCGCATGCTGTCAGTTCCTCAATACAATCAACGAATATTCAGCAGCGCGTCGAACAGCGAGCTGGCGGTCTGGATCACCTGGGCGTTCGCCATGTAGTACTGCTGGAAACGCAGGAGCTCGCCATACTCTTCGTCGAGGTTTACCCCGGAGAGCGACTGCTGTTGACGGGCCAGTTGGGTGACGATACTGGACTGCGATTCGCTGCTCACCTTCGCGGCGGCGGTCTGGTTGCCCACGCCGCTGACGATCCCGGCGTAGGCGCCGCTAAGCGTCGCTTTGCCATCCACCAGGTTTTTGGTCTGCAGATCGAGCAGTTTTTTAGCGTTATCGTTATCGCCGCGGCCGCTGTCATCTTTACCGGCGGCGGCGATTTTCGCTGAATCGGTAATCGCCACTTTCAGGTTGCCCGCCACGTCGCTGACCGGCTTCACCGTAAAGCTATCTTTCTGCTGCGGGTTGCCATCAATGCTGACTTCGAGACCATCAAAGCTCAGCGTCGGGTTACCGTCTGCATCTTTACCGGCGGTGGCGTTGACTTTGACGTTGTCCGGCAGACGGCTGACCTGCCAGTTGGCGCCGTCATACTCCACGCGGTAGTCGTTGGCTTTTACCTTGCTGGTATCGGTATACGAGACCGACAGCGAGGCATCTCCGGTATTGCGCGTATTATCAACCACCCGCGCGCCGCTGAAGCTGAAGAAATCGCCCCCCTGCTCACCGTTGAGATCGAAGCCCTCGCGGTGCTGTTGGTTAAAGCTATCGGCCATCGCCAGCGCCAGTTGCCCAAGCTGATTGCGCACGCCGTCCAGCGTCTCGCTGCGAAAACGCAGCACGCCGCTCAGGCTGCCGCTGGTGATTTGCCCTTCCGGTACTTCGCTGGCGCCACTGCCGCGGTTATAGCCGAGAGTCAGGCGCGAAGGATCGCTGCTGGAAGGGATCGCTTCCACCTGATAGCTGTTGTTGCCCTGCACCAGGGTCAGGCCGTTGGCGAAGGAGACGGTATAGGCGTCGCCGTCCTGCTGGGTTACCTGAACGCCCACCAGTTGGTTGAGTTCGCTGACCAGCTGATCGCGCTGATCGAGCAGCGCGTTCGGTTCGCCGCTGGCGCTGCCGCGCAGGCGGGTAATCTCATCGTTAAGACGGGCAATCTGCTGGCTATAGCTGTTAATCTGCTGGGCGGTGTCGTTAATCTGCTGATTAACGCCGCTGTCCATGTCGCGCAGATATTTATCGGTATTATTAAACTGGTTGACCAGGCCGTTAGCCTTACCCAGTACCGTCTGTCGCGCCGCGTCGTCACCGGCGTTGTTCACCAGGTTCTGCAAATTGGTGAAAAAATCCTGCAGGCTCCCCGAGAGGGTATTAGTTTTGCTGGCCAGCAGGTTATCGATCTGCGAAATCTTTTCGTAGTAGGCGTTCTGCGAACCGGCCGCGCTCTGCGCGCCGCGCAACTGGTTGGTGATGAACTGGTTATATTCGCGGTTCACGCTGGTCACGGTCACGCCGTTACCGATAAAACCGTTCATGGTGGCCAGGCCACCGTTTTGGGCCAGAATCGCCGTCTGCCGGTTATAACCCGCCACGTTGTAGTTAGAGATATTGTTGCTGACGGTACTGAGCGCCACCTGCGCCGCATTCAGTCCGCTCATCGCCGTATTGATTAAGCTATTGGACATCAGGGTTCCTTATGCTGCCAAGTCAATTCGCTCAGCTTGCCCTTGTTATCGGTCAGAGAAGTAAAAACTTGAGTAAATCTGCCTGCAAAATTCCGCAACCGCTTTTATGCCGGATGGCGCTACGCTTATCCGGCCTACGCGCTGTGCGATTTGGTAGCCCGGAGAAGGCGCGACCTTCGAACCTAGAACAGATCGTTAATATCCGCGGCATAGGCTTTCACCGCCTGCGCCCCGGCGTGCTTCATCTGCTGAATCACGCTGACCAGCTTGCTGGCGTATTGCGGGTCGGTGGCGTAGCCCGCGCGCTGCAGCTCGTGCGCCGCCTGCTCCGGAGTGGACGCTTCGGCAACCGAGGCATAGCGCGGGTTGTTGGTCAGCAGCTTGACGTAATCAGCAATCGCCGAGAAGTACGAATCGTAGACGCGGAATTTGGCCTTCACCTTCTTCGCCACCCCCTGTTCAAACTCAGTGGTGGTGATCTCGGTAACCGGCCCCTTCCAGTTGCCCCCGGCTTTAATACCAAACAGGTTGTAGCTCGGCGAGCCGTCGGCGGTCGGGATTTCGCGCTGCCCCCAGCCGGATTCCAGCGCCGCCTGGGCGACAATCAGCTGATGCGGGATCCCGCTGCGCTCACTGGCGGCGCGCGCCGGCATTGACAGACGGGCAACGAAATTGCCGTTGTTGAGCGATAGCGGCGCGGCGACCGGCGGCGCTTTCGGCACCGCCCGGCGGATCATCTGCTCCAGCGCCTGATTCGGCAGCGTCTGCAGCACCTCATTATCCAGCGCCATCGGCGCGGTGCCCGCCGTTTCGCTGGGGACCGCGTTGGCGTTGCTCATCTGCTTGACCATCATGTCGGCCAGCCCTAATCCCTTTTGCGACATCTGCTGAGCAATCTGCTGATCGTACATCGAGGTGTAGAGCCGGGTCTGGTCGCTGCTGAGTACGCCATCCTGTGGTAGCGCGGCGCGCATGCTCTTTAGCATCATCTGTACAAACATGCCTTCGACCTGCTGCGCCACCTGCTTGAGGTTGCCCTGCGGATCGGCGGCGGCATCGCGCTTCAGGCTGTTCAGCGCCTGGGCGTCATAGGCGGCGCCCGACATCGCCATAACATCGCTGGCCATTAGATAATTTCCAGTTTGGCGCGCAGGCAGCCGGCGCTTTGCATGGCTTGCAGAATCGACATCAGGTCGATTGGCGTCGCTCCCAGCGCGTTCAGCGCGCGCACCACGTTGTTGAGGTTGGCGCTGGCGTTGATTTTCTGCAGTGAACCGCCCTGCTGCTGCATTGAAATCTGGGTATTTGGCGTTACCACCGTCTGGCCGCCGCCAAACGGCGTCGTCGGCTGGCTGACGCTGGTTTGTCTATCGACCACCACCGACAGGTTGCCCTGAGCCACCGCGCAGGAATCAAGGATCACCTCGCGATTCATCACCACCGAACCGGTACGCGAGTTGATGATCACTTTGGCGTCCATGGCGCCAACGTTAACGTTGATATTCTGGATCTCGGCGAGGAAACGCACCTGCGAGCTATTGCCCTGCGGCACCAGTACCTGAATGGTACGCGCATCGAGCGGCGATGCGGTGCCGCCGCCGCGCTGGCGGTTAATCGCATCGCTAATCTGCTGCGCGAGGGTGAAATCTTCATCATTGAGCTGCAGGTTGAGCACCCCACCGCTGCCGAACGTGGTCGGCAGTTCGCGCTCGATGGTGGCGCCGTTGCTGATGCGTCCGCCAGCCAACTGATTGACCTGTACGCTGCTGCCGCCCGCCGCCGCGCCGGCGCCGCCCACCAGCACGTTGCCCTGCGCCAGCGCATAAACCTGGTTATCCACCCCTTTGAGCGGCGTCATCAGCAAGGTCCCGCCGCGCAGGCTTTTGGCGTTGCCCATTGATGAGACCACCACATCGATATTCTGCCCCGCGCGCGCGAAAGGCGGCAGCTTCGCCGTGACCATCACCGCGGCGACGTTCTTAAGCTGCATGTTGGTGCCCGGCGGCACGGTAATACCGAGCTGCGATAGCATGTTGCTCAGGCTTTGGGTGGTAAACGGCGTTTGCATGGTCTGGTCGCCGGAGCCGTCGAGCCCCACCACCAGGCCGTAGCCGATTAAGGCGTTATCTCGCACGCCCTGTACCGTCACCAGATCGCGAATACGCTCCGCCGTCGCCGGTAAGCTGGCCGCGCCGATTAATAGCGCAATGATGAGTTTTTTAACCATGTGAATCTCTTTTCAGTAACAGCGCAAATGGCCCGCTCATTAGTATGGGGAGACGTTGAGGAAGAACCGCTGCAGCCAGCCCATCGTCTGCGCTTCATTGATGTAGCCGTTGCCGACATACTCGATGCGCGCGTCCGCCACCTGCGTTGAGGTAACCGAGTTGCTACCGCTGATGGTGCGCGGGTTAACCACCCCGGAGAAGCGGATGAACTCGGTGCCCTGGTTAATGGCGATCTGTTTTTCCCCCACCACGTGCAGGTTGCCGTTGCTCAACACCTGATTAACGGTGACGGTAATGGTGCCGTTGAAGGTGTTATTGGCGTTCGCCCCGCCTTTACCGCCGAAACTGTTATCGCCGGAAATATCCATATCGGCACGGGCGTTGCCCAGCAGGCCGTCTAAGTAGCGCGGCGCGGTGGCGACGCCAAACTTGCTGGAACCGTTACGGCTGGCATTGGCGGAAGAACTCTTGCTGGCGCTGACGTTTTCCTGCAGCACAATAGTCAACGTGTCGCCAACATTGCGCGGGCGGCGGTCTTCGAACAGCGGCTGATAGCCGTAGTTCATCGGCTGCGCAGCCTGAAAAATTGAGCCGTTCGGTACCGGCGCGGTCGGCGGCGCGGGCTGCGCCGAGGTCGAACCATCGACCAACGGTTTATGCGGAATGTACGCGCAGCCGCTCAGCGTCAGCATCACCATGCCCGCCAGCAAGCGTTGTCCCTGGCGCGGCAGGGTGGCCATCGAATGTGTGGTTACCACGGGGTATCGCCTTTGTTACACCAAAAAAGCGACGGGCGCGGCAGGCGACGCCCGTCATCAAACATTACAGCTGGGTCAGTTTCTGCAGCATCTGATCCGACGTCGAAACCGCTTTGCTGTTGATCTCATAGGCGCGCTGGGTCTGGATCATATTAACGAGCTCTTCCGCCACGTTGACGTTAGAGGTCTCCACATAACCCTGGTAGAGCATACCGGCGCCGTTCAGGCCCGGTGTGCTCTCATTCGGCGCGCCGGAGCTCTCAGTTTCCTGGTAGAGGTTCTCGCCCACGCTTTCAAGGCCGCTGTCGTTAATAAAGGTGGTTAACGTCAGTTGCCCGACCTGCTGGGCGGCAGTCTGACCCTGCTGGGTGACGCTCACGATGCCATCGCGGGCGATGGTAATGGTCAACGCGTTGGCCGGAATAGTGATCGCCGGCTGCACCTGGAAGCCGCTGGCGGTCACCAGTTGGCCGTTCTGATCGATCTGGAACGAGCCGTCGCGGGTGTAAGCCTGGCTGCCGTCCGGCAGCAGCACCTGGAAGAAGCCCTGGCCTTTAATCGCCACGTCTTTGCTGTTGTTGGTCTGCGACAGGTTGCCCTGGCTATGCAGACGCTCGGTGGCGACCGGGCGCACGCCGGTACCGATCTGCAGGCCGGAAGGCAGCGTGGTCTGCTCGGAGGACTGCGCCCCCGGCTGGCGCATGGTCTGATACAGCAGATCTTCAAACACCGCGCGCTGGCGTTTAAAACCGTTGGTGCTGACGTTCGCCAGGTTGTTGGCGATCACGTCCATATTGGTCTGCTGCGCATCAAGACCGGTTTTCGCAATCCATAAAGAGGGAATCATTGGTTATTTCCTTTGGCCGCGGGCCGACTGGCTATCAGCTTACTGACAGCAGAGAATTCGCCCGCTGTTCGTTCTCATCCACGCTGTGGATGACCTTCATTTGCATTTCAAAGCGACGGGCGTTGGCGATCATATCGACCATGGTCTCCATCGGCTTGACGTTACTGCCCTCCAGCACGCCGGGCATGACCCGCACCTGCGGGTCGTTAGCCAACAAGTTGCCGCGGCGCTGCTGGGTTTCCGGGGTCAGGCGGAACAGGCCGTCATCGCCGCGCATTACTTCGCGCGCGTCGGCTTTCACCAGCTTCAGGCGGCCAATTTGCGCGATGGTGTTCGGCGGGTCGCCGGGATTCAGCGCCGAAATGGTGCCGTCGGCGGCGATAGTGATTTCCGCCGATGGCGGTACCTCAATCGGCCCGCCGTCGCCCTGCAGCGGCATTCCCTGCACCGTCAACTGACCGTTAGCTGAAACCTGAATGCTGCCGTTGCGGGTATAGGCTTCGCCGCCGCCCGGCAGGCTGAGTGCCAGAAAACCGTCCTGCTGCAGCGCCACATCCAGCGGGCGCCCGGTGTAGTTCAGCGCCCCCTGGCTCATATCGGCGCCCGGCGTCGAGGCCGCCACCAGCGTGCGGGTGGCGAGGCTCGGCCCGTCAACCGGCACCGCGCGTAGCGCGGCGAGCTGGGCGCGAAAGCCCGGCGTCGAGGCGTTGGCGAGATTGTTGGCGGTAATCGACTGTTGCTCCAGCGTCTGGCGCGCGGCGCCCATCGCGGTATAAATCGCGTGATCCATAACTCAGTTCCGTTAGCGCAGGCTGACCAGCGTCTGCAGGATCGAATCCTGCGTCTTGATGGTCTGGGCGTTGGACTGATAGTTACGCTGGGCGACAATCATGTTCACCAGCTCCTGGCTCAGGTCGACGTTGGACGATTCCAGCGCGCCGCTGGTCAGTTTGCCAAAACCGCCGCCGCCGGAGAGTCCCACGCGTGGCTGGCCGGACGCGCCGGTCTCCTGCCAGACGTTATCGCCCTGCGACGCCAGACCTTCCGGGTTGGAGAAGTTGGCCATCACAATCTGCCCCAGGACCTGGGTCTGCTGGTTGGAGTAGATACCGACGACGGTACCGTCATCGTTAATCTGGAAGTTGGTGTATTCGCCGGCGGCATAACCATCCTGCGCCACTTTACTCACCGAATCGCTACCGACGTTCTGCTGCATACTCCCGGCGAAGCTAAGCGTGAAGTTCTGCGCCGGTGCGCCGTCTTTCGCGCTCATCGGAATGGTCATGCTGAACTCGCCCGCCTGGCCGTTAACGCTCACCAGGTTGCCGCTGGTATTGAACTCCATGGTGCCCGCGCTGACCGCAGCCGCGCTGCCGTCCTGGGTATAGACCTGCCATTTGTTATCGTCGGTTTTCACGAAATAGGCGTTGATGTTGTGGGCGTTACCCAGCGAATCGTAGGCGGTGATGGTGTTGACGTAGTTGTAGCTATCCTGCTTCGCCGGGTCGAAGGTCTTGTTCTCCGGCACTTTATGCGTCGACTTCAGGTTGGCGACCATTTCACCGGAAGTCGACGCTTTGGCGTTCATCATCCCTTCCGGTATGCTCAGCGGTACCGGGTTGGCGCCCTGCTGAATGGTCGGCGGCGTGCCGGCGGCCGGATAGCCGGTAAGCTGCAGCCCCTGCATATTGGTCAGATTGCGGTTTTCGTCCAGCTTAAACTGACCGTTGCGGGTATAGAAAATACCGCCGTCTTTATCCTGCATGCGGAAGAAGCCGTTGCCGTTAATCGCCACATCCAGCGCGCGGCTGGTGCCGGTAGTGGTGCCGCCTTTAAAGTTCTGGGTGATCCCGGAAACTTTAACCCCCAGCCCGACCTGCGAACCGGCGAACATATCGGCGAACGACACGCTGCCGGATTTAAAACCCGCGGTCGCGGAGTTAGCGATATTGTTGCCAATCACGTCGAGATTGGTGGCCGCCGCATTTAAGCCGCTGACTGCCTGAGAAAAGGCCATGTTACTCTCCAAATATTGAGGATATCGATAAAATCAGGTGCGAATTACAGGATCTGCCGCACTTCCTCGAGGCTGGCGTTACCGGCCAGGCCGAGATCCAGCTTCGCGCCGTTGCTGTCGTTAATCACGCCGTTAACCATGCCGAAATGCAGGCTGCGCGCCACCAACTGCTCGCCGTTGCCCTTGGCGTTAATCGCCACTTTATAGGCACCGTCCGGCGCGGCGGTACCATCATCCAGCGAGCCGTCCCAGGTGAAGGCGTGCACACCGGCGGTGAGGCCGCCAATCTCAATGGTCCGCACCACCTGGCCGTTGGCGTTGGTGATGGTTGCCGTCACCCGATCGGCGGCCCGTTCCAGCTCGACGCCAAACGGCGTGGTGCTGACCTGGCCTTCTTTGCTGCCGACCAGAATGTTATTACCCGGTACCATCACGCCGTGGCCGATCAGCGCGCTGGCCTGCAGCGACTGGTTGCTGTTGATCTGCCCGGAGATCGCGCCAAGGGTGGTGTTGAGTTTTTCGATGCCTTGTACGGTATTAATCTGCGCCAGCTGCGAGGTCAGCTCGTTGTTCTGCATCGGGTTGGTCGGGTCCTGATTTTTCAACTGCGCCACCAGCAACGTCAGGAAGCTGTTATGCAGATCCTGACTGGTGCTGCTTTTGCTGGCGGAATCAAGAACCGCGTTATTGGTCGATTCATTGGTGGTTGCGGCGATAGCCATCGGGATCTCCGGTTACTGACCCAATGTCAGGGTTTTCATCATCATCGACTTAGTGGTGTTGAGCACTTCGACGTTGGCCTGATAGCTGCGGGAGGCGGAGATGGTGTTAACCATTTCACTCACCACATCGACGTTCGGCATCCGCACATAACCCTTAGCATCAGCCAACGGGTTGCCCGGTTGATAAACCATCCGCGCGGGCGCCGGGTCATCGACCACCTGCGAGACGCGCACGCCGCCGGTCTGCTGCCCTGGCGCCGCGGCCACTTCGAACACCACCTGCTTCGCGCGATAGGGTTCGCCATCCGGGCCGGTGACGCTATCGGCGTTGGCCATATTGCTGGCGCTGACGTTCATCCGCTGCGACTGGGCCGAGAGCGCCGAGCCGGAGATATCAAAAATATTGAGTAAAGACATTCGCCTTATCCTTGTTGCAGCACCGACATCATCCCTTTGATCTGACCGTTGAGCAGCGTCAGGTCGGTCTGATATTTCAGGCTGTTGTCAGCGAAGTTGGTGCGTTCGCGATCCATGTCCACCGTGTTGCCGTCCATCGACGGCTGGTCCGGCACCCGGAACAGCAGATCCAGCTCCGGCGGCTGCATGGTTTGCGCCGGAATATGGCGCGCCGCCGTCAGGTTAAGCGCCATGCCGTTGCCGTTTACCCGCCCCTGTTGCAGGACTTTATTCAGTTGGCTGGCGAAATCGATATCCCGCGCCTGATAGCCCGGCGTGTCTGCGTTGGCGATATTGGCGGCCAGTATTTCCTGGCGCTGGGCGCGCAGGTTCAGCGCCTCCTGGCCAAAACGCAGAGCAGCGTCCAGTTTGTCGAGCATGCTCCCTCCGCAAGGTTAGAATTTGGAGCCGACAGCATAAACGCCCCCTGCGCCAACCTATCGCGGGAATAGGGGCAAAATGGGGCGCTATTTATCTGTTTAGTCCCTCGGGGCAGCCGTTACACTTAACCCCTTTCCGGGTGGCGTGAGGGGAACGCGATGAAAAGTAAAATCCTGCTGGTCGGCCTGCTGTGCAGCCTGAGCGCCCGCGCCGACACGCTGGCGACGCAAATCGAAAGCTTCATTAAAAGCAAATTCAACGATAATGCCGTGCAGGTGAAAGTGCTGGTGCGCACGCCGCCCGCCCAGTGGCCGCCGTGTGAATTACCGCAGCTGTCGCTGCCGCCCAATGCGCGAATCGGCGGCAATATCAGCGTCTCTGCCCGCTGCGGGCAGGAGCGGCGGTTTATTCAGACCCAGGTGCAGGTATTTGGCCGTTATCTGACGGCGGCGCGCGGTATTAGCGGCGGAACGCCGCTGACCTCGGCGGATGTAGTGCTAAAATCAGGCAGGCTCGATACCCTGCCGCCGCGTACGCTGACCGACAGCAAGAAAGCGCTGGGCGCCGTGACGCTGCGAAATATCAGCCCAGGCCAACCGCTGACGCTGTCGATGCTGCGTCGCGCTTGGGTGATCAAAGCCGGTCAGCCGGTACAGGTCATGGCCGAGGGCGATGGCTTTAGCATCAGCGGTTCCGGTAAAGCAATGAATAACGCGGCAGCCGAAGATAGCGTGCGCGTGCGCATGGTTTCCGGCAAAATCGTCAGCGGTATCGCCGGGGAGGATGGCGCCATCCGTATTACGTTATAAAAAAGTAAAGGTTTGCCAGCCCCTGCCGATAACCCCATTAGAAACCCATTTTGGAGATGGACCATGAGTATCGATCGCACCCAGCGGTTACAGCCGGTTTCCACGGTGCAGCCGCGTGAAACCCCGGCCGACAACCCGCTTCAGCCGCGCAAGGCCACCGCGGCGGAAACCGCCGTTAGCGCCACCAAAGTGAAACTGAGCGATGCGCAGGCGCGGCTGATGCAGCCAGGCACCCAGGATATTGATATGAACCGGGTCGAGGCCATCAAACAGGCGATTCGTAGCGGCGAACTGAAAATGGACGCGGGCAAAATCGCCGACGCCCTGCTGCAGTATGCGCACAACGATATCCAGCGCCTTGCCGGTAGCAAAACAGATAAGGCCTGATGATGGACAGATTACGCACTCTGCTGGATAAACTGGCGGAAACCCTGCGGGCGCTGGATGACGTGCTGGCGCAAGAGCAACAGTTGCTGTGTGCGGATGAACTGCCCGGCGTAGCGCTGCAGCGCGTCACCGATAGCAAGAGTCAACTGCTGGCGACGGTAGCCTGGCTTGAACAACAGCGTCCGGCGCTGGAAGCTAACCTTGCGCTACGCGCGCCTTACCCCGGCCATGAAAGCTTCGGCGAAAGCTGGCGGCAGATCCAACAGTTAAGCCAGAGCCTGCGTGAAAAGAATCAGCATAACGGCCTGTTGCTCAATCAACAGATCGCCCATAACCAGCAGGCGCTGGCAATTCTTAGCAAGAATAATAAATCGCTGTACGGGCCGGATGGCCAGTCGCGCACCGCGAGTCTGCTGGGCCGTAAAATCGGCGTCTGAATTCCTTTCTCTGTATTTCCCCAATGGCGACGGTTACCCGTAGCGCCGTTTTTTGTCAGGTGGCGCTACGCTTACCTGACCTACGCCGGCATGTGATCTGTAGGCCCGCGCAAGCGTAGCGCCGCCGGGCAATAACCGCGGGTAACGAGCCATTTTCGCGCCGGATGGCGGCTGCGCCTTATCCGGCCTACGGTCTGTATTAATACAAAACTTTCCCCCGCGACTACTGATAATTAACGATAACCTGATTGGCAATCGCCCGCAGCGGCGGGTTTAACGGACCGCGGGTCTGTACGGAATAGACAAACCGCAGCGGCCCTTCTGCCGCCTCGCCTGCCAACGCGTGGCTGGTACCGCTGGCGCTGGTCAGCGGAATACAGCGATTCAGGCTACACAAATGCACCTGCAGCCCCGCCGGCTCCGCTGACAGCAGACGATAGCGCCAGCTAACGGTCTCGATTCGCGCATTGCCGCCGGGTAGCGTATTGGGCGGCAGCAGCGCGGCGGAAGAATCACTCATCCCGCCCTGTTCAAGAGTGACGCCGGGCCCTTCGGCAATCCATGAGCCCGACGCCGCGCCGGCGGCAACCGGCAATAAAAGGCACAATAAAGGAAGAAAGCGCGTCATCAGGCCTCTCCAATGGTTGAGGTCATGCGAATCTGGCGATCGTCGTTGATCTCCAGGTTGGAAAGCACCGCCATCTGCGGCAGGCTACGACGCAGGAAGCGCGCCAGTAGCGGGCGCAGCGCGTGGTTAACCAGCAGCACCGGCGGCGCGCTGAGCATCTCCTGGCGCTGCAGCGCCTGCCGCGCCTGCTCAAGCAGGCGGTCGGCAAGCCCCGGTTCGAGACCGCCGCCTCCCTGCAGCGCCTGTAGCAGCAGTCGTTCCAGTTGGGTATCCAGGCCGATAACCTGAATTTCGCCGTTGCCGGGGAACCACTGCTGGGCAATGGCCCGCCCCAGCGCCACGCGCACGACGGTGGTCAGCTCGTAAGGATCGCTTTGCGTCGGCGCATGCTCCGCCAGCGTCTCGATAATGGTACGCATATCGCGGATCGATACCCGCTCGGCCAGCAGGTTCTGCAACACCTTATGCAGCGTGGTCAGCGACACCACGCCCGGTACGAAATCTTCGGTCAGCTTCGGCATCTCCTGCGACACGCGGTCGAGCAGTTGCTGCGTCTCCTGGCGGCCAAACAGTTCGCTGGCGAACTGGCCGATGAGGTGGTTGAGATGGGTTGCCACCACCGTACTGGCCTCCACCACCGTATAGCCCTGGATTTGCGCCTGCTCGCGCAACGCGCTATCGATCCACACCGCCTCCAGACCGAAGGCCGGATCGATGGTTTTATCCCCCGCCAGCTCGCCGATGGCATTGCCGGGGTTAATCGCCAGCCAGCGCCCAGGCTGCGCTTCGCCGCTGCCGATTTCCACGCCTTTCATCAGAATGCGGTAGCGGGCGGGCGCCAGTTCGAGGTTATCGCGAATATGCACCACCGGCGGCAGATATCCCATCTCCTGGGCGAATTTCTTGCGGATCCCGCGGATTCGCCCCAGCAGCTCGCCATTTTGCTGAAAATCGACCATCGGGATTAGCCGGTAGCCCACTTCCATACCCAGCGGATCTTCCAACTGGACATCGGCCCAGCTGGCTTCCGCTGCCTGGGTATTCTCCTGCACGATGGGTTCGTCGGCGGCTTTCGGCGCCTGTTTTTCGCGCCCGCGCAGCCACCAGGCCAGCCCGAGCAGCGCGGCGGTAAACAGCAGGAAAACCAGGTTCGGCATCCCGGGCACCAGCCCCAGCAGCCCAAGTACCGCGGCACACAGCAGCATGACCTTTGGGTTATTGAATAGCTGGCCGACCATCTGTTCGCCGACATCCTGATCGGTCGCCACCCGGGTAACGATGACCCCGGCGGCGGTAGAGATCACCAGCGCCGGGATTTGCGCCACCAGCCCGTCGCCGATGGTCAGCAAGGTGTAGCTTTCCGCCGCCGCGCCCAGCTCCATACCGTGCTGCACCACGCCGACCAGCAGTCCGCCGACCACGTTAATCACCATAATCATTAACCCGGCGATGGCGTCGCCGCGGACAAACTTGCTGGCGCCGTCCATCGAACCGTAGAAATCGGCTTCCTGCGTGACTTCGGCGCGGCGTTTTTTCGCCTCTTCTTCGCCGATAAGCCCGGCGTTCATGTCGGCATCGATCGCCATTTGCTTACCCGGCATGCCGTCGAGCACGAAACGCGCCCCCACTTCGGCGATACGCCCGGCGCCTTTGGTGATAACCATGAAGTTGATCAGTACGAGAATGATAAACACCACGATACCGATGGCGAAATTACCGCCGACCAGGAAGTGACCGAAGGCCTCCACGACCCGCCCCGCGGCGGCGGCCCCGGTGTGCCCTTCCATCAAAATGATGCGCGTCGAGGCGACGTTGAGCGACAGGCGCAGTAGCGTCGAGAACAGCAGAATGGTCGGAAACGCGGCGAAGTCCAGCGTGCGCTGGGTAAACATCGCCACCAGCAGCACCATAATCGACAACGCGATATTGAAGGTGAAAAGCAGGTCGAGAATAAACGCCGGCAGCGGCAGCACCATCATCGACAAAATCAGCAGGATCAAGATTGGGCCTGCCAGAACCTGCCATTGTGTATCTTTAACATTCCCTGGCAAACGCAGCAGGGAGGCCAAATTAGCCATCAGAGTCACTCTCTTTTGCAAAATCCAGTGCTTCCGGCACCGGTAAACGTTGAGGTTTTTTCGGGATCAGACCGCCCTCGCGCCGCCAGCGGCGCAGCTGATAAACCCAGGCCAGCACTTCGGCGACCGCGGCATAGAGGGTGGCGGGAATATGCTGGCCGATCTCGCTATGGCGATAGAGCGCGCGGGCCAGCGGCGGCGCTTCGAGCATCGGGATACGGTGTTGCGCTCCCAGTTCGCGAATGCGCAGCGCAATCTCCCCCGCCCCTTTAGCCAGCACCTTCGGCGCGCTCATTTTTTTATCGTTGTACTGTAGGGCCACGGCATAGTGGGTCGGGTTAGTGACTATCACGTCCGCTTTCGGCACATCGGCCATCATCCGTCGCTGGGCAATCGCCCGCTGCTGTTGGCGGATCCGCCCTTTAACATGCGGGTCGCCTTCCTGATCTTTGAATTCGTCGCGAATATCCTGTTTGGTCATCTTCAGCTTTTTGAAGTGGCTCCACAGCTGATAAAAAACGTCAAATGCCACCATCGGCGTCAATCCGAGCACCACCAGAAATCCGCAATAGAGGATCATCTGCAGCGCATTGGCCAGCGCGTCGAGCGGCTGTTGGGTCATCAGATGCAGCATCGCCGCCCAGTTGTGCCACAGGTACAGCCCGGTTACCCAGCCGACCAGCGTGGCTTTGAGGATCCCTTTTAACAGCTCCGCCAGCACCTGGGTGGAGAACATGCGTTTCAGACCAGAAAGCGGATTCAGCCGTTTAAGATCGAATTTGAGCGACTTGGCGCTGAATAAAATGCCGCCAAGCAGCATCGGCGCGGCCAGCGCCACCAGCACCAACCCGGCCATTACCGGCAGCAATGCCAGCACCGCCTGACGCAGCAGCATTCCCAGCTGGCGCAGCATTTGTTTGTCATTGCTGACCATTCCGTGGTCGAAATGCAGACCCTGCGTCAGCATCTCCGCCAGTTGGCGAGTGATATTGCTGCCGGACATCAGGATAATGGCGAGCCCGGCCACCAGCATCAGCACCGAGGTCAGCTCGCGCGAGCGCGGGATCTGGCCCTCTTCACGCGCCTTCTCCAACCGGTGCGCGGTGGGGGCCTCGCTTTTTTCCAGATCGCTGTCTTCGGCCAAGCCTGCAGTTCCTGTGTCGGGAGGGTAAAGAATGGCGGTCAGCATGCCAAAAAATTGGCGAAGTCATTGGCGGAACAACGGCGAAAAAGAGGGGTTATTTCACGGATGAGGGAAAGGAGGCTGGGGCGCAGCATCCTGCGCCCCGCCTGGTCAGAAACCGAGACTATCGAGCAGATCGTCAACCTGCGCCTGGTTGGCGATAACGCCGACGCCGTTCTGATCAAGCTGCGGGCCGTTAAGCAGGCTATCGTTGGCCCGTTTCTCTTTCACCGGCGGTTCCGGCATGTTTTCCATCAGCACCATCAGTAGCTGCTTTTCAATTTCCTGCACCACGTCCATCATGCGCTTGATAACCTGACCGGTCAGGTCCTGGAAATCCTGCGCCATCATGATTTCCATCAGTTGGGCGTTGGTAAAGGATGTATGGCCCGGCACCTGTTCCAGATACTCACGGGTGTCGGTCACCAGCGCGCGCGCGTCGTCCAGTTCGATCGGATTGGCGAACCACTCATCCCAGCGCGATTTTAGCGCGCTGGCGCCGGACTCCAGTTCGGCCTGGCGCGGCTGCGCCGCCTCCACGCAGCTCAACGCCCGTTCCGCCGCCTGCGCCGTCATGGTGACAACGTAATCAAGGCGGTCGCGGGCATCCGGGATCGCCTCGGCCGCCTGGGCAATCGCCTGATCGAGCCCCAGCTCGCGCATGCTGTCGCGCAGCATGCGGGTGAGCTGGCCGATACGGGAGATTATCTCTCCCGCGGTCGCTGCATCGCTGGCAGGCATTGGAATCTCTCTCATCGCCCTCTCCTTACATGCCCAATTTTTCGAAAATCTTGTTGAGCTTTTCTTCCAGCGTCGCCGCCGTAAAAGGTTTCACCACATAACCGCTGGCGCCTGCCTGCGCGGCGGCAATAATATTTTCTTTTTTCGCTTCCGCCGTCACCATCAGTACCGGCATCGCCGCCAGCGCGGCATCGGCACGAATGGTTTGCAACAGTTCCAGACCGTCGACGTTGGGCATATTCCAGTCGGAGACCACGAAATCAAAGCTGCTGGCCCGCAGCTTATTGAGCGCGTCTGCGCCATCTTCCGCCTCTTCGACGTTGTTGAAACCGAGCTCTTTAAGCAAATTTCTGATGATACGACGCATGGTGGAAAAGTCGTCGACGACCAGAAAACGGAGATTCTTATCTGCCATTACTACCCCTGAACAGTGTCATTTTTAACTCACGTCACACCACGCCGCCGGGACATCCCGGCGGCGTGAAATTAAATTCGCAGCGCCTGGCCGCCGGCTATCTGCGCCAGCATGCGTTGGCTCATGCGCTCCAGCTCAACCACTTCGCTGACCCCGCCGCTGGCGATGGCCTCGCGCGGCATGCCGAACACCACGCAGCTCGCTTCGCTCTGCGCCAGGGTATAGGCCCCGGCGCGATGCATCTCCAGCATTCCCTGCGCGCCGTCGTTGCCCATGCCGGTGAGGATCACCCCCACCGCATTGCGCCCGGCGTGGCGGGCCACCGAGCGAAACAGCACATCCACCGATGGGCGATGGCGATTCACCGCCGGGCCGTCGTGCAGCTTGACCTGATAGTTAGCGCCGCTACGCGCCAGCTCCAGATGGCGATCCCCAGGCGCGATATAGGCGTGTCCCGGCAGCACGCGTTCGCCCTCTTCCGCCTCTTTCACCGTGATCTGGCACAGCTTGTTCAGCCGTTCGGCGAACGAGCGGGTAAATCCCGGCGGCATATGCTGGGTGATCAGCAGCGCCGGGCTGGTGGCCGGCAACGGTTGTAGCACTTGACGAATGGCTTCGGTGCCGCCGGTGGAAGCGCCAATGGCGATCAACTTCTCGCTGCTCAGTAGCGGTCCGTGGCTTAAAATAGCCGGCGGCTGGCCATTGGCGCGCTGCGGCAGCCGCGCCCGCGCGGCGGTGCGGATCTTTTCACCGATCAGTTCACTGTAGGCCAGCATGCCTTCGCGGATCCCGAGCTGCGGTTTGGTGACGAAATCCACCGCCCCCAGCTCCAGCGCGCGCAGGGTAATTTCCGAACCTTTACCGGTCAGCGACGAAACCATCACCACCGGCATCGGCCGCAGGCGCATCAGTTTTTCGAGGAAATCGAGGCCGTCCATGCGCGGCATTTCGACGTCCAGCGTCAGCACCTGCGGGTTAAATTTTTTGATCAGATCGCGTGCGACCAGCGGGTCCGGGGCCACCGCCACCATCTCCATATCGGCGTGGCCGTTGACGATCTCGGTCATCAGCTGGCGCATAAGGGCCGAATCATCAACACATAACACTCTGATTTTACTCATCACTTCTCCTTGGTCAGCCCATACACGGTCTGTCCACGCAGGTAGAAATCCCGGCTGATCTGGCTGAAATTCTCTGAGTGACCGGCAAACAGCAGCCCCCCCGGTTTAAGCAAGGGGACAAAGCGGCGCAGGATGCGCTCCTGCGTCGGCTTATCGAAATAGATCATCACGTTGCGGCAAAAAATCGCATCGAACGGTCCCGGTAGCGCCCACTCCGGCGCCAGCAGATTCAGCGGCTGGAAGTTGACCCGCGCCGCCAGTTCCTGACGCACGCGCACCAGCCCCTGATGCGGCCCGGTGCCGCGCAGAAAATAGCGCTGCATCTGGATTGGCGTCAGAGTGCGCAGATCGTCATGGCGATAAATCCCCGCTTCGGCTTTTTCCAGTACCTGGGTGTCAATATCGCTGGCCCAGACCTGGCAACTGCCCGCACGTTCCCCGAGCGCATCGCCGAGCGTAATGGCGATGGAATAAGGTTCTTCGCCGGTCGAGGCGGCGGTGCTCCACACGCTATAGTTCCCGGGACGCGAGCGCGCATGCTCCGCCAGAATCGGAAAGTGGTGCGCCTCGCGAAAAAAGGCCGTCAGGTTGGTGGTCAACGCATTGATAAACGCCTGCCACTCGGCGCTGTGCGGGTCGCTTTCCAGCAACGCCAGGTAGTCGCCGAAATCATGAATGCCCAGCAGACGCAAACGGCGCACCAGCCGGTTGTACACCATCTCGCGCTTATGCGCCGCCAGCACGATCCCGGCGCGCTGATAGATAAGCTGGCTGATGCGGCGAAAATGCGCGTCGGAGAGCGGCAGACGCTGGGCCATCTGCGCCAGCGCCGAGCCGCTTTCGCGCGGCGCGGTTGATGTTGTCTGCTTCATGCCGACGCACCGGCAAAATACGAGCGGTTTATGCGGTTTGACAATCCAGGGTCTCCTTTACCGTGGATGAGGTTTCCGGCGCGACGAAGTTGTCGTCCGCCAGACGGAATACCGCCACTGCATCGGCGAGGGTAATCGCCTGCTCTTCCAGCGCAGCGGCGGCGGAAGCCGATTCCACCACCAGGGCGGCGTTCTGTTGCGTCACCTGATCCATCTGGGTTACCGCCTGCGTCACCTGCTCAATGCCGCGGCTCTGCTCATCGGAGGCGGAGGCGATTTCGCCCATGATGTCGGTGACCCGGGTTACCGAGCGCACGATGTCCTGCATAGTGGCGCCGGAATTTTCCACCAGCACCGAGCCGTGTTTGACGCGGCTAACGGATTCGTCGATCAGCAGCTTAATTTCTTTTGCCGCCTGGGCGCTGCGGCTGGCCAGGTTGCGCACCTCACCGGCCACCACCGCAAAGCCGCGCCCCTGCTCACCGGCGCGCGCCGCCTCCACCGCCGCGTTGAGCGCCAGAATATTGGTCTGGAAGGCGATGCCGTCGATGACGCTGGTAATCGCGCCGATTTTTTGCGAACTGTTGGCGATGTCGTGCATCGTGGTGACCACATCATCCGCCAGCTCGCCGCCTTTGGCGGCGGTTGAAGAAGCATCACGCGCCAGCTGCGATGCCTGGCGGGCGTTATCGGCATTCTGTTTTACCGTCGCCGTTAGCTGCTCCATACTGGCGGCGGTTTCTTCCAGCGAAGCCGCCTGCTGTTCGGTGCGCGAGGAGAGATCGTTGTTGCCTTCTGAAATCTCCTGCAGGCCGATAAGAATCGACTCCGCACCGTCGCGCACCGCGCCGACGGTACCAATCAGCGACTGTTGCATGCGCTGCAGGCTGGCAAATAGCTGGCTGATTTCGTTGCGGCCATAGACCGCAATCGGTGCGGAAAGATCGCCGCTGGCTATACGTTCAAAGTGGCCGCGAATAATATTCAGCGGCTGCACCAGCATGGTTCGCAGCCACCACATCGCGCTGAGGGTGACCACCAAGAGCATCAGCACAGCCCCGGCAACCAACCAGATTGACCAGCCGTAGGCCCGCTGGCTGGAGGCGCTGGCTTCATCGGTCGTCGCCTTCGCCAGCTGCAGATATTGCACAAAGTCGGCCTCGAAGCGGTCCTGTATTTTCTGCGTCGGCTGGTCCATAAAGGCCTGCAGGTTGCGATTTTCGAGGAACACGATCAGCTCGCGCAGCGCGCCGCGCAGATTCTCGTAGCTGTCGCGCGTGGCATCGGCCAACTGCTGCTCCTGCTCATCCACGCGAGGCGTGTCGAGGAACTGGTTAAAGTAGAGATCGGCTTTTTGCAGCGAGCTGCGGGCGCCGCCCATCAGCGCATCCACCTGCTCCTGCGGCACCTTCAGCGCCGCGCGGGTACCGGCACGGTTAAGGGTATTTCGCGCCTGTAGCAGCGATACCCAGCTGAGGCTAAGCGCATCGCGCTGCTGGCTACTGACGGTAATACGTTCAAGATTGTGGTTGTCGGCGCGCAGCGCGACGTAAGAGAGCCCGGTGCTGATCAGTTGCATGATGCAAAAGGAGATCAGCAGCAGGAAAAGACTGGTAGAGATACGGATTCGGTTAAACATAGCAATCTCCTTGGTAGCCGGTCTTGGCCGGCTTACAACGCAAGAGAGGCCGCCGCGTGTAGGGATGCGGCGGCCGGTACCCGTTAGAACGTCTCCCAGTTATCCTGGTAGTCGCTGGCGCTGGTTTTTTTATGCGTAGCGATGGCGGCAGGCGCGGTTTTATTGCTGACCGGCGCTTTATACTCTTCCTGCCCTTCCGACTTCAGACGGAAGACGGCAACCGACTGCGTCAGCAAGCTGGCTTGCTCTTCCAGCGCGGCGGCGGCGGAGGCCGACTCTTCCACCAGCGAGGCGTTCTGCTGGGTGACGCGATCCATTTCCGCTACCGCCTGGCCGACCTGGTCGATACCGCGGCTCTGCTCATCGGAAGCAGAGGCGATTTCGCCCATGATGTCGGTCACGCGGGTGACCGCATTGACGATGTCGCCCATGGTGTCGCCGGCGCTTTCCACCAGTACCGAGCCCATATCCACGCGGTTGACCGAGTCCTCGATCAGCGCTTTGATCTCTTTGGCCGCCTGGGCGCTGCGCTGCGCCAGGTTGCGGACTTCGCCCGCCACGACCGCGAAGCCGCGACCCTGTTCACCAGCGCGCGCCGCTTCTACCGCGGCGTTAAGCGCCAGGATGTTGGTCTGGAAGGCGATACCGTCGATAACGCCGGTGATATCGGCAATTTTCTGCGAGCTGCTGGCGATGTCGTGCATGGTTTCCACCACGTTAGCCACCACTTTGCCGCCCTTCTGCGCTGTTTCGGAGGCGCTCAGCGCCAGCTGGCTAGCCTGACGCGCGTTTTCGGCGTTCTGTTTCACCGTCGCCGTCAGCTGTTCCATACTAGCGGCAGTCTCTTCCAGCGATGCCGCCTGCTGTTCGGTGCGCGAAGAGAGATCGTTATTCCCGGCGGCGATTTCCGATGCGCCGCTATAGATGGCATCCGCCCCCTGACGCACGCCGCTTACCGTTTCGATAAGCTCGTTCTGCATGTGCTTGAGGCTGGCGGCCAGCACGCCGATTTCATTACGGCTGGTCACCGGGATAGGCTGGGTCAGGTCGCCGGAGGCAATACGTTTAATGTGTTCAATCATGCGGTTCAGCGGGCGCACCAGGATATGGTGGATGCCCATCCACACGCCGACGATCGCCGCCAGCACCACGATGATGACCACAATTAAGGTCCAGATCGCCGAGCTATAAGAGCTGTTGCTACCGTCAACGGCGATTTGGTACAGCTTGCCGTTTTGCTGCAGATAGGCGTTATAAGTCTGCTCGAAATCGTCCTGGTATTTTTGCGTCGGCTGGTCGAAGAAGGCGTTGATTTTACCCTCGCCCAGCAGCTGGATCAGCTCCGACAGCGCGCCGTACAGGATGCCATACTGCTGCTTAAGCTTTTCCGTCGCCTGCGGATCCTGACGCGGGTCCTGCGGGATTTTTTCATAGGCGGCGTAGTTACGTTCGGCGCGCGCCAGCTCTTCTTTCGCTTTCGCCAGCAGCTCGTCGATAGTCGCGCCGCTGCCGATTTTGTTGGTATCCATCATGTAGCGGATCCCTGCGCGGTTCAGGGAGTTACGCGCCTGCAGCAGATCGACCCGGCTTTCACTTAGCAGCAACTGCTGCTGACGGATGGTTTGCAGAACGGTGAAGTTCTCTTTATCGCTTTTCAGCGACGAAAAAAACAGACCGCCCGAAATCAGCTGCAATGCGCCAAATAGCACCAGCACTAATAAGAGACTGGTGACGACCTTAATACGATTAAACATGTTTCCCCTTCCTGGAAGCCTGAACGGCCAGGCTTTACGTATGTGACTGAAAGGGTTATCGGCGCGCGGGAGGGGAACTTTATGCCAGGCGAGGACTATTTTTACCGGGCGCGGCAGAGCGCGCCCGGTAGATTAGTGGCTTTTGGCGACGTTATCGACCAGCGCCATCTCTTCGCTGCTGAGCAGCTTTTCGATATCGACGAGAATCAACATGCGTTCGCCGAGCGCGCCAAGACCGGTGAGATACTCGGTCGCCAGCGTCACCGCGAATTCCGGCGCCGGGCGGATCTGTTCAGCGGTGAGAGACAGCACGTCGGAGACGCCGTCGACCACAATCCCCACCACCCGCAGGCCGAAGTTAAGCACGATAACCACCGTGTTTTCATCATAAGAGACGCCCTGCTGGGCGAATTTTACCCGCAGGTCGATAATCGGCACGATCACCCCGCGCAGATTGGTGACACCTTTGATGAAATCCGGGGTGTTGGCGATACGCGTCACCTGGTCATAGCCGCGGATTTCCTGCACTTTCAGAATATCGATGCCGTATTCTTCATTACCGAGGGTAAAAATTAAAAACTCCTGACCTACCGTTTCGCCAGCCAATTTGCTGACGGTTGCTAATCCTGCCATGGTCTGCACCTGTTAATTTTATGAGATGAGTCGTTATGCGGCCGCTGCGCTCAGCAGCTTTTCCCGGTTGAGCATTTGCAGCGCCGACACGTCGACGATCAGCGCCACGCTGCCGTCGCCGAGGATCGTCGCCGCGGAAATTCCCGGCACTTTGCGATAATTGCTTTCCAGGTTTTTCACCACTACCTGATGCTGGCCAATCAGTTGATCCACCAGCAGCGCGTAGCGGCGGCCGGCGCTTTGCAGAATCACCACGATGCCCTGAGTAGCCTCGGTTTTAGCCCCGGCGACGTCAAACACCCGGTAGAGCTCCACCAGCGGTAGATACTCACCGCGAACCTGCAGCATCCGCTCGCCGCCGGCCATCGGATGCAGGTCTTCGGCCTGCGGCTGCAGCGATTCCATCACCGCGTTGAGCGGCAGAATAAAGACCTCTTCATTGACCTTGACCGACATGCCGTCGAGGATGGCGAGCGTTAGCGGCAGCAAAATACGAATCGAGGTTCCTTTGCCCGCGCGGGAATGGATTTCAACGTGACCGCCCATCTCCTGGATGTTCCGTTTCACGACGTCCATGCCGACGCCGCGGCCAGAGACGTCGGTCACCTGTTCCGCGGTCGAAAAGCCCGGCGCGAAAATGAGCATTCCGACCTCTTCATCACTCATGCTGTCGCTGACCGCCAGCCCCTGCGCCGCCGCTTTGGCGAGAATTTTTTCGCGATTGAGTCCGGCGCCGTCATCGATCACTTCGATGCAGATATTGCCGCCCTGATGTTCAGCGGAAAGAATCAGATTGCCCACCTCAGACTTACCTGCCGCCAGACGGGTTTGCGGATCTTCAATACCGTGGTCGAGGCTATTACGCACCAGGTGGGTTAACGGGTCGATAATGCGCTCGATCAGGCTCTTATCAAGTTCGGTAGAGCTGCCCTGTAGCGTCAGTTCCACCTGCTTATTGAGCTTGCCGGCCAGGTCGCGCACCAGCCGCGGGTAGCGGCTGAATACATATTCCATCGGCATCATGCGAATCGACATCACCGATTCCTGCAGGTCGCGAGCGTTACGTTCCAGCTGGCTCATGCTATTGAGCAGATCGCCATGGGTTACCGGATCCAGGTTACCTGAGCGCTGCGCCAGCATGGACTGGGTGATCACCAGTTCGCCGACGAGGTTAATCAACTGGTCAACTTTCTCCACCGCCACGCGAATGCTGGTCGATTCGCTGGCCTTCGCTCTCGGCGCTTTAGGCGGCTCGACGGCAGCAGGCTGCGGTTGGACGACCGGCGACGGCACAGCTTCAGCCGACGGCGATGGTTTAGCGGCAGTGGTTGGCGGCGTGGTAAAGCTGATCTGTTCCGGCTCAAGAACGAAACAGAGCACCGCGCAGATATCCTCTTCGCTGGCGGTGGTCAGCAGGGTCACCTCAAGGCTATTGTCAGTTTGCAGGGGATCCTGAACCTCGCCGAGGTTGCCAAGCTCTTCCAGCATCAGCGGAATTTCATTGGCTTTAAGCCCGGTTAAGCTCACGCGCATACCGCCGGCGATGGCCGTCGGCGCAGGCTGGGCCACGACGGGCGGCGCGGCAGGCGCGTCCTGCTGCTGCGCTTCCAGCGCCAGCTGCCGCAGCGCCTGGCAGATATAGTCAAAGCTCTCAGCGTCAGGCTGCTGCGAGGTTTTATAGGCGTCCAGTTGCTCCTGCATAATATCTTTGGTTTCCAGAAACAGATTGATAATTTCGGTGCTCAAGCGCATCTCCTCGCGCCGGGCGCCGTCGAGCAGGTTCTCCAGCAGATGGGTGGTTTCCTGCAATACGGAAAAGCCAAACGTCGCCGCGCCGCCTTTGATCGAGTGCGCCGCGCGAAAAATAGCGTTTAGCGGTTCGATATCGGGGGCCTGCGGATCCAGCTCCAGCAGGTGTTGCTCCATGTCTGCCAGCAGCTCATCTGCTTCATCAAAAAAAGTCTGATAAAAAGCGCTAATATCCATGCTCATGGGGTCACCTCAGGGTGTGAATCGCGGTTAACCGGCGCGGGCGCGACCAGCTTTGGCAGCGCATCCGGCTGGCTAATCTCCAGCGCATTGCTTTCGCCATTTTCATGTTCGATGCTCTGCTGGGTCTCTTTGTTAAGCACCAGTACGGTAATGCGGCGGTTGATGGCATCATCAGCGCCGTGCTGCTTCAGGCTCATGGTTGCCGCCATACCGACCACCCGAAGCACCTTCCCTTCCGCCAGGCCGCCGGCAATCAGCTCGCGGCGCGAGGCGTTGGCGCGATCCGCCGACAGCTCCCAGTTGCTGTAACCGCGTTCGCCGCTGGCGTAGGGGATGTCATCGGTATGCCCGGAGAGGCTTATCTTGTTCGGCAAATCATTGAGGATTGGCGCAATCGCTCGCAGGATATCGCGCATATAGCTTTCAACCTGAGCGCTACCGGTTTTAAACATCGGGCGATTCTGGCTATCGATAATCTGAATGCGCAGGCCTTCGTCCATCATGTTGATCAGCAGATGCGGACGAAGTGCCTTCAGGCGCGGGTCTGACTCAATCAACTGATCGAGCTTGTCACGCAGTTTGTTAAGCCGTAGCTCTTCGGCGCGTTTATCCGCGGTATTGATCTGCTTGCTGACCAACCCGACTTCACGGGTCGGGTCTTCGCCGCCGCCGGGGATCGGGCTGCTTTCCGAGCTGCTTTTATCGCCGCTGGTCAGCGCCACTTTCAGCGGCGTACGGAAATATTCGGCTATTTGCGTCAGTTCCTGCGGGCTGGCGATCGCCAGCAGCCACATCACCAGAAAGAAGGCCATCATCGCCGTCATAAAATCGGCATAGGCAATCTTCCACGAGCCGCCGTGATGCGCAGGCTGGTGCGATTTTCGTTTTCTGACCAGTACCACCGGGTGATTATGTTTCATGCTTCTTCGCTTTCCGTCGCCTGCGCGGCGGGCGCTTTGACCTGGCGCACGTGCTCTTCGAGCTCAACAAACGACGGGCGCTCGGTGGTGTATAACGTTTTGCGGCCAAATTCGACGGCGATTTGCGGCGCGTAGCCGTTGAGGCTGGAGAGCAGCGTCACCTTGATGCACTGCATCATCTTGACGGTCTCGGCGCTTTTTTGCCGCAGCAGCGTGGATAGTGGCGAGATAAATCCATAGGCCAGCAGAATGCCGAGGAAAGTCCCCACCATCGCGTTGGCGATAAGCGCCCCGAGCTCCGCCGCCGGGCGGTCCGCCGAGGCCAGCGCATGCACCACCCCCATTACCGCCGCGACAATACCAAATGCCGGCAGAGAGTCGCCGACCATCGCCAGGCTGCCGGCGGGCACTTCGCTCTCCTGTTCGAAGGTTTCGATCTCTTCGTCCATCAGCGCTTCAATTTCAAAAGCATTCATGTTGCCGCTCACCATCAGGCGTAAATAATCGGTTATGAACTCCACCAGATGGTTATCGGCAAGGATGCGCGGATAATTAGCGAAAATTTCACTTTCCTGAGGATTGTCGATATCGAACTCAAGCGACAACATCCCCTGTTGACGGGATTTAGCGAGCAGCAGGAACAGCAGCGCCATGAGATCCATATACAGCGCCTTGCTGTATTTGGAGCGACGTACCATTTTGGGCAACGCCCGCAGCGTAGATTTGATGGCTTTGCCGTTGTTGCCGACGATAAACGCGCCGATGCCGGCGCCGCCGATAATCAGGAATTCCGCCGGCTGGTACAGCGCGCCAAGGTGGCCGCCCACCAGCAAATAACCGCCAAATACCGCTCCCAGGACCACGAGATAACCCAATATCACTAGCACACGCATACCTCAAATTAACAATGTGGATGGCGGGCGAGGCAAACGCGCCCTGGCGTACACCAGGCGGGGAATGGGGGGCGGCATGCCGCCCCTGCGTATTACACGTCGAAATGGATTGCCGTAAGTCGTCGGAACGGCGACTTACATGACGCGTTTAGCCTGCTCGTCCAGCAGTTGAGAGGTTATATCGGCCAGTTGCGGAGAAAGTTTACGTCTTTTTACGGCGCGTGAAGGCGGTTGGCATAATGTGCAGACGAAATCGTGCTGCGGATGATGCGCGTGGGTGATAAATGAGCCGCCGCAGCTATTGCAGGCGGAGAGCTGCAGCATACCGCTATCAACAAAGCGCACCAGCGTCCAGGCGCGGGTCAACGCCAGTAGCGGCGCTTCGCCCGCTTCTTGCGGACACTGTTCGAGATACAGGCGATAGGCTTTGATCACCGCTTCCACTCCGCTGCATTTACCGCTCTTCAGCAGGAACAAATAGGCGTTGTAGAACATCGACGAATGAATATTCTGCTCCCAGGTCATGAACCAATCGGTCGAGAACGGCAGCATCCCTTTCGGCGGCGGGCTTCCGCGCAGCTCCTTGTAAAGTTTGATTAAGCGCCCACGGCTGAGCTGAGTTTCACTCTCCAGCATCTGCAGACGCGCGCCGAGAGATATCAGCTCCATGGCGAGCTGAATATCCTTCGCTTCCTGAACAATACTTTTCTCAGCCATTATCAAACACTTTTCTTCGCTGCAGCGCCTTCTTTGGCGCGGAGCTCTTGCAGCAGGTGACTGGAAAGCAGGATACCGGTATGGATCTGCTGGAGGTCATCAACGCGCGACTCTTTGGTCAATTGCTCGATAGTCTGATGGTCGCTGAAGCGCAGATTGCACACCAGCTGATTAGTTTCAGCCAGTTTCACCATCTGCGGTAACGTCAGTTGCGCCAGGGTATCAACCATGGTTTCGTCAATTCCCAAACGAAACATCGCGGACACTTTCTCATCGTTGATCAGCCGCTGTGCTAAAAATAAATACGACAGGTTGAAGTCATAAATATGCTTAAGTAATTCGGAGGTACCCATAATCCCTATCCCGATAAGCCATGTTAGAAAACATACACGTGGCGTGTTACTTAATCGCCCGTGACCTCAGTTATTTCCCCAAGAGGCAATTAAAACACTCACTCGCGATAGCTAAAAATTCAGCTAATCGTCAAATTCGCCCCACTGTTAATAGTTTGTTACAGGTGCAAACCGGAGTGGAGGATGTAAAGAATTTGCTTCGAGAGAGTTGAATTGCCATGAAACTATTTTTAGAAATTCTATAAGAATATTCTTAAGGCGGCGCAACTCTACTCCCGAATCATTAGCACACACAATTAAGTATGGGGAAATTTTGAATGTAATGAGATATAGATCACAAAAACAAAAAATAATACCGGTAACAACACCTCATTTCGATCACTTTATAACCAACATTCGATCATTTAACGATCACAAGTAAATGAATTACCTTAAAAAAAGTGTTATCAACCATTACTATTAGTTTTTTTTGGTACATTTAGAACAAAAAAATAACATTATAAAAATTGAAGAATAAAAATCTGAACAAGCGGTAAATTCAACGCAAATCATTAGTTTTCACCGTAAAAAATAACCATGGTGTAATACAGGGATATTAGATCTAATACTCGAATAGCACCTATGGAAAAAGTATAAAAAACGTACAATAAAGCGATGGTATCGGCTAGTCTTTCAGCGCGGATGATTGTACAAAATACAATCTAACAACCTCATATCGCGGCGCCTGACGCTATTTTCCCGCATCTTCTCGTGGCTGAACTCCTGCAGATATGGATAAAATTTCGATAACAATTACGGCCCGGCGCATTACCCAAAATGGGTATTTCCGCCGGGTTACTTTTCTAACATTCCTTTAACGAAACGAGCTTATTAACACATTGTAATAATAAAAATCGAGAATTAATTAACGACGTTGAGCCCAAGTTTAAAGCCATCAAGAATATATTTTTAAACCGTATAAATACGGCGAAGTAATAATAATAAATAGATATATGAGGATTTTTCCTTCGGCAATAAGCGACCTATCGCTCTGCCCCCTCCCCTTATTATTGGTAGGTGAAAATGACAAAGACATTTGCAGCGCTGTAGTAAAGCGATAAGCGCGCAATATCGCGGCTGGATCACATTTTATCGTTGCCGATCGCATTTTCATCACTTCCGCGTTCCGTTGGATTTTCGGTTATGTTTAAATTAGCTAAACCGGTTTAACAAAGTTTAGCTACAAGGATTATAAGTATGATCAGTAAAGTATGGGTACTCGGCGATGCGGTCGTCGATCTGCTGCCTGAGGGCGATGGCCGCTTATTACAGTGTCCGGGCGGCGCACCGGCTAACGTTGCGGTCGGCGTCGCGCGTCTTGGCGGCAATAGCGGGTTCATCGGCCGGGTCGGCGATGACCCTTTTGGCCATTTTATGCGCCAGACGCTACGACAAGAGAACGTGGATATCAGCCACCTTTCTTTAGACCCCGCACAGCGCACCTCAACCGTCGTGGTGGCGCTGGATGAACACGGCGAACGAACCTTTACCTTTATGGTTCGTCCGAGCGCCGATCTTTTTTTACAACCAGGCGATCTCCCTCAATTCGCGGCCGGGCAGTGGCTGCACGTCTGCTCTATCGCCCTCAGCGCCGAACCCAGCCGTAGCAGCGCCTTTACGGCGATGGAACAGATTAAACGCGCCGGCGGCAGCGTCAGCTTCGACCCTAATATCCGCAGCGATCTGTGGCAGGATCCCCAGCTGTTACGCCGTTGTCTCGAACGGGCGCTGGCATTGGCTGACGTGGTGAAACTGTCGGAAGAGGAACTGGCCTTTATCAGCGGTAGCGATGATATTGCCAGCGGTATTGCGCGAGTCCGCGAGCACTTTCAGCCAAAACTGCTGCTGGTCACGCAAGGAAAAGCCGGAGTACAAGCAGTGTTCCATCAGCAGCATATTCACTTCCCGGCCCGTCCGGTGGTCAGCGTTGATACCACTGGAGCCGGCGATGCCTTTGTTGCCGGGCTACTCGCCAGCCTCTGCGCACACGGCTTTCCTGACAATGTCACCGCGCTGGAGCCGATCGTCGCGCTGGCGCAAACTTGTGGCGCGTTGGCGACTACCGCCAAAGGCGCGATGACCGCCTTACCGTATCAGAGCGATGTGAACCGCCAGTTTTAACGATGTAAGCAGGCAAAATAATTAAAACGTTTTAGCAAAATTAGCAAAGCGGCGATTCGGGGCATTCCAGGCCCCCAATAGCCCATGATGATGACAGACTTTGTAGAGGGTACTATGGATTTTCAACAGATTTCTCGCGCGCTGCTGCCGCTGCTCGGCGGCAAAGAAAATATCGCCAGCGCCGCGCACTGCGCCACCCGCTTGCGTCTGGTACTGGTCGATGACGCGCTCGCCGACCAGCAGGCCATCGGAAAAATTGAGGGGGTAAAAGGTTGCTTTCGCAACGCCGGGCAGATGCAAATCATCTTCGGTACCGGCGTGGTTAATAAAGTGTATGCCGCCTTTATTCAGGCGGCCGGTATCAGCGAGTCGAGCAAATCCGAGGCCGCAGACCTGGCGGCGAAAAAACTGAATCCGTTCCAGCGGATCGCTCGCCTGCTGTCGAACATCTTTGTGCCCATTATCCCGGCTATCGTCGCCTCCGGCCTGCTGATGGGACTGCTGGGAATGGTGAAAACCTACGGCTGGGTCGATCCGGGTAACGCCATCTACCTGATCCTCGATATGTGTAGTTCGGCCGCTTTTATTATTCTGCCAATCCTGATCGGGTTTACCGCCGCGCGTGAATTCGGCGGCAACCCTTATCTTGGCGCAACCCTCGGCGGTATTCTTACCCACCCGGCGCTGACCAACGCCTGGGGAGTGGCTTCGGGCTTCCACACCATGAATTTCTTCGGCCTCGAGGTGGCGATGATCGGTTATCAGGGGACGGTATTCCCGGTGCTGTTGGCGGTATGGTTTATGAGCCAGCTTGAGAAGCAACTGCGACGCCTGATTCCCGACGCGCTGGATCTGATCCTCACGCCGTTCCTGACGGTTATTATCTCCGGTTTTATCGCCCTGTTGATTATCGGCCCGGCCGGTCGCGCGCTCGGCGACGGCATCTCCTTTATTCTCAGCACGCTCATTGCCCACGCCGGTTGGCTGGCGGGGCTGCTGTTCGGTGGGCTGTATTCGGTGATTGTTATTACCGGTATTCACCACAGCTTCCATGCCATCGAAGCCGGGCTGCTCGGCAACCCGTCGATCGGCGTCAATTTCCTGCTGCCTATCTGGGCGATGGCTAATATTGCCCAGGGCGGCGCCTGTCTGGCGGTGTGGTTTAAAACCAAAGATGTAAAAGTGAAAGCCATTGCCCTCCCCTCCGCCTTTTCGGCAATGCTAGGCATCACCGAAGCGGCGATATTCGGCATCAACCTGCGCTTCGTTAAGCCATTTATCGCCGCATTGATTGGCGGCGCGGCGGGTGGCGCCTGGGTGGTCTCCATGCACGTCTATATGACCGCCGTCGGCCTGACCGCCATCCCCGGAATGGCTATCGTACAGGCCAGTTCCCTGCTTAACTACATCATCGGACTGGCTATCGCGTTTGTGGTCGCCTTTATCGTTTCGCTGACGCTCAAATACAAAACGGATGCTGAATAATGCCGCAGCCTTCTTTGTTACCGATGGTCCTGCAGGCCGTCATGAACCACCAGCCGCGCGCGCTGCGGGATAACCACTATCCGCAGTGGCATCTGGCGCCGGTATGCGGGCTACTGAACGATCCAAACGGTTTTATCCACTTCGACGGTCGCTATCATCTTTTTTATCAGTGGAATCCTCTTGCCTGCGATCACAGCTATAAAGGCTGGGGGCACTGGAGTTCGCCGGATCTGCTGCACTGGCGGCATGAACCGATTGCCCTGCTGCCAGACGAAGAATACGACCGCAACGGCTGCTACTCCGGCAGCGCGGTAGATAACAACGGCGTCCTGACGCTCTGCTACACCGGTAATGTGAAATTTAGCGATGGTAGCCGTACCGCCTGGCAGTGTCTGGCGACGCAAAATCCCGACGGTACTTTTCGTAAACAAGGCCCGGTGCTGGCGCTGCCAGCAGGTTATAGCGGCCACGTGCGAGACCCCAAAGTCTGGCGCGATGGCGAACGCTGGATGATGGTGCTGGGCGCGCGCGATCTGGCCGACCGCGGCAAGGTTCTGCTATTCAGCTCCGCTGATTTGATGCAGTGGAATAGCCATGGCGAAATAGCCGGTAACGGACTTAACGGCCTGAAAGACGCCGGCTATATGTGGGAATGCCCGGATCTGTTCCCGCTCGGCGATCGGTATATTTTACTGAGCTGCCCGCAGGGATTTCCGCGTGAGGCACAGCGCTTCCTGAACACCTATCCGGCAGTCTGGATGCAGGGCCATTTCGACCAAACCGCCGCCACCTGGCGACATGGCGCGATCGAAGAGCTGGATAGCGGCTTCGAATTCTATGCGCCGCAAACCACCCTGGCGGAGGATGGCCGCCGTCTGCTGGTTGGCTGGATGGGCGTTCCCGACGGAGAAGAGATGCAGCAACCTACGCGGGCCCACGGCTGGATCCATCAGATGACCTGCCTGCGGGAACTCAGCTGGCGCCACGGCACGCTGTATCAAAATCCCGTGCGCGAACTGGCGGCGCTTCGCGGCGAGGCGCAGGACTGGCAGCCCGAACCGCTGGCGCTGCAGCCGATGGAACTCGCCTTCGAGGTTGCGCCAGGCGATGCGCTGACGCTGGATTTCGCGGGTGCGCTGCAGCTTTCGCTGGACAGCCGCGGCGTACGCCTGGCCCGTCGAAGCCTGATAGCTGATACTGTCGATTACCGTTACTGGCGCGGCGCGGCGCATAAACTGCAGATCCTCATCGATCGATCCAGCGTCGAGATCTTTATTAATGATGGCGCGGGGGCGATGAGCAGCCGCTTCTTTGCCGATTATCCAGGTAAACTGGTATTCGGCGGCGCGACGCCGGTGGCATTCTGCTGCTGGCCGCTGCGGCCATGCATGGTAGAATAAGCGTTTTGCTTTCAGGCGCCTGGCTCGTGATGAAACCCAAACGCATTACCATAAAAGATATCGCCGAACTGGCTGGCGTCTCTAAAGCCACCGCCAGCCTGGTCTTGAACGGTCGCGGCAAAGAGCTGCGCGTGGCGCAAGAGACGCGCGAACGGGTGCTGGCTATCGCCCGCGAGCAGCACTACCAGCCGAGTATTCACGCCCGTTCACTGCGCGATAGCCGCAGCCATACCATTGGTCTGGTGGTACCCGAGATCACCAACTATGGTTTTGCCGTTTTTTCTCACGAGCTGGAAACCCTGTGCCGAGAAGCCGGCGTACAGCTGCTTATCTCTTGCACCGATGAGAATCCCGGTCAGGAGAGCATGGTGGTCAATAATATGATTGCCCGTCAGGTCGATGGTTTAATTGTCGCCTCTTGCATGCATAGCGACGCCGACTATCTGAAGCTCAGCGAACAGCTGCCGGTGGTGCTGTTCGATCGCAATCCAAACGATAGCGCCCTGCCGTTAGTGATGACCGATTCACTGGCGCCAACGGCGGAACTTATCGCCCGTATCGCCGGACAACATCCGGATGAGTTCTGGTTTCTCGGCGGGCAGCCGCGGCTCTCACCCTCACGCGATAGGCTGGCCGGATTTAGTCAGGGACTAGCCCAGGCAGGCGTTGAGTTGCGCCCGGAGTGGATTATCAACGGCAACTATCACCCAAGCTCTGGCTATGAGATGTTTGCCGCGCTGTGCGCCCGTCTCGGGCGGCCTCCTAGGGCGCTGTTTACCGCCGCCTGCGGCTTGTTGGAAGGGGTACTACGCTATATGAGCCAGCATAACCTGCTGGACTCCGGGATCCATCTGGCCAGCTTCGATGACCACTATTTGTATGATTCGCTGTCGCTGCGCATCGATACCATACAGCAGGACAACCGCCAGTTGGCCTGGCACTGCTACGATCTCATCAGTCAGTTGATCGACGGTAAAACGCCACAGCAGCTGCAGCGTTATCTGCCAGCCACGCTGCAAATGCGTTATCAACCCGCCAGATAACAACGGGCCTGGATCGTGGTTCAGGCCCGTACTGTTAACGATTAATTGTCATCAGAAAGGTTTCGTTGGCAGATACTTTCCATCGAAAGTAATCACCGCGCGATGTCCGCCTTCCGGATCGCTGACTTTTTTCACATCCAGCTTAAAATTAATTGCGCTGATAATCCCGTCGCCGAATTTTTCATGAATCAGCGCTTTCAGGGTGGTGTCGTAGACCTGCAGCATTTCATAGAAGCGATACATGGTCGGATCCGTCGGCACGCGGTCCTCAATAGAGCCTCTGACCGGAATCGTTTGCAGCAGCAAAATATCATCATCGTTGAGCTCCAGTTTTGCGCCTACCATTTTCGCGACTTCGACAGGCAGCGGGTGCTGCCCCAACAGCGCGGCCGTGACAAAGGCTTCTGATAAACCAGTGCCTTCAACAAGCTGTGCAAAGGAGAGATCCTTTTTGGCTTTAATCAGCAAAATTTTATTCGCTAACTCCAGACGAACTTCGCGGCTGACTTGTGACTGAATCATAGTGTTACCTCGTTATATCGTAGTGAAATGAAATTACTGACCGTAAACCGGCACCGCTCGGGTATCCGGATGACCGGCCAGCGAAATAAAAGCTCTGGTATTGCCGTCATAAGCGGCAATCTCCCCCGTTTCAATGTCATACACCCAGCCATGTAATGTCAGACGTCCTTCATCAAGCGCCAGGCGTACCGCAGGGTGAGTTTGAATATTCGCCAACTGGGCAATCACGTTTTCATGCACCATCGCCGCGGTTTTGGCCTGCGGGTCGCGATGCTCGCGGGCATCGTTGACCACTTTTGCCGAATCCGCATATTGCAGCCAGTGCTTAACGGCGGGCACATGATCCAGACAGCTACACTGCGCAATTGCCGTCATCGCCCCGCAATCGGAGTGGCCGCAAATCACAATATCCGCGACCTTCAGGACAGCTACGGCATACTCCACCGATGCCGACACGCCGCCGGGCTCCGGACCGTAAGAAGGGACAATATTGCCGGCATTACGGATGACAAACAGATCGCCGGGTTCACGCTGGGTGACCAATTCAGGAACCATCCGGCTATCGGAACAGGAAATAAACAGCGTACTGGGGCTCTGCCGGGAGGCTAAACTTTTAAACAGTTCAGCGCGTTCAGGAAATGCATCACGTTGAAATTTAAGAAAACCATCAATGATTTCTTTCATGATAATGTCTACCTCGCTGTGGAATGACAGGGAGGTTACGCGGCGCATGGCATAAAATAAAAGTCTTGTTTATAATCAAATTCATCCAAAAAACTTATGGATTGAAAGCGTGAATATTCGCTATGTTAGATACTTCCTGGCCGTCGCCGAACATCAGGGTTTTACCCGCGCGGCGGAAGCCCTGCATATTTCACAACCGGCGCTCTCACAGCAAATCAGGATGCTAGAAGAGAGCCTGGATGCGCAGCTTTTTGATCGTAGCGGCCGGTATATTCACCTGACGGATGCGGGCGAGGTGTTTTTGCAGTATGCCCATCAGGCATTTCAGCTGCTGGATGAGGGCCAACGCGCCATTCATGATGTCGAAGACCTCAGTCGCGGTTCTCTGCGCATTGCCGTGACGCCCACCTTTACTTCTTATTTCGTCGTGCCGTTAGTGGCTGAATTTCATGCGCGTTATCCGCATATCACGCTGGATATACAGGAGATGTCGCAGGAGAAAATGGAGGGCATGCTGCTGGAAAATGAGCTGGATATTGGCGTTGCCTTTGCCGAGGGAGTTACACCAGACATTGTTTCCACCCCGCTGCTACAGGAAGTGCTGGCGCTGGTTGTGGCGAACCATCACCCGCTGGCCCGCGAAGAGTCCCTTTCGTTGCGCCAGCTGGCCGCGGAGGAATTTATTCTGCTCAACCATCATTTCGCCACCCGGTTGCAAATTGACCACTGCTTACAGCACGCCGGTTTCCACCCGCGGGTAACCATAGAAATGCATTCGATCAATGCCATCCTCGATATCATCCAGCGAACCCAATTAGTGACCATTCTGCCGCTGAATGTCGCCGCCCAGCGCACTGGCCTGGTGACCAAGTTGTTGGAGGAAGCAACGCTTGAGAGAACCGCGGTGTTAATGCAGCGCAAAGGCGCCCGACCAAAAGCCGCGGCGAGGATTTTCGCCGACATGGCCCAGCAGCTGGCTGCCCGAATAGAAAGTTAAGCGTACCATGGCGCGGTCAGCATCTGGCCCGCCTCCTCCCTACTGCAACAATCTTACCGTAGCCAGTATGACCATTTGCGCAAAACAGATTTCCCGCGATTGGCATACTGAAATTGTTAACGATATGTATAATTTTATCTGCTAAGCGGTATTCAATATTCCGGCTTCAACGTCAGCATTATTTTCACCCTACCTTATTCCCCCTGACAAGGAATTGACAATGAGTGAACGCTCTCATGACCGAGGTAATAGCCTTGCGATGGTCATATATAATCTACTCAATCCGGTGCCTTACGGCTTTTTTATCGCCGGTCTTATCTTCGATATTATTTACCTCTACAGTACTAACGTGATGTGGGGAAAAAGCGCCAGTTGGCTTATTGCCCTTGGCCTTATTTTTGCCATCATTCCGCGGTTGATTAATCTGGTGCAGGTCTGGTTTTTTACTCCTCGACGCCCGGCAGCAAAAATTGATTTCTGGCTAAATCTCATCGCTATTATTGCCGCGTTGGTAAACTGTTTTGTTCATAGCCGCGACGCATGGGCAATTGCGCCGCAGAACGTTATCTATTCATCGATTACCGTTATCTGTCTGCTTGTCGCCAATATTATCAGCTCCACTTGCCTGGCTAATAATAAGGGGATTCGCCATGAATAAATTACTACTGCCCCTGCCCGTTATGCTCGCCACCGCGCTTGCCCTGTCCGGATGCGATGAGAAAGCGAAACTTAGCCCGGATCAGCAGGTAGGGCCCGATCCCGTAATGCCGAAGGCCCAGGATTTCCTGATGCCGCCGATGCAGGTTCCCCGCGGCGTAGGCTGGAAGACAGATGGACAACCGGCGGTTGCCCAGGGGCTGAAAATAGAAAAAATAGCCGACGGATTCCTGCATCCCAGAATGGTCTATGTCCTGCCAAATAACGATGTGCTGGTCGTTGAAAGCAACGGCCCTGGCGAGGAGCCGCTGACTACGCCGAAGCAGCTGATTGCCGGGATAGTGAAAAATCAGTCAGGTAAAGGCGGAAAAGGCGGGAATCGCATTACGCTATTGCGTAAAAACGCCAGCGGCTGGGAAAAACATATTTTCCTTGAACATCTGCACTCGCCTTTCGGTGTCCAACTAATCGGCAATAATCTTTACGTCGCCAATACCGGCAACATCATGCGTTATCACTACCAGCCGGGGGCGACACGTATCAGCGATGCGGGGAGCGAGCTGGCGGACCTGCCCAGCACCGTCAATCACCACTGGACCAAAGCGTTACTGGCAAGCCCGGATGGTAAGAAGCTGTATGTGGGCGTCGGCTCGAACAGTAATATCACCGAAAATGGCCTGGATATTGAATATCGTCGCGCCACCATTCTGGAGGTTGATACGGCCACCGGCGCAAGCCGTATCTTCGCCAGCGGGATCAGGAATCCTACCGGACTCGGCTGGGAACCGCAGACGGGCAAGCTTTGGGCTATTGCCAACGAGCGCGATGAAATCGGCGCCGACCTGGTACCTGATTATTTGACTTCGGTACAGGATGGCGGGTTTTATGGCTGGCCGTGGAGCTATTTCGGACAGCACGTTGACCGCCGCGTACAGCCGCCGCGCCCGGACATGGTCGCCAAAGCGATCAAGCCGGATTATGCCCTGAGTTCCCACGTTGCGCCGTTGGGAATGCTGTTTTATACCGGAAACATGTTGCCACAAACCTATCAGGGCGGCGTGTTTATCAGCGAGCATGGCAGCTGGGACCGTTCGCCGCTGAATGGCTATAAAGTCAGCTTCGTCGCCTTTAAAGACGGCAAACCCGTCGGTAAACCAGAGAGTGTAGTCACCGGCTTTGTCTCGCGCGATGAGAAAGAACTGTACGGCGCGCCGGTCGGACTCGCGCAGGATAATGAAGGGGCGTTAATCATTGCCGACGATGTCGGTAATACCGTCTGGCGCGTCAGCGCAAAATAAAATATCACTATCAATTATCCGGCTTCCCGCAGTCAGGGAAGCCTTTTTTATACCCTCATAATAATTATCCTTAGATATTGCCGGGAATAATTAGAGAAACAAAGTGATAAGCTGTGACATCAGGACCGCTATTGTAGTTGGCTACACCAGAATAGGTTGCTGAGAAACATTCATCATCAATGAGACGTAGACCAGATGAACCATTTATCCGCAATCAGAACTTTCGTTAGCGCCGCTGACTATAAAAGTTTCAGCGCTGCCGCCAAAGCCTTAAATATCGAAGTATCCACCGTCTCTCGCCATATTTCCGAGCTGGAAGCGTATTTACAGGTGACGTTGTTTAACCGCTCTACCCGTGGATTAGCATTAACCGAAACCGGGGCATTTTTTTACTCGCACGCCCAACAACTGTTATTACAATGGGAGGAAGCCCGCCAGTTAACTTCCGCACTGGATAAACAGCCTTCCGGCCTGCTGCGGTTAAGCGTCCCCAGTACCTTTGGCCGTCTGCACGTGATGCCTTTCGTGGATGAATTTCTTCGTCTGCACCCCAACATTTCGCTGGATATCAGTTTTAACGATGAAGTGCAGGACCTGATTGAAACGCGCATCGACCTGAGTATTCGCATCGGTGTTTTGCCTGACTCATCGATTCATGCCCGTAAACTGGCTTCGCAAACGCGCTCAGCCTGGGCCAGCCCGCAGTGGATTGCGGAAAACCGCCCTTCTGCCACGCCGGGCGCCGATCAACAGCAGATCGATATCGTGATGTTTTCTCGTCTGCATGGCGCCGGTTGGTATACGCGTAAGATGGGTTCAGAAGATGAATGGCAGCGCATCCCGATTAACTACCGACTGAGCGTTAGCGATAGCGCCGCCATGCTTTATGCCTGCGTCAATCACACCGGGATTGCGATTTTACCGAACTGGCTATCGCAGCAGGCTGAAGAACAAGGGCTCATTCAACGGGTATTCCCGGAGTGGGAATTTAGTATGTTCCCCAGCGAAACCGCCATCTGGATGCTCTACCCGCAAAACAGGAGAGTGCCGCATAAAGTCCGGGCATTTATCGACTTTATGGTTGAAAAGATTGGGATGCCGCCCTACTGGGAGGTGGAGACTCATTAATGACGAGAATAGGTGAAGCAGGGATGTGCCGGAGGAACCCAAAGCAAAAAGGGGTTACCTTTCGGTAACCCCTTTTCATATTTGGCGGAAGCGTAGAGATTCGAACTCTAGAACCCTTTCGGGTCGCCGGTTTTCAAGACCGGTGCCTTCAACCGCTCGGCCACGCTTCCGGTATGGGGCGCACTATAAACACCTCTGCCGATGCTGTAAAGCATCATTTTGTTCAACTGCCTTAAAAACAAACAAATCTGCGTTATTCGTCTGAATTTCAGGCAGTTTGCGCAGAAATTCGGCGTTAAGAACGCCCTTTGACTCAGTGTTTTATGATGTACATATCTTTGGTGTAGTAATAGCCCAGCTTATCCGGCTCGAACCCACCGACCCACGGCTTCACTAAATGGGTACGCACGTAGTGATAAACCGGAATCGCGGGCACATCCTCAGCCAACAGATCCTCCGCTTGCTGATAGAATTTGCCTCGCGCGGCGGCATCCGCCGCCTTCGCCGCGTCATGCAGCGCTTTATCATAGGCCGGGTTACTGTACTGACTGGTGTTTTCGCTGTCGCCGGTGCGGAAGTTATTGAGGAATGACGCCGCATCGTCATAATCCGCGATCCAGGCATAACGCACAGCATCAAAATTATGCGTATGCATGGTATCCAGCATGGTCTTCCACTCCTGATTCTGCAGCTTCGCCTCTACGCCAAGATTTTTCTTCCACATCGAACTGGCGGCGATGGCAATGCGCTGGTGCGTCTCCGAGGTGTTATAAAGCAGGTTAAAGACCAGCGGATGACTTTCGTTAAAGCCCGCCTCGTTAAGCAGTTTTTTTGCCTCGGCAATGCGTTTGTTGCGCGGCCAGCTGGCGTAATCCGGTTGTTTAAGCGTAACGCCGCCGATATCGGGCTGGCTAATCAGCCATGCCGGACGCTGCCCCTGCCCCATCACCTTATCGGCGATGATATCTTTATCCAGCCCCATGTTGAGCGCCCGTCGCACTCTGGGGTCATTAAAGGGCGGTTTAGTGGTATTGAGTTCGTAATAGTAGGTCGCCAGCTGTGGAGAAACATTCAGCTGCGAGCCCATCGTTTTCTTGAGTAACGCAAACTGGTTCACCGGCAGCGTATAAACAATATCTATCTCACCGGCTTTATAACGATTCACATCCGCCGCTTCGGAAGTAATCGGCAGATAGGTCACTTTATTGATTACCGTATGTTCATTATCCCAGTACTTAGGATTGCGTTGCGCCACGATGCGCTCGTTGACGACCCACTTCGAAAGCGTATAAGGGCCGCTGGTGACAATATGTTCCGGTTTAGTCCATTTATCCCCAAAGCGCTCCACCAGCACCTTATCAATAGGCACCAGCGACGGGTGAGCAAGCATTGCGAGGAAGGCGGCGTTAGGCTGATCCAACGTGACCTGCAGCGTGGTATCGTCCAGCGCTTTTACGCCGAGAGTTTCCGGCGACTGTTTTCCCTCCGAAATATCGCGGGCGTTAACGATATGCATATTACCCGGATAGCTGGCGTACGGCGAAGCGGTGGTCGGCGTGACCAGCCGCTGCCAGCTCCAGACGATATCCTGCGCGGTAATTGCTGTCCCATCGGACCAGGTGATGCCAGGGCGCAGATGGAAAGTCCAGACGAGGTTATCTTTATTCTCCCACTTCAGCGCCAGCCGCGGCTGAATCTCGCCCTGCGGAGAAACGCTCACCAACCCTTCGAACAGATCGCTGATGATATTATACTCAACGTCGCTTTCGACCTTATGCGGATCGAGCGAGGCGGGTTCATTACCGTTGTTCCTGACGAGCTCCTGTTTTGCTGCAAGTTCGGTACCCTGCGGGACCTGGGCGGCCATTGCCGCGGCCGCGCTGCCGAGTAACCCCAAGACCAGTAATGCGTGCGTGATGTGGTTATATTGTTGTAGTTTCATTTCCCTTGCCTTTATGCTTCGTTGATACCCCTTCCACACTTAGTCGCTGACTGACATTAAGGCAATATTTTTCAGTGACCTATAAGATTCAGATCTGCTTTCCGCCGCTGAACGTATAAACATACTGTCGTAATCCATTTTTCCAGAATAAAAAGCTACCCCACCGGCGCCGGGATCTGAGTAAAGATGGGTAAAAGCATTATGGCTTTCGGCTCGCTTTTCTTATGCTTCATAACTAATTACATCTGTCATAAGAGAGTGACTCATGGATCGTATAATTACCTCATCGCGTGACCGTTCATCGCTGCTCAGCACGCACAAAGTTCTGCGTAACACCTATTTTCTGCTCAGCCTGACGCTGGCGTTTTCGGCTATCACCGCCACCGCCAGCACCGTGCTGATGCTGCCGTCTCCGGGGCTTATCCTCACCCTGGTGGGCATGTATGGTCTGATGTTCCTGACCTACAAACTGGCTAATAAACCAAGCGGTATTCTGGCGGCCTTCGCCTTTACCGGCTTCCTCGGCTACATTCTGGGGCCAATGCTGAACGCTTACCTCTCCGCAGGCATGGGCGATTTGATCGGCCTGGCGCTGGGCGGCACCGCGCTGGTCTTCTTCTGCTGCTCGGCTTACGTATTGACGACGCGCAAAGACATGTCCTTCCTCGGCGGCATGCTGATGGCGGGCGTGGTGGTCGTTCTGATTGGTATGGTGGCGAACATCTTCCTGCAGTTGCCGGCTCTACATCTGGCCATCAGCGCGGTGTTCATCCTTATCTCTTCCGGCGCGATTTTGTTTGAAACCAGCAACATCATCCGCGGCGGCGAGACCAACTACATTCGCGCTACCGTTAGCCTGTATGTTTCGCTGTACAACATTTTCGTCAGCCTGCTGAGCATCCTCGGCTTCGCCAGCAGAGACTAACCTTCTCTCCTGCAACACCAGGCCTCGCTTATGCGGGGCCTTATTTTTTGCTACACTGCGCGCAGTTTCCGCATTATGTGAAAAATCATGTTTATCTTTGAAGGCAGTGAAATAGAGACCGATAGCGAAGGCTATCTGAAAGAGACGACTCAGTGGAGTGAAGCGATGGCGGAAGTTATCGCCGCACAGGAAGGGATCACCCTGTCCGTCGAACACTGGGAAGTAGTGCGCTTCGTGCGCGATTTTTATCTGGAGTTCAATACTTCGCCAGCCATCCGTATGCTGGTCAAAGCAATGGCGAATAAATTCGGTGAAGAGAAAGGCAACAGCCGCTATCTGTACCGGTTATTCCCCAAAGGGCCGGCCAAGCAGGCGACGAAAATCGCCGGCCTGCCGAAGCCTGTAAAGTGCATTTAATAGAGAATAGCGAATTTTTGCCACTCTCTGGTGGGTTGATGGGGCTCGGTTAACACCCTGTCGACCCTTGAGCTACGCGGACCGCCGGCCTTAAGCCAGGCAATCAGTTTTTCCACCTGTTCCGCTTGTCCGCAGGCCAGCACTTCCACGCTGCCATCATCCAGATTTCGCGCATAACCGGTCAGTCCCAGCTGCAGCGCTTCACGCTGCGTTGAATAGCGGAATCCCACGCCCTGAACGACTCCGTGAACCCACGCCATCGTGCATACCTTCGCCATTATTACCCCCTCAACTGCGCTATCCTGATGCAGAGCATAGCAAATTATCGCCAGCATACTCGCTTTTGCCTGACGCTAAAACATCCGCCCGACGGCGGCAGGAATGGTGCTTGCCCCAGCCAGTTATGCTAATCTACGCGCCATTTTTCGGTGCCGACGCTCCGTCGCTTAAAGGTAGCCCCATGACAGATTCCATTATCCCACGCTTAGTATTAGCCAAAGGACGCGAGAAATCCCTGCTGCGTCGCCATCCATGGATTTTCTCCGGCGCCGTCGCCCGGATGGAAGGTAAAGCTCGTTCCGGCGAGACGATCGATATCGTTGATTCGCAGGGGAAATGGCTCGCTCGCGGCGCCTATTCGCCCTCCTCGCAGATCCGCGCCCGTGTCTGGAGTTTCGATCGTCATGAAGCTATCGACAATGCTTTTTTCGAGCGTCGCCTGCAGCAGGCGCAAACCTGGCGCCAATGGCTGGCAGAGCGCGATGGTCTTGACAGCTATCGTTTAATCGCCGGGGAATCCGACGGCCTGCCTGGCGTGACAATCGATCGCTTTGGTGATTTCTTCGTCCTGCAGCTGTTGAGCGCCGGCGCGGAGTATCAGCGTGCGGCTATCGTTAGCGCCCTGCAGACCCTGTTCCCGCAATGCTCGATTTACGATCGCAGCGATGTGGCGGTACGTAAAAAAGAAGGGTTGGATCTGGCGCAGGGCCCGGTGGTAGGTGAACTGCCGCCGGCGCTGTTGCCTATTACCGAACACGGTATGCAGCTGCTGGTGGATATCCAGGGCGGCCATAAAACCGGTTACTATCTCGATCAGCGCGATAGCCGTCTGGCGACCCGCCGCTACGTCGCCGATAAGCGCGTCCTCAACTGCTTCTCTTATACCGGCGGATTCGCGGTTTCTGCGCTGATGGGCGGCTGCCGTCAGGTCACCAGCGTTGATACCTCACAGGAGGCGCTGGATGTCGCCAGACAGAACGTTGAGCTGAATAAGCTGGATCTGTCGAAAGCCGAATTCGTACGCGATGACGTGTTCAAACTGCTGCGTAAATATCGCGATCAGGGGGAAAAATTCGATGTCATCGTCATGGATCCGCCGAAATTCGTCGAAAACAAAAGCCAACTGATGGGCGCCTGCCGCGGCTATAAAGACATTAATATGCTGGCGATCCAGCTATTGAACCCAGGTGGCGTACTGCTGACTTTCTCCTGTTCCGGCCTGATGACCACCGATTTATTTCAGAAAATCATCGCTGACGCCGCAATAGATGCCGGGCGTGATGTACAATTTATAGAGCAGTTCCGTCAGGCTGCCGATCACCCGGTGATCGCAACCTACCCGGAAGGTCTGTATCTGAAAGGGTTTGCCTGTCGCGTCATGTAACTTGAAAAGCGGAACATCGCCCACACGTTATTCTCATGACTCAAGAACATTTGAAGATGATGGATACAGTGGGCGCCAGCGTTTCCCGGGAGGTGACTATGATTGCCAGCAAATTCGGTATCGGCCAACAGGTTCGCCATACGCTACTCGGCTACCTTGGCGTAATCGTTGATATCGATCCAGAGTATTCGCTTGACGAGCCCGCCGCGGATGAAATCGGCGCCAACGATGAACTGCGCGCGGCCCCCTGGTATCATGTTGTGATGGAAGATGAGGACGGCCAGCCTGTTCACACCTACCTCGCGGAAGCGCAGCTCAGTAGTGAAGCCAGCGATGAACATCCCGAACAGCCGTCGATGGACGAACTGGCGCAGACTATCCGTAAGCAGTTGCAGGCGCCGCGGCTGCGTAACTGACTGGCCTATGTTCCCGATGCTTCGTTAAAAACCCCGTTAACACGGGGTTTTTTATTTTACTTCGCCAGCCCAAGCCGCGGAATTTCAATCGCAGGACAGCGGTCCATCACCACATTTAATCCCGCTTCACGCGCCATTACCGCCGCCTGTTCATTAATAACGCCAAGCTGCATCCATAGCGTTTTCGCCCCGATGGCGACAGCCTCTTGCGCCACGCCCCACGCCGCTTCGGAATTGCGGAACACATCGACCATATCGACCTTTTCAGGTACCTCCGCCAGGGTGGCATAGCCTTGTTGACCGAGCAGCGTTTTGCCCGCCACCTTGGGCGAAACCGGGATGACGTGATATCCCTGTTCCAGCAGATATCGCATGACCCGATAGCTCGGGCGGTCTGGCTTGTCGCTGGCGCCTACCAGCGCAATTGTCCGGGTGGTAGTCAGAATGCCGGCAATATCGTTCTCTTTCATCATAATCCTCCTGCACTTTAGCCCTAGTGTAAGCTAATCCGGGTAAACCAGCCATCCAGCCTAACTCACAGATACGGCAAAATTTTTCTCCCCGACGCTTGCAGCATCAGTCACTTCCAGTAATCTGTCTGCAAGTTAATATAAGTGGAACCCCATTATGGAACTGACAACACGTACCTTACCCGCACGCAAACATATCGCGCTGGTAGCACACGATCACTGTAAAGATCTGCTGATGAAATGGGTCGAACGTCACCAGGCGCTACTGGCACAGCACCAGCTTTATGCTACCGGGACCACCGGCAATCTGGTTTCACGCGCCACCGGACTGGAAGTAAAAGCAATGTTGAGCGGCCCGATGGGCGGCGACCAGCAGGTGGGCGCGCTGATTTCGGAAGGGAAAATTGATGTACTGATCTTCTTCTGGGATCCGCTGAATGCAGTGCCGCACGATCCTGACGTCAAAGCGCTCCTGCGTCTGGCGACGGTTTGGAATATTCCGGTAGCCACGAATGCCGCCACCGCTGACTTTATCATCCAGTCGCCGGACTTTAATCAACCGATTGAAATTCTCATCCCTGATTACCAGCGCTACCTTGCCGAGCGCCTGAAGTAATACCCGCGGCGGCCTCAAGGTCGCCGATGCTCAGGGCTTTCGCGCCACCGGCGCGCCCAGCTCCTGCAGCATCTCAACGAACGGCGATGGTCGTTCTTTATTGAACAGCAGCCAGACCCGCAGGCGGGCGCGGGTTATCGCCACATACAGTAGCCGACGCTCTTCAGCATCAGGGAAATCTTCCGGCTGTGGCAGCAATGCCTGTTCCATTACCGACTCTCTGGCCGGCGCCGGGAAGGCGTCATCACCCTCCTGCAAGCCCAACACAATAACAAAATCGGCCTGCTGGCCTTTGCTGGCATGAATTGTCATAAAATCTAGCTGCAGATGCGGCCAACGCGTTGCGGCCTTTTCCAGCGCGGCGGGTTTCAGATGGTGATAGCGCGCCAGCAACAAAATCCGCTGTTCGGGTTTAACGTAGCCGCTTAGCTTGTCGAGCAGATCGTCGAGTTTATCATCGGGCAGCAGGGTCACCGCTTTCTTATCGCCAGCGGTCAGGCTATTCAGCGGCTTAGCCAACTGATGCGGGTTTTGCTGAATAAAACCGTTGGCGATCTCGCCGATACGACCGTTAAATCGATAGGTGGTATCCAGCGCGCAACAGTCCCCTTCGCCAAAGTAGTGGTTAAATGCCGTGGTTAAAGAGAGCTGCGCGCCGCTAAAGCGATAGATAGCCTGCCAGTCGTCACCGACGGCAAATAACGTCGTCTGCTTATTTTGCCGGCGCAGCGCCGCCAGCAGCTCAGCGCGCTGTGGAGAGATATCCTGAAATTCATCCACCAGAATATGTTTCCAGGGGCTCACAAAACGGCCTTTATCCAGTATGTTGACCGCCTGGTGTATAAGCCCTGAGAAATCAACGGCATTCTCCTCTTTTAACGCCGTTTTCCAGGCTTTCAGCAGCGGGGCCATCAGTTTCACACGCTTATTAAAGAGGTCGCGTACCTCTTCAGGCGCGCTGGCGATCATCTCCGCCTGCGAGCCGCCATGCATACGCATCAAACTAACCCAGCGGTCAAGACGACCGGCCAGACGACGCAGCAGCGCGCGATCCTGCCAGAAATCGCCTTCGTCAATCTGCCACTCCATCTCATCCATCAACCACTGACGCCAGCCTTTCGCCTGCGCTTTTTTCTCCTGACACTGCTGCTGCCAGGCCTTCAACAAAAGCTTTTGCCGGGCGGCGGTATCGTTTTCCAGCTTACTGATCGCCGGCACCTTCTTGCTGCCCTGCTGAATAATATGTAACGCCAGTGAATGGAAAGTCCGCGCAGCAATCTCGTCGGTTCCCAATCGCTCCTGAATACGTTCATCCATTTCCTGAGCCGCCTGACGGCCAAAGGCCAGTAGGAGGATCTGATCGGCTGCCGCCTCGCCGCGATTTAACAGCCACCCTGCACGAGCAACCAGTACCGAGGTTTTGCCGCTACCGGCGCCGGCAAGTACCAGCAACGAACGCTCGCCGTTAACCACCGCCCGCGCCTGCGCCGGGTTAAGTGGCGAAGACTCAATCTTATCGAAGAAACCGCGATACTGTTCCAGCATGGCTTCGGTATAGGCTTGATTATGCGCCAGGCGAGCCTCGTCGATATCGCTAAGCCAGCATTGACACTGGCGCCACAGTTCGCGGCAGTTATCGAATTCATCCAGACGGCTCTCAGGAAAAGGCAGTCCGGTTAAGGCCCGGCGTATCTTCGCCTGAACATCGGCGACCTGCTGGCGGGTCAGCCACTTACCTTCGGCGCTGGCGCGTTCAATTTCACTTAACTGTTGGCGCAGTAATTGCGCGGCAATTTCGCTCATCTCCGCGCTCCACTGCTGCCAAAGATTATTGAGATGATGAAAGAAATGCTGCGTCTCAGTCCATTCGGTACCATGCAAACGCACAACTTTGCTTTCAGGCAGCGCGAACTCCAGCTCGCCCCACACCAGACCGCGCTTACATTGAACTGACAATAACTGATTGAAAGGTATAAGATACTCATGACGATCGCCGGAGACTTTAACCCCGGCATTCAGCAACTGCACCCTATCATAAGGATGCTGCGCCATGCGTTTGCCCAATGTTGTCGCTTTAAGTTCCATATATCGCCAAATTTCAATCAGTTTGAATGTTTTTAAGTTTAACCGCCCGCGAGCAGGTGCTCCAGCGCAAAAAAACGTTACAATTGTCGGGTCTTATTATCCATAGGGTTAAACAGAGGGTTTATGCGTACCATTCTGAATATTTTGAACTTTGTTCTTGGCGGTTTCGCCACCACGCTCGGTTGGCTACTGGCGACGCTGGTCAGTATTATTTTGATCTTCACGTTACCGCTGACGCGTTCATGTTGGGAAATCACCAGGCTATCGCTTTTCCCCTACGGTAATGAAGCCATTCATGTTGATGAACTGGAACCTGAAGCAAAAAACAGCTTACTGAACGCGGGCGGCACTATTTTGAACATTTTGTGGTTCATGTTCTTTGGCTGGTGGCTATGCCTGATGCATATCTTCAGCGGTATCGCCCAGTGCCTGACCATCATTGGTATCCCTGTCGGGATCGCCAACTTTAAAATTGCCGCCATTGCGCTTTGGCCAGTAGGACGCCGCGTGGTCTCCGTTGAAACGGCGCGCGCCGCGCGCGAAGCCAACGCCCGCCGTCGCTTTCAGTAATTGTACGGAACACTGTTATGTTAAGCCCCCTGCTCCGCCGTTATACATGGAATAGCGCCTGGTTATATAACGCCAGGATATTTATTGCGCTTTGTGGCACCACGATTGCGCCATGGTGGATTGGCGAAGTCAAACTCACCATCCCGTTAACGCTTGGCGTGGTTGCCGCGGCGTTGACCGACCTTGACGATCGCCTTACCGGACGGCTACGTAATCTCGCCATTACGCTGGTCTGTTTCTTTATTGCTTCAGCGTCGGTGGAATTATTGTTTCCATGGCCGTGGCTGTTTGCAATTGGCTTAACTCTGTCTACAACTGGGTTCATCCTGCTCGGCGGGCTGGGTCAACGCTATGCCACCATTGCTTTCGGCGCCTTACTGATCGCTATCTACACCATGTTAGGGGTCACTCTGTATAATAGCTGGTACCTGCAGCCGCTCTTTTTGCTGGCTGGGGCCATCTGGTACAACGTATTAACGCTCGCCGGGCATCTTATTTTTCCCATTCGCCCGCTGCAGGATAACCTTGCGCGCAGCTATGAACAGCTGGCGCAGTATCTCGAACTTAAATCCCGACTGTTCGATCCGGATATCGAAGATGAAAGTCAGGCGCCGTTGTACGATCTGGCGCTTGCTAACGGCAAGCTGGTTGCGATGCTTAACCAGACGAAAGCGTCTTTACTGACGCGCCTGCGCGGTGACCGCGGGCAACGCGGTACTCGTCGCACCCTGCAGTACTATTTCGTCGCCCAGGACATTCATGAACGTGCCAGCTCATCGCATATTCAGTATCAGACGCTTCGCGACCATTTCCGCTACAGCGATGTGATGTTCCGCTTCCAGCGGATGCTGTCGATGCAGGCGCAGGCGTGTCAGAAACTCTCCCGCGCCATCCTCTTACGCATTCCGTATCAGCACGATGCGCACTTCGAACGCGCCTTTATGCATCTCGACGCGGCGCTGGATCGCGTCCGCGCCAGCGGCGCGCCGCAAGATCAGGTCAAAGCGCTGGGTTTTCTGCTCAATAACCTGCGCGCCATTGATGCGCAATTGGCAACCATCGAATCGGTGCAAACCAGCGTGCTGGCCAGCAACCACCCCGAAAACCTGCTTGCAGACGATCGCCCCAGCGGGTTTAGCGACATTTGGTTACGGCTGCGCAGTAATATGACCCCGGAATCGGCGCTTTTCCGCCACGCGGTGCGGATGTCGCTGGTGCTGTGCGCGGGCTATGCCTTTATTCAGTTTACCGGCCTCAACCACGGTTACTGGATTTTGCTCACCAGCCTGTTTGTTTGCCAGCCTAACTATAACGCTACCCGGCATCGCCTGGCGTTAAGGATCATCGGTACATTGATTGGCGTCGCGATCGGCCTACCGGTGCTGCTGCTGGTTCCTTCGGTCGAAGGCCAACTGCTGCTCATAGTACTAACCGGTGTGCTATTTTTCGCTTTTCGCAACGTCCAGTATGCGCATGCCACTATGTTTATCACGCTGCTGGTACTGCTGTGCTTTAACCTGTTGGGCGAGGGATTCGAAGTCGCTTTGCCGCGTATCCTCGATACATTAATCGGCTGCGCTATCGCCTGGGCGGCAGTGACCTTTATCTGGCCAGACTGGAACTTCCGTAATTTACCTCGCGTACTGGATCAGGCTATCAACGCTAACTGCCGTTATCTGGACGCTATTCTTGAGCAGTATCATCAGGGGCGCGACAACCGTCTTGAGTATCGCGTCGCCAGGCGTAATGCACATAACCGGGATAGCGAGCTGGCATCAGTGGTATCCAATTTATCCACAGAGCCCAAAGCCGATAACACAATGCGTGAAACGGCATTCCGCCTGCTGTGCCTGAACCATACTTTTACCAGCTATATTTCCGCATTGGGGGCGCACAGGGAAAAGCTGACGACTCCGGAAATACTGGCGCTACTCGATGACGCCGTCTGCTACGTTGATGATGCGCTGCATCATTCTCCCGCGGACGAACAGCGCGTTCAGCTGGCGCTCAGCAATCTGCAATCGCGAATTCAGCATCTGGAACCGCGAGCCGACAGTAAAGAACCATTGGTCCTGCAGCAGATTGGGCTACTGCTCGCACTGCTGCCCGAAATATGTCGCCTGCAGCGCCGGATTGCCGGTCAACCGGAGTAATCCTCCACGCCGTATCCTTGCGTATTAGCCCACTCCCGTAGCTCCTGGCGCCGCTGCGCCGGGAGCGCGGCGGAATGGGTGCCGGCAATCGCGCCCGCCAGGGACTCGAGGACATTGATTGATATTCCTTTATTATGCTCCCTCAATTTTAACCAGCTTTTTTCCGCACCGATTGTACGCAACATTTTCACATCGGTTATTCCAGCATGAATCAACATCAATTCCATGTGGAAACTGATATTAGGCAAATCCTTTAGCCTGCCGGAATCACGCTGATGCTGCTTTTCGCTACGCGCCGTATGCAATGACAGTTTCGAGAGATGAAACAGCATTTTACTGTCCTGCCATAATGCTTCATCTATACGGTAATATTTTAGCGCCACCGGCCGACCATTTTTGCGCATGATTAGCATTGGGCTATGATGCTCGACCCGATATTCTGCGCTTTGCTCACACACTCTAAGATAGATTTCGCCCTCGGCCACCATGGCAAACACGGTATTCTCTATCGCCAGGCTGTATCCGCCAAATAAAGGCCGGCTACTGATTTTGCCTAAGGGGGAAAGGCACTCCTGAAACTGGAGGAACCGTAATTTTGAAATTTTCTTCATGATCATTCCTTTGGTAATCATGGACATAAAAGTAATTTTATTAACGGATCCGTTATTGAAGAAAATAAGTGAGTTCGTTTTGTGCAGCAAGATGAATTTTGGCTTCATTTCAACCAGCTCGCCGTTTTGCGAGGCGCTTTCAGGAAAAAGTTATTCTGCAAATCCTGTTGCAGAGACTCGCTGAATACTTAAGCAATGTTAATTGATGAACAGCATATCGGCCCCATTGACGACATGGTCGGCAGCCGTGAAGTAGAGATTAATGGAGGAGAATGTCTCCAGCGGGTTCAGCACAGAGACCGTGAATTCATATAAATAAGTCGCTGCGGCTCTGATTCATAGGCGAGGAGAGTGAATAAAATATATGCGAAAATGGGAAAATGAGGTTGACGTTAACCCCTGGCAGATATACTGTATATGCATACAGTAACTCACAGGCGGGATAGACTATGTTTACTTCAGCTCACGCAAATCGTTCACCACTGACTTCGGCTTCAGTACGTCGCCCTTCGCACAGCGTCGTCGAACATTCAGCCACTGGGCTGATTAGTGAAATCGTCTATCGCGAAGATCAACCCATGATGACGCAGCTTTTGTTGCTACCTTTATTACAACAGTTGGGCCAGCAGTCGCGCTGGCAGCTGTGGCTCACGCCGCAGCAGAAGCTGAGTAAAGAATGGGTACAATCATCCGGTCTGCCGTTATCAAAAGTGATGCAAATTAACCAGATGTCGCCCTGCAACACTCTGGAATCGATGATTCGCGCTTTACGTACCGGGAATTATAGCGTGGTTATCGGCTGGCTGGCGGATGAACTCACTGAACAAGAGCATGAACGTCTGGCGCAGGCTGCAGAAGAAGGTCATGCGATGGGCTTTATCATGCGCCCGGTGAGAAATACAAGCCAGCCTGGGAGACAATTAAGTGGGCTAAAAATTCACTCAAATTTATATCATTGAGTGAAATTAGGATTAATCCTGGAATTTTTTTTGCCTCATCAAAAACCATTCTCACAAAGTGGTTAATTTCACTGAGATCCCGGTGTGGTGCGGTTTTGCGACTTTTTACCGTGTTCACAAATTAACCATATTTGTTAAATATTGTGTATACAACCCTTTTTTTTCATATGCCTGACCGAGTTCACACTTGTAAGTTTCTAACTAAGTTGTAGACTTTACATCGCCAGGGGTGATCGGCTTACGCTGCATGTATCAGCATAGTTAACAACGAGTCACGCCCCCGGTGAAGGATTTAACCGTGAGGTCTTATGTACCTTCATGGCGAATTTTGGATGATAATGAGGCGCAAAAAATGAAAAAGACAGCTATCGCGATTGCAGTGGCACTGGCTGGCTTCGCTACCGTAGCGCAGGCCGCTCCGAAAGATAACACCTGGTATGCAGGTGGTAAACTGGGTTGGTCCCAGTTCCATGACACCGGCTGGTACAACAGCAACCTGAACAACAATGGCCCGACCCACGAAAGCCAGCTGGGCGCTGGTGCGTTCGGTGGTTATCAGGTTAACCCGTACCTCGGTTTCGAAATGGGTTACGACTGGCTGGGCCGTATGCCTTACAAAGGCGACAAAGTTAACGGCGCATTCAAAGCTCAGGGCGTTCAGCTGACCGCTAAACTGGGTTACCCGATCACTGACGATCTGGACATCTACACCCGTCTGGGCGGCATGGTATGGCGCGCTGACTCCAGCAACAGCATCGCTGGCGACAACCACGACACCGGCGTTTCCCCAGTATTCGCTGGCGGCGTTGAGTGGGCTATGACCCGTGACATCGCTACCCGTCTGGAATACCAGTGGGTTAACAACATCGGCGACGCAGGCACTGTAGGCGTTCGTCCGGACAACGGCATGCTGAGCGTTGGTGTTTCCTACCGTTTCGGTCAGGAAGACAATGCACCGGTTGTAGCTCCGGCTCCAGCTCCGGCTCCGGAAGTCACCACCAAGACCTTCACCCTGAAGTCTGACGTACTGTTCAACTTCAACAAAGCAACTCTGAAACCAGAAGGTCAGCAGGCTCTGGATCAGCTGTACACCCAGCTGAGCAACATGGATCCGAAAGACGGTTCTGCAGTTGTTCTGGGTTACACCGACCGCATCGGTTCCGAGCAGTACAACCAGAAACTGTCTGAGAAACGTGCTCAGTCCGTTGTTGACTACCTCGTAGCTAAAGGTATCCCTTCTAACAAGATCTCTGCTCGCGGTATGGGCAAATCTGATCCGGTTACCGGCAACACCTGTGACAACGTGAAAGCTCGCGCTGCACTGATCGACTGCCTGGCTCCGGATCGTCGCGTAGCGATCGAAGTTAAAGGTTACAAAGACGTAGTAACTCAGCCGCAGGCTTAAGTTTTCTACGATAAAAAACCCCGCTTATGCGGGGTTTTTTTTGGCCTGATTTTGAGTTCAAAGGAAAAATAAAGAGCGACATCGTAGCGGGACTTACTCTTTTCCTAAGAGCACCTGCAGATCGTGCTTCAGGCTCGACATCTTGCTGGCATATTTTTCTTTATGCTCGGCGTCTTCAATCAGCTGTACGATGGTTTCTGATAATGTCTTTCCTCGCCGTTGGGCAAGCCCGGCCAGGCGTTGCCATACAACGAACTCCAGATCGATGGACTTTTTCCGCGTATGCTGATGCTCGGCGTTAAAATGACGCTTGCGTCGTGCGCGAATAGTCTGCTTCATCCGGTTAACCAGCTCCGGATTCATATGCTGATCGATCCAGGTATTCACCAGAACAGGTTCATTTTCGAGCGTCAGCAAGACATCGACCGCGGCTTGCGCAGCGCTGGCTTCAATGTAGCGGGTAATCAGCTCACCTTCCCGGTGCTTCTTTACCAGATATTTCCATTTCCAGCCGCTTTCAAGGTTTTCCAGTTGTTGATATTTCATTGCGATCTCAATGTGACCGTGTAACTCATTTCAGGATATCAGTTTTTTCTGGATGTGCTGAGAATAAATCATCTTTCGTGATGTGGACGATTCCATTATCAACGTGATAAACGCAATCCTCCGTGTGCTCAGACGCGGCATCGGGTATAATCGCTCGTTTTACATCTGACTAAAAAACAGCGACTTTGACCATTACGAAACTTACCCGAAACGACCTCGCTCCTGATACGGAAAGTTATCAGGCGCTGTTTACCCAGGTCAATCTCGCCGAGACAGAGGCATCCCTCGCCGGCGATCTACAACCCCGTTTATTTTATGCGCTGGAACAGCTTCTGGTCACGCCAGCCATTTCATCATTTATGCTGGTAAAGGCGCCGGAAGAGCCGGAGTATCTGCATTGGGTAGCCGAAGCCGCCCGCAGCCTGCAGCAGCCCACGACAGCGCTATGCGGTGTACGCTATCAGGTCAACGGCGGCAACGTAACCATGTCGCCGGCACAAAGCGCGGAAGACAATTTTGCCAGCAACGGTCCGGTTGAATCCGCCGACTGGATTGAAGCGGAGCAGCTCTTTGGTTGCGTACGCCAGTTTAACGGCGAAATTTCGCTGCAGCCGGGTCTGGTGCACCGCGCGAACGGTGGCGTCCTGTTGCTCTCCCTGCGTGCGCTACTGGCCCAGCCGCTGCTATGGATGCGCCTGAAGAACATGGTGACCCGTCAGCGTTTTGATTGGTTGTCCATTGACGAATCCCGCCCTCTTCCCGTTAGCATTCCCTCCATGCCGCTGAACCTGAGGATCATTCTGATCGGCGAGCGCGATGCGCTGGCTGACTTTCAGGAGATGGAACCGGAACTCGCGTCGCAGGCCATTTACAGCGAGTATGAAGACAACCTGCAGATAGCCGATGCCGACACCCTGAAACTCTGGTGCCAGTGGGTCTGGCAGAATGCTCGTCAGCTTTCGCTGCCGGGGCCGGCGGCGGACGCATGGCCGCTGCTGATTGCAGAAGGCGCGCGAGACACCGGCGATCAGGAGACGCTTCCGCTTTCCCCTCTCTGGATTAGTCGCCAGCTGCGTGAAGCGGCAGCCTTCAGCGAAGGCGAATTGATTAGCGGCGCGGAGATGCAAACCATGCTTGAGCGCCGTGAATGGCGTGAAGGCTATCTTGCCGAGCGGATGCGCGATGAAATTCTTCTCGATCAGATAATGATTGATACCGAAGGCGAATGCATCGGTCAGATCAACGCCCTGTCGGTAATCGAGTTTCCAGGCCACCCGCGCGCCTTTGGCGAACCTTCGCGCATCAGCTGCGTAGTGCATATCGGCGATGGCGAATTTATTGATGTAGAACGCAAAGCTGAACTGGGCGGCAATATTCACGCCAAAGGCATGATGATCATGCAGGCCTTTATCATGTCCGAGCTTGAACTTGAACAGCAGCTGCCGTTTAGCGCATCACTGACCTTCGAGCAGTCCTACAGTGAAGTGGATGGCGATAGCGCCTCAATGGCTGAACTGTGCGCTCTCATCAGCGCGCTGGCCAATGTGCCAATCAACCAGAGTATTGCAATTACCGGTTCGGTCGATCAGTTCGGTCGCGTCCAGCCGGTCGGCGGACTAAACGAAAAGATTGAAGGTTTCTTCACCATCTGTCAGCAGCGCGGATTAACAGGCAAGCAAGGCGTCATTATCCCATCTGCCAACGTCCGCCATCTGAGCCTCGCCCAGGAACTTCGCCAGGCCGTGGCTGATGAGCAGTTCTTTATCTGGGCCATTGATGATGTTACCGAAGCCCTGCCGCTTCTCACCCAGCTGCAATGGGATGGTGAAGGACAAACGCTACGACAAACTATTCAGGAACGGATTGCGCAGGCGATGCAACAAGAGACTCGCCATCGTTTTCCATGGCCGTTACGCTGGTTAGGCGGATCAAATTCGAACTGATCGGACTTGTTCAGCTTACACGTGTTAGCTATCCTGCGTCCCGAACTCAAAATAAGGCTTACTGAAAACATGGTAGATAAACGCGAATCCTATACAAAAGAAGATCTTCTTGCCTCTGGTCGTGGTGAACTGTTTGGCGCGAAAGGCCCGCAACTGCCGGCGCCGAGCATGCTGATGATGGACCGCGTCGTCAAGATGACCGAAACCGGCGGCAACTACGACAAGGGTTACGTTGAAGCTGAGCTCGACATCAACCCGGACCTGTGGTTCTTCGGTTGTCACTTCATCGGCGACCCGGTAATGCCTGGCTGTCTGGGTCTGGACGCAATGTGGCAACTGGTTGGCTTCTATCTGGGCTGGCTGGGCGGTGAAGGGAAAGGCCGTGCGCTGGGCGTAGGCGAAGTGAAATTTACCGGTCAGATTCTGCCGACGGCGAAAAAAGTCACCTATCGTATCCACTTCAAACGCATTGTAAACCGTCGCCTGATCATGGGCCTGGCGGATGGCGAAGTGCTGGTTGATGGTCGTCTGATCTACTCTGCGACTGACCTGAAAGTAGGTCTGTTCCAGGATACTTCCGCGTTCTGATTTACCTTCCGTACTTATTCTGAAGTACAAAAGGTCCTGAAGCACAAAAGGCGAAGCCTTCGCAGAGCGAAGGCTTCTTTTTTAAAGAGACAGTCAGGCAGTTTGCACCCTGTCCTCCATGGCTTCTCGCCAACCTCCTAGCCAATGGGACCTCTGATTAAGGGTCTGGTAGGGACACATTTCTTTCGATCTGCCGGTAATGCCGGCCTGATATCCACGCTGATGTGCCCGTTCCAGGCGATCTCGTTTTTGTCTCTTCATGCCTCGTTTCCCTCATTATTTGATCTGGTGGAAAAGAAAACAGTGGTCACTAAATATGCAACCACGTATAACCTTTACCGCGAAACGCAGGCAGCGTCAATGCGCAAAATTCACGCCAGTGTCATATTTGTGAGCTATATGAAAGTTCATTTGTACAAAAATCGTGAGCCAGCACAACTATCAATCTGAAGCGACAAATAAAAAAAGCCGCGGCGATTTTTCAGGTCGCGGCGGCTTTAATTTTATTAATTTTACTTATGGCAGGCGGTTCAGCTCACTCGCAATCGCGGTGGCTTCCTGGCTCCAGGCCTGCGCCAGGGTCTTAACCATCGCGTCGTAGCCATCCTGCTGTTGCTTAAGTTCAATATTGAACGGACGCTTAATCAGCTGCCCCTGATGCTTAAGCAACCATTCACCGCTCACAATGACCCGGCCATCATAGCGGCCGTGGAAGCCGCTAACGGAGACATTAAGCGTATCCTGCTCGCTGCCTAATGGCTGTGATGCCACCACCCAACCCGGCAGTTGGTTACTCAGATTCGCCACCAGCGTGGTACGTAACTGCTGATCCAGCGGGCTGGCCCACAGGTTGTTATTAGCAATCACATACTGCACATCGGTCGTCTGATAAACCACGCCATTCCCGGCCAGATAATCAGGGATACTGACCTGCTCAACCCACAGCAAATTCTTGCTCTGATGGGCGGCGCTTTGCGCGCCGCTCTTTGCTACCGGTAATTGATAGTAAGTTTTACTCTCACCACCGCTGCTGCAGGCCGTCAGTACGCATACCGCTGCCGCCACTAACCACTTTTTCATTGTTTCGCTCCCTTCGGCTGCGGATCTTTTTTATCCTTGGCCTCAAATACCAGCGCATTGCTCTTGTCGTTGAGGGTTTTCAGTACCGGCTGCAGTTCACGAAGTACCTGATCCAGTCGCTGCATATCCGCAACCATCTTATTGTAGGCCGCCGAGCCCGGCTGGAAGCCCTGCATACTGCGGTTCAACTCGCGCAACGTGCTCTGCATATCGGCAGGAAGCTGCTGCATCGACTGGCTTGAGGTGATCTTATTCAAGTTGTCGAGCGTAGTCTGGACACGCTGCATGGTTTTCTGGCTCTGCGCCAGGGTACTGGTCGCCTGCTCCAGCAGTGGGTTAATCGGCAGATTGTTGATCTTATCGAGCGCATCCATCAGACGCTGCTGGATTTGCGCCAGACCGCCGCTGACGGTTGGAATGATCGGATAGCCGCCGAACTCCTGAATCTTGCCGCGCGGAGGCGCTTTCGGATAGAAGTCGAGATCGATATACAGCGCGCCGGTGACCAGGTTGCCGGTTTTCAGCGAACCGCGCAGGCCGCGATTGATCAGATCGTCAATATGCGCGCGAATATTAGGGTCGCCGCCCAGCTGGTTGATTAGACGTTCCGGCTCAATACGCACTTCTACCGGGATACGATAATCATCGTTCAGGCTCTGTTTCAAACCAGGGATAAAGAACGGTACTTTGCCGACGGTACCAAGGCGAATACCGCGGAATTCAACCGGCGCTCCCGGCTGGAGACCACGCACAGAATCTTTAAAGAACAGGACGTAATCGATATGCTGGGTGAACACCGAATCCTGGATACTCCTCTGATCGTCAAACAGGTGGTATTCCGTTTTATTCGCCACCGGCTCGCCGAGATCCAATCCTTCCGGAATGTCAAAGCTTACACCGCCGCCAAACAGCGTCGACAGCGATCCCATCTCAACGCGCATCCCCGCGGACGTGAGGTCAACCGCGATACCGCTATCTTTCCAGAAGCGAACGTTAGTCGTCACCAGGCGGTCGTTCGGCGCGTTGATAAACAGCTGGTAAGTGATGCGACGCTTCTGCGTATCAAAGGTGCTGGTTTCAACAGAACCGACGCGATAGCCGCGGAACAGCACCGGATCGCCAGGCGAGAGTTGCCCGGCTTTGCTACTTTCCAGCAGAACACGGATACCTTTGGCATCCGGTGAAGCCAGAGGCGGCGAGTCCAATAATGGATACTGCGGCGCCACAGAACCTGCTTTACCTGGCTGCAATTCGATATAGGCGCCGGAAAGCAAGGTGCCGAGGCCGCTGATCCCCTCGCGCCCCACCTGCGGTTTCACCACCCAGAACACCGAATCTTTATGCAGTAGCTTCTGCATCCCCGAGTTCAGACGCGCTTTAATTTCTACGTGTTTCAGGTCATCAGTCAGGATAGCGCTTTCCACTACCCCGACATCAACGCTGCGGCTCTTGATACGCGTTTTACCCCCTTCAATGCCTTCGGCGTTGGTGGTGATAAGCGTCACCTCCGGCCCCTGATGGCTATAGTGGTAAAACAGTATCCATGCGCCGATGAGCACAGTCACAATCGGAAAGATCCAGACCGGTGACCAGTTCTTCACCTTCTGCACTTTCGCTTCTCCGCTCTTATTTTCCATGCTGTTGCATTTCCTCATGGCTTGGATCTGGTTCACGGTCCCACAATAGACGTGGGTCAAACATCATGGCCGAGAACATGGTCATAACAACGACCAGCGCGAACATCACCGCGCCTATCGCCGGATAGATATTCATCAAGCCTCCCATGCGCACCAGCGCCGAGAGTACCGCGATGACAAAAACGTCGATCATTGACCAACGGCCAACAAATTCAACCACTTCATAGATTAGGTGCATACGCTCTGAATCACGCGCGCCGTTACCATTCGCGCTCCAGCACAGCCAACCGATAGCGATCATTTTTAACGTTGGCACCATGATACTGGCGATAAAGATAACCAGCGCAACCGGGTAAGAGCCCTCACTCCACAGCAGAACGACGCCCGCCATGATCGTCGACGGCATTTTATCGCCCAGCAGATCGGTAATCATAATCGGCAGAATATTGGCGGGTAGATAGAGCACAAACGATGTCATCAGCAGCGCCAGCGTCCACTGCAGGCTGTTTTTACGCCGCGGGGTACCTTTGGTGTGACAGCGCGGACACTCTTTCTCATCCGCTGGCAGCACCGCCGTACAGCACGAGCAGGAGCGTAACCCCTGTCGCAGCCCCGGCACGCCAGGGCGTAGCGGCTGCTTAATGACCGGCATTGGCGCAATGTCGTCCCATAACCAGCGGCGATCGACGCACTGAAACGCCCGCAACTGCAGCAGGCAGAACAGACACCAGGGAACAAAGCTCAGCCCTACGCCGATATCACCGTAGGCCATTAGCTTCACGAAGCTGACCAGCACCCCGGCGAGGAAAATCTCCGCCATCCCCCAGCTTTTGAGGTGAAACAAGATGCGCGCCAGAAACGCCTTCAAGCGTGAAGGCATATGAACGCGATTGACCAACAATAAGATGGTTACCAGACAAAACGCCGGGACCAGTTGGACAAACAATAAAAAGAACGTACCGAGGCTGGCGTAATCCTCGGTGAACAACACATTAGGTATTTCCAGCAGCTCAATTTCGCTGCTGATCCCGCCGACTTTCATATAAACAAAAGGAAACAGGTTCGCCAGCAGCAGCATGAACAGCGCCACCAGCGCATAGGCCGTGGGGCGCTGCCGCGGCGCGTCCCACGATGTGGTGAGCGTGGTGCCGCAGCGTGGGCATGCGGCTTTCTGGCGATGCTCCAGCGGCGGCAAAGCCACCAGCAGATCACATTGTGGGCACAATATGTGCCGCGCAGCATGATGATGATCGCACATGAACACTCCTCAGCTTAAGCGCCGTTTTTGAGTCCTTCGAGATATTCCCAGCGTTCAAAGGCCGCTTCCAGGGCCTGTTCCGCTTCCGCTAACTGCGCCAGCACCTGCTGGGTCTGGTCATGCGGCTGGCCGAAGAACGAAGGATCGGCAACTTTTTCCTGCAGCGTCTGCAGTTGAGTTTCCAGATCTTCCAGCTTCTGCGGCAGCTGTTCCAGTTCGCGCTGCAGGTTATAGCTTAGTTTGCTGGCGGCGCGTTTGACACTTTCTGCTTTCGGTTGAGCGACTTCCGCCGTTTTTTTTACAATCGGCTGTTTATTCGCCAGCGACTGCGCTTGCTGTCCACGCGCGTCGTGATAACCACCGATATATTGGCCGATACGCCCGCCGCCCTCGAAGATCCAGCACTCGGTCACGGTGTTATCGACAAATTGACGATCGTGGCTCACCAGCATCACGGTGCCCTGGTAGCCATCGATCAGCTCTTCCAGCAGTTCCAGCGTTTCGACATCAAGGTCGTTAGTCGGTTCATCGAGAATCAATAAGTTACTGGGTTTCAGGAACAAGCGCGCGAGCAGCAGACGATTACGCTCCCCGCCGGACAACGCGCGTACCGGGGTCATCGCCCGTTTTGGATGGAACAGGAAGTCCTGCAGATAGCCCAGCACGTGACGCGGCTTACCGTTTACCATCACCTCTTGCTTACCTTCCGCAAGGTTATCCATCACCGTGCGGTCCGGATCCAGCTCCGCGCGGTGCTGGTCGAAGTAGGCGACTTCCAGCTTGGTACCGACGTGGATACGCCCGCTATCGGCCTGTAGCTGACCGAGCATCAGCTTCAGCAGCGTGGTTTTACCGCAACCGTTCGGGCCAATCAGCGCAATCTTGTCGCCACGCTGGATTTGCGCGGAGAAATCTTTGACCAGCACTTTGCCGTCAACCTGATAGTTGACGTTTTCCATCTCAAAGACGATTTTGCCGGAGCGAGAAGCCTCCTCGACCTGCATCTTCGCGCTGCCCATAACTTCACGGCGCTCGCCGCGTTCGCGACGCATGGCTTTCAGCGCGCGGACGCGTCCTTCGTTGCGGGTACGACGCGCTTTAATCCCCTGGCGGATCCACACCTCTTCCTGCGCCAGCTTGCGGTCGAATTCAGCATTCTGCAGCTCTTCAACCCGCAGCGCTTCTTCTTTATCCAGCAGATATTGATCGTAATTGCCCGGATAGGTCACCAGCTTGCCGCGATCGAGATCGACGATGCGCGTTGCCATATTGCGGATAAAAGAACGGTCGTGCGAAATGAAGATGATGGTGCCTTTGAAAGATTTGAGGAACCCTTCCAGCCAGTCGATAGTTTCGATATCGAGGTGGTTAGTCGGTTCATCCAGCAGCAGTACGCGAGGCCCGCTAACCAGCGCGCGGCCCAGCGCCGCTTTACGCAGCCAGCCGCCGGACAGCGACGCAAGCTGCGCGTCGGCGTTAAGGCCAAGCTGCTCGATCACTTCGTTGATACGACTATCCAACTGCCACAGCCCCAGGTTATCCAGCTGTTCCTGCAGGCGGGCCAGTTCATTTAAATTTTTGTCGCTCGGATCGGTCATCACCTGATGCGAAACGTCATGATAGGCCTTCAGGTACGCCGCCTGTTCGGCGATCCCTTCCGCGACAAAATCGTACACCGTACCGGCGACGTTACGCGGAGGATCCTGCTGCAGACGCGCGACGATCAGATCCTGTTCATAAATAATACGCCCATCGTCCAGACCCTGCTCGCGGTTGAGGATTTTCATCAGGGTCGATTTACCCGCGCCGTTACGCCCAACCAGACAAACGCGTTCGTTATCTTCGATATGCAGTTCAGCATTATCCAGCAGCGGCGCATCGCTGAACGAAAGCCAGGCGCCGTGCATACTAATCAGTGACATTCTTTATTCCTTTCAGGCCGCGGTAATCAGCCAGCAGTTGTGGATCTGACGGTTGCGGGCAAAATCCTGCGACAGCGTTTTTTGCGAAATTTCTTGCGCCTTCAGGCCAAGCGCCGCCAGCCCGTCATGATCCATACGGAAACCGCGTTTGTTATTCGAGAACATAATCGTCCCGCCTTTACGCAGCAGACGTTTTAGATCGGTCATCAGACGGATATGATCGCGCTGCACGTCAAAGGCGTCTTCCATTCGTTTGGAGTTGGAGAAGGTCGGCGGATCGATAAAGATCAGATCGAACTGCTCGGTACTTTCCCGCAGCCAACCCAGCACGTCCGCCTGCATCAGGCGATGCGCGCGGCCGGTTAAGCCATTGAGACGCAGGTTGCGTTCCGCCCACTCCAGATAGGTGCGCGACATATCGACGGTGGTGGTTGAACGCGCGCCGCCGAGACCGGCGTGGACGCTGGCGCTGCCGGTATAGGAGAACAGGTTGAGGAAATCCTTACCCTTGCTCATCTGGCCCAGCATACGACGGGCGATACGGTGGTCGAGGAACAGACCGGTGTCGAGATAGTCGGTAAGGTTAACCCACAAACGCGCGTTATACTCCTGTACCTCGATAAAGTCGCCCTTCTCCGCCATCTTCTGGTACTGATTTTTACCCTTCTGCCGTTCACGGGTCTTCAGCACCAGTTTATTCGGCGCAATCCCCAATACCGCGATAGTCGCGGCGATAATATCGAACAGACGCTGGCGCGCTTTGTGCGCATCGACGGTTTTCGGCGGCGCGTACTCCTGCACCACCACCCATTCGCCGTAGCGGTCGATAGCCACGTTGTATTCCGGCAAATCGGCATCGTACAGGCGATAGCATTCAATACCTTCCTGACGAGCCCACTTTTCAAACTTCTTCAGATTTTTGCGCAAGCGGTTGGCGAAATCTTCCGCCAGCATCGCCGGCTTGCCGCCTTCGCTTTCCGCCAGATGATAGTTCTTCTGTACGCAGTCCAGCGGGCCGTTTTTGGCTTTAAACTGTTTATCGGCGCGCAGCTGCAGGCAGCTCAGCAATTCCGGCGAGGCGCTGAAGACCGACAGGTTCCAACCGCCAAACTGGTTTTTCATAATCCGTCCCAGCAGGCTGTGCAGGGCAATCAGCGCCGGTTCGCTTTCCAGACGCTCGCCGTATGGCGGGTTGCTGATAACGGTGCCGTACGGGCCTTTCGGCAGCGGATTATTGAGCTGCGCGACGTCTTTCACTTCGAAATTGATGAGCTCACCAATACCGGCGCGGCGGGCGTTGCGGCGCGCGCGTTCAATTACGCGCTCGTCGACATCAGAGCCGTAGAAGCGTGATTCATAAGCCGCCAGCCCCTGGCGAGCGCGCGTTTGCGCCTCAGCTTTTACCTCTTTCCAGATAGCGTCATCGTGCTGCGCCCAGCCGCCGAATCCCCAATGGCCGCGGTGTAAGCCCGGCGCGCGATCGGTCGCCAGCATCGCCGCTTCAATCAGCAATGTGCCGGAGCCGCACATCGGATCGAGCAGCGGCGTTCCCGCCACCCAGCCGGAGCGCATGACGATTGCCGCCGCGAGGTTTTCTTTGATAGGCGCCATGCCGGTACCATCACGGTATCCGCGCAGATGCAGACCTTCGCCGCTCAGATCCAGCGAGATATGCGCCGTCTCTTTGTTCAGCCAGACGTTGATACGCAGATCGGGATTTTCACGATCGACATTCGGACGCGGCAGGTTTTTACGCGTGAAGCTATCGACGATAGCGTCTTTGACTTTTAATGCGCCATACTGACTATTGCGGATCTCATCATTGAGGCCGCTAAAATGCACCGCGAAGGTGGCGTCAGTGGTAAAGATCTCCGTCCACGGAATCGATTGAACCCCCAGGTAGAGATCCAGATCGCTATACACGCTGCACTCACCCAGCGGCAGCATGATGCGCGAGGCCAGCCGGCTCCACATCAGGCTTTGATACAGCAGGCGCGTATCTCCCTGAAAATGAACCCCGCCCTGGACGACCTGGCACTCCGTGGCGCCAAGTCCTTCCAGTTCAGTTTTTAACAGCTCTTCGAGACCACGAGCCGTGCTGGCAAACAGAGATTTCATATCGTCACTTTTACTTAAAGAAAATTGGTGCGCATTATAGCCAATATGTGCCCTATGTCATAAAGTTAAAGGCTTATTTTTGAACCCAGGGGCAGCGTATGGTAACGCTATCGAAACTTTTTATTCATCCCGTCAAATCCATGCGCGGAATTGGCGTCACCCATGCCTTTGCCGATATTAGCGGCATGGCCTTCGACCGCATCTTTATGCTGACTGAAACCGACGGTACGTTTATTACCGCGCGCCAGTTTCCGCAGATGGTGAAATTCCTGCCTTCGCCGCTTCATGACGGCCTGCACTTGACCGCGCCGGATGGCAGCAGCGCGCTGGTGCGCTTTGATGATTTCGCTCCCCAGGGCGAGCCGACGGAGGTGTGGGGCAACCATTTCACCGCCTTAATCGCGCCAGCCGCCATCAACCAGTGGCTCAGCGGCTTCTTCAACCGCGACGTCCAACTGCGCTGGCTCGGGCCGCAGCTAACCCGGCGAGTAAAACGCCACGACGCGGTACCCCTCTCCTTCGCCGATGGTTACCCCTACCTGCTCGCCAATGAAGCCTCGCTTCGCGACCTGCAGCAACGGTGCCCTGCCAGCGTAAGCATAGAACAGTTTCGCCCTAATCTGGTGGTCACCGGTGCCGCGGCGTGGGATGAAGATAGCTGGAAAGTCATACGTATCGGCGAGGTGGTATTTGATGTTGCCAAACCCTGCAGCCGCTGCATTTTCACCACCGTCAGCCCGGAGCGTGGGCAAAAGCATCCGTCCGGCGAGCCGCTGGAAACGTTAAAGCGTTTTCGTACCGCGCAGGATAACGGCGATGTCGATTTTGGCCAGAACCTGATCGCCCGCAACAGCGGCGTAATCCGCGTGGGTGATGAGGTGGAAGTGCTGACGCGCGGCCCGGCTAAAGCCTATGGCGCTGGCGATAGCGACGACACGCTGGCGGCCGATGCGCAGCCAAAAGCGACGGTTGAGATTGAGTGGCAAGGGCAACAGTTTACCGGCAACAACCAGCAGGTGCTGCTGGAGCAGCTGGAACAACAGGGCATTCGTATCCCTTATTCCTGCCGCGCCGGGATCTGCGGCAGTTGTCGGATCCGCCTGGAAGAGGGTGAAGTGAGTCCGTTAAAGAAAAATGCGGTCGCCGCGGATGGCACCATTTTATGCTGCAGCTGCGTACCGAAAACCGCGCTGCGCCTGGCGCCTTAAACCGCCTGCCCCAGGCTGTAGCTGGCCGTGTTCTGCGCCGGCTGCAGTCTGTCATTCATAATTTTAATCACATCGCCCAACTGCATTACCCGGCCAGCCAGAGTTAGTCCCGGCTGCGCCAGCAGGCAAAGCGTGGCGTTTTCACCCGGTTCAACCACCAGCAAATTGACCTGCTCGCCGGTATCGCTGATCCACACGCTGGCGGCGTCGCCGCTGGCGGGTTGCCAGTTCTGCTGATGCGTGGTGAAATGCCAGCTCTTCGGCATCTGTGGTTTCAGAAAACGGATCGCGGTTAAGGCATTTAATACTAATTCGGCACGCTGCTCTTTGTTTAATTCAATTTCGCGGCATTTTTCTTCAAAAGAAAAATAGAGCGCCGCGTCATCGACGCAAAATCCCGATGGCGCGAAAGCATCAGGCGTTAACATGCGCCGGGCAAAACGTGAGCGAAATAACATACCATTGGCCAAGTCGAGCATCATGCGGTCATGCTCTTCGTCGTAATACCAACGCCAGTTATCGTCAGGTTTAATCCGCATTTCTACCCCCGTCCTCTTCCACTTCCTTCTGCAAAGCAATGGCATCCTGCTACAGAATAATTTCTAAAATTAAGAAAAGACTAAAATGTCTAAATAAGCAACAATGAAGGAATATAAAACAACCAGGGCTGGAAATAAAGCCCTGGGGAAGATTCAGAGGCGGAAAAGATTAGATGTGTGTAACAATTTCTTTAATCAGCGGCGGGCCTTTAAAAATAAACCCGGAATAAATCTGTACCAGCGTGGCGCCAGCAGCCAGCTTTTCACGAGCGGCAATCACCGAGTCAATACCGCCAACTCCGATAATTGGCAAACGACCATTTAATTCCGTGGCCAGCATACGAATAATTTCGGTGCTTTTTAATTGTAATGGACGACCACTCAACCCACCGGTTTCATCACAATGCTTCATCCCCTGGACCAATGAACGATCGAGGGTGGTATTGGTAGCAATGACGCCATCAATATTATGGCGGACTAAGCTGTCGGCTACCTGGATCAATTCTTCGACAGAAAGATCCGGGGCGATCTTCACCGCCACAGGAACATATTTTTGATGTTTCTGTTGAAGTTCGAGCTGCTTATTTTTAATACCGCTGAGTAAATCATCCAGCGCTTCGCCATATTGCAGAGTACGTAACCCCGGGGTATTCGGCGAGGAGATATTAATGGCGATATATCCAGCGTATGGATAGACTTTTTCCATACAAATCAGATAATCATCTTTACCCTGCTCTACCGGAGTATCTTTATTTTTTCCGATATTAATCCCCAGCACGCCGTCAAAATGCGCTTTTTTCACATTCTCGACCAGGTTATCAACGCCGTGGTTATTAAAGCCCATACGGTTGATCAGACCTTCGGCATCGACGAGACGGAAGATCCTCGGCTTGTCATTGCCCGGCTGCGGACGCGGAGTCACGGTACCAATTTCGATTGAGCCGAAGCCCATCGCGCCGAGCGCATCAATACACTCGCCGTTTTTATCAAGCCCGGCCGCCAACCCCAGTGGATTCTTGAAAGTGAGCCCCATGCAGGTAACGGGTTTCGACGGTACTTTTTGTCGAACCAGCATTTCCAGCGGCGTGCCGGTGACGCGGCGTAATTGTTGGAAGGTTACTTCATGAGCGCGCTCAGGATCGAGCTGAAAAAGAGCTTTACGAACGAAGGGATAGTACATGAACTCTCCTGGATTCCCGGTGTGCAAACCGGGGGCGTATTATGTTCGATCCGCGCCCGAAAGGGAATTGACCTGCGACAAAAAATCACGCGACCAACGCAAACGTTTACTTCTCAGCCGCCTGTTATGCGCATTTTGGCAATTTAACGCCGGAAAAATCATTTAGGGAAATAAACGCCCTCTGTCACACTGCCATAAAATGTTATCAATTATAGATAAATGCAAACATTTGGTTATAAGGAGAGTGTATGCGCGTTATTACAATCGCGGGCAGCCCCCGCTACCCTTCTCGCTCAAGCGCATTGCTGGAGTACACCAGAGAGAAACTTACCGCGGCCGACATCGAAGTCTATCACTGGCATTTACAGAATTTCGATCCCGAAGATCTGCTTTACGCCCGCTTCGATAACCCCGCTCTGCATACCTTAAATGAACAACTGGCCGGCGCTGATGGCCTGATTATCGCCACTCCCGTCTATAAAGCCTCTTTTTCCGGCGCGCTGAAGACGCTACTGGATTTGCTCCCCGAACGCGCTCTGGAAGGCAAAATTGTCCTGCCGCTGGCGACAGGCGGCACCATCGCCCATATGCTGGCGGTCGATTACGCGCTTAAACCAGTGCTTAATGCTCTCAAAGCGCAGGAGATCCTCCACGGCGTATTCGCCGATGACAGCCAGGTCACCGATTATCAACACAAGCCGCAGTTCACACCGAATCTGCAAAACCGTCTCGACCAGGCACTGGAGACCTTCTGGCAGGCGCTGAATCGCCGCAACAGCCGCATCCCCGGACTAAAGACGTTACAGGGGGTTGAGCATGCTTAATCCTCTGCGTGCCCTGACCCTCGGCGGGCTACTCATGCTTTCCTTTATTACGCATGCGGCCCCGCAGGCGCCGGAAGCGTTACGCATCGGCTACCAAAAAGGCAGCGTCAGTATGGTGCTGGCGAAGAGCCATCAACTGCTGGAGCAACGCTATCCGCAAACTAAGATTTCGTGGGTCGAGTTTCCCGCCGGGCCGCAAATGCTGGAAGCGCTGAACGTCGGCAGTATTGATATCGGCAGCACCGGCGATATCCCACCGATTTTCGCTCAGGCTGCCGGCGCCGATCTGGTCTATATCGGCGCTGAACCAGCGAAACCGAAAGCGGAAGTGATTCTGGTTGCCGATAACAGCCCAATCAAAAGCGTGGCTGAACTGAAAGGCCGTAAGGTGGCGTTCCAGAAGGGCTCAAGCTCGCACAATCTGCTGCTGCGCGCTCTACAGCAGGCAGGTCTGAAATTCAGCGATATCCAGCCGGTGTATCTCGCTCCCGCCGATGCTCGCGCCGCCTTCCAGCAGGGCAATGTCGACGCCTGGGCCATCTGGGATCCCTATTACTCTGCGGCGCTGCTGCAAGGCGGGGTACGGGTACTGAAAGATGGTAGCGACCTAAAGCAGACCGGTTCGTTCTATCTTGCCGCTCGTCCTTATGCCGAAAAGAACGGCGCCTTTATCGAAGGCGTGCTGGAGACCTTTAGCCAGGCGGATGCCCTGACCATTAGCCATCGCCAGCAAAGTATTGCCCTGCTGGCCAAAACGATGGGTCTACCCGAAGCGGTGATTGCCAGCTATCTCGACCATCGTCCGCCCACTGCGATATCACCGGTAAGCGCTGAAACGGCCGCTCGCCAACAGCAAACCGCCGATCTCTTCTATGAAAACAAGCTGGTACCGAAAAAAATCACTATTCAAAACCGTATCTGGCAGCCTGCCCCCGCACAAGGAGCGAAATCATGAGTCTGAATATGTTCTGGTTCTTACCCACCCACGGTGACGGCCGCTATCTGGGCACCGATGAAGGCGCGCGCCCGGTAGATTACAGTTATCTGCAGCAAATCGCCCAGGCCGCCGACCGGCTCGGCTTCACCGGCGTACTCATTCCTACCGGACGCTCGTGCGAAGATGCCTGGCTGGTTGCCGCTTCAATGATCCCCGTCACCCAACGGCTGAAGTTTCTTGTCGCGCTGCGCCCAAGCGTGGTATCCCCCACCGTCGCCGCGCGCCAGGCTGCCACGCTTGACCGGCTCTCTAATGGTCGGGCCTTGTTCAATCTGGTCACCGGCAGCGATCCAAATGAATTAGCCGGCGATGGCGTATTCCTCGACCACACCGAACGCTACGAAGCCTCCGCCGAGTTCACCCATATCTGGCGCAAACTGATGGAAGGTGAAACCGTGACTTTCCACGGCAAGCACCAGCACGTGCGCGGGGCGAAACTGCTCTTCCCGCCGCAGCAACAGCCGCGACCGCCGCTCTACTTTGGCGGCTCCTCGGACGTTGCACAGGATCTGGCCGCCGAACAGGTCGACCTCTACCTGACCTGGGGCGAACCGCCAGCGCAGGTGGCGGAAAAAATCGCCCAGGTGCGTGAGAAAGCCGCGCGCCTCGGCCGCAGCGTCCGCTTTGGTATTCGTTTGCACGTCATCGTTCGCGAAACCAATGAAGAGGCATGGCAAGCGGCGGAAAGCTTAATCTCCCATCTGGATGACGAAACCATCGCCCGCGCGCAGGCAGCCTTCGCGCAAACCGATTCTGTTGGCCAGCACCGCATGGCGGCGCTGCACAACGGCCGTCGCGACAAGCTGGAAATCAGCCCGAATCTGTGGGCGGGCGTCGGTCTGGCGCGCGGTGGCGCGGGCACCGCGCTGGTGGGCGATGCGGCTACCGTCGCCGAACGTATTAATGAATACGCCGAACTAGGCATCGACAGTTTTATCTTCTCCGGCTACCCGCACCTTGAGGAAGCCTGGCGAGTCGGCGAACTGCTGTTCCCGCTGCTCGATGTCAACGTCCCGACGATCCCTCAGCCGCAAAACTTGCGCCTGCAGGGCGAAGCGGTGGCGAACGAATTTATCCCGCGTAAAGCGGCGCAAAGTTAGGGAGCGAACTATGGCAGCCTCTTCGCAAAAACTTCTATTACGCCTCGCTCCCTGGTTTTTACCGGTGGGCACCGTGCTTATCTGGCAATTGGCGTCATCGGTAGGCTGGCTCTCAACCCGTATACTCCCCTCTCCGGAGGGGGTACTGAAAGCCTTCTGGACGCTCTCCGCCAGCGGCGAGCTGTGGCAACACCTGGCGATCAGTTCCTGGCGCGCTTTACTCGGCTTCGCCATTGGCGGCTCCATCGGCCTGACGCTCGGACTCATCAGCGGCCTCTCGCGCTGGGGCGAACGCCTGCTGGATACCTCCATCCAGATGCTGCGCAATGTGCCGCATCTGGCGCTAATTCCATTGGTGATTTTGTGGTTTGGTATTGACGAAAGCGCCAAAATATTTCTTGTCGCGCTGGGGACGATGTTTCCGATTTATATCAATACCTGGCACGGTATCCGCAATATCGATCGCGGTCTGGTGGAAATGGCGCGTAGCTATGGCTTATCCGGGTTCGCCCTCTTCCGCCACGTAATCCTCCCCGGCGCCCTGCCCTCGATTATGGTCGGCATTCGCTTCGCTCTCGGATTAATGTGGCTGACGCTTATCGTTGCTGAGACCATCTCGGCTAATGCCGGGATTGGTTATCTGGCGATGAACGCCCGCGAATTTCTGCAAACCGATGTGGTGGTGGTCGCCATTATTCTTTACGCCATTCTCGGCAAGCTCGCCGATTTTAGCGCGCAACTGCTGGAACGCGTCTGGCTGCGCTGGAACCCGGCGTACCGTCTTCAGGAGGCTAACGCATGAATACTGCTCGTCTTAATCCCGGGATCCCGCTGTTACTCAATGGGGTCAGCAAACGCTACGGCGACAATGTCATTCTCAATGAGCTGGATTTACATATTCCTACCGGGCAATTTGTCGCAGTGGTCGGCCGCAGCGGCGGCGGTAAAAGCACCCTGCTGCGCCTGCTGGCCGGGCTGGAAAAACCCAATGGCGGCGAACTGCTGGCAGGCGCGACGCCGCTTGCGCAGATCCAGGAGGATACGCGCATGATGTTCCAGGACGCGCGGTTGCTGCCGTGGAAAACGGTTATCGACAACGTTGGACTTGGGCTGAAGGGCCAGTGGCGCGATGCCGCCCGCCAGGCGCTGGCCAGCGTCGGGCTGGAAGAGAGAGCCGATGAGTGGCCGGCGGCCCTCTCCGGCGGGCAAAAACAGCGCGTTGCGCTGGCCCGCGCGCTGATCCATCGCCCGCGTCTGCTGCTGCTGGATGAACCGCTGGGAGCGCTTGACGCCCTCACCCGTCTGGAAATGCAGGAATTGATTGTTTCGCTCTGGCAAGAACACGGCTTTACCGTGTTGCTGGTAACTCATGATGTGAGTGAAGCGGTGGCGATGGCCGACCGGGTGCTGTTAATAGAAGAAAAGAAAATTGGCCTCGATTTGAGCGTGGATATTCCGCGTCCGCGGCGGTTCGGCTCGGCGAAGCTGGCGGAACTGGAAGCACAGGTGCTCGATCGGGTGATGAAGCGCGGCGACAGCGAGCGTGCGCCGCGTTTGTTTAGTCATGGCTAACTAATGTCCCCGGCCCGCGCTTCGCTCGGCCGGGCTACCAAATCGCACAGCGCTGTAGCCCCGGTAAGCGAGAGCGCTACCGGGGATTTTGCGGCCGTTACGCCAGCGCTTTGGTAATCTTCTCGAACAGATCGCCGGAGAGATTCTCCAGCCCTTTCAGCTGTTCCAGCGCCGCACGCATCTTGGCCTGACGTTTCTCATCGTAGCGTTTCAGACGAATCAGCGGCTCAATTAGACGCGACGCCACCTGCGGGTTGCGGCTATTGAGCTCGGTCAGCATTTCCACCAGGAACTGGTAACCGCTGCCGTCTTCGGCATGGAACGCCGCCGGGTTGCTACTCGCGAAGGCGCCGATCAGCGAACGTACCCGGTTTGGGTTGCTCATCGTGAATGAACGGTGCTTGAGCAAGCCGCGTACCGTCTCAACCACATTGGCCGCCGGGCTGGTGGACTGCAGAATAAACCACTTATCCATCACCAGGCCGTCCTGGTGCCACTTATCGTCATACTCCTGCATCAATGCATCACGGCACGGCAACTCAGCCGCCACCGCCGACGACAGCGCAGCCAACGCGTCGGTCATGTTGTCAGCATGATGATACTGGGCTTGCACCAGCTTATCTGCCAATTCAACATCGCCAAAAGCCAGATAGCGCAGGCAGGTATTGCGCAGGGAACGTTTACCGATATCGGCATGGTCTACGCGATAGCTGTCGAGCTTGTTGGCGTTGTAAACCACCAGCAGCTCATCGGCCAGTTCTTTCGCCAGCGTACGGGTCAGCGCTTCGCGCACCGCCGCGATGGCAATCGGATCGATGATGGCGAACAGTTCTGCGATTTCGTTGGCCGACGGCAGCGTTAAAATTTCCGCCGCCAGCGCCGGATCGATTTTCTCATCGAGCAGGATCGCGCGGAAGGCGTCAGCGACGTGGATCGGCAGCGACAGCGGCTGCCCCTGCTGATGACGGTTAACGTTGAGCTTGATGTAGGTCGCCAGCAGACTCTGCGCGGCATCCCAACGCGAGAAGTCGTTACGCGCGTGGCGCATCAGGAACGTCAGCTGCTGGTCGCTCCACTTATATTCAAGCTTGACCGGCGCGGAGAATTCACACAGCAACGCCGGTACCGGCTGGAAGTAAACGTTATCAAAGACGAATGTCTGTTCCGCCTGGGTGACATTCAATACGTGATGTACCGGATGACCGCCCTTCTGCAGCGGGATCGCTTTGCCTTCGTTATCGTACAGCTCGATACTGAACGGGATGTGCAGCGGCTGCTTGTCGGCCTGTTCCGCGGTCGGCGGCGTACGCTGGCTGATAGTCAGGGTGTACTGCTCGGTTTCCGGGTTATAGTCGTCATGCACGGTAACGACCGGCGTGCCGGACTGGCTGTACCAGCGACGGAAATGCGACAGATCCACGTTCGAAGCATCTTCCATCGCCTGCACGAAATCATCGCAGGTGGCGGCGCTGCCGTCGTGGCGTTCAAAGTACAACTGCATCCCTTTCTGGAAATTGGCTTCGCCCAACAGGGTGTGCAGCATACGGATCACTTCGGCGCCCTTTTCGTAGACCGTCAGGGTGTAGAAGTTGTTCATTTCGATAACCATATCCGGACGGATCGGGTGCGCCATCGGGCTGGCGTCTTCGGCAAACTGTAGCCCGCGCATGGTACGCACGTTATTGATACGGTTTACCGCACGCGAGCCGAGATCGGAACTGAACTCCTGATCGCGGAATACGGTCAGCCCTTCTTTCAGGCTGAGCTGGAACCAGTCGCGACAGGTCACGCGGTTGCCGGTCCAGTTATGGAAATATTCGTGACCTATGACGCGCTCGATATCGAGGTAGTCTTTATCGGTCGCGGTATCGGTACGGGCCAGCACGTATTTAGAGTTAAAGACGTTGAGGCCTTTGTTCTCCATCGCGCCCATGTTGAAGAAGTCGACGGCGACGATCATATAGATGTCGAGGTCATATTCGAGACCGAAACGAGTTTCGTCCCACTTCATCGAATTCTTCAGCGAAGTCATCGCCCACGGCGCGCGGTCGAGGTTGCCGCGGTCAACGTACAGTTCAAGGGCGACTTCACGCCCGGAACGGGTGGTGAAGGTGTCACGCAGCACGTCGAAATCGCCGGCTACCAGCGCGAACAGGTAACAGGGTTTCGGGAACGGATCCTGCCATTGGATCCAGTGACGACCATTGTCCAGCTCACCCTGGGCTACGCGGTTACCGTTAGAAAGCAGGTAGGGGTATTTCGCCTTATCGGCGATGATTTTGGTGGTGAAGCGCGCCAGCACATCCGGACGGTCGAGGTACCAGGTAATATGGCGGAAGCCCTCTGCTTCGCACTGGGTACATAGCGCTTCGCCTGACTGATACAGGCCTTCCAGCGCGGTGTTCGCCGCCGGGCTAATTTCATTGACGATAGTCAGGGTGAAACTGTCCGGCAAACCGCCAATCACCAGCTGATTATTTTCTTCTTTATAGTCGTTCCACGGCTGGCCGTTCACCTGTAGTGAAATCAGAGTCAGGTCTTCGCCATCCAGACGCAATGGCACATCAGACGCAGCCGCGTGACGGGAAACCTTACTCTCGGCCGTGACAACGGTTTTCGCGGCATCCAGGTCAAAGGTCAAATCAATATCGCTAATCAGATAATCCGGCGCACGGTAGTCGTGGCGGTATTTGGCTTGGGGCTGTTGTGTCATAAAAAACCTTTAGCGTGTCTGTAAAGTATCGGCTCCAGTCTATTCCTGTTGCGCAGATCGCGCTATGCAGAATCTTCATCTTTTCAACGTTCAACACGAAAATCGCTACATTTTGATAACACATGAGGCACGAAATGCGCTCGACCCGGCGCAAAGCTTGTGGTGTGATCCGTGTTCAATATATTAAACTAGGCCTCGCAAATGACCGTCAGCGTTACCGTCGAGCCATCGCAGCAGGACAGCACCGGGTATTAAAGGTATACTCCGCCTCCTTTTTTCTGCTTTGGTTTGAATGGAACGCCCCAGTGAGAGGATGCTACTGCGCACCATGACACAATTCACTTCTCCTGTACTGCACTCGCTGCTTGATACGGATGCCTATAAGCTGCATATGCAGCAGGCCGTCTTCCACCGCTACTACGATGTGGAGGTAGCGGCAGAGTTCCGCTGCCGCGGAGACGATCTGCTCGGCATCTATGCCGACGCGATTCGCGAGCAGGTCGAAACCATGCGCGACCTGAAGCTGCAGGACGATGAGTATCGCTGGCTGTCCACCCTGCCGTTCTTCTCGCAGGACTATCTCGACTGGCTACGCGACTTCCGTTACGACCCAAGCCAGGTCACCGTTATCAACGATCATGGCAAGCTGAATATTCGCCTCGCCGGGCCGTGGCGCGAAGTGATCATGTGGGAAGTGCCGCTGCTGGCGGTCATCAGCGAACTGGTGCACCACTACCGTTCGCCGGAAATCAGCGTCGGCCTGGCGCTGGAGACGCTCGAACATAAGCTTGCCGACTTCGCCGACATGACCGCCGACATCGATATGTCGGCATTCCGCCTGATGGATTTCGGCACCCGCCGCCGCTTCTCCCGCGAAGTACAGCACGCTATCGTGCAGCGCTTGCAGCAGGAGCCGTGGTTTGTCGGCACCAGCAACTACGATCTGGCCCGCCGACTCAATTTAACCCCGATGGGCACCCAGGCGCACGAATGGTTCCAGGCCCACCAGCAGATCAGTCCAAACCTTGCCAGCAGCCAGCGCGCGGCTCTTGCCGCCTGGCTGGCGGAATATCCGGATCGGCTGGGTATTGCTCTGACCGACTGCATCACCATGGACGCTTTCCTGCGTGATTTCGGTCCTGAATTCGCCACCCGCTATCAGGGACTGCGCCATGACTCCGGGGATCCGCTGGAGTGGGGCGAGAAAGCTATCGCCCATTATCAGAAATTGGGTATCGACCCGATGAGTAAAGTGCTGGTGTTCTCCGATAACCTCGACCTCGGCAAAGCGGTCGATCTGTATCGCCACTTCTCCTCGCGGGTGAATCTCAGTTTCGGTATCGGCACCCGGTTAACCTGCGACATCCCACAGGTGAAACCGCTGAATATCGTCATAAAACTAGTAGAATGTAACGGCAAGCCGGTGGCGAAACTCTCCGATAGCCCGGGTAAAACCATCTGCCACGACAAGGCTTTCGTCCGTGCCCTGCGTGAGGCCTTCGATCTGCCGCCGATTAAAAAGGCGAGTTAAAAAAACGGCCCGGCGGCGTTACGCTGCCGGGCCGACCAACATCTCTACTGCGGCAATCTCGTCCTGATCACCTCGGCAAAATACTCCGCGCCGGTCAGTAAAATTTCATCATTAAAGTCGTAGCAAGCGTTATGCAGCGGCGTATTGCCCTGATTATCAGACGCATCGCCGTTACCTAAAAAGATGAAACAGCCGGGAATCTCCTGCAGGAAGGCGCCGAAGTCCTCCGAAATCATCATCTGCGCGACGTTGCCGTCGACATTTTCCGCCCCCACGACGTTCACCGCCGCATTGACCGCGACATCAACGCATTGCTGCCAGTTCACCGTCGGGGCGAATTCATGGGTATAGCTAAACTCGCACTGCGCGCCGTGCATCGCGCAAATCGCTTCGCTGATGGTCCGCATGCGCGCTTCCAGCAGCGCCTGTACGTCAGCGGAGTAGCTGCGGGTATCCCCTTTAATTTCCACATGCGTGGGGATCGCATTGCGGATACCGTCAGTATGAAGCTCCGTACAGGAGATCACCGCCGGCACGTTCGGGTCGATATTGCGTGAAACGATGGTCTGCAGCGCCAGAATAATTTCTGCCGCAATCACCAGCGGATCCTTCGCCATATGCGGCCGGGCGGCATGCGCCCCCTGCCCCTTAATACGGATAATAAAGTTATCTTCGCTGGCCATAATGCCGCCGACACGGGTGGCGATGGTCCCGGCTTTCATACCCGGCATATTGTGCAGGCCGTAAATCTCCTCGATGCCGAAACGCTCGATAACGCCGTCCGTCATCATCGCATTGGCGCCATAACCGGGTTCTTCCGCAGGTTGAAAAACAAAACAGACGGTTCCGTTAAAGTTTTGCCGCTGCAATAGCAACTGCGCCGCGCCCAGCGCAATGCAGGTATGGCCATCATGCCCGCAGCCGTGCATCCGTTCGGCGGTCGTGGAGCGGTAAGGCCGTTCGCCCTGTTCGTTCAATTGAATAGCATCGATGTCGGCGCGGATGGCGATAACACCGTTATCGTCGCCGCATTTCAACACGCCCACCAGCCCGGTTTTACCTATATTACGGTGAACCTCAATGCCCATCGCTTCGAGTTTCTCGGCGATAAACTGCGAGGTTTTGACTTCTTCAAAGGCGCTTTCCGGATTGGCATGCAGGTGATGGCGCCAGGCAATAAGCTGCTGCTTTAACTGTTGTTGATTCATTCTTCACTCCTGTAAAAATTATGCCGCACGCTGCGCGCGCTGTAATACCACCTGCAGCAGCACATTGGCGCCGGCAATGAGATCTTTGGCTTCGCTATGTTCATTGACGTTGTGGCTAATGCCGTCAACACAGGGGACAAAAATCATCCCTGCGGGGCATACCGAAGCCATAAATTGCGCGTCGTGGCCGGCGCCGCTCGGCAGGCGCCGATAACTGAGGGCTTGACGTTTCGCCTCCGCTTCAACGGCATTGACGATTTCATCGGCAAAAATGACCGGGTTAAAACGCACCAGTGAACGGCTGGCTATCTCCACCCCCTCTTCCTGCGCCGTTGTGACGACAAACTCGGCTAAGCGCCGTTCCGCCTCAATTAAGATAGTGTTATCGGTATTGCGTAAATCCACCGACATCACGACGTGATTTGGAATGACGTTAATCAGGTTGGGTTTAACGCTCATATGCCCGACGGTAGACACCTGATTGCCGCCGAGGCCCATCGCCAGTTCACGGGCGAAAACGGCGATTTTCGCCGCTGCAAGGCCGGCATCGCGGCGCATGGACATAGGTGTCGTACCGGCATGATTCGACACGCCTGTTAGCGTAAATTCTTGCCATGAAATACCCTGCACGCCGGTGACGACGCCGATATCAATCCGTTCCTTATCGAGGATAGGTCCCTGTTCGATATGTAGTTCGACGTAGCTATCTACCGGCAGATTGCCCGGCTGATGTTCGCCTTTATAGCCAATCTCCCGCAGCGCCTCGTCAAGAGTAATGCCGTTGTGGTCTTTTGCCGCCAGGGCCTGCGCCAGTGGATACTCCCCGGCAAACACCACGCTTCCCATCATATCGGGCTGGAAGCGCACCCCCTCCTCATTGGTAAAGAAGGTTACGGCTAACGGACGTCGCGGACGAATCCCGGCATCCTGAAGGGCGGCAATCACCTCGATACCGGCCATCACGCCGTAGTTGCCATCGTACAGGCCGCCAGTACCCACGGTGTCGATATGCGACCCCATCATCACCATCGGTAGCGCCTCTTCTCCGCGATAAACACCGGTAACGTTGCCGATAGCATCGATATAGATAGTCAGCCCCAGCGCTTTCATCCGGGCAACAACAAAGTCCCTACCGGCTTTATCTTCCGCGGTCGCCGCAAGGCGGCAGACGCCGCCGCCTTCCAACGCGCCGCATTCACCAAGCGCGAACAGGGAATCGATCAGCCGCTGGCCGTTTATCTGTAGATCATGACTCATAAAACATCTCGCTATTGTTCGGGGTTACTGGAACATGCCGTAAAAAATGGCGGATACGGTAATTAACCCAATCAGGGTGACGAAAACGTTGCTGGCTTTGCCGCGATACGGCGCCAGCACCGGTAACTTATGAATGGCATACATCGGCAACAGCAGTAGAATCGCCGCCCCGGTCGGGCCGCTGATGCACTCGATAATGCCGAGGATGCTTGGGTTCTTATAGGCGGCGAACCAGCAGGTGAGGACCATAAAAACCAGAATAACGGCGTCAACTGCGCGGATAGTCGGTTTTTTCCCCCGCGCGGCGGCGGCCTCGATAATCAGATCGCGCAGCGATTCATAAGCGCCGATATAGTGGCCAAGAAACGATTTCGTAATCGCGACAAACGCAATGATTGGCGATAGCCAGGCAATAATCGGCGTCTCAAACTGGTTGGCGAGGTACGACAGGATCGACAAATTCTGCGCTTTTGCTTCCGCTAACTGCTGCGGCGACAGGCTCAACACGCAGCTGAGAACGAAAAATAGCACCACCACGGTCATTAACAGGATGCCATAGCGCTGGATCTGCGCGCATTTGCGCTCGGCAAGCGCGAGTCCGTAGCGCTGCTTCTGGCGCACGACCATCGGCGAGACGATCGGATAGTGGTTAAACGACATAACCAGCACCGGAAATGTCATCCACAGCGTTAGTAAAATGCCGCGCCCATCGCCCATTGCGCTGAAGTTCACGGTGTGCAAAATCGCGCCGTTCCAGTGCGGGATCAAAAACAGCGCCATAAAAATAAGTGAAATAATGAAGGGATAAACCAGGGTGCTCATCACGCGCATAATCAAACGCTGCCCGAGGCGGACAATAAACATCAGCCCGAGGATCAGCACGATGGACACCACTGCCCGCGGCGGCTCCGCCAGTCCCAACTGATGGCTGATAAAACTCTGCGCTGTATTCGTAATAGCTACCGCATACATAATCAAAATGGTGTACACGGCGAAGAAATAGATAACGGTAAACACCTTCCCCGCTAGCGCGCCAAAATGCTCGCCAATGACATCGGTGATCGTGCTTTCCGGCGTGTTGGAAGAATAAATAAATCGCGCCAGCCCGCGATGCGCCAGATAAGTAATCGGAAAAGCGAGAGCAAAAACGATAAGCAGCGGCCAGAAACCGCCAATCCCGGCGTTAATCGGCAGAAACAACACCCCGGCGCCAATTGCCGTGCCGAACAGGCCAAGCACCCACACGGTATCTTCGCTATGCCACTTTGCGGCATCGCAACATCCTCTTTCTGTCACAGCATTTTCAGTATTCATCGGTCAGGTTCTCTCTATGCATTACGCGAATCCGCGTATGTTTTCGTTATTAGTCAGAACGCATGTCATACCGAGGGCTCGTAGGGTAGGTAAGATGGCCCTCTTGTTATTGCCGATGGCGATTAGCCATTACGGCCAAACCAGACGATGTCTTCATAGACATCCGGTGACGTGTCTCCTTCAGTGCTGATTAACAGGACCTGCGCATCGGCATTCAGGCGCAGCGCTTCGGCAAGTTCTCGGTATTCCGGCTGGGTCATCAGCGCATAAAGCACTCCCGCGCCGATGGCGCCGGATTCGCCGGAGATAAAGGGTTCATCGGTACCTGGCCGCGGCGCGGCCAGCAGGCGCATGCCGTTAGCGGCAAGACAATCATCGGCAGAGATAAAACAACGGGCATGGTCACGCAGCATCGGCCAGCTGGTGATATTGGGTTCGCCGCAAGCAAGGCCGGCCATTAACGTCGCCATGTCGCCGCCGACGCTGTGCGGTTGCCCGTCATTGATGGTTGCCGAACGGTACAGGCAGTTCGCTTTATGCGGTTCAAGGATCACTATCGTCGGCGCATCCTGCTGCATCTTCTCAACGAAATACCCCATAATGCTGCCGGCAAAAGAGCCGACGCCGGCTTGTAAAAACAGATGCGTAGGCATCCTGGCGCCGCTTTGCGCCAACTGCTGCCAGGTTTCAACGGCGAGCGTCATATAACCTTGCATGATCCAGGTAGGGATCTGTTCATAGCCCTGCCAGGCGGTGTCCTGCAGCAGTACCCACCCCTGCTCTTTGGCGGTTTTATCCGCCAGACGGACGGTATCGTCATAATTGAGTTCGGTTATTGTGCACTCAGCACCATGCTGGCGAATATTCTGCGCGCGTACCGGCGAGGAACCTTTAGGCATATAAACAACCGCCCGTAGCCCAAGCTGCTCCGCCGCCCACGCCACGCCGCGGCCGTGGTTGCCATCGGTGGCGGTGACAAACACAATATCTTTAATACGGGCTTTAATTTCTGGTGAATTAAGATCGCTAAAGCTCAAAGTATTAATATCGCGCCCAAGCTGTTCAGCGAGATATTTTCCCATCGCATAAGAACCGCCTAATCCTTTAAAGGCGTTAAGGCCGAAACGCTGCGCTTCATCCTTTATATGCAACGATCCCAGCCCGAGACGCTGGCTTAAATAATCCAACTTGCGCAGCGGCGTTACCCGATAGGCGGGGAATTTTTGATGGAATGCCAGCACTTCGTCGCCAACGTTTTCATTGAGCAGACTGAGGTCCACCCCCTGTTCATACGGCAGATGCCGGGCGTTGAGTTGATATTTAATCGTGTCCGTCATAAATAAACCTTTTATCCATATCGTCGTACGACGATGAATTAATCAACGACCAGCCCGGCCAAATAAAGGGCGCAGGGATCCGCGCGGCCAATAAAGAGATGGTCGAATAAATCGATGTATACCCGTCATACTCCAAGTTGCATGTGCGTTGGCTTTCTGCAACTCGAATTATTTAGGCTATAGAAATAACGTCAGTGGCTTTCTGTAGCGATTTCACGCTTTACCACTGTCTGAGATGGTACACTGCCGCCGATGGTTAAATGGCGCAAAATTGCCCATAGCTTCGCAATTTTCACTCTGATTCACCTCTATCACGCAACAAAGTTGCATACGTGAGGTCGATCACAGGTATTTAGGGCGACAAAGATAATGAAACTGGATAGTTGGGATAAAAAAATTCTCACCCTGCTACAGCGCAACAATCGCCTGTCGCAGCGGGAAATCGCCGATCGCGTCAGTCTTTCCGCTTCAGCGGTCAACCGGCGAATTGCCGCGCTGGAAGAGGCTGGCATCATTAAAGGCAGCGTGAGCGTGGTTGATGCCAGTAAAGTGGGCCGCCCAACCACCATCATGGTGCAGGTTACGATCGAGAATGAACGCCTTGACCTACTTGAAGAGGATAAACAGCGGTTTGTCAGTTGCCCGCAGGTGCAGCAGGTTTATTACGTCACCGGCGACTTCGATTTTCTACTGGTGATCAACGTCCGCGATATGGCGGAATACGAAGCCTTGACCCGTGAGCTCTTCTTTGCCTCGGGGAATATCAAATCCTTCCGCACCATCGTATCGATGCAAAACGCGAAGCAGGAAATGACGGTCATTATCGAATAATTCGCGTAAAAGAGGTAAACGGAAGGTAAAGAACGGCCCCGCGGCTAATTTATTTCCGAAATCCGCCCTCCCATGTGCGAATTCTGCTTGTCTGATGGAAGATGACAGGTAACATAGATATCCCCCCTCTGAAGGGGGAAACAGAATTTTTTATTGGACTACAAAGAGAGACTATTATGAGCGTTGTGCCTGTAGCCGACGTACTCCAGGGCCGCGTTGCCGTTGACAGCGAAGTCACCGTGCGCGGATGGGTGCGTACCCGCCGAGATTCTAAAGCTGGCTTTTCTTTCCTCGCCGTCTATGACGGTTCCTGCTTTGATCCTGTACAGGCCGTTATTAATAATTCTCTGCCCAATTACAATCAGGAAGTATTACGCCTGACCACCGGCTGCTCGGTTATCGTCACCGGCAAAGTCGTGGCCTCCCAGGGTCAGGGCCAGAGCTTTGAAATCCAGGCCTCCAGCGTGGAAGTCACCGGCTGGGTTGAAGATCCGGACACTTACCCGATGGCGGCGAAACGCCACAGCATCGAGTATCTGCGTGAAGTGGCGCACCTGCGTCCGCGCACCAACCTGATTGGCGCGGTAGCGCGCGTACGTCACACCCTGGCGCAGGCGCTGCACCGTTTCTTCGACGAACAGGGTTTCTTCTGGGTATCCACCCCGCTTATCACCGCTTCCGATACCGAAGGCGCCGGTGAAATGTTCCGCGTATCAACGCTGGATCTGGAAAACCTGCCGCGTAACGACCAGGGTAAAGTCGATTTCGATAAAGACTTCTTCGGTAAAGAGTCGTTCCTGACCGTTTCCGGTCAGTTGAACGGTGAGACCTATGCCTGCGCACTGTCCAAAATTTATACTTTCGGCCCAACCTTCCGCGCCGAGAACTCCAACACCAGCCGCCACCTGGCGGAGTTCTGGATGCTGGAGCCAGAAGTTGCCTTCGCGAGCCTCAACGATGTTGCCGGTCTGGCGGAAGCCATGCTGAAGTACGTCTTCAAGGCGGTACTGGAAGAGCGTGCGGATGACATGAAGTTCTTTGCCGAGCGCGTAGATAAGGACGCCATCGACCGCCTGCAGCGTTTTGTCTCTGCTGATTTCGCCCAGGTTGATTACACCGACGCCGTCACTATCCTGGAAAACTGCGGCAAGCAGTTTGAAAACCCGGTGTACTGGGGCGTGGATCTCTCCTCCGAGCATGAGCGGTATCTGGCCGAAGAGCACTTCAAAGCGCCGGTGGTCGTGAAAAACTATCCGAAAGACATTAAGGCGTTCTACATGCGCCTTAACGAAGACGGTAAAACCGTCGCCGCAATGGACGTTCTGGCGCCGGGCATCGGCGAAATCATCGGCGGCTCCCAGCGTGAAGAGCGTCTGGATGTTCTGGACGCGCGTATGGCCGAAATGGGTCTGAATAAAGAAGACTACTGGTGGTATCGTGATCTGCGCCGTTACGGCACCGTACCGCATTCCGGCTTCGGTCTGGGCTTCGAGCGTCTTATCGCCTACGTAACCGGCGTACAGAACGTTCGCGACGTGATTCCTTTCCCACGTACGCCACGTAACGCCACATTCTAATCGCGTTTCGTAAAAACACTGACAAGGTCGGCGCAAGCCGACCTTTTTTTATGTCAATTTTCGTGAACGAATTTCAACAAACTTAAACATCAACCTTCACATTTCGTAATTATGTTACTCACTATTTCCTTACCCTTAGTACGTAGATTTCGCACCTTATGTTAAGACACAAGTGAATACGCTGATTGAATTGGCTATTTTTTAATCATTCTGCGCACGTTATGCAAAAATAGCGCCTGAGCGAAAATGGGACGTAATTGAGTCAAAAAATAATCAAATCTGGCTTTATCGAAAATATTCATAACTAATTCATATAGATATATATGAGAAGGTGACAATCTTCGCAAAGTGGAACGGAATTTTGATTGAGTTCACAAAGTTCCTAAAAATACATATTTAGTTACATGTTTTTTCTTTTTGTAACCAATTTACGATATTGGTAGCATTTTCCGGCTAGCGAAACGGCACCACCGATGGAAAGATGCCTTCAGACACCAAACTATCTTCAATAGTTCTGTAAATTTTCATTGACGGAATTTATTGCTGGCGGTGGCAAGTGTCATATAAAAAATATTAATGAGGGTAATAAATAATGATGAAGCGCAATATTCTGGCAGTGGTGATCCCTGCCCTGCTGGTAGCCGGTGCGGCCAACGCTGCGGAAATCTATAACAAAAATGGTAACAAACTGGATTTCTACGGAAAAATGGTTGGCGAACATGTCTGGACCACCAATGGTGACACCAGCAGCGACGACACCACCTATGCCCGTATCGGCCTGAAAGGCGAAACCCAGATCAACGACCAGTTGATCGGTTACGGCCAGTGGGAATACAACATGGATGCGTCCAACGTTGAAGGTTCCCAGACCACCAAAACCCGTCTGGCCTTCGCCGGTCTGAAAGCGGGCGAATATGGTTCATTCGATTACGGCCGTAACTACGGCGCCATCTACGACGTCGAATCCGCAACCGATATGCTGGTTGAGTGGGGCGGCGACGGCTGGAACTACACTGATAACTACATGACCGGCCGTACCAACGGCGTGGCCACCTACCGTAACTCAGACTTCTTCGGTCTGGTGGACGGCCTGAGCTTCGCGCTTCAGTATCAGGGCAAAAACGATCACGACCGCGTTATTCGTAAACAGAATGGCGACGGTTTCAGCACCGCGGCAACCTACGCGTTTGATAACGGTATCGCGCTGTCCGCAGGTTATGCTAACTCCAACCGCAGCGCCGACCAGAAGCGTGACGGTAACGGTAACAAAGCTGAAGCATGGGCAACCTCTGCTAAGTACGATGCTAACAACATCTACGCCGCTGTCATGTACTCCCAGACTTACAACATGACGCCGGAAGAAGATAACTACTTCGCGGGCAAAACTCAGAACTTCGAAGCCGTGGTTCAGTATCAGTTCGATTTCGGTCTGCGTCCGTCCCTCGGCTACGTGCAGACAAAAGGTAAAAACCTGCAGGCTCGCGGCGGCTTCGGCGGCGGCGATGCTGACCTGGTTAAATACATTGAACTGGGTACCTGGTACTACTTCAACAAAAACATGAACGTGTACGCGGCGTACAAGTTCAACCAGCTGGACGACAATTCCTATACCCGTGAAGCTGGCGTCGCCACCGACGACCAGGCTGCGGTTGGTATCGTTTACCAGTTCTAATCTGTAGTACACCCCTTCGTGATATGCCTAAAAAGCAGGACTTCGGTCCTGCTTTTCTGCGTTACTAAGACGAAGATCGTAACTTGCAAAAACCTTCTCGCTTTTTGTCGCAAACGGTTGGCAATTTGTAAATCTACCGTTACCCTGATAGCGGATTTCCCTCAGTAATCACAATGGAACCTCGTCATGTTTGAGAACATTACAGCCGCCCCTGCCGACCCTATTCTGGGCCTGGCCGATCTGTTTCGTGCCGATGACCGCCCTGGCAAAATTAACCTCGGAATTGGTGTTTACAAAGATGAGACAGGTAAAACACCTGTTCTGACCAGCGTAAAAAAAGCCGAGCAATATCTGCTGGAAAATGAAACCACCAAAAACTACCTCGGTATTGATGGTATTCCGGAGTTTGGTCGCTGCACTCAGGAGCTGCTGTTCGGTAAAGGAAGCGCAATTATCAGCGATAAGCGCGCCCGTACCGCCCAAACCCCAGGCGGCACCGGCGGCCTGCGCGTAGCGGCTGATTTCCTTGCCAAAAACACCGACGTTAAACGGGTATGGGTAAGCAACCCAAGCTGGCCGAACCATAAAAGCGTTTTCGGCGCAGCCGGGCTGGAAGTGCGTGAATACGCTTACTACGATGCCGCTAACCACCAGCTTGATTTCGACGGTCTGCTGGCCAGCCTGAACGAAGCGCAGGCGGGCGACGTTGTGCTGTTCCACGGCTGCTGCCACAACCCAACCGGTATCGATCCGACGCTGGAGCAGTGGCAGCAGCTGGCGCAAATGTCCGCCGAAAAAGGCTGGCTGCCGCTGTTTGACTTCGCCTACCAGGGCTTCGCCCGCGGTCTGGAAGAAGACGCTGAAGGCCTGCGTGCGTTTGCCGCGCTGCATAAAGAGCTACTGGTCGCCAGCTCTTACTCGAAAAACTTCGGCCTGTATAACGAGCGCGTTGGCGCCTGTACGCTGGTTGCCGCCGATCAGGACACCGTCGATCGCGCGTTCAGCCAGATGAAAGCGGTTATCCGCGCCAACTACTCAAACCCGCCGGCGCACGGCGCCTCGGTGGTGGCGACGATTCTCAGCAACGACGCGCTGCGCGCCATCTGGGAACAAGAACTCACCGATATGCGCCAGCGTATTCAGCGCATGCGCTTACTGTTTGTGAATACTCTGCAGGAAAAAGGCGCCAGCCGCGACTTTACCTTCATCACCAAACAGAATGGGATGTTCTCGTTTAGCGGCCTGACCAAAGAGCAGGTACTGCGTCTGCGTGAAGAGTTCGCTATTTATGCGGTCGCGTCCGGGCGTATCAACGTTGCCGGCATGACGCCTGATAATATGGCGCCGCTGTGCGAAGCCATCGTCGCGGTGCTGTAATTCTCAGCCCTGACGCATAAGAAAAAGGCCGCAAACGCGGCCTTTTTTACTTCCTTGAGGTCAGGCATTACCAGACCGGCATTTCATCCTGCAGGAACGGATTATGCAGGCGCTCATATCCCAGCGTCGATAACGGGCCATGACCGGGGATAAACGTCACGTCGTCGCCCAACGGCAGCAGTTTACGTTTAATCGCATCAATCAGTTGTCCATGGTCGCCGCGCGGGAAGTCGCTGCGCCCTACTCCGCCTTTGAAAATCACATCGCCGGAAATCAGCAGACGAGAGGCATCGTCAAAGAAAACCACGTGCCCCGGCGTATGGCCAGGACAGTGCAATACCTGCAAAGCGATATTGCCGACGGTCACCACATCGCCTTCATTCAGCCAGCGGTCCGGTTGCAACGGCTGACACTCATCCAGCCCGAACATGCGGCTTTGCGCCGGCAATCCTTCCAGCCAGAACTCATCTTCTTTTTCCGGTCCAATAATTGGCACACCGTAATGTTGCGCCAGTTCGGCTGCCGCGCCGACGTGATCCAGGTGACCATGCGTCAACAGGATCTGCATCAGGCTGACGCCTGCCGCCGCCACTTCTTCCTTGATGCGCTCGGCATCGCCGCCAGGATCGACCAGAGCGGCAAGCCGGGTTTGTTCACACCAAATTAAAGAACAGTTTTGGGCGAACGCCGTGACCGGAATAATACGATAGTTCATGATGCTCCTTTCGTTACCAGTGCCGTACCGGACCGGTATCAATATGCACAAAGTTGCTACGTGGGTAGTATCCTACACCACCTGAGCGCATAGATAACGCCGCTTTGCGAATATTGCTTAAGGCAACGCCTTCAATGTGGAAATCCATCGCCTGGCCTTTGGTGTGATAGCTGTGTTTCGCTACACCACGGCTTCGTGCGCGAAGTTCATCGTTGGTATCGACGGAGCGATAACCGGAGATGAGCTGGACAGGCTTGTTGGTGCCGAGTAGTCCCTGCAGGCGGTAAAGCTGATCGAACAATCCTGGGTCAATAGACTTAATTTTGTTCGCGCGGAAATCACGGAAAAAGTGGTTAAGTCTTGCTAATTCATCCTGAATATAGCCTCTACCATCGAAAAACTCCGCCTTGAGTGATTCACCGGTGTGCAGGTTATTCAGCGTCAAAATACGCGGTCGGGGGGTCGAGAGGGTGGCAAATGCCGGCGCAGGGAGAATGGCGGCAGCACCGAGGGCAGCGCCACCCAACGCCAGCAATCTGCGGCGATTAGCGTCAAATTTGTCCATGATAATCAGGTCTACAGGTAAATGAATCGTAATATACTTTTCCGCTAAAACATTTTTGGCTGGGTCGTATTGACCGCCGCAATACATTTTTGCGGATTATATGTATATGCACTTCTGGCGCACGAAAGGCACCTTACCGGGCATTATTGCCAACGTCAAGGCAGCCTCACCCCAGGAAATACGGGCCTTGTAGACGACCATGGCCCGATTTCGTTCAGTGCTAGGACAACATTTTTCGCAGAACTACTTCATTTACCTGATTAATTGTTCCGCTTTTGGCAGAATTTGTGCGCTGGATCGCGCGGTGAGATCGTAATTGTAAATATCTGTTCGATATTGTGTACGTCCATCAGCGCCAACAAAGGCGGTCAAATAATATAAATTAACCGGAATATTTTGCCGAATATTGACGTAGCGCGTATCCCCCTGCTTCAGCGCGTCAGAAATGCGTGAATCATTCCAGCCAGCATCCTGCAATAGCATATTCGCCAGTTCAGATGCTTTATTGACGCGAACGCAGCCCGAGCTCAACGCGCGAACATCTTTCTGGAACAGATTGTGGTTCGGCGTATCGTGGAGATAAATAGCATCCGAGCTTGGCATATTGAACTTATAACGTCCCAGCGAGTTGCGCGCGCCCGGCGCCTGCTGGAAACGGAACGGTAGATTCTTCTCGGTGATGGTAGACCAATCGACGCCATACGGATCGATAGCTTCTTTGCTGTTCCAGCCGCGCATCAACGTATAACCATGCTGTTCCAGATAGCCTGGATTGTTGCGCACCTTCGGCAGAATATCTTTGCGCGCCAGCGTCGGCGGCACGTTCCACGGCGGGTTGACTACCACGTTGTTCAACGCGCTGCTCATCATCGGCGTTTTACGATCCGGACGACCGACAATGACTCTCGATGCCAGCACCTGACTGCCGTCCTGGTAATAGACCAGCGAGAACGCCGGAATATTGACCATGATGCCGGTGGACAATTTACTCGGTAACAAACGCAGACGCTGGATATTCAGCGCCAGTACGCCGGCACGCTGCGCCGAAGAAACGTTCAGCCAGTCGCGGGTGGACTGGCCGATGACGCCATCAGCGCCCAGCCCTTGCCAGGCCTGAAAGCGCTTCACGCCTTCTACCAGTTGGCGATCGTAAACGCCGCGCGCGGCAGGTTTTGCTTTCGATTTCGGTTTCGCCGATGGGCTTACCACATCGCCCGGTAGGGCGATTTTCGCCGAATCATCCAGCATGCCGGTACGCTGCAGAATTTCACGCAGCGCGCCAATATCGTTGCTCCACTCGCCCGGACGCAGCGAGGCATTACTGGTCAGCTGCGGCCACGGACGGTTATCGGCCACCAGCGTCAGCAGCGCCTGATGCATTGCTTCATATTGTGAATGTTGTGGCGCCAGTCCGGCAATAAACTGCGGTAGCGAACCGTTATCCAGCGCCAGCTGCCACTGGTTAATCACCGACAGCGGCGGCGTCGCCATTTTGTACGGCGTTGAGCCATACAGCCAACGGTTCCCCTGCATCGGAATACCGCTAATAAAATGCAGATATCCCATCATGGCGTCGGAGAGTACAACATCGCGAGCCATGCCGCTGATGGACGGGTCCGTGAGTAAGCTTACCCATGTGGTGAACTGCGGCTGGAAGCCGGCGATAGCGACCTCTGCCAGCTGCTGCTGGAAGGCCTGTACCGCATCGCGGTTCTCCCACATGGGTTTCATGTCGCGGGCGGCGTACAGCGCCACCAGCGGGTTGATATAAACCGGATGATAACCCGACGGCAGCATGGCCTCGATTTCAGCGCGGCTTTTCGCCACGGCCTCCGCCGCCAGCGGCTGCTCGCCAGCCATTTGCGCGACCGCAACAGACTGCCCGTCGCTTTGGACTAATGCCGACGAAAGATCGCCCACCGTCGCAGAGCTGTCGGTGGGTATAACTTCAGGCTCTGCGGCCTGGACATTGAACAGTGGAGCAAATGCAAAAGCCAGGCTCAAGCTGAGCACCGACAATTGTCGACCATACCGTTTCTTTAGCAACATCCCTTGCCCCCTGTTAACACATTGCTGCCCGCCTAATGGGGCTTATTCTCAGTATATAAAGGCGAAAACGCTTTTGCCTTACCAAATGTAAAGAAGTTTAAAGGCTATACCCTGTTAGCGTACTGTACAGAAAAACAAAAAGGGCGACAAATTGTCACCCTTTTTCCTATTAATCGACGCCCTTTCAGGAGGCGTCAGCGGTTCCAGGCAGCGCTTCCGGTACCGGCGCGGCAAAACCGCGCAGGCCGACAACGTGTACGTGTTCGTGATTATTGAACACTTTACGCACCAGTTTATAGGTGGTGCCTTTTTCCGGGCTGATATTTTCCGGGGCCGCGATAATCAGCTGCATCTCCAGACGTTCACACAGTTCGAACAGCGTAGCGATAGAGCGGGCATCAAGACGCGCTGCTTCATCGAGGAACAGCAGACGGCAAGGCGAGATATCCTTACCGCGCAGACGACGGGATTCATCTTCCCAGCTCTGCACCACCATCACCAGAATCGACATCCCGGTACCGATCGCTTCACCGGTTGACAGCGCGCCGGACTCCGCGCGCAGCCAGCCGTCGGAACCACGGTTAACTTCCACTTCCATCTCCAGATAGTTGCGGTAGTCGAGCAGCTCCTCGCCGATGGTTTGCGGCGTACGTTGCCCCATATCAATCTGCGGATTCAGGCGCTGATACAGTTTCGCTAGCGCTTCCGAGAAGGTCAGGCGATTACTGTTAAACAGATCCTGATGCTGCTCATGCTGTTCGGAGAGGACATCAAGCAGCGTCGAGTGGGTTTCACGCACGTTGACGTTCAGACGCACGCTGTTGACCTGACCAAACGATACGCTCTGCAGCCCCTGGTTGAGCATGCGAATACGGTTCTGCTCACGCTGAATGGTCTTGCGAATGATATTCGCCACGCTGCGTGAGCTGATCGCCAGCTTCTGCTCGCGGTTGGTCAGCTCTTCGGTCAGACGACTGAGCTCGATTTCCATCTGCTCGATCGCTTCTACCGGATCATCGGTGCGAATAATATCCTGGCGGATACGCTCGCGCAGATGCTGATAAACCGCAACGAAGAACTGAATTTTGCGCTCCGGACGTTTCGGATCTTCCGAAATACGCAGGACGTCGCGCAGGTGCTCGTTATCAGCGACCGCCAGACGCAGAGCGCCCAGCGCCTTATCCGACATCGAACGCAGTTCGTCGGCGGAGAGATAGGCCAGCTCGCGGCGGTGCAGACGACGTTCCACGCCGTTGTCTTTCACCAGACGCATCACCGCGCACCAGCCCGCTTTAGCGCTCACCACCTGCTCGCGCATTTCGCAGTAATCGCGCTCCAGCTTGCGCAGTTTGCGGGTCAGGTTGTCCATCTCCGCTTCGCAGAAGGTCAACGCTTTCTCCAGCTGATTACGGCGGGAGCGGTTGTTGCTCAGCTGCATATGCAGTTCATCACGACGCGCACGCGCACGCTCTTCCGCGCCGGCATCGGCGCGCACGCCGATATCCTGCAGCTCTTTATACAGATCGTTGAGCAGCTCTTTCTTGGTGTCATACGAGCTTTTCAGCGACGCCAGCACCTGGTTGTACTGGTTCAACTGCGCAACGTGGCTACGCATTGCTTCGCGAGCGCGGCTACGCTCGGATTCTGCTTGTTGCAGGCGCTGGCGCAGCTTCTCGTTGAGATCGCTATTGCCGCTGAGCATCTCCGCCGAGTCAGAATAGCTGAAGTGGGCGCGGCGCTGCACGACTTCCGCCAGCGCGAAAGCCTGCTGGCGCGCATCGCGCTGGATTTGCTGCGAATAGGCGTAATCTTCTTTCAGCTGCTCGAACTGCTCCGGGTCGCTCTGCAGTACCGAGACGATCGGTTCCAGTTTCGCCAGCTGATTGCCATACTGCTGGATAAAGCGCGCCGCTTCCTGCGCTTCGTCCAGACGCTCCTGGATTTCATCAACGCGATCGGCCAGCGTCTCATCGGCCAGCAGATTCAGGCGCGGCAGCAGGCGGTTAAGCGCCGACACACCCTCTTTCGCCTGCTCGTACTGGACGCGGTTCTGTTGGTTATCGCTTTCATGCGCATTCAGCGCGCGCTCGAGTTCGCCGCGGCGGCTGTTGAGTTTGCGGATCTCTTCTTCCGGGTCGTCATCAAAGGCAACCGCCAGATGGCTACCGATGAAGCGGCTGAAGGCCTGATGCAGGCGCTGCGTTTTCTGCACGTCAAACGACAGCGTAGCAAAACGCTCGGAGAGGCTTTCGCGCTCGGCGTGCAGCGTTTCGATGCGGTTTTCACGGGCGGCGCGGCCAAACAGCGGCAGCGTCGGGAAGCGCGAATAGCGCCACTGGCGGTCGGCAATTTTCACTACCACCGCTTTTTCCAGCTCATCGACGCTGAAAACGCTGTCATCGAAGGACTGCGGATCGCCTTCGATCAGATACAGGTCTTCCGGGCAATCTTCCAGCCCTTCGAGCTGCTCCGCCACCTGTGACAGATCCGGAACCACGATCGCATGGCGCGATGGGCCATAAAGCGCGGAGAAGTACGGGGCATCTTCGAGGCTAACGTCGTCGTAGATTTCCGACAACAGCACGCCGCCAAAGCGCTCTGCCAGCGCGTTCAGACGCGGGTCTTCAGAACCGCCCGGCTGGCTGAGACGCTCGATTTCTTCGTCGATGGCGCGCTTGCGGGCGCCGACTTCATCACGCTCAACAATTGCTTCGCGCTCGCGCTCCAGCAGTTGCTGCAGGTACTCGGTGACATCCTGGCTTGATTCAAACTGCTCGCCGCTCTGCTCGCACAGCTGGTTGAGGCTGTTTTGCGCCGCCAGCCAAATCGGCGCCCGGCGCATCAGCGTCTGGGTACGCGACTGCAGCTGTTCCAGCTCCTGACGCAGAGCCATGCGCTGTTCCTGAGCGTTAGAAACGCTATCGGCTAACGAAGCGATACGCGCTTCCAGCTCCTGATGCAGCGTTTCCAAATCGTCGATATCGTAGCGTTTGCCCTGGCGCTTACAAAACTCGGCCAGCTGGCGCTCGGCGTCTTGTTGTTCACGCAGACGCTGTTCCAGCTCGTTGAGACGGCTACGCAGCCCATGAGCCTGCTCCGCCAGGTGGCGCTGGTTGACGCCGTCGCGTAATAATTCACGCGCCACATCCCAGGCTTCATTACGCGCCAGCGGACCGTTGATCGCCGCAACCAGCTGATACGCTTGTTCAAACTGGCTGTGCGCGGTTTGCGCCACGCTCATTTTCTGTTCCAGCGACAGCATTTTTTCCGTCGCTTCCAGCTCTTTCGCCTGGAAAGTTTCCAGCCATTCGTCGGCGCTATCGGCGGTTAAATCCGGCAGGTGACACAGCGCACGCGCGCGTTCCAGCGCCTGTAGCGCCTGATTGTACTGAATGGCGCGAGTCTGCTGCACGTCGAGCGCCTGCTGGTAATCGGCGAGCTGGCTTTTCAGCTCATCCACTTCCAGTTCGGCGGCCTCGGCGCGGGCTTCGTTTTCTTCCTGCTGGTCGGCGGCTTCCGCCACCACTTCATTTTGCTCTTCCAGACGAATCTGCAGTTCGTCGAGATCCGCCTCGTAGCGCTCGATTTTTTCCTGCTGACGCAGCGCGGTTTGTACCAGGTTCAGGTGATCGCTGGCGGCCTGATAATCAGCTTCCAGATCGCCTTCTGCGCCGTTGTGTTCCTGCAGCTCGCGCGCCATATCGACATGTTTGTACTGCTCTGCCGCCAGCTGCGAACGCGAGGTAAAGAGCTCGCGACGGTACTCCAGCGCTTTATCCAGATGGATTCGCCGCTCGTTGGCGTGGCGCATGTAGTCCGCCGCCACGTAGTTGGTGGCTTCGCTGATAAGGTGCTTAAACAGATCGCGATCGGACTGAGTAACGCGAATCGCTTCCAGGGTCATACGGTTTTCACGCAGAGCCGCTTCCATATCCTGGAACGCCTTACGTACGCCGCTGTTTTCCGGCAGCAGGTAATCGCGCAGGGAGCGGGTAATGGTGCTGGAGATCCCGCCGTACAGCGAGGCCTCAATCAGGCGGTAGTATTTGCTACGATCGGATGCAGAGCGCAGACGACGCGCCACTACGCCCAAATCAAACATCAGCGAGTGATATTCGGTAATCGAGTTAAACTGTTTGAACTGCACCCCTTCCATGGCGTCGAGCTTGTCTTTCAGCTCGTTGAGGCTCACGACGCGCGCCTGGCGCTCGTTGAGCGTTTCGGTCAACAGTTGGGTCGGCTGGATCGAAGTTGGCAATCCCTGGATGGCAAATGGCTTAATATCGACTTTACGATCGCGCCCGGCAACCTGCTGCAGACGTACCCCGACGACCACGCGCTGGTGGCGTGAGTTGATCACATCGAGCACCGAGTAACAGACCCCAGCGCGCAGTTTACCGTGCAGGCCCTTATCGCGCGAACCGCTGGTGGCGCCCGCTTCGGTGGTGTTACGGAAGTGCAGCAGGGTTAAATCCGGGATCAGCGCCGTGACGAAAGCCGCCATGGTCGTGGATTTACCGGCACCGTTGCCCCCGGAAAGGGTGGTTACCAGCTCATCAAGATCGAAGGTCCGGGCAAAAAAACCGTTCCAGTTAACCAGCGTCAGCGAGCGAAACTTACCGCGTTCAATCATTATTCTTCCTCCCCGCTATCCGGCTGATTCTCTTCATTCTCATCATTGAGCTGCAGGTGATTCTCCAGCGCCATCGCTTCGCCGTCGCGGATCATGCGCAGCTGCGCTTCGCGCGGATCGTCGCCAACGCGCACGTCAGCGCCAAAGCGGAACACCGATTCGGTGATGCGGAATTTACTGCTGTCGTGGCCCATAAACCACACCATGCCGAGGCGGCGCAGGCGGTTGAGGGACGCGCGCATTTTTTCCTGCAGCTTCTGGCGGTCGAGGTCGGAACCGGTGGAACGGTTGTTCACCAGCTTCAGTAATTTACTTTCGTCCGCCAGCGTCAGCAGCTCATCGTAGAGCTCCTGCTGGGTGAAGATGCCTTCATTAGCCAGACGTTCGGGGCTGAGATAGAGGTAGCAAAGAATTTTGCCGACCATCATATCCAGCTCTGACAATACCGAGCGCGGGATCAAGGTCGTGGAGCGCGGGCGCAGGTAGAAGAACCCCTCCGGCGCGCGGATCAGCTCAACGTTGTAGCGAGCGTAAAACTCTTCCAGGTAATCCTGAAAATCCATCAAAAATGCGTGATTATCCAGCTCATCGAGGCCAATGTGACGGCCTGCGCGCAGGGCGCTATCCAGCGCCGGAAATAACGGATTGGCCAACGCCTGCGCCAGCTTAGCTGGCATCACTTGTTCAATATTTGTCAATGACATGCGCCTGTACCTTGGCTCCGTAATCATTAATCGGCTGCCATTTTGCCGGCAGTCCGGTGAAATCTGCCTGGGCGACGCCCAGCTGTACCGCCTGGTCAACGACGATTCGCGCGACGTCAAAGTGACGCGCGCGCGGATACTGCGCCAGGAACTCTCGCGCCACCAGGCCGAGATCCAGCGGCATACCCTTCTCTTTGTAAACCACCAGCTGCGCTTCAATCAGCGCGGCCAGCTGCTCGCGAATTTCGTTGAACTCTTCGAATTCGAGGTCTGCCGGCAGCTCGCCGGTGACTTCTTCATCGCGCAGCGCCATCTCTTCATCGCGCATATCCAGCAAACGGTCGGCGCTAGCGTAGGTCAGTGCCCACGGAGCATCGAAGTAGGTCTGCACCGACTGACGCAAACGCTGGGCGAAAACGCGGTTTTTATCCATATCGATGGCGGTACGGATAAATTTATGTACGTGACGATCGTAACCGATCCACAGGTCGATAGCCTGTTGGCCCCAGCTGACGATACGGTCGAGCTTGCTTTGCAGGTCGAACACCAGACGGTCGACAAAATGCAGATCGTCGCGCGCGATGGTGGCGTCCTGGATACGCAGCAGGTTGGCCTGCAGCTTGTCGCCCGCCGCATCCAGAGTATCCTGCAATTCGCGCAGGGTGCCGGAGGTTTCGGACAACAGCAGTTCACAGCTGGAAATCGCCGCGCGCCAGTCTTTGTTCAGCAACTGGGCGATATCATCTTTCACCTGCTGCTGCTGCTCATCCATGATGCGTTGAGTCAGATCGATACTATCGAAGATTTCCGCCACCGAATATTTCAGCGGCGCAAAAACGTTGCGATGCCAGTGGAATTCATCGCCGCCCTCATCCGCGGAATCTGCCGCCCGCTTCAGTTCGCCGGCCACAATCGACAGCTGCATCGACAAACGCAGGGTAGAAAATTCGCGCTGGCGAATGTAGTAGTCGGTAATGCCGATACCTAAAGGCGTCAGGCGGTAGATCGCATTCCCTTCCGTTATTTCGCTGGTAAAGCGGTTCAGCAGACGCTGGCGCACCATATCGTTGATGGCGTTATTGGCGCGCTGGCTGATGGTTTCGCTGGTCTGCTCAAACGCATCACTAACGTGGCGGAACGCGTCCACCAGTTCTCCCTCGGTCATTTCCCCTTCCAGCCGCTCGCCGTTCAGCGTGGCGACAGCCAGCAGAAAAGAGAGTCTGTCGACCGGCAGCGAGATGGAAAAATCATTTTTCCTGGCCCAGGCAACCAGTTCGGGGACTGTCTGGGAAAATTCACTCATAGTTTATCCTTGCATCTGCGGCTGTGCGCCTGGATCTTTCTTAAGCGCGGTGACATGAATATAGCGGCCCAGGCTGATATACGGCTCCTGGCGACAGTAGCGCGTTTCCAGCTCCAGCAGCGCCGCAAAGCTGTCATGCTGTTTACGTTTCTCACGCAGATAATCATGAAACACCCGCACGCCGGTTTTACCGGTTATCTGCCAACCGAGATCTTCCAGCCAACCGTAAACCTGCTGCGGATCGCGCGGATAATCCGGCGATAGCGTGCGTTTTTTCTTTTTCGGCATGCCAATTTGCACGTAGTCGAAGTTTCCGGCGACCATATTGTGCATCAGCAGGCCGTTAGCATTGTAGAACATTAACGACAGCGCGCCGCCCGGGCGCAATACCGACCACAGCGTGCGCAACATTTCCTGCGGTTCCGCGACCCACTCAAGCACCGCATGAAACAGTATCAGATCGACGGGGCTTTCCAAATGCTGAGCAATATCCTGCGCCGCGCATTGTACAAAATGCATGTTGTCGATCACACCTTTATCGCGGGCCGCCTGCTGAGCGCGAGCCACCATTTCGGCGGAAAGATCGCATAGCGTGACGTGGTGGCCTAATTCCGCGACGCGGATCGCCGTTTGCCCTTCGCCGCCGCCGGCATCAAGCACCCGCAACGGCCCTGGCCCCATCTGCGTTAGCAGCGGTTCCAGATCCTGCCAAAGGATCGCCTGGCGCAGTTGGCCCTTGGTGGTGCCATAAATATTGCGCGAAAACTTTTCAGCGATGTCATCAAAATTGCGATCCTGCACGGACGACTCCACAAGCCAACACAAAACCGCTATTTTGTCATACCCACGGCGATAATGAAGCGATCTGTTATAAGATCCACGCAGAACTTTGCTTATATGGTTAAAAAAGGAACCATTTGGGATGCTTTTCACACTGAAAAAGGTATTGGGCGGCATGATGCTGCCGCTTCCTCTGCTGTTATTGCTGATGGCGTTCGGCATCATCCTGCTATGGCGCAGCCGTTTTCAGAAAACCGGCAAAGCGCTGGTTACTCTGAGTTGGCTGTTGCTGGCGCTATTAAGCCTGCAGCCGGTGGCTGACGGGTTGTTAAAACCGATCGAGAAAAGCTACCCGACCTGGCGCGGCGGCAAATCCGTTGAGTATATTGTGGTGCTGGGCGGCGGTTATACCTGGAATCCACAGTGGGCGCCAAGTTCGAACCTGATCAACAACAGTCTGCCGCGGCTGGCTGAGGGGATACGCCTGTGGCGGGAAAACCCAGGCGCGAAAATGATCTTTACCGGCGCGGCGGCTAAAACCAACCCGGTTAGTACCGCCGAGGCGGGGGCGCGCGTCGCCGAAAGCCTCGGCGTACCGCGTAGCGCGATTATCGTCCTTGACCGACCAAAAGATACCGAACAGGAAGCGGCTGAAGTCAAAAAAGCCATCGGCGCGGCGCCATTCCTGCTGGTGACGTCCGCCTCGCACCTGCCGCGAGCGATGATATTTTTCCGCCATGCCGGACTGAATCCGTTACCGGCGCCTGCCAACCAGCTGGCGGTGGAATCAGCGCTTAACCCCTGGGAGCGCGCCCTGCCGTCACCGTATTGGCTGATGCACAGCGAACGCGCGATTTACGAGACCCTGGGACGAAGCTGGCAGTGGCTGAAGGGAGCGTCAGGCGATCCAGGGCAGGATTGATTTCGCGGCAAGCGAGAAACGGGCGCGATCGAAGCGCCCGGTATTCACCAGACTTTCGACTTCATCCCATAGCTGATACAGCCAACGCCGCCAGACGAAAGACTCCGCGACCGGCGCCCGCTGCAGGTAGCGCCAGAGTAACTGCTCCCCTAACCCGCCGTCGGCGAGGCGGAACAGTTCGTACTCGCGCGGCGCCCACAGCATCATCCCCGGACCGACCATCGCCAGCAGCTGATCGCTGCGCGCGTCTTTGAGCATACTACGTAGCGTAAAGCAGCCATGAACCAGCACGCAGTTATCGCTAAAATCACTAAACAGCTGCGGCAGGCTCTCACGACTGCGGAATAAAATGCGCTTATCCTGCATCGTCAGCCCGGTGTCGTGATAGAGGTTGAGCGTGCTCCACAGCATTTCTACCCGCTGGCGATACCAGTGAGGCCAGAGGTTTTCCTGAGTGCTATCGACCATCCCCACACAGCCGCCGCTATCGTGGCGATGCCACGCCAGTAACCCTTCGACAATCTGATCCTGCAGTTGCTCCCACCGCTCGGGCGTACGCGCCGGCGCTTCCACTGAAACGCCGCGTAACCGTTCAATCAGCAATACGTCAGGTCCAGGATGTTCTTCATGCGTCATGACGCCGTATACCACCGGCATACGAACGGTGCCGCTACGGGCAAGCAGCGAAATTTTCCACGCCAGCTGGCGCGCTACGCCGGGCGTAGTAAAGCTTTTCGCCAACAGCGGCATTGGGTTTCCCTGCGCATCATACAGCGACCATAGCGCTGACGAGGGTTTCTCGCTAACGCACTCCACGCGGCTTAGCTTCTCGCCAAGCAGGTGGCTCAGTTCGGCTCGCAACTGTTCCATCATAGATACCCTCATGAAAACTACTGTTTTCATAATGAGCGTATGGGGACGACTTGTCAGCGGATAAGATCAAAAATGGGCTAATTAGCGGCAGAAATATGTCCCCTCCAGGCGAAGGGGACGGTAAGGATTAACGCAATTCGGCGCGGACGCGCTCCAGATCTTCCGGCGTATCAACGCCGGTGCCAGGAACCACTTCCGCCACCGCGACGTGGATTTTTTCGCCATACCACAGTACGCGCAGCTGTTCGAGCATCTCAATTTGCTCAAGCGGGCTTGGCGCCCAGCTAACGTAACGACGGATAAAACCAGCGCGATAACCGTAAATACCAATATGGCGCAGCAGGGAATCGCCAATTTCTTCGCGCGATTTTGCAAAACGATCGCGATCCCACGGAATAGTCGCGCGAGAAAAATAGAGCGCGTAGCCGTCGGCATCCATGACCACTTTGACCGCATTCGGGTTAAATGCTTCTTCGGCATCGTGGATAGGTACCGCCAACGTTGCCATCCCGCTGGTGCTGGCCGCGAGGTTTTCCGCCACCTGTCGCACGATCGCCGACGGGATCATCGGTTCATCACCCTGAATATTGACGATGATGGTGTCATCGCTGAAAGCGCATTTTTCAACGACTTCCGCCAGACGTTCGGTGCCGGATTGATGGTCCGCGCGGGTCATGCAAACCTCGCCGCCCGCGGCTTCAACCGCACGCGCGACATCTTCATGATCGGTGGCGACGATAATGCGATCCGCGCCAGATTCGCGGGCGCGCTCCAGCACGTGGACTATCATCGGTTTACCGTTGATATCCTGCAGAGGTTTTCCCGGCAGGCGCGTGGAGGCAAAACGAGCAGGAATAATGACGACGAAACTCATGGCTGGCTCTCTTCTACCGCGAGTGAGCGCGCTTCGTTTTCAAGTAGTACCGGGATGCCTTCGCGCAGCGGGAAGGCCAGGCTGTCGGCTTTGCAGATAAGCTCTTGCTTATCCTGGCTGTAGTACAGCTTACCGTTGCAAACCGGGCAGGCGATAATTTCAAGTAAACGGTGATCCATGATTCCTCCTGATGGACCGAATAGATTTGGCAGCAGCATATCACAGGATGGTCGCCCGCGTATCACGCGGCATCAACGCCCCAACCTTGCCGCTGGTTAGCAAATAGCGTCGCGGGTAACTGGCGCAGCACAACCTCTTCTGCACCTTGCCAGCGCGCAAAATCATTAATTGCCCGCTGGAGCCCGCTTTCCAGCCCGGCAGTCACTTTCACGCCCTCTTCCAGCCACAGCGAAAAGATCTCCAGCATGCCTCCCTTACGGTGCAACTTGCTGTCCATCCTGCCAACCAGTTTGCCCTGATGCAGCAACGGTAGCACAAAGTAGCCATATTGCCGTTTCGGCGCCGGGGTATAGCATTCCAGCCGATAGCTGAAGTTGAATAACTGCTCGGCGCGTTTACGGTCCCACACCACCGGGTCAAACGGCGAGAGCACGGCGCTGTGGCTGGCGGTTAACTTCCCGCCGGGTGCCGATTCCAGCACAGCTTGCAGATCGCGATGCAGCCACATTTCACCCAGTTCCTCAACTATGACCGGCGTCACCAGCCCCTCATCCTGCCAGCCCTTCAGCAGCGCCGGTAATGCAGGCTGGCGTAGGCGATAATAATCGGCCAGCCACTGTGGGCGAAAAATGCCGAGGCTGCGCGCGCTGTTGCGCAGCATAATGGACTCGGCCTCCAGGCGGGAGAGCGCGTCGCGCTCATCATCCCAGTGCGGCATTGCCCGATGTGTTAAATCATAGACGCGATGAAAGTTACGCCGCTCAACGACCATCAGTTTGCCGGCGGTGAACAACCCTTCAAGATGACGTTTATGCGGTTTCCATTCCCACCAGCCGCTGGCGCCTTTACGCGGATGGGAAAAATCCGCCGAGCGAACCGGGCCATTTTGCGCGATATGCGCCAGCAACTCTTCTATGCTGGCGGCATGTTCGTGCATCCACTCTTTATGGTATTTCCAGCCCATCTTGTCGGGATTCAACATCCGATGGCGTACGAGGGCGAAATCGCTGCGCGGCAAAAAACAGGCCTCATGAGCCCAGTATTCCATCAGTTCGCCGCTACGCAGAGAATCATCCAGCCAGTGCTGCGGATAGCTGCCAAGACGGCTAAACAGCACCAGATAAGGGCTACGGGCGACCACGTTGATCGTATCGATTTGCAGCAGCGACATCTGCTGGATGGTAGAAAGGATGTCAGTCTGGCGTGCGCGACGCCGGGGCTTTTTTAGTAACCCTTGCGCCGCGAGATGAAGATGGCGAGCTTCTTTTAGCGACAGTTGCAATACCGACATGCAGGTTCTCCGTAGGGGATTCAAGCACAGCGGCGAGCAAAACCAGTACGCAGGTTAACGTTGCGCCAGCGTCACTAAGTCCGCGAGCAACCGCTGTGCGCGATCATCGGTCATTATGGCGTCAACCGGCAGATACCACCAGTTAGCGGCGGCGAATTCACGACATTTCACCGCGTCTTTCTCGGTCATCAACAGCGTCTGTCCCGAGGTTGCCAGTGCGGCGACTGCGCTTTGACTCAGCGCCTGATGATCCGCCAGCGCTACGGTTTTCACCGGCCGTACGCCGCAGCTTTCAAGCGTCGCGAAAAAGCGCGGCGGATGGCCAATACCGGCCATCGCCACTACGTTGTCGAGGGTCGCAACATCGCGACGCTCGCCGGTAAGCAGGTTCACCGCCATGCCGGGACGCAACTGCATCGGGATTTCCCCCGGGCGCGAGACGCCGCCGTTGACGATAACGGCATCGACGCTTTTCAGGCGGGATGCGCGCTCGCGCATCGGCCCGGCCGGCAACCACCAACCGTTGCCAAAACGGCGTACACCGTCTATCACGACGATTTCTTTATCCCGCGCCAGCTTGTAGTGCTGTAGACCATCATCGGTGACGATAATTTGCAAATCGTGAGCGGCTAATAAGGCTTTTACCGCCTCGCTACGCAGTGGAGCAACCGCCACCGGCGCGCCGGTGCGTTGATGAATTAACACCGGCTCATCCCCCGCCTGCGCGGTACTGGTTACATTATCCAGCAACAGCGGGTAGCGGTCGGCTTTGCCGCCATAGCCGCGAGACACCACGCCGACGCGAATGCCTCGCTGCTGCAGTTGCTCCACCAGCCATACCACCACCGGCGTTTTACCGTTGCCGCCGGCGGTCAGATTACCGACCACGACGACCGGCACCGGCGCGCGCCAGGCTTTTTTCCACCCTAGCCTATAGCTAAGACGAATGAAAGCGCTCACCAGGCCATACAGCCAGGAGAACGGCAGCAATAGCCGCCATAGCGGCGATTCGCCGGACCAGATGCGCGCTATCATTGACCGAATTGCATCTTGTGTAGCTGCGCGTAAACGCCTTTATGTTCCAGCAGATCAAGATGGCTGCCGCGTTCAACGATGCGACCATCTTCTACCACCACAATTTCGTCAGCCTGTTCGATAGTCGACAGACGGTGGGCGATAACCAGCGAGGTACGGTTTTTCTGCAGTTCATCCAGCGCCGCCTGAATCGCACGTTCCGACTCGGTATCCAGCGCCGAGGTGGCTTCATCGAGGATCAGGATAGGGCTGTTGCGCAGCAGCGCGCGCGCAATAGCGATACGCTGACGTTGACCGCCGGAGAGCATCACGCCATTCTCGCCGATAATCGTGTCCAGTCCATTATCCATCTTGTTGATAAAGTCCATCGCATAGGCCATACGCGCCGCTTCTTCAATTTGCTCGCGGGTGTACTCTTCGGTACGCGCATAGGCGATGTTATTGGCGACGGTGTCATTGAACAGGTGCACGTTCTGCGAAACCAGCGCCACCTGATCGCGCAGGGAGCTCAGTTTGTACTCGCGCAAATCGTGGCCATCCAGCAGAATCTGCCCCTCGTCGACGTCGTAGAACCGGGTAATCAGGCTGGCAATGGTGGATTTACCTGAGCCTGAACGCCCTACCAGCGCAACGGTTTTCCCTTCCGGGATGCTCAAATTAATGTTACGCAGCGCGGCAACTTCGCGGCCTGGATAGCTAAAGGTGACGTTGTGGAACTCCAGGTTACCTTTGGCGCGCTCAATCACGCGAGTGCCTTCGTCTTTCTCCTGTTCGGAATCCAGAATGGAGAAAAGCGTCTGACATGCGGCCATACCGCGCTGGAACTGCGCGTTGACGTTAGTCAGGGATTTCAGCGGGCGCATCAGCGCGATCATCGACGAAAAGACCACGGTGATGGTACCGGCAGTCAGGGTTTCCATGACGCTTGGGAAACTTGCCGCGTAGAGCACAAAGGCCAGCGCCAGAGAGGCAATCAGCTGAATGACCGGGTCGGAAATGGAGGACGCGGAGACCATTTTCATCCCCTGCAGACGCATCTTATTACTGACCTTGTCAAAACGCTTGGTTTCAACGGCCTGGCCGCCGAACATCAGCACTTCTTTATGCCCTTTGAGCATCTGTTCCGCGCTGGTGGTCACCTGGCCCATGGTGTTCTGCATATTCTTACTGATATTACGAAAACGCTTCGAAACCACCCGAATCGCGACTGAGACGATAGGCGCCAGCACGATAAGAATGAGCGACAGTTGCCAGCTGTAATAGAACATCATGGCGAACAGGCCAATAATTGAGGCCCCTTCACGCACTACGGTTATCAACGCGCTGGAGGAAGATGAAGCAACCTGTTCGGAGTCGTAGGTGATACGCGACAGCAACGTCCCGGTGGACTGTTTGTCGAAGAAGGCGACGGGCATGCCCATCATATGACCGAACAGGCGGCGACGCATCGTCATTACCACTTTGCCGGAAACCCAGGAGATACAGTAGCTCGATATATAGCTACTGATGCCGCGAAGCACCATCAAACCGATCACCACCAGCGGCATCCATAACAGCACTGAGCGATCCGTTTTACCAAAACCATCATCCAATAACGGTTTAAGAAGCGATAACATGAAGGTATCACTTGCCGCGTTAAGCACCAACGCCACGGCCGCTACGATTAGCCCGGCTTTAAACGGCGCTATCATCGGCCAAAGTCGGCGGAAGGTCTGCCACGTGGAGAGATCTTTATCGTTCTGCATTCAATAAACCAGCTTATGTTGAAATAGCCGCATATTCTACCCGTTCTGCGCGTCCCCGCCAAACCACTGATGATACCAACGAGGTAAAAGTTGATCTCGTAAGCTATGGATTTGCCAACCATCTGGAGAAAAAACAATCGTTATTTGCCCCGAGTGCGGTGTATCAAACCACTGATACCCTTGCTCACGATAACGCTGCTCGACTTTACTGGAAGGCATCTTCCATGCATTGTAACGCGCTGCCGAGGCGATAGCCGCCTCTCCTCCTACCCTCTGCAGCAACGTCAGACCAGATGAGGTATTGCTGCCGTGGTGCGGGACCTGAATAAGTGTAGACACAAGATGCTGCCAGTAATGGCTTATCATCCGCTGTTCGGCCGGGATTTCGATATCGCCGGTAAGTAAAACGCTACGCTTGCCGTCATCGACCCTAACTACACAGGAACCATTGTTCCCTTTATGTTCACCCGCAGGCAATGGCCAAAGCGCCTGAAATCGGAGCCCTCGCCAGCGCCAGGTTTCCCCTCTGCGACAGGGTAGATGCCCGCGCGCGTTAAGCGGACTACGAATCACGAGATTTGGCCACGCCTGAATAATCGCATTCAGGCCACCGCGATGATCAAGATGCTCGTGGCTCAATATTACGCCTTCCGGGCGGAGGCCGCGCCAGCGTAACCAGGGTACGATAAGCCGCTGGCCGCTATCTCCTCCCGGCCAGGCAGGACCGGTATCGTAGAGCATTGCCGCCCCCTGACGCTCGATGACCACCGCCAGCCCTTGGCCGACATCCAACATCGTCACCCGCCACTCGTCCGGTGAAGCGGCGCGCCAGAAGGGCCAACTAAGGAGCGCCACGCCGCTAATACAGAGTAACGGCATCTGACACCAGGCCTGAAAACGCCATACCAGGAGCGCCAGCCACGGCAGTAAACTGACCCCCAGCCAGCGTTCGTCGAGCGATACCCATCCCGCAGGCAAATGGCGTAAGAACCAGAATAATATTGCCAGCAACCGATCGGCAAGTTGCCATAACGCCATTTCAAGCAACGCCGGACCGCTAAGATGCAGCAGCATGGCCGCTAAAATCAGCGGGACTATTAGAAATGTCACCAGCGGAACGGCAACCAGGTTAGCTATCAATGAAGTCAGGCTAATACCATGAAAAAGGGCTATCTGCAGCGGCGCAAGCAGTAACATCAGGCCGCATTGTAGGTGGCTTAGCGCCAGCAGCTGCCGCCACGGTGAACGACAGCGGTGCCGGCGAAGCGGCGCGAGCAGATACCAGAAAATCAACGCAGCAACCGCAAACACTGATAACCACAGGCTTTCTGAAATCATCGCCAGTGGATCGGCCAGCAGTATTGCCGCAATACAACAGCAAAATATTTGCCAGGGCGACCAGCGCCTGGCCTGTAGCCGCAACAGACATCCTGCGGTTAAGGCCGCACAGGTACGAAGCGCCGGGGGTTGCATGCCGGTAAGCCAGGCGTAAAATAGCGCGCAACTTAACCCGACAAGCAGCGGTATCCGCCAACCTATCCAGCGGCACGGAAGAAAGAACTGTATTCCGCGAACCAGCAACCAGCCAAGTGACGCCCCCAGCGCAATATGCAGGCCGGAGATAGCCATTAAATGGGACGTTCCCGTCTCCTGCATTAACTTTTTTATCTCATCCGCAACCGCGAGGCGCTCCCCCATTCCCAGCCCGAGCATCACCGTTCTCCATGGATACTCAGCGAGTGCGCGGTTCAACGAGGCCAGATAGCGGGCCCGGGAGCTACAACGTGAATCAAGCGATGAGGCATTTAGAAAACGTCCGCTAAGCGGACGATGCTGCGCAAGGGCGTAACGCTGGCTATCAAAGCCGCCCTCATTTAGCTGCCCATGTACCGGACGGGCGCGGATGGTCATCAGCCAGCGCTGCCCAACGCAGCCTGCTTCAGGCAGTTCGCCGCCGTAGAGGGTAATCCCAACCGCGGGATATAAACGCCGCCCCTCAAGACGGATTATCTTACCTTGCCAGCTCGTCAGGCCATCACCGCCTACCAGCTCAATAACGGCCTGCCGGCTGCGACCGGGAATATGCTCAGTGGGCCACAGCGCTTGCCGGGCATGTAATATTCCCCACGCGAACAACAGCAACGTCAATGCGGCATACTTTGTGTAAGGTTTGCGCAGCGTGGCAATAATTAGCGCAGCGCCAATAAGACACCAAACGCTTAACATATTCGGTAGGGCCGGTAGCCAAAGCAGCGGCGAGATTCCGATTATGGCGCAGCTTGCCAGATGTGGTAATCGCATAACTCCTCCCTGTTATCGGGGAGTGTCAGACAATTCGCCGCCGTGGTCATGTTGAAAAGAATGGCGTTGCGTCGCGCTGTCCGGGAAATATTGTCTCTTGCTATCAGGTAACAAAAGTTTTGCGAGCGGACACGGAAAACGGGCATAAAAAAAGCACCCTCAGGTGCTTTTTTATTAAGTAAGTCTTTGCCTGATGCGGTAAAACTTACTCTTCGTAAATATTGGCGCGGTCGCGTAGTTCTTTCCCAGGCTTAAAGTGCGGAACGTACTTACCTTCCAGTTCCACTTTATCGCCAGTCTTCGGGTTACGCCCGGTGCGAGGTGCTCGATAGTGCAGAGAGAAGCTGCCGAAACCGCGGATTTCAATGCGCTCACCTTGAGCAAGCGTTGAGGCCATATGTTCCAGCATTTCTTTAACAGCATCTTCCACCGCTTTCGCCGGGATATGAGATTGCTGGCTGGCAAGTCTTTCTATCAATTCTGACTTGGTCATTTTTCCTCCGGTTTCCTTCAAGGCAAAGTTAGCTTACAGCTTAAACAAGGGCGGCCGTAGCCGCCCTTTGTGCTTGATTACAGGACGAATCCTGCAATCTGTCAAGTAAACTCGTCATTATTCAGACCGTTGTGGCCTGAATAACTAAGATTACTCGCCTTTAGCTGCTTTGAAAGCTTCAGCCATTGCGTTGTTAGAGAAGTTTGCATCTTCCTGTTTGTTAACAGTTGCGATTGCATCTTTCTCGTCAGCTTCGTCTTTCGCACGAACAGACAGGCTGATTGCGCGGTTTTTACGATCAACGCCGGTGAATTTAGCTTCAACTTCGTCGCCAACGCTCAGAACCAGAGTTGCATCTTCAACGCGGTCACGGGATGCTTCAGAAGCACGCAGGTAACCTTCAACGCCGTCAGCCAGTTCTACGGTTGCGCCTTTAGCGTCAACTGCAGTTACTTTACCGGTTACGATAGCGCCTTTCTTGTTCAGAGCAACGTAGTTGTTGAACGGATCTTCCGCCAGCTGTTTAACGCCCAGGGAGATACGCTCACGTTCTGCGTCAACCTGCAGTACAACTGCAGCGATTTCGTCGCCTTTTTTGTATTCACGAACTGCTTCTTCGCCTGCAACGTTCCAGGAGATGTCAGACAGGTGAACCAGGCCGTCGATGCCGCCGTCCAGGCCGATGAAGATACCGAAGTCAGTGATAGACTTGATTTTACCTTCAACACGGTCGCCCTTGTTGTGGGTTTCCGCGAACTGCTGCCATGGGTTAGATTTGCACTGCTTCAGACCCAGGGAGATACGACGACGTTCTTCGTCGATATCCAGAACCATAACTTCCACTACATCGCCAACGTTAACAACTTTGGACGGGTGGATGTTTTTGTTGGTCCAATCCATTTCGGAAACGTGAACCAGGCCTTCAACGCCTTCTTCGATTTCAACGAAGCAGCCGTAGTCGGTCAGGTTGGTCACGCGACCGGTCAGTTTTGTACCTTCCGGATAACGCTTAGCGATAGCTACCCACGGATCTTCGCCCAGCTGTTTCAGGCCCAGAGATACACGGGTACGCTCGCGGTCGAACTTCAGCACTTTAACAGTGATTTCGTCGCCAACGTTTACGATTTCGCTCGGATGCTTAACGCGTTTCCAGGCCATATCGGTGATGTGCAGCAGGCCGTCAACGCCGCCCAGATCAACGAATGCACCGTAGTCAGTGAGGTTCTTAACGATACCTTTGACTTCCATGCCTTCCTGCAGGTTTTCCAGCAGCTGATCGCGCTCTGCGCTGTTTTCGGATTCGATAACGGCACGACGAGAAACAACGACGTTGTTACGTTTCTGGTCCAGCTTGATGACTTTGAATTCAAGCTCTTTGCCTTCCAGGTGCAGCGTGTCGCGCACCGGACGAACGTCTACCAGGGAGCCCGGCAGGAACGCACGAATACCATTCAGCTCAACAGTGAAGCCACCTTTAACTTTGCCGTTGATAACACCGACTACAGTTTCAGCGTCTTCGTAAGCTTTTTCCAGCGTGATCCAAGCTTCGTGACGTTTAGCTTTCTCACGGGACAGCAGGGTTTCACCGAAGCCGTCTTCTACTGCATCCAGAGCAACGTCAACTTCGTCACCAACCTGGATTTCCAGCTCGCCCTGGGCGTTTTTGAACTGCTCAGCCGGGATGGCGGACTCAGATTTCAGACCAGCGTCAACCAGTACGATATCTTTGTCGATAGCAACAACAACACCACGAACGATGGAACCCGGGCGGGTTTCGATTTCTTTTAAGGATTCTTCAAATAGTTGAGCAAAAGATTCAGTCATGTTTAATCTTCAGGTTTCATATTTAACGTCCACCTGGCTCCGTGCCGGATGGGGTTGTTTAACATACCCGCTAACACTCCGTTGCTGCGGGGGTACTGCTATAATTCGGAGGCTCGCAACGCTTTACCGGTTAACGGCTAAGCGACAGCCAGTTTTTCGCGCGCATATTGTAGCGCTTTTTCAATTACTTGCTCAATGCTTAGTTCGGTGGAATCAAGAACTAAAGCATCAGCGGCCGGGATAAGCGGCGCCACGGCGCGATTACGGTCGCGATCGTCACGCTCTTTTATCTCGGACAAAAGACGTTCAAAGTTAACACTAAAACCCTTTTCCTGCAACTGTAGCAGGCGGCGCTGCGCACGTTCTTCCGCCGACGCATCGAGGAAAATTTTAACCGGCGCATCGGGGAAAACGACGGTGCCCATATCGCGGCCGTCGGCAATCAGGCCAGGCAGTTCGCGAAAGGCGCGTTGACGGCGCAGCAGCGCTTCGCGCACCCGCGGGAAGGCAGCGACTTTTGAGGCGGTATTGGCCACTTCCTGGGTACGGATCTCCGCACTGACATCCTCACCTTCCAGCACCACTTCCAGATTGCCGTCAGTAGAAATAAAACGTACATCGAGATGGGCTGCCAGCGGAACCAACGCCTCTTCTGACTCGACGTCAACGTGATGATGTAAGGCCGCCAGCGCCAAAACGCGATAGATGGCGCCGGAATCAAGCAGATGCCAGCCAAGCGCTTCCGCCATTGCCTTGCACAACGTGCCCTTACCCGCACCGCCAGGTCCATCAATGGTGATTACCGGAACATTTGCCGTCATCTTTTTCTCCTTTAGCAAGGCGCATGAATATAAACGCCGCGCATTATACGCATCAATGCGCCAGAAAGTGAGCCTTGCGTGCAAATTACGGAATAGTTGAAATTAAATGTAGAAGAATTGCGCAATTATAGCGGGCTGGCAGAATACCAGCCCGCAAGATGACAAAGCTTTACCTTATCGGACGAGACAGAATTTACGCCAGGGTACTAATTCGCGCCAGCTGCTCGAAATAGTCCGGGAACGTTTTCGCCGTGCATTTTGGGTCAAGGATAGTGACCGGCGTCGCCGACAATGCCACCAGCGAGAAACACATCGCCATGCGGTGATCGTTGTAGGTGCCGATTTCAGCGAATTTCAGCGTCGCAGGCGGCGTAATGCGAATATAGTCTTCGCCCTCTTCCACTTCGGCGCCGACTTTACGCAGTTCAGTTGCCATCGCGAACAGGCGGTCGGTCTCTTTCACCCGCCAGTTATAAATATTGCGCAGCACCGTGGTGCCTTTCGCAAACAACGCCGCGGTAGCAATGGTCATGGCCGCATCCGGAATATGGTTCATATCCATATCAACGGCATTCAACTCACCGCGGGTACAGGCGATAAAATCGTCGCCCCAGACAACCGTCGCGCCCATTTTTTCCAGCACGTCGGCAAAGCGAATGTCGCCTTGTACGCTATTGCGACCAATACCGGTCACTTTTACCGTCCCGCCCTTGATAGCGCCGGCAGCGAGGAAATAAGAGGCTGAAGAGGCATCGCCCTCCACCAGGTAATCGCCCGGCGACTGATACTGTTGCCCGCCGCGCACGACAAAGCGCTGATAGTTGTGGTTTTCAACGTCAACGCCGAAGGTTTTCATCAGGTGCAGCGTGATATCGATATAAGGTTTAGATACCAGCTCGCCTTTAATCGCAATCGTCGTGTCCTGCGGCGCCAGCGGCGCAGTCATCAGTAAAGCGGTAAGGAACTGGCTGGAGACGCTGCCATCGACTTCTACCTGGCCGCCGTTGAAACCACCGCGCAGGCGCAGGGGCGGATAGTTTTCCTGCTCCAGATACTCAATCTGCGCGCCCCCTTGGCGTAACGCATCGACCAGGTGGCCTATCGGCCGCTCTTTCATCCGCGGTTCGCCGGTCAGCACAATATCGTTGTGGCCGAGACACAACGCCGCCGCCAGCGGGCGCATCGCCGTACCGGCATTCCCGAGGAACAATTCCAGCGCGCCGCTGGCCTGTAACGGGCCGCCGTTGCCGGTGACTTCACAACGAGTGCGGTCGGCGGACAGGGTGTAGTGAACTCCCAGGGCGTTAAGCGCATTAAGCATATGGCGAACATCATCGCTGTCCAGCAAATTGGTCAGCACGGTGGTGCCGTGGGCTAATGCCGCCAGCAGCAAAGCGCGGTTAGAAACACTTTTTGACCCGGGCAGGTTTACGGTGCCATCAACGCGCGCAATGGGTTGTAACGTCAGGGATTCCATGGAACTCAACTCTCAAAAAACAGAATAAAAACCCCGCAGACCAGCCGCGGGGATGAAAATAAGCGCTCAGCAATTAGCCGCGGCGACGTTCGAAGTCCTGCATGAAGTCGGTGAGCGCCTTGACGCCGGCCAGCGGCATCGCATTGTAAATAGAAGCACGCATACCGCCTACCACGCGATGGCCCTTCAGCGCATGCAAACCGGCCGCAAAAGACTCTTCGAGGAACAGTTTATCCAGCGCGCTATCCGCCAGCTGGAACGGCACGTTCATCCGCGAGCGGTTGGCAGCGGCTACATCGTTACGATAAAAATCGCTGTTATCAATCACGCCATACAGCAGATCCGCTTTTTGACGGTTGATTTTATCCATCGCGGCCACGCCGCCCTGCTCTTTCAGCCATTTGAATACCAGCCCCGCCAGATACCAGGCGAAGGTCGGCGGCGTGTTGAACATTGAATCATTGGCGTTCAGCACGGTGTAATCAAGAATCGATGGGCAGGCGATGCTGGCTTTACCCAGCAGGTCTTCACGCACGATAACCAGCGTCAACCCTGCCGGGCCGATATTCTTCTGTGCGCCAGCGTAAATCACGCCATAGCGGCTGACGTCGATTTCATGGGACAGAATACTGGAGGAGTAATCCGCGGTGACGACGACATCTTCGTTAAAATTCGGCGTTTCGTGGATAGCGATACCATCGATGGTTTCATTTGGGCAGAAGTGCAGATAGGCTGCGCCCGGCGTTAACTGCCATTCGCTCATCGGCTTAACGGCCCGCAGGCCGTCAACGGTGGTTTTCGCATCGATAACGTTAGGCGTGCAGTATTTTTGCGCTTCTTTCACCGCACTTGCCGCCCAGTAACCGGCGTCCACATAATCTGCTGTCGTTTTATCACCCAACAGATTTAACGGGATCCCGGCAAACTGACCGCGACCGCCACCATGACAGAACAACACTTTATAGTTGGAAGGGATATTGAGCAGATCGCGGAAATCCTGTTCTGCCGTTTCAGCCACCTGGATAAACTCCTTACCACGGTGGCTGATTTCCATTACCGACGTCCCCAGACCGTGCCAGTCGCACAGCTCCTGTTGCGCCAGTTTGAGAACTTCTGCCGGCAGCATTGCCGGGCCCGAACTAAAGTTATAGACCTGAGCCATTTCCCCTCACCACGTTGCTATATTGTCTGCACGCGAACCGTCGCGGGCATAAGTTATTCCTGTGGCTATCGGTTTTATCATTCAGTGACACACACCGCAACGAGTAAAACTAAGCGGCCCATAAACGAGGCCATCGTCACACAAAAGAATCAACCAGCTTGACGTCATTAAACCGACATAATTGCTGCAAGAGAATCGCTTTTAGCCTGCGTTCCGTCACCCATTCCGGATTTGGATCCACGGCATAAATAGTTATCCACTACATTCACAGGTAACGATCTCGCCATAGCGGAATCCGTCAACTCATTTAATACTTGAATATTATCTTAATTCTTCATGAATTATGTTTCCGCGAGAGCATGGTCATTTACCGCCGCATTCCCCGATCATTAAAATTTTTAAACCAGCCGATGAAGACTGGTATTAATCACTTTAAAGGAATATTTATGCGTGAATTAACCTATAACGAAATGTCTGATGTGAGCGGCGGCTTTGGCCTGTTATCCATTCCGGCGGCAATTGGTTTGCTGGTCAGCATCCCGACAATTGTCATCGGCGCGATTACCGGGCCCTTTACGCTGGGCGCAGGCTTCGCAGTGATGGCGGCAGGCATCGTCGGTACCAGTCTTGCCGGCGCCGCGATGATCGTTAGCATTTGTACGCCTATCCTGTAACTTGCTATGGCATGTGGAGTTTCTCCGCATGCCATTTACCGCTCTTCTCTTTTTATCCATTGCCGCGGCTAACGACATAGCCACTTACCGGTAAAACCCGTATCATTGCCCATCCTGCCAACAATAAACGAATTGCTATGACCCAGACATTTATCCCCGGCAAAGATGCCGCCCTGGAAGATTCCATCGCTCGCTTCCAGCAGAAACTGCTCGACCTCGGATTTGATATCGAAGAGGCCTCGTGGCTGAACCCGGTACCACACGTGTGGTCCGTTCACATTCGCGATAAAGAGTGCGCGCTGTGCTTTACCAATGGTAAAGGCGCAACTAAAAAGGCGGCGCTGGCTTCCGCGCTGGGCGAATATTTCGAACGTCTGTCTACCAACTACTTCTTCGCGGATTTCTGGTTAGGCGATACCATCGCCAATGGTCCATTCGTTCATTATCCGAACGAAAAGTGGTTTCCACTGACCGAGGACGATGAAGTACCAGAAGGCCTGCTGGATGCCCGCCTGCGCGCCTTTTACGATCCGGACGATCAGTTGACCGCCAGCATGCTCGTGGATCTGCAATCCGGTAACGACGAGCGCGGCGTTTGCGGCCTGCCGTTTACCCGTCAATCAGACGGCGAAACCGTCTATATTCCGATGAACATCGTCGGCAACTTGTACGTCTCCAACGGCATGTCAGCCGGTAATACCGCAAATGAAGCGCGCGTGCAGGGCTTGTCTGAAGTCTTTGAGCGTCATATTAAAAACCGCATCATCGCAGAAAGCATCAGCCTGCCGGAGATCCCAGCTGAAGTAATGGCGCGCTATCCGGGCGTCGTTGAATCTATCGCCAAACTCGAAGCCGAAGGTTTTCCGATCTTCGCCTACGATGGCTCCCTTGGTGGTAAATACCCGGTTATCTGCGTGGTTCTGTTTAACCCGGCTAACGGTACCTGCTTCGCCTCTTTCGGCGCCCATCCGGATTTCGGCGTGGCGCTGGAGCGTACCGTTACCGAACTACTACAGGGCCGCAGCCTGAAAGACCTCGACGTCTTTACCCCGCCGACCTTTGATGACGAAGAAGTTGCCGAGCATGCCAACCTGGAAACTCACTTCATTGATTCCAGCGGCCTGATCTCCTGGGATATGTTTAAACAGGATGCCGACTATCCGTTCGTGGACTGGAATTTCTCCGGCACAACTGAAGAAGAGTTCGCCACCCTGATGGCTATCTTCAAAGCTGAAGATAAAGAAGTCTATATCGCCGACTACGAACATCTAAGCGTCTACGCCTGCCGGATCATCGTTCCGGGGATGTCAGATATTTATCCAGCGGAAGACCTGTGGCTCGCCAATAACAGCATGGGCGCGCACCTGCGTAGCACCATTCTCTCCCTACCGGGTAGCGAGTGGGAAAAAGAAGATTATCTGGCGCTCATTGAACAGATGGACGATGAAGGCCTTGATGATTTCACTCGCGTCCGCGAGCTGTTAGGCCTGGCAACCGGCAAAGACAACGGCTGGTATACCCTGCGCATCGGCGAACTGAAAGCAATGCTGGCGTTGGCCGGCGGCGATCTGGATCAGGCGCTGATTTGGACGGAGTGGACCATGGAATTCAATGCCTCCATCTTCAGCCCTGAGCGCGCCAACTATTATCGCTGCCTGCAAACGCTGCTGCTGCTTAGTCAGGAAGAAGAACGCCAGCCGCTGCAGTATCTGAATGCCTTCATCCGTATGTATGGCGCAGATGCGGTGGAAGCCGCGAGCGCCGCTCTGAGCGGCGAAGCGCCGTTCTATGGCCTTCAGGCGGTCGATAACGATCTGCGCGCTTTCCCGGCGCATCAGTCTTTACTGAAAGCCTACGAAAAGCTACAGCGTGCCAAAGCGGCCTTCTGGGCCAAATAATCCTTTAGGGGTAAAAAAATAATGTACGGAGCCGCCAGCGGCTCCGTTTTCTTATGATTTGTGGCAAAACCACGCCATTTTGTAGGATCAAAGTTAAATATACGTGAAATCAAACTTTGGTGATATTTAGATTGTTAATTTTAATAAAAATACTCCATTTTAATTAACCGTAATCAATGGTCACCCATGGAAATTTTCAACATTATTTGCAAATATTAAAATTTAGTTTTTCCTTTAAAATCAAAAAGATAAGTCAATAACAAGCTAATTCCACACGCAAAATGGGCCTATGACTCCGGTAGGATATGATCTACATCAAATTCCCTTCTATAATGCTTTGTTAGTATCACACCGCCAACTTATATAAAGAGAGAGTTAGTGTGAAAGCTGACAACCCTTTTGATCTTTTACTCCCTGCCGCGATGGCGAAAGTCGCCGAAGAAGCAGGTGTCTATAAAGCGACGAAACATCCGCTGAAGACGTTTTATCTGGCGATTACCGCAGGTGTCTTCATCTCCATCGCTTTTGTGTTTTATATCACGGCGACCACCGGTACTGCCGCAATGCCTTTCGGGATTGCCAAACTTATCGGCGGGGTATGCTTCTCACTAGGTCTGATTCTTTGCGTCATCTGCGGTGCTGACCTTTTCACCTCGACCGTACTGATCGTCGTGGCGAAAGCCAGCGGACGTATTACCTGGGGTCAGCTGGCAAAAAACTGGCTTAACGTCTATGTTGGAAACCTGATCGGCGCGCTGCTGTTTGTACTGCTAATGTGGTTATCCGGCGAATATATGACTGCCAACGGCGGCTGGGGCTTAAATGTTCTGCAAACTGCAGACCACAAAATGCACCACACGTTTATTGAAGCCGTCTGCCTGGGTATCCTGGCTAACCTGATGGTATGTCTGGCCGTCTGGATGAGCTACTCCGGCCGCAGCCTGATGGACAAAGCGATGATCATGGTGTTGCCGGTTGCGATGTTTGTCGCCAGCGGCTTTGAACACAGCATCGCGAATATGTTTATGATCCCGATGGGTATCGTAATTCGCAACTTTGCGAGCCCGGAATTCTGGACCGCTATCGGTTCAACTCCGGAGAGTTTTTCTCACTTAACCGTTATGAACTTTATCACTGATAACCTGATTCCAGTCACTATCGGAAACATCATCGGCGGTGGTTTGTTGGTTGGGTTGACGTACTGGGTCATTTACCTGCGTGGCGACGATCATCACTAATGGTTGTCTCAGGCAGTAAATAAAAAATCCACTTAAGAAGGTAGGTGTTACATGTCCGAGCTTAATGAAAAGTTAGCCACAGCCTGGGAAGGTTTTGCGAAAGGTGACTGGCAGAACGAAGTCAACGTACGTGACTTTATCCAGAAAAACTACACCCCATATGAAGGTGACGAATCCTTCCTGGCTGGCGCAACTGATGCGACCACCAAGCTGTGGGACAGCGTAATGGAAGGCGTTAAACAGGAAAACCGCACTCACGCGCCTGTTGATTTCGACACTTCCCTCGCATCCACCATCACTTCTCACGACGCGGGCTACATCGAGAAAGCGCTCGAGAAAATCGTTGGTCTGCAAACTGAAGCTCCGCTGAAACGTGCGATTATCCCGTTCGGCGGTATCAAAATGGTTGAAGGTTCCTGCAAAGCGTACAATCGCGAACTGGACCCGATGCTGAAAAAAATCTTCACCGAGTACCGTAAGACTCACAACCAGGGCGTATTTGATGTTTACACCAAAGACATCCTGAACTGCCGTAAATCCGGCGTCCTGACCGGTCTGCCAGATGCTTACGGCCGTGGCCGTATCATCGGTGACTACCGTCGCGTTGCGCTGTACGGTATCGACTTCCTGATGAAAGACAAATACGCTCAGTTCCAGTCTCTGCAAGAGAAACTGGAAAGCGGCGAAGATCTGGAAGCAACCATCCGTCTGCGTGAAGAAATTGCTGAACAGCATCGCGCTCTGGGTCAGATCAAAGAAATGGCAGCGAAATACGGCTGCGATATCTCTGGTCCGGCGACTACCGCTCAGGAAGCTATCCAGTGGACCTACTTCGGTTACCTGGCCGCCGTTAAATCTCAGAACGGCGCGGCAATGTCCTTCGGTCGTACTTCCAGCTTCCTGGATATCTACATCGAACGTGACCTGCAGGCGGGTAAAATCACCGAGCAAGACGCTCAGGAAATGGTTGACCACCTGGTCATGAAACTGCGTATGGTTCGCTTCCTGCGTACCCCGGAATATGATGAGCTGTTCTCCGGCGACCCGATTTGGGCAACTGAATCTATCGGTGGTATGGGCGTTGACGGCCGTACTCTGGTAACCAAAAACAGCTTCCGCTTCCTGAACACCCTGTACACCATGGGGCCGTCTCCGGAGCCGAACATCACCATCCTGTGGTCTGAAAAACTGCCGCTGAGCTTCAAGAAATTCGCCGCTAAAGTATCCATCGATACCTCTTCTCTGCAGTACGAGAACGATGACCTGATGCGTCCGGACTTCAACAACGACGACTACGCTATCGCATGCTGCGTAAGCCCGATGGTTGTTGGTAAGCAAATGCAGTTCTTCGGCGCTCGCGCTAACCTCGCGAAAACCATGCTGTATGCCATCAACGGCGGCGTTGATGAAAAACTGAAAATGCAGGTTGGTCCGAAATCTGAGCCGATCAAAGGCGACGTGCTGAACTATGACGAAGTCATGGAGCGCATGGACCACTTCATGGACTGGCTGGCTAAACAGTACGTCACCGCGCTGAACATCATCCACTACATGCACGACAAGTACAGCTACGAAGCCTCTCTGATGGCGCTGCACGACCGTGACGTTATCCGCACCATGGCGTGTGGTATCGCAGGTCTGTCCGTTGCTGCTGACTCCCTGTCTGCTATCAAATATGCGAAAGTTAAACCGATTCGTGACGAAGACGGTCTGGCTATCGACTTCGAAATCGAAGGCGAATACCCGCAGTTTGGTAACAACGATGCTCGCGTCGATGACATGGCCGTTGACCTGGTTGAACGTTTCATGAAGAAAATTCAGAAACTGCATACCTACCGCAACGCTATCCCGACTCAGTCTGTTCTGACCATCACCTCTAACGTCGTGTATGGTAAGAAAACCGGTAACACCCCAGACGGTCGTCGCGCTGGCGCGCCGTTCGGACCTGGTGCTAACCCGATGCACGGCCGTGACCAGAAAGGTGCTGTTGCCTCTCTGACTTCCGTTGCTAAACTGCCGTTTGCTTACGCTAAAGATGGTATCTCTTACACCTTCTCTATCGTACCGAACGCGCTGGGTAAAGATGACGAAGTTCGTAAGACTAACCTGGCCGGTCTGATGGATGGTTATTTCCACCACGAAGCGTCCATCGAAGGTGGTCAACATCTGAACGTGAACGTCATGAACCGCGAAATGCTGCTCGACGCGATGGAAAACCCGGAAAAATATCCGCAGCTGACCATCCGTGTATCTGGCTACGCGGTACGTTTTAACTCCCTGACTAAAGAACAGCAGCAGGACGTTATTACCCGTACCTTCACTCAGACCATGTAATTCCCTGTCTGACTGAAAAAGCGTACAATAAAGGCCCCACATCAGTGGGGCCTTTTTAACAAGTGATTCCCTGCCCCAGCCTGCTTTGCCAGTTATCTATACTTTGGGTACCTGTCAAAACAGACTTAACACAGCCGGTTTGAGCTGTGCATCACAGGCCCTGGAGGGCCGAACCCGGAGATATCACCGCAATGTCAACTATTGGTCGTATTCACTCCTTTGAATCCTGTGGCACCGTCGATGGCCCAGGCATCCGCTTTATTACCTTCTTCCAGGGCTGCCTGATGCGCTGCCTTTACTGCCATAACCGCGACACCTGGGATACCCATGGCGGTAAAGAAATCACCGTTGAAGAATTGATGAAAGAAGTGGTGACCTATCGCCACTTTATGAATGCCTCCGGCGGCGGCGTCACCGCATCCGGCGGCGAAGCGATCCTGCAGGCGGAATTTGTCCGCGACTGGTTCCGCGCCTGTAAAAAAGAAGGCATTCATACTTGCCTCGATACCAACGGATTCGTGCGCCGCTACGATCCGGTGATTGACGAGCTATTGGAGGTCACCGATCTGGTGATGCTTGACCTCAAACAGATGAACGATGAAATCCACCAGAACCTGGTCGGCGTTTCTAACCATCGTACGCTGGAATTCGCGCAGTATCTGTCAAAGAAAGGAATTAACGTATGGATCCGCTACGTTGTCGTTCCCGGCTGGTCCGATGATGACGATTCCGCGCATCGCCTGGGTGAATTTACCCGCGATATGGGCAACGTCGAGAAAATCGAACTCCTGCCCTACCATGAGCTGGGTAAACACAAATGGGTAGCAATGGGCGAAGAGTACAAGCTTGACGGCGTACACCCGCCGAAGAAAGAGACCATGGAGCGGGTGAAGGGTATCCTTGAGCAGTATGGTCATAAGGTGATGTACTAAACCGGCAGCGGGCCGGAGGTACTCTCACCACGGCCCGCAACTATAATAGTATCAATCCCGCCGATAACGCCTCATCATGAGCGCAATACCGTCTGCCCGCAGAAATATTCATTAATCAAAACGGACTACGCGCGGCCTTCGCCGCGCGCCAGATTGGTTACGCATGTGCCACCGGCGTCGGGTGATGTCCGGCTTTGCGCAGCAGCGTCAGCAGGTAGATAAACGATACGCTGGCGATCATGATAAACAGTAGGTTATCAGAAAAGTTCTGCATCAGCATTGCCGTCAGGGTCGGTCCCAGCAGGCTGCCAATGGTATAACTCATCAGCAGCGCCTGGTTCATCGCCACCAATTGATGGTGTTCAACCTTCTCGCAGGCCCAGGCCATCGCCACCGGATACAAAGTAAAACCGGATGCGCCGAGCACAAAAAGCGCTGGCGCCATTGCCGCCTGGCTGAGCATCGCCAGACAGCCCAGAATCACTACAAAGACCTGAACGCGCAACACCAGAAGACGGCCATAGCGGTCAGCCAAACGCCCTACCGGCCACTGCCCAAGGATCCCGGCGCTGACCATCACCGCCATCCAGAAACCAATACCGGAATCGCTGACGCCCTGGTGGTTCAGCCACAGCGGCATCAGGCCGTATAGTGAACCGAGTACAATACCGGATATAATGCAGCCATTCACACCGTGGCGAGCCTGACGCAGCTTCAGCATCGGCCAGATACGTACCGTTTCATGCGGCTCGTCGGCCTGGCTCATGATACGCGTAAACAGCAGCGGCAGGATCGCCGCCAGCGCCAGGCCGGTAACCCACGGCAACACGCTCATTAAATCGGTCGGTAATTTACTTACCATCAGTTGACCCAACACGGTACCGACGTAATAGACCATCATGTACGCCGCCAGCAGCCTACCACGGCTGCGGGAAGTACCGCTGCACACCAGCGCGCTTTCCACCACCACCCAGATCATCGCGCAGCCCACGCCGGCGATAAAACGCCAGCTCAGCCATGTCCAGAAACCGAGTGTAATACCCAGGCCAACGCAGCCGACGGCAAAAATCAATGACGCCAGGTAATAGCTACGATTAAACCCCAGACGTTTAATGACCCAACCGGCAAATAAGGTTCCCACCAGGTTACCGGTGAAATAAGAGGAGCCGACCATCCCAACCTGCCAGGTTGGCATATTTTCATGGGCGAGCCAGAGCGGGACAAGCGTATTTAAAACCGCGATTGCCAGCGTCAACAGAAGCAGGCCACAGAGCAACATTTGCACTGGGCGAGTGTAGATGGTCATGGGTGTTAACCGTGAGGAAGTTCAGATTTCGTGCGCATCATGCCACTGCTGTAAACATTGTCAATCCGCCAGAATTCAGGCCTGACGCGGTTTTCAGAGCAACGATAGAAGTTTTTTATCCAGCGCAGCGGCAATGGAATTATTCATTATATTATTCCATTGTTTTTATTAATTTATTGGAAAACCCAGAAGGAAATATCAGTAGAAAAATTTCATCAATCAACCGCATTTTTTCATCACGCCGGAATAGGCTTCCGGCGTGATTTCACGTTATTAACTGGCGATAGCCATACCGACGGTCATATGTAGACCATAGAATACGCCGCGGCCAATCATCTCGCCGACCAGCACCAGCACAAATGCCAGCCCCAGCAGCGGCAATGCGGGTTGATAACCTTTAAGCTGCGGTACAATCCAGCAGACCAACGCCAGCACTAACGCGACCGTCCGCCATGCCATTAAGGAACCGTAATTCGGCACCAGCGCCGAAGCCTGCTGAATCGAACTATGGATCGTCGCCAACTCGCTGCCCTGAATCAACGCGACGGTCACGCTAATCACCAACGCCACCAGCATAATCACCGGCAATAAACGCATTGCCCAACCGTCCACACCCGCGACACGCAGCAGCAGGTAGCCCAACAGCGGCCCGCCGATAAACACGGTCAGGAAGAAGTTGAGCGGCGTCCAGATGGTATACCAGGTGGGTACGGTATCGATGGTGTTATATACGCGGATCATCATCCAGACAAAGATGACGCCGAGGATCATGGTGACGACCAGCCACAGATTGCGCAGCACAGACGGCAGTTTGTTTACCACCGCCAGCAGCCAGCCAATCCCGCCGACGGCAAAGAAAAGCGCGCCGCTGGCGATTTCATTGCTTAACGATGATGCGCCAACGCGGTTCAGCGAATTAAACGCGCGCATTGGAGAACCAAGGTGCATGGTGGAGGCAATAAAACCGATCCCCATTAGCACCCACAGCCCGAACATGCTCATTACCACCCGCTGCTGCCGCTCGCGCGAAAGTTCGCCCTTCATCAACGCCAGCGCGAGAACGATAAAGCCCCCGGCGACGCACTGCCCGAAGACCGTGAAAATCATCAGCGGCCATTCATGCCATCCATTTCCCATTTTAGACCTCCTTCGGATTGGCCAGATAGCCAGTGGTATCGCCGCACGGACGGCTGTTGGCGTTTG